>JBGVRA010000093.1:0-1873 GCA_045127955.1 Anaeroplasmataceae bacterium
TGAAACTTTAATTAATTATTTAACTCAGTTGGTAAATCAATCTAATATTTCAATCTGTTTTGTAGGTAATATTTCAACTAATAAATACTTTTCTAGTAAAGAATATTTAAGTAGAAGGATGATCGGTATTGAAATGAAAAAATTAGATTATGACGATCATTTCTATAGATTCTGTGAGTTAATGTTTAGATATCAGTATACTAAAGAAAAGGTTCAATTTGATTCATCTTATGCGACATTGTTTTATAAACTTACAAATGGAAACACAGCTATGATGAAAAGTTTATTTATTGAAGCACAGAAGCACTCAATTATAACAGGTATTGAAAAGTTATCGTTAGATTTAATTAAAGACACTTTTATTAAATATTTTTCAACTATGGTAAATCATATTAATGTGGATGATATTAATAAAAAGAAACCTATTAAAGAAGAAGCTATTGTTAAGTTAGATACTAATGAAGACTATGAAAAAGAAGATCTATTTGAACATGTTAGAAATATTTCAAATAAAGATATTAATAGAGCAATTTGTTATTTAAAAGAAAAAGTAGCAGTGGAGTTCTGTACATATGATTAAAAATATACCTATTATATATCCTAATGAATTGTTCTATTCATTTATATGTAGGATATATGTAAGAAGTGGCGTTGGTAGTTCAAAAGAATTTACTAAATTAGTATTTGCTAAAGGTACTGATCAACCTAAAACAGCTTTTATTAATAAATTAAGAAATGATTTCAAAAGTAAATTGAATAAACAACTATCTGATGTTGATATATTAAGTAAACACACAATTTTCAACTTCTACAGTAGGTTTCTTACTAGAGATGAAAAAGAAAAAGCTATTAGTGAAATTATTAATGGTAAAAGTTCATTTAATTATCTTCACACGCCTGTGGTAAAAGAAAATACACATTTGAGATACTGTTCTAAATGTGTAGAAGAAGATAGAAATAGGTTTGGAGAAGCTTACTTTCACATAGAACACCAGTTAGAAAAAGTAAAAGTTTGTGTACATCATCATTGTAAGTTATTAGAAACTAAAATATTTTATGGTAGCAAAAATCAATTAATACTAACACCATTAGAAGTATGTGAATTAGATAATAAAGTAGAAGAAGTACCAATAGATAGTATTGAATTAAGATTTAGTAAATATATTTATGGTTTCTTAACAAATGATTTTAAAACAGAATCAAATGTTGGTTTTGAAAAGCTATTAACTGATAGATTAGACGATAAGTACTTTTTATCTGTTAGAAGGAAAAGAAAAGATTTAGATTTAATTTATGATGATCTAAAAAAGTTTTATGAAGGATATGAATTATTTAGTATAAGCAGAAGAAGGTTGGCAGCTATATTAAGAGGTATTGAATATAATACTTTTGATATACTGTTGATAGCTTTCTTTGAAGGCATAAGAGTAGATGAACTTTGTAATTTAGTAAATATTAATAGTGATAAAAGTGAAGAATTTGATAAGAAAGTTATTAAATTATATGATGATGGAAATAGTTATTTAAAGATTTCTCAAATAATGGATGTTGATAAAGAGACAATTAGAAAGATAATTTTGAAAAAAATTGTAAAACAATCGCTAAAATAAATGAAGACGCTTAAAAGATAGAAAAAGGCTTTGATTAAAGGATGGTTCTATTTATGGCGTTTTTTTATTATACCCAAGTTGATTAAGTGGAAAATAAGGAAGATTTATGATATAATGAATCGGTAGATAAATTAGAATTTGTCTAACAGTTACACACTGCACCAAAGCCTCCCTTGTGTAAGAGGTGCTTTATGAATAGTGCAGAACAGATAGTTACACATGATTCACTCCGTACAGTGTCGGTTTCTTTTGGTGAAATCTAT
>JBGVRA010000094.1:0-2266 GCA_045127955.1 Anaeroplasmataceae bacterium
ATAATTCTAAATTTTGGTCAACAAATTTTATGTTTTTATATAAACCAGAATCGCTTTTTACAGTATTAGCAAACCTTTTCCATTTAGAAGGAATGTGGTATTTAATTACATTACCATTTTTACTAGTTATAATTTGGGGATTATTTTATACCCCATGGTATTTATTAGAAAAAAAACAAAATAAATTAAGTGCATAATTTTATTTAAAAACATTTTAAAAATAAAAGAAGGAGATGTTAAGAATGAATATAGTAAGAAAAATATATTGTAGAATTTTTCAAAAAATAATGTACTTAGCAACGCCTTTACTACCATTTAGGAATGTAAAGCGAGAATCCTCGGATATTCAATACCCGAGATGAAAGCTTAATTTTTTTCGAAAAATATAACAAACACGTTGGATAAAACGTGTTTTTATTATATTTTTTCTCAACTATATGTATCTATTAAAAGTTGGCTTAATTATTTACTTTTTTAACATTTTATGGTATACTATATGTGTATGGGAAAGAATAAATTAACACACGCTAGAACTTGCGTTTACAATGTCAATTATCACATTGTTTGGTCTACTAAATATAGACGAAAAGTTTTGAATTCTAAAATTGAAACTAGACTTAAAGAAATATTATTAAGTGTTGCGAAGGATAAAGAATTCATAATTCATGAAATGGAAGTAGGAGAATCTGATCATATTCATTTATTTGTTTCAAGTCACCCTAAAAATTCTATTTCATATATCGTTAAAATGATGAAGGGTATTTCTGGAAGGTTGTTATTAAGAGAGTTTCCAGAAATAACTTTACAATTATGGAAAGGAGAGTTATGGAATCCTTCTTATTATGTTGAAACAATAGGAAGTGTTTCAGAAGAAAATATTAAACGATATATATTAAATCAAGAGAAAGGGGAATAAGATTATGCGATTGGTTTATAAATTTGAAATTCATCCTAACAAAACTACATCATTAGTTTTGGGATTATCAACATATGCTGCGGCAAGACTTTATAATGTTGGTAATTATGAAAGACATAATTTTAATGAATTAGGTTTTGATAAGATGCCTGATTGGTATAGTCAAAAGAAAAATTTAAAAACAGATATGTGGTATAAATCTCTCCCTTCTCAAACTTCTCAAGATATTCTTCAAAGATTAGATGAAGGATGGAAAAGTTATTTTAAATTAAAACAAACTGGTGGTATTGAAGAACCTAATCCACCAAGATATAAGCCAAAAGCTGGTCATTTTAATATCAAATATTTAAACAATTCATTTAAAGTATTAGATGGTAATAAGATTAGATTTATGATATCTAAGAATATGAAAACTTATATAAAAGAAAAATTTAATATTGATGTTAACTTCTTTTATATTGAAATAGAAAAAGAAATAAATAATATAAAACAAGTTGAATTTAAATATTTGAAAGATGAAAGATATTTGGTATATATTGTTTATGAAAACGATGATGTAGAAAAAGTAATAGATAATGGTAGATATATTAGTATTGATCCAGGAGTATGTAATCTAGCTGCTATTTATGATAATAAAGGATATTCATTTATTATCTCTGGAAGTACATATTTAAATACTTTATATTACTACAATAAAACTATTGCTAAATACAGAAGTATTTTAACTAAACAATATGGAAATAAAGTTAATGATAGTAAAAGATTATTACGATTAGAAGATAAGAAACAAAAGCGTGTAGATTATATTTTGCACAAGTCATCAAGAATTATAGTTGATTATTGTAGTAAAAATAATATTTCAAAAGTTATTATTGGTGATTGGAAAGATATAAGAAAAGATTTGGATTTTGGTAAAGAAACTAATCAAAAGATACATAGATTGCCATTTGCTAAGTTTTATCAATTACTTGAATATAAACTTAGAAATAAAGGTATAGAATTAATTTATCAAAAAGAATATAATACATCAAAATGTCCAATTAACTCACCTCAAGTATCAAAAGAATATGTTGAAAAAGGACGAGTTAAAAGAGGAATATATAAATTAGATAATATGGTGTATAATGCTGATAGTGGTGGTGCTTATAATATTATGAGATTATACGCACAAGAAAAAAACACATCAATAGATATGGTGTGTAAAGGATTAAGTAATCCAAATAAAATATGTATCTGTGTAACTAGAAGCTAATAGCTATAGTAGCAGTATTGGGCAGGAACTGTCCTATAGGTAGAAAACGCAAGTTTTCACCTAGAAGCTCACTTATTCAATAGGTGAGTAGTTCACTT
>JBGVRA010000095.1:0-12771 GCA_045127955.1 Anaeroplasmataceae bacterium
CGCTCTAGATTATTATTTAGCTTGAATTTAAACTTATAAATTGAACCGCCCATTGCCGAACGGCACGATGTGGTGGTGTGAGAGGGGATGAAAGTTATTAATTTAAGAATAATTAATAATTTTCTACTCTACTCGATTTTAATTAAGAGATACAAACTAGATGAGTTCTGAAATGTTTAAATAACTTCAAAAATATAAAATGATTATGTTTATATTATAATTTATAAGAAAAAACGTAATCTTTTCATGAAAAAGATATAATTTTATATGACAAATCGAGAAATAAAAAACGGGTAAACACCCGTCTCGATTTGCGAAAATAATTATAAGATAAATACCAAAAATAAATTTCAAAACGTAACTAGTATTAAAAACTAGAAAATATAGATGTGAATAATTCAAAATAAAATAATCAACAACTCTAAAACTGATTTATCAAAAAAGATTTACAACCAAAAATAAAGTTTCAAAGCACAACTAGTTTTAAAAACTAGAAAGTTTAGATAAAAATATCTTTATTTAGCATATTATATATGTCAACAACTAATATAACAAAATATGTTAATAATAAAATATTATCACATAGTAGATTTTATTTTAATAATATGTTATAATAATTAATCCAGTTGACTATATTGTATTATCAAAAAAATATTTCAGGATACACCTAGATTTAAAAACTAGATTGTATGTTATATAAAAATATTATATTTCATTCTTTGAATATAATTTTCTAGTTTTTAAAAACGTATAGATTCTGAAAAAAATGGAGGTCAGTTATGAAGATAATAATTAATGGAAAAGAATTGGTTTTAGATGAACCTACATCTATTTTAGACTTAATAGAAGAAGATAAATTTGCTTATCAAGCAGCTAGAGTAAACAATCGTATTAGAGAACTTAATTATATTATTACTGATGATGCAAGTGTTGAACTATTAAATTTGAGTGATTCAAATGCTGTTACTATATATCAAAGTACTTTAAGATATTTGATTGTTATGGCTGTTGAAAGAGTATTTCCAAAAGCTAGAGTAATATTTAATTATTCTGTTTCAAGAAGTATTTTTGCAAGTATATCAAATATTAATCATGCGTTATTTCCTGATGATTTAGATTTGATTCAAGATGAATTAGTTAAGATTATTAACCAAGATTTACCTATTAGAAGATCAACAGTTAGTAAATCAGAAGCTATTAAATATTATGAAGAAATAGGATATAAAGATAAGGTAAAAATCTTAAAATATCGTCCTGAAGATGAAGTACATATGTATGAGTGTGATGGCTATAAAAATTATATGTTTGGATATATGTTACCTTCAACTGGATTTATAAGAGAATATAAGTTAAAACTTTATTCTCCAGGCTTTATTATTCAATATCCAAGATCTGAAACACTTGGTCAAATTCCACCTTTTAAAGATGAAAAAGTTTATCAAAATGTTTTAAAAGAAGCTAATATTTGGGGAAATATCACTTCATCTGGTTATATTTCGCAATTAAATGAAATTATTGAAAATGGTAAAGCTTTAGAATTTATTAATATTTGTGAAACAAGACATAATAATCAATTAGCTGATTTAGGCAATAAAATATTAAAGAATATCGATACTATTAAACTTATTGCGGTAGCAGGTCCTTCATCAAGTGGTAAAACTACTTTTACTAATCGTTTAAGAATAACTTTAAAGAGTTTAGGAATTGATCCATTTATGATTAGTATTGATGATTTTTATATGCCTGGTCCTAATAAGATTGTTGATGAATTTGGCAAGCCTGATTTTGAACATATTGATGCTTTAGATAGAAAATTATTTAATGAAATCATGTATAAATTAATTGCAGGAGAAGAAGTAAGACTGCCACACTATAGTTTTAAAGACCGTTCTAGAAGCTTTTCTGAGCCTGTTAAGCTCCAAAAGCGTCAACCAATCCTAATTGAAGGAATCCACGCTTTAAATGACGATTTGACCCCTTCTATAGCAAATGAAATGAAATTTAAGGTTTATATAGCACCACAACCACAATTACATATTGATGATCATAATCCTTTATCTATTTCTGACATCAGATTAATTAGAAGAATGGTAAGAGATTTTGAAAATAGAAATACATCATGTGAGAAGACTTTAGATATGTGGTCAAGTGTAAGAAGAGGAGAATTTAAATGGATTTATCCTCATCAAGCTAATGCTGATTTTGTTTATAATTCTGAACTTACATATGAGTTATGTGTCCTTAAAAAACATGCGTTGCCACTATTAGAAACAGTTTCACCAGAAAGTCCATATTACATTCAAGCTAATAGATTAATTAAATTCTTAAAATACTTTAAAGATATATCAGATAAATGGATACCTTGTAATTCTATTGTTAGAGAGTTTATAGGCGGTTCTATATTTTATACCGATGATTTATCATAAAATTATTAAAAGGCGCTTAAAACGCCTTTTTTATCGTTTTTAGGCGATATAAACTTGTTTTATTGAACTAAATTTGATATAATAAGCAAGGATTTTAAAAAGAAGGTAGGTGTATAAGAATGCACTGTTTAGAAAACATACAAAGAATATCTTATCCAGCTGATCTAGTGATGGATTTAACGAAACTTTATAGATTTAAAGGGAAAGATTTTTATTATGAAGATATCTTCAAAAATGAAATGAATACAATTGTAAAAGATACAATTGAAAGAGATACATTCTTTGCTGCAAGAGTTTTAAACTTAAATATATCAGAAAATAGATTAAGATTAATCATTAGAAAAAACGGAATTCCAAGAACAAATGATGAAAAAATATTAGCTAATTTAAAAGAAGTATTCAAAATAATTCAAGATAAAGGAACTGATTTAGAGTTGACTTCAAATGAATTTTTAGCCTTATCTAAAAGAATTTTTGGAGATGTAAAAGAAGTTGGATATGCATCAAAGACAGTGGATGTTCAGGTCAATTTATTAACCGAAAAGAAAAGAATTTCACTAAGAACTAAATTAGATCAAATATTATCGTTATATAAAAAATTGTTAAATTCAAATCAAGTTGAAGCAACTCAACTAGCAACAAACTTATTTATTGATATCTCAAATATTAAATTATACACTCAAGAAAATGAATTCTTAAATTTATTAATTTATTATTCACTATTATTCAAAGAAAGATTTAATGTATTTAAGTATGTAAGCTTCTTTGAATTATATTATGAACATGAAGAAGAATTCAAAAATGCAATAGTATCAGCTAGCTTCAATTGGGAACAAGGATTCTCACAAACAGCAATCTTAAATCGTTTGACAATTCAAATGCTATTAGAAGGCTACAACCAAATTGAACAAAAAACTGATGAATATAATTTTGATAAGAGAATAAGAAAAATAGATAACGTTGAAAGTACAATCTTAAAATTAGGACAAATATTTACAAAAGATGAAATCAGATCTAAACATCCATATTTTTCAGATTCAACAATCAATCGAGCATTAGAAAGTTTAAAAAAGCAAAATAAGATTCGTCCTAATGGAACTGGTCGTTCAGCGACTTGGGTAAGAATAGTAGAAGAAGAGATGTTTGATTCAAGAAATAGACAAATGAGTTTATTCGAAATTATAATGGAAGATGAAGAGAGTTAATAGCTCTCTTTTATTTTTTTATATAAAAACCTAAAGTAACATAATCGATGTATATAATTAAAATAAAGAATTAAACAAGAAGAAAATCATAATGTAACATAATCAATGTGCATTATTGAAATAATTCAAAATGAATAAAAAGAGTAAAAAAGAAAATGAAAATACCTAAAGAAACATAATCGATGTATCAATCAAAACAATATATAAAAAAACAAGAAAAAAATAAACTGACACAATCGATGTAGTTTTCAACAAACGAGAAAAAAAGAAGAAAAAGATAAAATAACATAATCAATGTATGATTGAATTTTGTAAAAATAAATCTAATTCACCAAGAAAAAAAACAAATAAAGTAGAGTCGTTTCTAAAGTGACATATTCAATGTCTATAACATTTTTTGAAAGAAAAATATATTAAAAATGTATAGTGACATTATTTATGTTTAATATAATAAAAGACATTTATTATGTCACTATACATTTTTATACAAGATATCATGTTGATTAATATAATTTGACATCAATCACCCCCTTGTTTAGAACTTTTTATTCAATAAAATATAAAAACTATAAAATAACTACATTTTTATAATAAAGAAAATAACCTAACAATGTTCATCTTTTTTAGATTCAAAAAAGTCATTTTTTTCATCCTTGACAACCCACGATCAGAACTATTAAGCTAAATGCAAAGCCGAAACCTGTACCAAATGAAGTAGAAGAAGAGGTTTTTAAGAAAATACATAAAAGAGGTCAAAACGCAGTTGCAATTAAGAAATGAGGTTTTTAGGAGTTGGTATGAAGAGATGTTCAAAAAGCATTTTTTCACTTTCTTAACCAAAATACCCTTTTTAACTAAACTACACCAAATATATTTTTCTGAGGTAGTTTAGAATAAGTTTTATATCCAAAAGAAACCTCTAATCAACATCAAAACCACCTCTTCATTTTATTTCAAACCCTAATTAACCACTTTTTTGCAGTCTATATAACTTCCTATAATATATATTATGTTAACCAACTTAAAACGTAGATATAATGCGGATTTTCAGGTTTTTGTGAATAAGTGATTTTTGAAGTGGATTCTCCTTTTTGAAGAAAAAGGGTTTTAAGTGCTGTTTTTAGGGGGTGTTTTTTCGATTCTTAATTTTTTTATTTTTTGAGCAATTGATTGACTCGATTTTTGATTTTGGACACGTTCCTTTTTTTACTTAAACTGAAAAACGTACTCAAATGGTGAAGTTTTGAATTCGTTTTTGAATCAACGCGTCCTAAAGATGACCATCTGACGTTTTTGCTTGGTCATGTTCGATCAATTTAGCTCACATCTATATTATACACTTGAATGTGACATCATCGATGTTTATTAAAAAAATATTTTATTTTTCTTTTTATCTAGAAATGAATATCTAATTTTATCGTGTTTTTAATTCTAATATCTAGTATTATTAACTAGATGGTGTTTGAAATTATTTTTAGAGATAAAACAGGTCTTTATTTTCAGCGATCGAGAAATGGAAAACAAGGTGATTATTCATTTGGATTTCTAATTTTAAATGATCATTTTCTTTTGATACATGTCCTTATTAATATCTTACCAGCTTAATATATATTAAGTTATAATTCTTGTGAAAAAATGAATATTACATTATGTATGTTTATTTTCTTCGCTGAAAAAAGAGCTATTTTAGGCTTGATTTTTGATGCTTTTTTATAATCTGATAGACTATAAATTTAATACTTTAAAAAATGAAATTATAATATCATCAATCGAGAATTTAAAATTAAGGTTCTTATCTATTCGATTTCTGATAGTAATATACGAAATGATCTATATCTTAAATGTAGACCATAAACATCTTTTTGAGGCTGATTACAAAGAATAGATAGTCTTATAGGAACTCCTTTTATATCTCATATTGAACTTATATCATGAATATGATTGGATGGTTTGTAATCTAAAATGAGGTTTAATATTATCCATATTTGTCTTTTTATTTGTTTCTTATGAATGATTATTCTTTATTGATTGAAATTGATATTTAGCTTTACAGTGTCATCTGATCTTGTTTTATTTTAGACTTCTTCTTTCTTAAGTTTGAAAATTTTTTCGACTTTATGGATCCTGTTTAACTTTATGTTTATTATCTAGTTTTGAATACTAGATTGCTGCTGAAAATTTTATTGATGAAAATATAGATGAAAAAATAGGAATCAAGATGGGTGATTATCTGATTTTTATATTCTCAATTCGTTAAAATTTTGATGTATTTAAATACTCTTTTTGCATTAGTTTTATTTTTGTTTTTTTAGATTATTTTTTCTTTGTTTTTATAAATATAATTGTCTGGCTACTTCTCTTTTTTTAATTTATAATTTTTTATCTAGTTTATTGTAAATGAATTTATGTTTTATATTACTTATTTTACTAGTTCTTAATACTAGATATATTTTGAAATATTTTTATCTAAATATTCCTTTTTAAAATAGGAATCAAGATGGGTGATTATCTGATTTTTATATTCTCGATTGCTTAAAATTTTGATGTATTTAAATACTCTTTTTGTTTTTGTCTTATTTTTGTATTATAAGCATATTTTAAGTTTTTTATTTCAATATTATTTTTATTTTAATCTGGTTTATTATAGAAATCAGCTTAATTTTTTTGTTCTTTTCTAATTGTTGATTTTTTGTTTTTATTTAAATATGATCTTTAAATATTAGTTTTATATGATTTAAATATTTGATCATCAAACTAGTTACTTTAACTCTTTTATATTATTGGTAATATTTTAATAACTAGTTTTATAAACTAGATTAATTTTGAAATTTTTGATAGTTATGTTTCCTAGTACTTATATTTTATTATATTTTAAATACTAGTTTTTAATACTAGATTCGTTTTGAAATATTTTTTATATAAATACCTCATTTTAAATTAGCAATCGAGATGGGTGATTATCCGTATTTTATATTCTCGATTTGTCTAAATTTTGTGGTATTTATTTACCACATTCCCTTTTTTTTATTTTTTCTTTATTTATCTAGTTGGTGTAAACTCTTTTTCTTATCGTTAACAATTTATTTGCTAGTTTTGTACACTAGATTCGTTTTGAAATATTTTTGGGTAACAAAAAAAGGCATGTGCATGCCTTTAATTATCTTTGTATTATTCAATATTTGTTTCTAATAATATCTTATATGCTACTTGTTCATCTACATCTATTATATCATGAAGTATTCTTGTATTTTTAAATGTAGTGTTATAAGCAAGTTCTTTAAAGTGTTTTTCATCTATTTCTAGATCTTTCATGCTTGTTGGCATTCCTATTTCTTTGAAGAATTGTTTTAAGGCTTTAATTCCTTTTAATGCATCTTCTTCTAGATTGTTAGTTTTTTCAATTCCCATCACTTCATAGGCAAATTGTCCAAAACGGCTTAAATCAGCTTTATAGGCGATTTTAGCCCACGCTGGCCATAATACTGAAAGTCCTGCACCATGAGCTACTCTATCAAACATTCCACTCACTTCATGTTCTATTTGATGAACAGACATTAAGAAATCTCTTCCGCATGATGTTAATCCGTTATGACTTAGACTGTTAGCCCACATTAAATTAGCTCTTGCTGAGTAGTTAGTTGGATCGTTTATTGCTGTTATGCCATTTTCGATAACAGCTTTCATTAAGCCTATTGCTATATTATCAGTGATTGGTGTTTTTTCGCCTTTAGAGAAAAATCTTTCTAATGTATGCATTAGGATGTCTACGATTCCACAACCTGTTTGATATTTATCTACTGTGTATGTTAATTCTGGATTAAGGATTGCAAAAAGTGGTCTGTTTTGTTCGCTATTAAAACCTCTTTTTTCTAGTGTTTCATCGTTTGTTATTACGCATGAATTTGACATATCAGACCCAGCTGCTGAAAGTGTTAAGATGACACCTACTGGGATGTGTTTAGTTGGTGTTTCTTTTTTTATAGAAAATAACCAAGGACTATGATCTACACAAGCACCTACAGCTATTGATTTTGCTGAGTCAATTACTGAACCTCCACCTACAGCTAATATTAGTTCTACTTTTTCTTTTTTAGCTAGTTCAACGCCTTTTAGAACTAAAGATAGTTTTGGATTAGGTTCAACTCCTCCAAGTTCAACATATGAGATTTTATTTTCTTTTAATATAGTTGTTATTTTTTGGTATAATCCTGATTTATGAATTGAGGATTTACCATAATGTAGTAATATTTTAGTAATGTTATAATCTTTTAAAATCTGGCCTAAGTTTTCTTCTTGTTTTTTCCCAAAGAATACTTTGGTTGGAGTATTGTAAATAAAGTTTTTCATTATTTTAATTCTCCTAGGAAAGATTTACCTATTTTTTGAGGCTTAACAGCAAAGTTTTCAGCAATTGTTTGACCAATATCTGCAAAACTAGACAAAGTCTTTAAATCGCCTCCATTTAAGTTTTTACCATAAACAATAATAGGTACATATTCTCTTGTATGATCAGTTCCAATCCAAGTAGGATCATTACCATGGTCAGCTGTTAAAATGACTAAGTCATCGTTATTTACTAGTTTTAAGAATGAACTTAAATCAGTATCAAATTCTTCTAAACAATTCTTATAACCAATAGGGTCTCTTCTATGTCCATATAATGCATCAAAGTCTACTAAATTTAAGAAACATAAACCATTAAATTCTTCTTTTGTAACTTCATTTAAAATTTCCATACCATGATGATTTGATTTTGATTTGTAAGCTTTAGTAATTCCACAAGTATTAAATATATCATTAATTTTACCGATTGAAATTACATCATATCCGCTTTCTTTTAAATTATCTAATGTAGTAATATCACTTGGTGATAAAGCGTAATCATGACGATTTGATGTTCTTTTAAAATTATCTTTATTATCGCCAATAAATGGTCTTGCTATTATTCTACCAACCATGTATTCTTCTTTCATACAAATATCTCTTGCAATTTGGCAACATCTATATAGTTCAGCAAGTCCAAATGCTTCTTCATGACAAGCAATTTGTAATACACTATCTGCTGAGGTATAGACAATCATAGCTTTAGTTTTTAGATGTTCTTCACCAAGGTCTTTTAAAATTTCAGTACCAGAAGCTGCGATATTACCAATAATTTTATGACCTGTTTTTGCTTCTAATTCTTCTATTAATTCTTTTGGGAATCCAGTATCAGTAAATGTTTTAAATGGTTTTGTAGTATGGATTCCCATCATTTCCCAGTGCCCTGTCATAGTGTCTTTCCCAGTTGATAATTCATCAGCTTTACCATAATAAGCTTTTAATGAGTTATCCTTATTTACTCCAATAATATCAGTAATATTACCGTACCCTAAACTTTCTAAACAAGGTAAATTTATTCCTTTACAAGCCTCTGAGATGTGTTTTATAGTGTTTGCACCATCATCACCATATAAATGACTTAATGGAGCTGTACCACAACCTACAGAATCCATTACAATTAAAAATATTCTTTTATACATTATTCATTCTCCTTTTTTGCCATTGGATGTGTGTTTAAATACATTTCTTTTAATCTTGATTTATCGATATGAGTATATATTTGCGTTGTTGATATATCTTCATGTCCTAGTAACTCTTGAACTACTCTTAAATCTGTTCCACCTTCAAGTAAGTGTGTTGCAAAGCTGTGCCTAATAGTATGTGGAGATATTTCTTTTGTTATACCATTATCAGCTGCTAATTTAACTATCATTTTGTATAATGATTGTCTTGAAATAGGGTTTCCCTGATAATTATAAAATAAATAATTACCACCCTTAATTGCAATATGAGGTCTGCCCTTTTCAATATAATTTCTAATAGCTAAAATTGCCATATCTCCTAAAGGTACCATTCTTTCTTTATCACCTTTTCCAATAACTACAATATACTTTTCTCTTAAATGAATATCAGCAAGTCTTAAATTAATTAATTCTGATATTCTCATTCCTGATGCGTAAAGTGTTTCAATCATAGCTTTATTTCGTAAACCTATAGGTGAATCAGTACTAATAGAATCAATCATCTTAGCAACTTCTTCTTTTGTTAAAACCACAGGTAAAGGTTTTGACTGTTTTGGCATGTCAATAAATTTAGCTGGGTCATCAGTTGAAATGTTTTCTTGATATAAAAATTTATGGAATTCTTTTATAGCTATAATCTTTCTAGCTATCGTTTGTTTAGATGAATTAGCTCTTTTTAAAGATGCAATATAGCGATCAATATGTAATTGATCAACCATAGTAATATCATCAAGTCCTTGATACTTATATAAGAATTCACCATATAATTCTAAATCTGTCATATAAGCTTTTATTGTATTTGGACTTAATCTTTTATCTGTTTGAAGATGATATCTAAAATCGGAAAATTCATAATATTTAATTTCTCTATTTGCCATTCTATCACCCCACAAATTCTTCAAATACTAAATTAGCTAGTAATATTTTATCTTCTTTAATCATAATTTGATTATCTTTGATAACGATTAAATCTAATTTAATTAATTTATCAATATCAAAATCATCATTTGGATATGTTTTAAATCTATTATAATAATCTAATATATTAATACCACTTATTTTTCTTAAACCTAACATCATATATTCTTGTTTTTCTTCAAATATAGATAAACTATATTCTTCTTCTAGATTATTTAAAAAATAATATTTAAGCATATTAGCATTTTTCAATCTTTGATGATTAATAAATGATGCAGCACTTGCTCCAACACCAATATATTCATCTAAATTCCAGTATAATAAATTATGAATAGATTCATATCCATTAATTGCATAGTTGCTGATTTCATAATGATTAAACATCTTCATTTTTAATTTTTGATTAACTATTTCATACATATCTGCAACTAAATCATCATCAGGAACATCTATTTGATTATGATTTAATTGATATTCTAAAATAGTTTTTTCTTCTTTTATTAAACTATAATATGAAATATGCTTTATAGGTAAACTTAAAACAAAATCAATATCTTCATTTAATGTGTCTATAGTTTGAAATGGTAGTCCATACATCATATCCAAATTTATATTTTGAATATGATTATCATTTAATATTTGAATAGCATTTATAACCATTTCTTTATTATGATGACGTTTAATTGCTTTAATTTGTCTATCAATAATTGTTTGAACACCAATACTTACTCTATTTATATTATATTTATTAAATAATATAGCTTGTTCATTTGTTAATAATTCACAATTAATTTCAATAGTATTTTCAAGCGAATTATTTAAGATATCTTTTATTGAGATAAGTAATTTTTCTAATAAATAAATACTAATAGAATTAGGTGTACCTCCACCTATATAGACACTTGTAATATTATTTAATAGATGTCTTTTCGAATTGATTTCATTTATTAAATAATCAATATATAATGCTTTTTTTTCCTCTTTGGCGATTTGTTTTGGAAAATCACAATAACTACAAATAGTATTACAAAAAGGAATATGAATATATAAACCCTTCATTATAATAATCCTCTAAATAATTTATCAGCATTCTTATATAAAATCATATCTTTTTCTTCTTCTGTAAATAATAAGCTATCTTCAATATATTTATAAGATTCTTCATAAGTACAATAATTCATAGCTGCAGGAAAATCAGAACCCCATAATATTTTATCAACGCCTACTATATCCGCTGCTAATCTAATATATTCTAAAGCCTCAATAAATGGATATGGCTGTTTAGTATTATTAGGCAAGGCAGCTAAATCAAAATATACATTATCTAATTTTAGTTTTTCCATATTTTCTTTTAAGATATCTGATTGTAAATGTTGAGGTGCTGTTAAATGACAAACAATAAAGGTCATATTAGGATATTTTAAAATAATTTCTCTTAATTCATCAACTTGGTAACAATTATTAAATGGTCTACCAATATCTATAAAGAATATTAAATTATTTTTATTTGCCATTTCATAAACTTCATTCATAGTTTGGCCATTTAATTTAACAGTTTCATGGTTTGCCATTAATCCTGATCCATTTGAAACTTCCATTTTAATTACTTTAAAATTAAGATTATTAACTAAATTATCAATAACTTTATCTTTGTTTCTAAAAAAAGGATCATATGTAAAACTACCAATAATTCTTTGTGGATATTTTTTCATACCTTCATATGTATATAAATTTTGAAAACCAGCATAATTACCTTGTAAACATATACTGTATTCTACATTATTTTCATTCATAACTTTTATTAATGTTTCAGGCGTTAACATGTAATCACCATATCCTTCAGGTATTAGTCTTATTATTTTACCTGATGCATATTGAGCACAGCCATTGCCAATAGGACGTAGTTCTCCTTCTGAACCTATTCCACATATATTACCAATTAAATGAGTATGAACATCTATTTTTTTTCGCATATTTCTCACCTTATTATATTATAACATATCTTTTAATCGATAAAAAGTTGTAATTTATTTAAGATATCTTTACAAATTGTAAAATATTGAATATAATTAAAGAAAATGATGGAGGAAAAATAGAATATGAAAAAGTTTTTTGAAGATTTCAAGAAATTCATTACTCGTGGTAATGTATTAGATATGGCTGTCGGTGTTATCGTAGGTGGTGCTTTTAATACTATCGTAACAACATTAAACCAAAAGATTTTAATGCCAATTGTTAACTGGGCATTATCTTATATTCCAGGTATGGAATCAGGATTATATTATATCATGCCAAACTCAAAATTAGCTGAAGTTGGTATGGAAAATCCTATTGTTGGTCCTGATGGTTTAAATTATGCTGTATTAAATTATATTGATTTTACTGCTTTTATTGAATCAATTATTAACTTCTTATTTATTGCTTTAACATTATTTGTTATTGTTCGTACAATGGCATATATGGCTAGAAAAAGAGCTGAATTAGAAGAAATGTTTAAAAAAGACGAAGAAACTCAAGAAATAGAGTAGAGGGAAAATAATTTGATTTATCTTCGCCCCTCTCGCCGAACCGTACGTACGGGTCTCGTATACGGCTCTCCAAATATATTTCAAATTACTTAGAGTAATACGCTAGGGGATTGACTAAAGCTGGTCGGTC
>JBGVRA010000096.1:0-8376 GCA_045127955.1 Anaeroplasmataceae bacterium
ATTAATAATGCTAAGGATCTTGTAGAAGCTGCAAAAGATCTTAAAGCATATATTGATGCTATAGTTAATACAGATTATGAAGCAATAATTTTAACTGAAACTAAGAAATTAGCTATTTCAGTTATCAACTTATATGCAGAAACTTTAACAGTTGAAAAAGATGCTAACTGGGAAGTAAGAATTAATGCATGTAGTACAGTTGAAGAAGTTAAAGCTGAAGTAACAGCTATTAAAGCTGAAATTGATAATGTTGCTATTGAAAAGTTAACAAATAAAGGCTTAGCTAAGGCTAAAGAATTATCATTAGAAGCATTACATGTTTATGCTGACACATTAATGGTTGGCGATAAGTGGGATAACAACTGGACATTATTAATTAATAGTTCAGCAAATGCTTATGAATTAAAAGAAAATGTATTATTAGTTAAGAATGCAATTGAATTTACTGCATTAGAAAATGGTTTAACATTAGGTGATGAATTATTCTTAGAAGCTAAGAAAGCATTAGCTATTAAGTTAGTTGAAACATTTGCTACAGTATTAGAAGTTCCTTATGATACTAGATGGACAGATAGAATTAACGCTGCAACTCATGAAACATTAGAAGCAGTTGTAAGTGAAATTTTAACTGAAATAAAGAATTATAAGATTAATGAAATTACATCAACTTTAGGTACAGTAAAAGATAATGTAATTACAGCATTACAACAATATGCTAACTTATTAAAAGTTGAATGGAATTCAAAATGGAATACAATTATTGAAAGTGTAGAAGCATTTGATTTAATTGGTAAAGTATTAGAAATTAAAGAAGAAATTGATACTCTTGCAAAAGAAACAATTCCAACTTTAATTTTAGAAAATACAAAGAAATATACAAAACAATTATTAAAGTTATATGCTAAGACATTAAAAGTAGAAGATGCATATTTAGATTCATATGATGCACAAATTGATGCATGTACTACTCTAGCTGAAGTAAAAGAATTAGCATTAATTATTAAGTCTAATATTGAAAGTGCTGCAACAAATAAGGTAGAAAATATTATTTTATCACAAGCTAAAGAAGCTGCAATCTTCTTATTAGAATCTTATTCTAAAGCATTAGGTATTTCAGTTGATAAGTGGAATCCTGAATGGATTGAATTAATCAATAATTCTAAATCTTTAGATGAAATTAAAGCTAATACTCAATATGTAATGGGTGAAATTATTAAGTTAGTCGATTTAGGCTCAAATGATTTATTATTAGGTTATGTAAAAGAATATGCTATCCTATTATTAAAAGAATATTATAATACATTAGCTGGTTTAGGTGCTAGTTGGAATCCTGAATGGGAAGTTCAAATCAAAGCATGTCAAACTATTGGTGCTATTAAAGATAAAGTATTAGAAATTAAGGCTGAAATTGAATCTACAATTGAACCTACTATAGTTGATAAAACTAAAGAAGAAGCTATTAAGTTATTAACATCTTATGCTAATACATTTGGTCAAGAAGAATTAACAACTGAACAATTAGCAGTAATTAATTCAGCAAAGACTGTAGCTGAAGTATATGATGCTGTATTAGTTGTTAAGTCAATGATTGATGAAAATGCAAAAGATTATGCTATTAGCGAAGTTCAAAATGCTACTATTAAATTATTAGAAGCTTACGCTCAAACATTTGGTATTGAATTAACTGAAGATCAAAAGAACTTAATCTTAAATGCAAACTCAATTAGTGAAATTGAAGATAATGCTATTATTGTTAAGGATCAAATTGAACAACAAGTTAAAGATCAATTATTAGATGAAGCTAAGGATGCTGCAATTGCATTATTAGAAGAATTTGGTGCTACTGTTTTAAGAGATGAAAATTATAAATTATCTGCTGAAGATGAAGCATTAATTAGAAATGCTAAGAGCGTATCTGAAATTGAAAAATATACAAAACAAATTAAGAACAAGATCGTTAAGGATGCTGAAACTAAGGTTGAAGATTATATTAACGAATTACAATTAGATATCTTAAAGGCAAATACTGTTGCTTCATTAAAAGCATTTGCAGATATCGTAGGTTATACAATTCCTCAAGAAAAGATTGATGCAATCTTAAATGCTGTTGATGCTGATGAAGTTGAAGCTCTTGCTGTTGAAATCAGAGATGAAATTAAGGAATATGCAAGTGATTACTTTGATGGTGCATTAGATGATTATATTGAAGAAAACTTTGATATCGATAAGTTAATCTTCGATCAAACTAAGGCAAGCACAAAGAAGATGTTAGAAGTTTATGCAGAAACAATCGGTTTAGAATTAACTCAAGCTGAAATTGATGCAATCGATGCTACTACTACTCAAGCTGAATTAGACGCTGTAGTTGATCAAATCAAAGATAGATTAGTTGCTGAAACTGAACAAAAACAAGAAGATGCAATTTTAGATCAAACTAAGGATAGTTCTAAGAAGATGTTAGAAGTATTTGCTGAAGCAATGGGTTCTGAATTAACTGATGAAGAAGTTGCTAAGATTGAAAATGCTCAAACTCAAGAAGAATTAGATCAAGTTATTGATGAAATCAAAGATAGATTAGTTAAAGATATCAATGATAAGCAAGATGAAGAAATCTTAGATCAACAAAAGAATAGCACAAAGAAGATGTTAGAAGTATATGCTGAAACAATGGGTGCTGAATTAACAGATGAAGAAATTGCTAAGATCGAAAACGCTAAGACTCAAGAAGAATTAGATACTGTAGTTGAAGAAATCAAAGATAGATTAGTTGATGAAATTTCTACTAAGCAAGATGAAGAAATCTTAGACCAATCAAAAGATAGCTATAAGAAGATGTTAGAAGTTTATGCTGAAACAATGGGTTCTGAATTAACAGATGAAGAAGTTGCTAAGATTGAAAATGCTAAGACTCAAGAAGAATTAGATACTGTAGTTGATGAAATCAAAGATAGATTAGTAGATGATGTTAATGCAAAACAAGATAGTGAAATCTTAGATCAATCAAAAGATTCAACAAAGAAGATGTTAGAAGTTTATGCAGAAACAATGGGTTCTGAATTAACAGCTGAAGAAATTGCTAAGATTGAAAATGCTAAGTCTCAAGATGAATTAGATGCTGTAGTTGAAGAAATTAAAGATAGATTAATTGATGATATCAATAATAAACAAGATAGTGAAATCTTAGATCAATCTAAGGAAAGCACTAAGAAGATGTTAGATGTTTATGCTGAAACATTAGGTACATCTTTAACTGCTGAAGAAAAAGCTTTAATCGATAATGCTAAGACTCAAGATGAATTAGACCAAGTTACTGAAACTATTAAGAATAGATTAGTAGAAGAAGCTAATAAGAAGGAAGATGAGTTATTATTAGATCAAGCTAAGTTAGCAGCCGTTCAAGAAATTAAGATTTACTGTGTTGAACATAATATTGAATTTACTGAAACATTAGTAGAAGCTATTAAGGATGCAACTAATACTGATGAAGTTGAAGCTGCATTAGATGCTGCAAAAGATAAAGTTGATGCAATTGTTGAAGCTTTAGGTAAAGATGACGGTAAATTAGCTGAATTAAGAGAACAAAAACAAGAAGAAATTACTCAATGGTTATTCTCTTACTTAGAAGAATTAACTGCTAAGATTGAAGCTGGTGAATTAGTATTTAAGGCTAAATTATCAGTTAAACAAACTAGTGTTGAAAATCAATTAAGAGCTGAATTATCAAAAATTTATACGGAGGAAAATGTAGACTTAATTATAAGCTACTATAAAGAAACTATGACATATTTAGAACTTGCTACAACAGAAGCTGAAATTAATGCTGCATTATTAAGCTTCCAAAATAAAGTTATGGGATTAACAAATGCTATAACAAGTAGTCCACAAGGCTACGCATTAGATTACGTTGGTATTGCATTATTATCAGTAATCGCTATATTAATTATCGTATTAATCGTATTTGTTGCTAAGAAAGATAAACAACCAATTATCGTTTATGGTAATACATCATCTGAACCTGAAACTATTGAAGAAGAAGTTGAAGAACCTGCTGAAGAAGTAGTTGAAGAAGTAGTTGAAGAAGTTGAAGAACCTGCTGAAGAAGTTGTTGAAGAAGAATCAGAAGAACCTGCTGAAGAAGTTGTTGATGATGAAAATGAAGACGATGATGATGAAGAAGCAGAAGAAACTACTGAAGAAGCAGTTGAAGAAGAACCTGCTGAAGAAACAGTTGAAGTTAATGATGCTGAATTAAGTACACCTCGTGAAAAGAGATATGTAAAACCATTTAAGAACAGAATCTTAGAAGCAAATGAATTAACTCAAGAATTCTATTCTACAATTAAGAATGAATTATGTTCTTATAGAAAGGTTAGAGCAAGAATGTCTAAATCTTGTGAAAGCTTTAGAATTAGTAGAGATTTACAAGCTAAATTAGTAATGTCTTCTACAACATTAAAATTATATCTTGCTTTAAATCCTCAAGATTTCAACCAAAAGATTTACTTCCAAAAGGATGTATCTCATAAGAAGAAATATGCTGAAGTTCCATTAATGATGAGATTAAAGAGTAGACGTTCAGTTAAGAGATCAATTGACTTAATTGGTACTTTAATGGCTAACAAACAAGTTACTAAGAGACCAAGATATGTTGAACGTGACTATGTTCAATTATTAAAAGAACAAGAACAACAAAATAACGAAAATCAACAATAGTTGATGTGAAGAAGCTAAGCTAGTCTTAGCTTCTTTATTTTTTCTTTAAATTAAAAAATAAATATGATATAATTAATATGGGTGAATGTTTATGGCAAAATTAACTATTGGTATTATGTATGATTTTGATAAAACTTTATGTACTACAGATATGCAAAATTATGATTTTATTAAAAATTTAGGTTTATCTCCTGAAGAATTTTGGAATGAGGCAGGACAAATAACTAATGAAAATTCTATGGATAAAATTCTTTCATATTTGTTTTTAATGGTAAAAAAATGTAAAGAAAAAAACATCCCTCTTACAGAGGAATATCTAAATTCTTTAGGCGATAGTATTGTATATTATCGTGGTGTTCAATCATGGTTTGAAAGAATAAATTCTTTTGCAGCTTCACTAGGAGCTAATGTTGAACACTATGTTATTTCTTCTGGTGTTAAAGAAATTATTGAAGGTACAGCTATTGCTAAATATTTTAAGAAAATATATGCATGTAAATTTATTTATGATCCAGTGACAAAAGAAGCTATTTGGCCTGGTATGGCTATTAATTATACTCAAAAAACTCAATATATATTTAGAATATCTAAAGGTGCACTTGATGAACTTGATGAGTATAAATTAAATATGGAAACTAAAGATAAACATCGTTCAATTCAGTATCGTAATATGATTTATATTGGTGATGGATTAACAGATATACCTTGTATGCAATTATTAAAAGATAAAGGTGGTAAGTCTATTGCATTATATCAATCAGGTAGTAAAGATAAGGTAACGCCTTTAGCTATAGATGGTAGAATTAATTATGTATGTGTTGCTGATTATTCAATTAATTCAACATTAGAAAAAATTGTTAAATTAATGATTGAAAATATGGTTGTTTTAGAAACATTAAAAGCTAAAGAAGATAAACAACTTCAGTTATTTATGAAGGAGAATATTTAATATGAGAATACATTTTTTTAATGAATATGATAAAGATGTAAAAGAGTATAAAACATTAATTCGTAAAGTATTAAAAGGATATAGTCCGAATAAGGAATTTAATATTATTTTTGTAAATGATGAATATATTCAAACTATTAATAGAGATTATAGAAATATAGATAGAGTTACTGATGTTATATCTTTTGCATTATGTGATGATCCTAATAATGAATTTGAAAATGAATTAGGTGATATTTTTATTGATATTGATCAAGCTATTAGACAAGCAAGCGAATATGGTCATTCAATAGAAAGAGAAGTTGCATTTTTAGCAGTCCATGGATATCTACATTTATGTGGATATGATCATATGACTAAAGAAGATGAAGAAATAATGTTTAAAAAACAAGATGAAATTTTAAATAAAGCTAAAATTACGAGGTAAGTATGGATATTGATAAATTAATTGAAAAAGCGATAGAAGCAAGAACTAAATCATATTCTCCATATTCTAAATTTAAAGTAGGTGCTGCAATCTTACTTAAAAATGGTGAGTATATTTTAGGTTGTAATATTGAAAATGTATCTTATGGCTTAACTAATTGTGCTGAAAGAACTGCACTATTTAAAATGGTAAGTGATGGATATAGTAAAAATGATGTTTTAGCAATGGCTATTGTAGGAGATACAACAGCTCCTATTGCTCCATGTGGGGCATGTAGACAAGTTATGCTTGAACTTTTAAATGAAGATACTGTAATAATTCTTGCTAATATGAATAAAGATTATAAAGAAACTACTGTAAAAGAGTTAATGCCATATTGTTTTGGAGGTATTGAAAATGCAGATTGATACATATAAGTCTGGGTTTGTTGCTATTATAGGTAGACCAAATGTAGGTAAATCAACATTTCTAAATAAAATGATTGGTAAGAAAATAGCGATTATGTCTGATAAACCTCAGACTACTAGAAATAGAATATTAGGTATTTTAACTACAGATGAGTATCAAATTGCTTTTACTGATACTCCAGGTATTCATAAACCTGCTTCAGAATTAGATAGAAGAATGGTTAATGCTAGTTATGATGCTACAAAAGGTGTAGATTGTGTTTTATTTATGACTACTCCTTTAAAAAAGGTTTTAAAAGGTGATGAAATCATCTTAGAAAATTTGAAAAAAGCTAGAATACCTGTGTTTTTAGTAATTAATAAGGTAGATCAACTAAAGAAATTTAATGATATAGATTTAACTATTGCTTTATATAAGGATTTATATCCTTTTGCTGGAGTTTTCCCTATTTCAGTCTTAGAAGATAAGAATCTAGATAAATTATTAGATGAAGTAAAACGTGTCTTACCATTTGGTCCACAGTTTTACCCTGAAGATATGATTTCCGATCATCCTACTAGATTTTTAATGGGAGAATTAATAAGAGAAAAAATCCTAGATGCAACACATGAAGAAGTTCCTCATAGTATTGCGGTTGTAGTTGATCATGTTAAAGATTGTCCAGATAATCCTAATTATAAAGATATTTATGCTACTATTTATGTTGAAAGAGATAGTCAAAAGAAAATTATAATAGGTAAAAATGGTGAAATGATTAAATTAATTAAACAAAAAAGTATTAATGATATTAAGAAATTATTAGAAAGTAAAGTTCATTTAGAACTTTGGGTAAAAGTTAAAAAAGATTGGAAAGATAGACCTGAAGATTTACGTGCATTAGGTTATAGTAACGATCATTTTTAAAAGGTCACTATAGTGACCTTTTTGGTTAGGAGAATATATGAGTGTTGGTTTTGTTGGATTAGTAATAGGCTCAATTGAATATAAAGAAAAGTCTAAGATAGTTGAATTATATACACCATATGGAAAAGAAAATGTATTAGCTAGAGGTGCTTCTAAGGTTACTTCTGGTTTACTTGGTTTTACTACTACTTTAAATTATGTTAATTTTGAAAAAAGTAAAGCTAGTTTTCCAGTTATGATTGAATATTCTTTGATAAAAAGTTATTATTTTGTATTAGATTCAATTAAAAAAGCTAATGTTGTATCGATAATGATTCATATTATTAAATCATTAGATGATAATATGCCTCATCACCGTATTTTTCCTTTTGTTATAAATTGTTTAGATTTGCTAGAAAAAGAAGATCCTAATTATGTATTAAGTGTTTTTTTAATTAAAATGCTATCAATTTTCGGTGTTCAGCCAGCATTTAAGTCTTGTATTAATTGTGGCAAAGAAGAATTTGTTAGTTTTTCTGTTGAAGCTGGTGGTGTTTTGTGTTCAAATTGCAGTATTCATAATGAAAATTTATATAAATTAGCTGAGTGGATGAAATATATATATTATGATAAGACATATATATGTAATAAAGATATTGATTACAAACTTTTATTAGATTTTGTATATGACTATTATTATAGGCATGTGCATCTTAAAATAAATAGATACAAATAAATGTATTTAAATAATAATTTATTTATGTTATAATTTATAGACAAGGATGGTGCGCCGGTTCGGTTCACATAACATAGTCGGTGGGATTCCGACCTAGAAAGACCTAGCAAGTCATCTAGCACCGAGACCTTGGAGCCGAAGTCGTGAGATTAGGTTTAAGCGTAGGTTAGGGATACTGCAAGCCTTAATGTGAAAGCGTGAAGCAATTCAGCCTCGTCAAATATATAGTCGTGGAAGCAGAGATGTTCCCTATCATTGAAT
>JBGVRA010000097.1:0-7188 GCA_045127955.1 Anaeroplasmataceae bacterium
ATATATCATATTTTGACAAAAATAAAAAGTCTTATTATTTATTAAATAATAAAACTATTTAATTATTGTTAAATGAACATTAAATAATAGAAAAAAAGAATAGCAAACCACTATTCTTTAATAAATTTATAATAAATATTATATATGACATGAAACGATAATATAACACCTATAGTTAAAACAAAAATCCAAAAATAAC
The DNA here is from genome assembly GCA_045127955.1 of Anaeroplasmataceae bacterium. Lineage (GTDB taxonomy): Bacteria > Bacillota_I > Bacilli_A > Acholeplasmatales > Anaeroplasmataceae > Pelethenecus. The sequence continues at coordinate 200 of JBGVRA010000097.1, forward strand.
CTTTATCTGGATATATCATATCACCATATAATCCATTACAAATAAGCATTACTACACAAAGTATTATCAAAGCTATTATAAATGAAAAAACAACTAATAAAATATCGTATAATAAATACCTAAAACTAATTACTTTATTATTTTTATAATATATATTTAAGATTTTCTTTACGTCTTTTAATTTATTATTCTTTTGAAATAAAACAATAAATAAGATTAAAGAAAATATCACTATATTAATACTAAAAAATAATTCTAAAGTTTTATATAAAGCATTATAATTTTCTTTTTCTTGACTAACATATAAAAACTTAGATTTAGTACCATCAATAACTTTATCAATATTTTCTTTAAAAACATATATTCCTTTAATATTATAGTCAAATCTATATTCTACATTTTCAAAATATTTAATATAATCATAACTACAATAAATTCTATCAGTAGCTTCACTAAATTCTTCCTCTTCAAATATCCCTACCACAGGAACATCTATTCCTTCATATTTATCAAAGTCAGTAGAAATTTTTAAATATTTTGGTCTATTTAATTTTTCATAAAATATATTAGATATATATATTCCACGAGAATCATCAAAAACTGTTAAATTAGTACTTCTACCAGTATTAATTGCGTATGCTAAATCAAAATAATCAGTAAAATATGTACTTAAAGAAAGTGTTTTATTATCTACTCTTTTACATCTTAAACTCATAGATGTAATACAACTATAAAATGACAAATCATTTTCTAACAAATTACTATACTTTAAAGAATTAGAATATAAAATCTTATCAACATCTAAAGAATTATACATACCTTCTTCATATGTGAATTCATCATATAATACATTATCTTCATAATAGTCATAATTAGTAGATATTATATTAATAATTATATTGCCAGAAATCGAAAGTAAACCTACAACAAGAAAAAAACAAATATTAATTATGATAAATACTTTAACATTTTTAAATGGATAAAATATTTCATTAATTATTCTTCTCATAATTTAACCACTTTTCTTTCTTTAATATCCCATATTTCATCAAAATACTCATCATATGACTGGCTATGTGTAACCATGACAACAGTAATATTATATTTTTCATTTAACTTCTTAAACAATTCCATAATATTCTTAGAATTTTTAGGATCTAAAGAACCAGTAGGTTCATCAGCTAATATTATTTTTCTATTAGATAGTATTGCTCTAGCAATAGACACTCTTAAGGCTTCACCACCGCTTAAATTATGAATCTTTCTATTTAATAAATCTTTAATATCTAATAATTCAACAATTTCATTAATAAAATAATCATTTCTATCTTCTTTTAAATTTCTTAAAGGCATCAATATATTATCTAATACATTCATATATGGTATTAAATATGGTTTTTGAAATACATAAGCAAAATTATCACATCTAACCTTTTCTTTATCACTAACCTTTAAATCATCAATATAATAATTTCCATCAAAATCTTCTAACAATCCTATTATACCAAGTAAAGTACTTTTACCAGCACCACTTTCCCCTTTAATACCAATAAAAGAGCCATACTTAATATCAATTGAGGTCTTAGAAAATATAACTTTATCATATTTTTTCTCGTTAATATCAATATGAATCATTATAGTACCTCCACTCATTATAACGTAAATATCTTTTCATCTTAGTATTAATAATAATATTAATAAAAATCAATTCTATAACCGAATATATAAGACCAATAATAAATGAATAAATAAAATTATTAATATTAAAAATAAAGTATAAAACTATATTCATAAATATATTTATAAATAATAAACTTAAACCAATACTTAACATATACTTACTAATTATTTTCTTTTTAGGAACATAATAAATATAATTTATTAAAACAATATCTTTTTCTTCTTCAATAAAATAATTAAGTAAAAAGTATATAGCAACTAAATTAATTATTACAGATATACAAGAAATAGCTATTAAGAACTTAATAAAAATTTCTAAAGAATCAATAATTAATTTTTTACAATAATCTCCAGAATAACATACCAAATCACTTGAATAAACATTTTTTATTCCAGGACTAATATAATCATAAACTACTATATCAAATTTTTTATCTATCAAATTACTATCATCATAAATATAAATATAATCAATAGCTAAATCATATTTTATAAAATAATTTTCAACACCATAATTATCTATTTTTATATATTTATTCACTTCAACTAAAGAATCATACTTAATAAAAAACATATAACTACCATTAAAATATGGCAATCCATTTTCTATACCATCTATAGTTGTAAATAAAACATTATAATAATCATCCTCAATTTCAATATAATCCCACTTATATCTTATATCTTTACCATCATAATTTTTATAATGACTTTTAACATTAGAATTATAAGTATATAAATAATTAGGATTTAATGAGTCAGTTAATAAAAATAAATTATTAAATTCAGAAATACTTTTTATAGTTATAAACATAATTCCAGTTATAATTATAAAATATGAAATTATAAAAACTAAAAAAGATTTTCTTTTTAACAAATTCATTTATAATCGCCTCTTTTTTTTATTATACAACTTTTTTTTCAAAAAAAAAGATACAAGATTAAACTTGCATCTAATTATTACTTATATCTAAAATAATTTCTCTTCCTATCAAAATTCCAGCAACACTAGGAACAAATGAAACAGAAGCAATAAAGTCACTATTTTTAATTGGTTCTTCTAAAGAATATAAAACTTTAACATCTTTAATATCTCTTCTTCTACATTCTAATCTTATTTTTTTAGCTAAAGGACAAACAGTAGTTTTAGAAATATCTTTAATCAAGAATTTAGATGGATCAAGCTTATTACCAGTTCCCATAGATGAAATAATCCTAACGTCATATTCTTTACATTTACTAATTATAGCCATTTTAGCTATAACATCATCTACACAATCAGCAACATAAGTAAAGTCTTTAAAATTAAAATCATTTATATTATCCTCATTAATTTTCATATCATAAATATTAACTATAACATCAGGATTAATATCTAATATTCTTTCTTTTAATACTTCAACTTTTTTCTTACCAATAGTAGATTCTAAAGCTATAATTTGTCTATTTTTATTGCTAAAATTCACAACATCAAAATCAACTAAAGTAAACTCCCCTACTCCAATTCTAGCAAGTGTCTCAACCACAAATCCACCAACACCACCAACTCCAAATATAGCTACATGACTATTATTCAGTTTTGTTATTGCCTCTTTCCCTAAAAGGGGTAAAGATCTTTCTTCCATCATCTTCACCTTCTTCATATTCATCTAAAAAACTATGATATTTATGATCTTTATAATATCCAACACAAGTATCAAGATTAACATTATGGTGAGCCATAAATATATTTTGATCCATCATAGGATATAATTTCTTTAATTCTTTAACTAAATTTTTCATTTCTTTTCGCTTAGAATCCATAGCTCCAGTTTCATAATCACTAGAATCAGCAGTTAATTTACAAGCACATTGTAAAAAATCAAGTTCATTAAAATTCTTCCAAGCTAAAATATCTTTTTCATGAATTAAATATAAAGGTCTAATCAGTTCCATACCTTTAAAATTATCACTTTTAACTTTAGGCATCATAGATTGGAACTTACCATTATATAACATAGACATTAATGTAGTTTCAACAACATCATCAAAATGATGACCTAAAGCTATTTTATTACAACCTAATTCTTGAGCATTTTTATATAATACTCCTCTTCTCATCCTAGCACATAAATAGCATGGTTTACCATCTTGAGCTTCTGTAACTTCAAAAATATTTGAATTTACAATATGAATAGGAATATCCATCATTTTAGCATTATCAATAATTTTTTGTCTGTTTTTGGGTGTATATCCAGGATCCATTACTAAATAAGTAACAAAAAAAGGAAAATCAGAATGTCTTTGTAATTCTTGAAAAAGCTTAGCCATTAAAAAAGAATCCTTACCACCACTCATACATACAGCTACGTGATCATTTTCTTTTAATAGCTCATAAGTTTTTAAAGCCTTAACAAAAGGACCCCAAATCTTTTTTCTATAGGTTGTTATTATACTTCTTTCTATTTCTTTATACTTTTCCATAACTAATCTTCCAATACTGATAAATATCTATTAACACTATCAGGAAATATCATAACAATCTTTTTATTTAAATATTTATTATGATATCTTAATCCTGCCATATAACATGCCCCACTTGATATACCAACAGGTATACCAAGATAATTTAATTTTTTATAACCAATAAAAGCTTCATCATCAGTAATTGTTACAACCTCATCTATAATTTCTTCATCTAAAATACTAGGTTTAAACCCAGCACCAATACCTTCTATTTTATGTGGTATATCAGAAGGTAAAACCCCAATAACCTTACAATTGGAGTGTTCTTTTAAATACTTACCTACACCAGTAATAGTACCACCAGTTCCAATACCACATATCAAATAATCGATATCACTTACATCATTTAATATTTCAACACCAGTTGTCTCATAATGTGCTAACACATTATTAATATTATTAAACTGGTCTAAAAAAATAGAATCATCTATTCTTTTTTCTAAGATATTTGCAACTAAAACAGCATCTTTCATATTAGAAACAAAAACAATTTTAGCTCCATATCTTTTCATCATTTTTGCTCTTTCAATGCTTGCGGTAATAGGCATAACGATAATAGCATTATAACCTAAAGACTTAGAAAACATACTAAGTGAAATACCAGTATTACCACTAGTAGCTTCAATAATATATTTTTTCTTAATATCTTTAACCATCCTAAAAGTGGCTCTATCTTTAATAGAACCACTAGGATTAAAATATTCTAACTTACAATAAAAATTATCTTCTAATTTTAAAATAGGAGTACTACCAATATAATCATACAACCTACTTATAATCAATAATTATTCCTCCAATAATTTAGCAAGTTCTTCTGTTAATTCTTCTAAACGATGAACAACAGACATGAATGGTTCAGTAGTAGTTAAATCAACACCAGCACTCTTAACAATTTCAACTGGATAATTAGAACCACCCATTTTAAGCATATTTAAATAATTTTCAAACGCATTTTCTTTACCACCTTTAACATTTTCATAAATAGCTAAAGATGCAGCAAAGCTTGTTGCATATTGATATACATAAAATGGAGTATGGAAAAAGTGTGGAATGTATCCCCATACACAATTTTTATATGCTTCATCATTTAAATTGATACCATAATACTTATCATATAAATCTGTCATAATATTACATAAAGCTTCAGCAGTAACAGGTTGTTGATTTTCAACTAACTTATGAGCTTCATATTCATAGTTTGCAAATAAAGTTTGACGATAGAATGTTGCAACAATATTATCAATAGCTTGTTGTAAAATAACAATCTTTTCAGCCTTATCATTAGATTTTTTCATAATATAATCTAAGAATAATTGTTCATTAAATGTAGATGCAATTTCAGCAACAAATATTACATAATTAGCATTTTCCATATCTTGATTTTCATTAGCATATAAAGAGTGAATAGAATGTCCAGCCTCATGAGCTATCGTAAACGCACTATTTAAATTATCATTATGATTTAATAAAATAAATGCACCTTCATTATATAAAGATGTAGAATATGCACCAGTTCTTTTTCCATCTTTAATTTCTACTGATACTCTACCATCTTCTAACACCTTACACGCATGATTATAATAATCTTCACCTAAAGATGAACATGCATCTAATACCATTTCTTTAGAAGCTTCATACGTATATTTTTTATCAGATGTTGCAAATTGTAAGAATCTATCATATGTATGTAATGTATCTAATTTAAAATATTTCTTTCTTAATTCATAATATTTCTTTAAAGCATAAGAATTATTTCTTGCAGTATCAATTAAAGAAGTAAATACAGAAGTAGGAATAGCATTATAATATAATCTACTTTCTAATATAGAGTTATATCCTCTGTTTTTAATACCAGCAAGTTCAGCTTGCATAATACCATTATAAATACCTGCAAAAGTATTTTTATGACCATCATAGAATTTATAAATAGCTTCAAATACTCTTCTTCTATCTTCTTGATTTTCTAACTTACCTAAATAGAATTGGAAATTAGATTCATTAACTTCTAATTCTTCACCACTAGTTAAAACAACCTTTTTACTATTATTATCAACTACAGCTAATTGATCATATAATCTATTATACCCACTTAATGCTTCTTGATAATTAGCCATAATACCTTCACTCTTAGCATCTAAGAAATGATCTTGACTTCTAAATAATTGATCCATCTTGTAACGATACATTTCAAGTTCAGGATTATTATCGATAATTTCCATAATCTTTTCTTTACCATTAGCTAAAATTTCAGGTGTAATAAATGCTGTTTTACTAGCTAATTCACTGTAAGCCGAATAAATTCTTGCATAATTTAATTTAGATGCATTATCCTTTTGATTTAAATCATGCTTCATTGAAGCATACACAAATAATTTACTAATTCTTTCATCTGACTCTTGGCTTATTTTAGAATACTCTTTAAAACCTTCAGCGTTATTTAATTTACCTTGTAAACTAACAAATTTTACAATGTCATCTTTAATCTTATTAAAATCTTCTTCCCAAGCTTCTTCACTTGGATAAATTAATGTTAAATCCCAATCTTTCATAAATAAAATCTCCTTTTTCTTCACTATATAATAGTATACACTAAAATTAACATTACTTCCATTAATCTCTTTATAATTTTTTAAAAAAATTATATAATAGAAAGGTGAGGAAGTGATAAGTGTGAAAGATAATTGTTAAGCGAGACAAAAACAAAAAGTGCCTGATTTTAGCATTTTTTAAAAGTCCAGGACAATTACCTAATAAAAAGACGCTTATAAAATTAAGTGAATTATAGCTGTGTTGAATTTAATTCA
>JBGVRA010000098.1:0-11326 GCA_045127955.1 Anaeroplasmataceae bacterium
CCTCGAGGTACTTTCAACCTCCGCTGGAGTTTACGCATTCTCCATGGGCTACGGCGTATGCACGCAAAATCATCTCAGGCGCTACTCTGAGGTAGACGATTCAATTTTCACAATCTAATTATACCATTATAATGGACAAAAATCAATACAAATATAATTTATAAATAAATTATATCAAAAATCCTCTTCAAATACAATAAAAAAACTCCCTAGGGAGTTTTAATTCTTATATCCATTTGGATTATTCTTTTGCCAATTCCAAGCATCTCTACACATTTCATCAATACCATACTTAGCTTCAAATCCTAATTCTTTATGAGCTTTTTCACATGATGCATAACATGTAGCAATATCACCAGGACGACGTTCTTTAATTACATATGGAATCTTAAATCCACAAGCTTTTTCCATTGCAGCATGAACTTGTAAAACACTATATCCATTACCAGTACCTAAATTATATACTTCAAGTCCACAATCAGTAAATAGCTTATCTAAAGCTAAAACATGACCATAAGCTAAGTCACAAACATGGATATAATCTCTTACACCAGTACCATCAACTGTATCATAATCATTACCAAATACACCTAAAGCTTTTAATTTTCCAATAGCTGTTTGAGTAATATATGGAACTAAATTATTAGGAATACCATTAGGGTCTTCACCGATTAATCCAGATGGATGAGCACCAATAGGATTAAAATATCTTAATAAGATAATATTCTTACCCTTATTAACTTTAGCATAATCTCTTAACATATCTTCAATCATTAATTTAGTTCTACCATAAGGGTTAGTAACATGTAAGTCAAATGTTTCATAAATTGGAACACTTACAGGATCACCATATACAGTTGCGCTTGAAGAGAATACTAAATTATTACAACTATATTTTTCCATTAATTCAATTAAATTAAGTGTTGAAATTAAGTTATTTTGATAATACATTAATGGTTTAGCAACACTTTCACCAACAGCCTTTAAACCAGCAAAATGAATAACAGCGTCTACTTTATTTTCTTTAAACACTTCTTCAAATTTTGCATAATCACAACAATCAACTTCATAAAATTTAACTTTTTTACCAGTAATCTTTTCAACTCTTGACATAGATTCAGTACTAGAATTAGATAAATTATCAACAACGATAACTTCATATCCTCTTTCTAATAATTCAACACATGTATGAGAACCAATATAACCAGCTCCACCTGTAACTAAAATACTTTTCATGCTTACGCCTCCATTTTTAAATCATTATTTAATAAGAAATTAATAAATCCTGCGTCATCTTTATATACAGCTGTATTATATAAAATATTACGACAAATTCTTTCAATTTCTAACTTGATAATATTATTAGCAACTTCTAAACTATGACCAACACCATGTTTTTCAACTAATCTTAAAATCATATCTTTATGTTCTAACATATCACCATCTATTATTTTAACATCAAACTCATGGTTTTGTAAATACAAACTAACATTTGTTAATTGTCTTTTTAATCTAGCAGGTAAAATAAACATACCACCAGCCTCAATTAAACCAATAGCTTCCTTCTTAATATTATGATATTCTTTATGAGCATGATAAATACCATCAGGATGTTCTAAACTTGTCATATTATTTCTTAAAATTAAATCAATAATATATTTACCTTCATATCTAGCAATACAAGTAATAGAGCTATGTTGAACATCTGTATAAGGAGTAATACCATTATCTAAATCAAAATACTTTTTCCAACTCATAACAAGTTTTTGACCTAATGCTTCAATTTGCTTGCGATTATTACTTTCTAATCTAATAACATTATTATACCAATTTAAAATACTCACCTTAACATCTTTATAATCATTATGTTTAAATAAATATTTATCTTTAGAATTGAAAATTGGAAGAATATATCTACCACCTTGATAATGGTCATGTGCTAAAATCGAACCACCAACAATAGGTAATGCTGCGTTAAAACCAATAAAATACTCTGGAATATAATCTAAGAAATCCAAAACATTTGTTATATTTTTCTCTTCAACTACCATCGGAGTATGGCTAGCATTTATCGCAATACCATGTTCATTAAAATAAGCATATGGTGAAAATTGCCAAAACCAAGGATCTCCACCTAAAGTAATATTATGACCTCTTAAATTTTGACGAGTAGTACCATGACCAGCATATCCCATGTTTTCAGGACAAATAACGCACTTAGGATAATTAGCCTTAGGCTTACTTACAGCCTTTTTAACTGCCGCATTAGTAATTTCAGGTTTACTAAGATTAATAGTAATCTCTAATCCACCCATATCATCATCAACTAACCATCTAAGATTTTTTCTAATATCACTTAATTTAATATAACTATTATGTTCACTATAAGAATGTAACCATTTAAAAGCCTTATTATTATCATTAAAACTTCTAAATTTAGCTTCCATTTCACTAGGTTTTAATGAAATAATATCCATTATTTTACATAATTGATATTCTCTTTGTTCTTCTTTAATCTTACCACTTAAAATAAGATCATCTAAAATAGGATTAATAATAGAATCTGGATAATCTAAGTTCTTGACATCAACCAACTCTAAATCATCTTCACTATATTCTTCCATAAAACAAGCTTCTAAAAGCCTATTTCTAACATATAATTCATCATCTTGATGTAAATCTAAATATTCATATGCATAATTAATTAAATTCTTAATATTACTACTTGTCATATTCTTCTCTTCCTAGTATTTCCTTACAATGTCTAACATTATATCTCTATACTTTTCCATTTCACTAACTAATTTAAATTGAGTTCTACATCTAAATAAATTATGATTTACCTTAGTAGTTTTAAAATAAGTATCACCATCTAAGAAATCACTTAAAAATCTAATACCACATTCAAAAGTCATTAAAATAGCACCATCAACTAAACTTTCTTTTTCTACTTCTGTTATATCAGACATACTAGATAAATATCCTTTAACATATGCTTCAAACATATCCATTTTAAAGAATACCTTACTTAAATCTTCTTCATCTTCATAACTTGAGTTACAACCAAATCTGATTGAATCTCCAAAATCATAACAAACACTACCAGGCATTACTGTATCTAAGTCAATAACAGCTAATCCTTCTAAAGTTTCTTCATTTAATAAAACATTATTAAGTTTGGTATCATTATGCGTAACCTTTAAAGGCATACTACCATCCTCAATTTTAGATACAATCCTATCAACTATATCTTTTCTATCTAAAGCAAATTTAATTTCATCAACAGCTAAATGAGCTCGATTTGATAAATTCTTACCTAACGCAATTTCAAAATTTTCAAATCTTTTAACAGTATTATGGAAATTAGGTAAAATTTCATATAACTGTCTTGCATCAAAATCACTTAACATATTAGTGAAATCTCCAAAAGAAACAGCACTTTGATAAAATTCAAAAGTATTTCTTGGAATTTGTAGACAAACAGAATTTTCAATAAAATCATAAACACGATAATACTCATTATTTAATTCTAAATAAGGCTTATCATCAATAGTCTTAACTAAAGTTAAAACAGTTTTATCAGGACATTTTTTCTTTAAATGTTCAGTTACTAAATAAATATTATTCATTAATTTATCTACTTCTTTAAATAAATTATGATTAATTTTTTGTAAAATATATCTTTTTTGATCCGTAACAGCCAAATAAGTAACATTAATATGACCACTACCATAAGGTTCAACACTTAAAGTTTTACCAATAATTTTAAATTGTGCCATTACATTAAATAATTTATCCATTGTACTGTCTCCCTTCTTTAATAAACTTTAAACATACTCCAAATCCTTCACCAATCATTATACCACTTTTTTCCATAAATTCTACTTTTTTTAGTAAAGGACTATCAGATATTAAATATCTTTATATGATTTTCTTCTCTTCTTTGTTCTAACAAAATATAATAAAAAAACTATGATAAATATGGATACATCTATTCACAATAATACGTGGTACATTATAGTTCAATAAATAATCCATAGTTTCATAGAGTTTTAGATAATATTAAATTCAAAAATATATAGAACAGTGAAATATAGAAAATATATTTATACGATAAATGACTACAACCATTTATCTTTTTTTATACTAATTAAATAAATACCAATACCCAGTGCGATAACCGTTGTAAAAACACCAATAAATGTCGGCCTAACTATCAAATTCAAAATATTAGGTCCTGAATGTATTTCATAATCTATTAAAATAGTAAAATTCGCAATTATTCCAATTAATAATCCCACTAATAATAAAACCACATTAGATTTTTTATATCCTTCTATATCTTTTATTCTCTTTGTCTTTTGACTGGCTTCTTAGAAGTTTTCATCTGGTATGACAGGATTTAAGAGGAGCGTTCTAATTAATCTCTTATTTCCTGCTACAACTCTATTTTACTCTAGTGGGTACACCCTATTTAGAGAGGGTGAAAATAAATAAAAAAATCAGAAATTAATAATCTGATATCTTTAAGTTTTTTTTAAAATATAATCAATAAAACAAAAATAGCAATATCAAAAGAGATATGATATTGCTAAATTAACTTTTAATTAATAACTTTTTATAAATGTATTATCCAAATCATAAAAATTGTTTAATACTATCCAATAATTGTTGTGCATTTGCATGACCATATTTCAATGCTATTTTATAATATTTTTCAGCATTTTTATAGTTTTGTTTTACACCTAAACCATGTTGATACATATGACCAATAATTAATGAACAAGCACCAGATAAATTACTATCATCACTTTCAAGAGCAAGTTTAATCCATTCAAAAGCTTTTTTATAATCTCGATTTACTCCTTGACCATTGAAGTACAAAGTGCCCAATGCTAGACAAGCTGGTTTGTATCCATTAGTTGCAGCAATTTGAAATTTTTCAAAAGCTTTTTTGTGATCTTCATTTACTCCTAGTCCTTTTAGATACATGTTACCTAAAAACAGAAATAAATCCATATGTTCGCGAAAAAAATCAATTTCTAAAGCATCATGTATGAAGTATCTTTTTTCAGCCATTTCAAAGTATTTTAGAGCTTTAGTATAGTCTTTAGCAACTTCCCATCCATGATAATATAGTGTTCCCAATTCATATTGTGCTTCTACATAATTATTATTTGCTGCCAATTCATAGTATTTTATTGCTTTTTTTAAATCTTGTTTTACAACTGAGCCTTCGTAATATATTGACCCCAATATTAACTGCGCCTCACCATGATTATTATTTGCTGCTAATTCATAGTACTTTATGGCTTTCTTATAATCTGTTTCAACATATTCTCCTAAAAAATAAATATTTCCTAATACCAATTGGGCTCTATCATGATTATTATTAGCAGCTAATTCATAATACTTTATGGCTTTCTTATAATCTTGCTTTTCAATTTCATATATAGTTCCTAATTGGTATTGTGATTCTACATGATTTTGATTTGCTGCAATTTCAAGGTATTCTATAGCTTTTGAATAATCTTTTTCTACATGATTACCATTATAATATAATAAACCTAACTCATATGCAGAAAGTGCGTGATTTTGTTTTACGCATATCATCAACAATTCATGTGCTTTTTTATAATCATTATTATCTATACATTTTTTTGCCTCTTCATAAGTTTTAATTAATTTATTATTGTCCATAATAGCAACCCCATTTCAGTAAAATAATATTCTCAAACATTAAAATCATATGTACAAAAATTATATCACATCATAATTTTATAATCAAATTAATCTCTTTTTATTTTTTTAAGAACTACAAAATAAAGGATTGAGCCCATTAACATATCACAAACAACAATCCTTCAGTCAATTACAATATTAATTTTATCAGTTACACTTTCTAGTTTTACAACAACCATTTGTTGACTTTATATCAAAATCACAAATTCATTATAACTAATCTAGAATTTTATAATTAGAAATATATTCAATTTCTAATACTAAATTATTATTACTATCATATGCACTTACTTTGTTATCACTATATTGATAAGTATAAACCATTGTGTTATATGTCATTTTAAATAATTTATCATTTTCATATTCAAATGTGAAATTATTTGAATTACTTTCTATTGAAACAATCTATTATTACCATATTCAATTGCAATTTCATTACATAAGAAGCTTCAAGTGGACATTTAGTTGCTAGAAGTAATCTAATGATTGAATATTTAGCATATTTTTTAGTCTCATATAAATATCTATTTATAGAACTTTTAGATAAACCACTTATTTCGACAAATTCTTCTATTATATATCCTCTATAATCTTTAATAATCTTTATACAACTTCCAGAAGATGTTATTAATGTAATTACCAGTTTTTCAACTATTATATAAGATTCAATATTATCATCAGCATTACCTAATGAAACATCATTATAAATCTTTATATATAATGTACTTATATCATTCGATTTACCAATAAACACCTCCTATGTATATAATTATACTCACAATATATATAACCGATGTAAGTTTAAAAAATAATTTAAAAATCGTTCGACACGTTTTCGAAAAAAAAGACTATGCAGGTCTTTGCATAGTCTTTTCATCATAATATCTAAATAGAATATATTTAGCATATTTATTTGCTTCTATTTCTAAACTCCTATCACTTCTTTTATTATCTTCATAAAAGAACCATTGAAAGTAATGAGATAATTCATGGATTAATCCAAATAAAACATCTTCTACTTTATTGGTTTTAGCTGCCAAATGGATTTGAGGGTAAATCTTTTTTTTATTATTTTCTCCTTCAAAAAACACACCATAATATGTATGACCATCTTTTTTACTTTTAAATTTATAAACATCATAAAAGAATACATTAATTCTTATCGGAAAATAATATTTATTTCTTAACCATTTAATAAATTCTTTATATTCGCATATCAACTCTAGATTTATTTCATTATCATATTTAATTCTAATACCAGATTGTTTTGCTGAACCTATATATTCTTTTTTAAATTCTTTATCTATCCATATATTTTTCATATTTTATTTATTTTGAATATATTCATGAATTCCCGCTGCAGCAGTTTTACCAGCACCCATAGCTAAAATTACTGTTGCAGCACCAGTAACAGCATCACCACCAGCATATACACCCACCTTTGAAGTAGCACCAGTTTCATCAACAATAATACCACCCCAGCGTTCAGTATCTAAGCCTGCAGTTGTTGACTTAATTAATGGATTAGGACTTGTTCCTAAAGACATAATTACACAATCAACATCTATTTCATGTAAAGAATTTTCTTTAACAACTGGTCTACGTCTTCCTGATGCATCTGGCTCACCTAGTTCCATCTCAACACATTTCATTTTAGAAACAGTGCCAGTTTCATCACCAATAAGTTCAACTGGATTAGTTAACAACTTAAAGATAATTCCTTCTTCCATAGCATGTTCTACTTCTTCTTTTCTTGCAGGTAACTCTTCTAATCCTCTACGATAAACAATATAAACATTTTCTGCACCTAAACGTAGAGCACATCTAGCAGCATCCATCGCAACATTACCACCGCCTACAACAGCCACGTTTTTGCTAAATTTTATAGGGGTAGTTGAATTGTTTTTATATGCTTTCATTAGATTAACTCTTGTTAAAAACTCATTAGCTGAATACACACCTTTTAAGTTTTCTCCAGGTATATTCATAAATTTAGGAAGACCAGCTCCACTACCAATAAACACTGCTTCAAATCCAAATTCTTCCATAAGTTCAGGAATAGAAATTGTTTTACCAATTACAATATTAGTCTCAATTTTAACCCCTAACTTAATAAGACCATCTATTTCTTTTTGAACAATAGATTTAGGTAATCTAAATTCAGGAATACCATAAACTAATACTCCTCCAGCTAAATGCAAGGCTTCAAATATAGTTACCTCATATCCAAGTTTAGCTAAATCTCCAGCACAAGTAAGACCTGATGGACCAGAACCTACTATTGCAACTTTATGACCGTTAGTTGCTGGTTTTACTGGTGATTCTAAAGTATTTTCATTATGCCAGTCAGCAACAAATCTTTCTAATCTACCAATAGCTACAGGTTCTCCTTTTATACCTCTAACACACAATCCTTCACATTGAGTTTCTTGAGGACAAACTCTACCACAAACAGCAGGTAAAGCACTAGACTTTGATATAACTTGATAAGCTTCTTCAAACTTACCTTCTGCAACACAAGCTATAAATTCTGGAATATGAATATGAACAGGACAACCTCCCATACACTTAGGATTTTTACATTGTAAACATCTCTTAGCCTCATCAATAGCCATTTCTTTAGTATACCCTAAAGCAACTTCATCAAAGTTTTTACCTCTTAAAATCGGATCTTGATTAGGCATAGGATTTTTCTTAGGATTCATATTAAAAGCCATTTTATCTTACCTCCTTATTATAAAGGTTACATGCTTTTTCTCTTTGGTTTTCTTCAAAATCTAAATAACTTCTACTACGAGAAATAGCCTCATCAAAATCAACTTCAAAACCATCAAAATCAGGACCATCAACACAAGCAAATTTTGTTTTACCACCAACAGTCAAACGACATCCACCGCACATTCCAGTTCCATCAATCATAATAGGATTCATAGATACAACAGTTTTAATATTATGAGGTTTTGTAGTTAAAACAACATACTTCATCATAACAAGAGGTCCAATCGCGATAACCTCATCATATTCTTCACCTGCATCAATTAATTCTTTTAATGGTGTAGTGACAACACCCTTAGTTCCTTTTGAACCATCATCTGTCATTAAAAAACATTTATCAGATACATTTTTAAATTCATCTTCTAAAATAACTAAATCTTCATTTCTAAAACCAATAATAGAATGTACTTCACATCCTAATTCGTGTAATTTTTTAGCCACAGGATAAGCAATGGCACATCCTACACCACCACCTACAACACAAACCTTCTTTAAGCCATCAGTATGAGTAGGAACACCTAAAGGACCAACAAAATCCTTAATATAATCACCTTCATTTAAACTATTTAGGTGAATAGTTGATCCACCAACAATTTGGAAAATAATAGTAATTGTACCTAATTTTCTATCATAATCAGCAATTGTTAAAGGAATTCTTTCTCCTTCATCATCAACCCTTAAAATAATAAATTGACCTGGTTCTGCCTTTCTAGCAACATATGGAGCTAATACCTCCATTAATGTAACTGTAGGATTTAAACATTCTTTTCTAATAATTTTATACATCATCTTCACCTCTAGAACTTGCTTTCATAACCTTATAAACTGTTTCATAAATCGAATTTTGGTGAGAAAAATTAACCAACTTAAGATAATAATCTGACTTATAAATCACAACTTCATCACCCTTAACAATATTATATTGTTCACATCCATCAATACATAAATAAGTACCATTATCAGAATCAACTGACAAATGAACCACCTCTTCATTAGAAACAACTAGTGAATTAAAACCTCTTGTTTGCGGACAAATAGGGGTAATAACATAACAATTACTATTATGAGATAGTAATGGTCCACCAGCACTAAAATTATACGCAGATGATCCAGATGGAGTTGAAATGACAATACCATCAGCATAAATTTTATCAAATCTAGTATTGTTAATACCAATATGAATTGGTAGTAATTTATATGATAATCCACGGTGAATCATTACATCATTATAAATAATAAATTCTACACTCTTATCATTGTGTTTCATCTTTCCTTGTAAAGTTAAGTTATTGGTAATAAAATAATCACCAAGTAAGTATTTATCAATTAACTCTTTATAATTAGATATTTTAGCAATAGCTAAAGCACCTACCCTACCTAAATTTATTCCAAGAATCGGAATATTATATTTACCATAATTTCTAGCATATTTTAAAATAGTACCATCACCACCTAAGATAATAACTAAATCAATAATACTAAAATCATCTACAACTAAAGAAGGTTCAATAGTTTCATCTAAATAATAAACATTTAAATCTTTTGATTTTAAGTATTTAATTATTTCCTTAGAATGTAATAATTCCTTATCTTTACTAGAATTAACAACATATAAAACGTTCATTAAAATCAGTCCTTTTTTAAATCTAAAGACTTCGCATTTAACGAAGTCCTTATTTTGTTACATATTTAAATATACAAATATTTTTAAAATAAGTCAATAATAATCTAAGATTATTAAGGTCTTAATCCTAATCCGCCTTCTAACGTAATAGTTTCACCTGTCATATATTTAAAATCAGGATTAGCAAGTTGAACACAAGCTCTACCAATCTCTAATTCAGCATCGCCAAAATGGCCCATTGGAGGCATATGAACATTCTTATCAAAAGCTTCTGGATAAGCATTCTTAAATTGTTCTAATTGAGCTGTCCAAGCTAGAGGACAAACAACATTAACATTAATACCATCTTTAGCCCATTCTGTTGCGGCAACACGAGTTAAACCTCTAATACCTTCTTTTGCAGCAGCATATGCACATTGACCATAATTACCAAATAATCCAGCACCTGATGCAAAATTAATAACTGATCCTTTTGTTTCTTTTAAATATGGGTAACATGCCTTCATATAATAAAATGTTGCATACAAACCAGAATACATAGCCAAATTAAATTGACTAGTAGTGTGATCAGCTAAAGTAACACCTGAAGCTGATGCTTGAGCATTATTAATTAAAACATCAATTCTACCAAATTCTTTTATAGCCTCATCAACAACCATTTTAGCTACTGCTTCATTATCAGCAGATTCATTAATATCTGCAGCTAATATTAAAACTTTAATACCATATTTTTCTTCTAAATCAACCTTTGCAGATTCTAACTTAGCTACATTTCTACCTGTAATAACTAAATTAGCTCCTTCTTTTGCGTATGCTGTTGCTATACCATATCCAATAGAACCACATCTTCCATCAGATAAAACAGCTTTACCAGCACCTGTAATAATTGCAGTTTTTCCTTTTAAAAATCCCATATTAATCGTCTCCTTTTTTATTTACAAATAAATTATAACATTAAAATTTACTTTTTAAATAAAATTTATTAAATAAATTTATATATTAGGGAACTTTCTCTTTTTTATTAAAAAGAAAAAGTTCACCAAAGGATTCTGTTTGATTAAAACGGACACACAATAAAAAGACACATTAGAAAACAATTTTAGTATTGTAAACTAATGTGTTTTTTGTTTATATAGAAATAAAAGGAGGTAAAACAATGAGAAAGACAAAGAAACATAAAGTTTT
>JBGVRA010000099.1:0-37820 GCA_045127955.1 Anaeroplasmataceae bacterium
AAAACAATTTAAATTTAGAACTGCATTAGATTTATTTAAAGAAGAATTATTAAAATTAAATATAAACAATCTTATTATATAAAAATGGGATTCATCCACCGGATAAATCCCTAATTGTAAACTTTATTATTGCAATTTAGTGTTAAATCTTTACATAAAAACGAAGAATTTTTAAAATTCGTCCTTTTTATATGATCTTCATTAATAAAAATTAAGTTAGATTCTATTTTAATAAACCCTAAAGAAGAAAACAACTCTTCAATTTGGATATTTTCAGCAATGCATACGAACATATCTAAATTATATTTATAGCCATTATCTTTAAGTTTATCAATAAGTCTATTTAACACATCATCATTTAACATTTTTTTAAAAACAAAATATCTAATAAGCCCCTTATTACCATAAACCTCAAAAGATATACAACCTAAAACTTTACTATCCTCAAGTGCAACAACAGCATTATTTAATATATTATCATCAATGCATTCTATTGAAGGGACACTTTTCAAAAAATGAGTTACAATATCCTTAGTAGAATCATCAATCTCTTTAACCGAAATCATCATAATCACCTTATCTTTCGAAATAAATTAACGATTAAACTCTCGTACTTTACTTCTTCACTACTAGAAATATCCAAAAATTCAGGATAAACGGTTCCCCACCAATTAGAACCTCCTCCACTTCCTATAACAACTAACAAAACCAAAGTTGTTTCATTTTTAATCGCACTATTATTATATGTTTTATTATATAAGGTATGCTTATCAAATGAGATTGTACAATCAGTAGATAATACTTTTTCTAACATAATTTCAAAATCATCTTTTGTTTTATTAATATTGCTGATGAATTCATTATAATCCGAACTATAAGCTTCTTTCAAATAACAAATAACCAATTCTTTTGCTTCTTCTTTTTCCAATAAATCCCTTGATTCGTCACTATTAGGAATAACCCTAACTCTTATTTCTTCTTCTTTTGATAAATTATTCAATAAAGTAATACCGAAAAAAATAAATACAATAATTAATCCAAGTTTTCTCATAAAAAATCCCCCTCAAGACTATAATGCTCAAGGGGTAAGTATTTTATACATTTAAAATATCATTTAAAGAAATAGTTCCTTCTCTAATCACTTTAAAACCATCAACACAAGAAATAACAGTAGAACTTAAATTTGAAGATTTTCCACAAGGTGGATAAATCTCATCAACAACATTTTGATACTTACTAACAATATCATCATATTCATTCATCGGACTACATCCAGAATCATTAACTGAAGTTGTTAACATAGGTCCTACTTCATTTAATATTTTTAAAGCCAACTTATTATCAGGAATTCTAACACCAATTGTTTCATAACCAATTTTTTCTTTAACCTCTTCTTTACTTTTTAAAATTAAAGTTAAAGCTCCTGGTAAAAATCTATCAATAATTTCATCAATTTTATCATCAGTATAAGCAATACTTTTAATTTGTTCTAAACTAGAACATAAACAAGCAAGTGGTTTATCTTTACTTCTGTTTTTTATTTGATATATTTTATCAATATTATAAACATCATAAATATAACAACCTATTCCATAAACTGTATCAGTTGGGAAAATAATAAGTTTATTCATTAAAATCACCTACATAAATAAAAGTCATTCTATCTTTACCTTCTAAATCTTTCAAGACCTCTACCTTACTTAATGGAAAATATTCATTAGCTAATTTAATCATTTCTTCCTTTTTATCAAAACCATGTTCAAAACAAATCATAGCTCTATCTTTTAATAAATCTTTAACTCCACTTAAAATAATGCGATAAAATTTCATACCATCAGTTCCGCCAAATAAAGCAATATTAGGCTCATTATCTTTTACCAAAGACATAACGTCTTCATCTTCAGGAATATAAGGGGGATTAGACACAAAAATATCAAACTTTTTCCCTTTTACAGGCTCTAACATATCACCTTGAATAAACTCAACATTAGCTTTCAGTTTTTCATTATTAATTCTAGCAACATCTAAAGCTTCAAAAGAAATATCAGTACCAATTACGTTCATATTCTTTTCTTCTAAGTTCAAACTAATTGCGATGCATCCAGACCCCGTAGCAACATCAACAACATCAACCTTTTGGCCCTTAAAATATTTATCATAACGATATAATATATTTTCAACTAATTCTTCAGTTTCAAATCTTGGAATTAAAACAGATGGATTAACAACAAAATTATAGCCATAAAAACAAGAATATCCAACTAAATATTGAATAGGTTCATTATCATTTAAATACCTATTAAAAATAGTATTAAATTTATCTAATATTTCTGGTTCAACCTCATCATGAATCTTCATATACAATTGATTCATCTTTAAATTAGTAACATGTTCTAATAATAAAATAGCCGCACTTTCTTCTTTATCATATTCAATTGCTTTTTCTGATGCTTGTTGTAATAATTTTTGATATGTCATATTAATCCTCCACCACTTTAATTAGTTTATTCTTTTCATAATGTAATTCTAATTTAAAGAAATCATCATTATTCATTAACTTCTTTAAAAAAATAGGATCAGCTTCCCATAAAGGCAAATCTAAAACTTCTTCTTTAGGAATCCATTTTAAAATACCTTCATCACACTCTTTTAATATACCACTAAAATCATTAGAAGTATATAAATAAGATATTTCAATAATATCATCTATATAAAAAACAATTTCTCCTCTAAATTTAAAACTATTTAAAGTTAAGCCTGTTTCTTCATAAACTTCTCTAACTAAACATTCATCTTTAGTCTCACCATTTTCTAAATGGCCTCCAACACCAATCCATTTTCCTTTATTAATATCTACTTTTCTTTTATTTCTATAAAGCATTAAATAACAATTATCTTTTTCAATATAACACAAAGTAGTTTTTTCCATATTATCACCATTTTTCAAATTTAAAAACCATAAATATTATATCATAACTTGTCTTATTTTTTTATTCGCACTCGAATTTTCTTTAAATATATTTCAAATTATCTCAATATCTTATTTTGATTATATTAATTAACATACAAATTTAAACAGCATTTTTAGACAATTTTTTTCCAAAAAAAATCTCTAAAATAGTTTCCCATCTTAGAGATTTATTATTATTTCATAATATTAATAATCCATTTATCTTGTAATTTCAAAGATAAATTTTCTTGAATTAATGAAGTTATTTTAATTAATGGTTTTTTATTAAAATGACATAAATCTAATGTCCATTTATCAGATTTAGGAACAGGACCATAACCAAAATGTATTTCACCATGATAAAAATCACTATATACATAAGCTAATTTAGATTCTACCAAATCTAAATATTGTATCATCTTATTTCTATCATTTTTAGAATTTAAAACACTTTTAATTATTAAATCATTGTGTTCTACAAACCAATCACAAAATTCATTAATCTTATTTACATCAATTTGTTTTTTCTTAAATAATCCAAACATTATTATAACTTAATAGCCTCATCTTGTGATAATTTTCTCTTTTGATCTTCATTAACCAATTGTTCAATAACTAAATCTAATTTTCCATCAATAACAGCATCTAATCTATTAATTGTAAAACCAATTCTATGGTCTGTTACACGATTTTGTGGATAGTTATATGTTCTAATTTTTTCAGATCTATCCCCACGACCAATTAAAGATTGACGAGTAGCACCTTCTGCTTCATCTCTTTCTCTTACTAATTGATCATATAATCTTGTTTTCAATAATTCTAATGCTGCAGCTTTATTTTCATGTTGTGATTTATGAACTTGTGATGCAACAGCAATACCAGATGGAATATGAGTAACACGAACTGCTGATTTTGTTGTATTAACTGATTGACCACCAGGTCCTGAAGAACAGAAAGTATCAATACGAATATCTGCCATATCTAATTCAAATTCAATATCTGTAGCTTCTGGCATAACAAGTACAGTTGCTGTAGATGTTTGAATTCTACCATTAGCTTCTGTTACTGGAATTCTTTGAACACGGTGTGCTCCTGATTCATATTTTAATAAAGAATAAACCATATCTCCACTAATCTTAAACTCAATTTGTGAGTAACCACCCATTTCAGATGGCATTGCGTCTATTAACTCATTCTTCCAGCCTTTTGATTCAGCATATCTAGAGTACATACGATATAAATCACCTGCAAAAATGTTAGCTTCATCCCCACCTGCAGCACCTCTAATTTCAACAATAACGTTCTTATCATCGTTAGGATCTTTAGGTAATAATAAAATCTTAACTTCTTCCATAATTTCATCAATTCTAGTTAATGATTCCTCTAATTCCATTGCGGCCATTTCTGCCATTTCTGCATCATCAGAAGCTTTCATTTCTCTTAAATCTGGAATAGCTTCTTCTAGTTTTTTTAATTCACGATATAATACAACAGCTTTTTCTAAACTTCTTTGTTCTTTAGAATAAGATGTTAATTTTTTTACATCACAAACAATTTCTGGATCCATAAGAAGTCTATTTAGTTCTTCATATCTTTCATCCATTATTCTTAAACGATCTTTCATTTCAAATAACCCCTTAATTATTCATCTTTCTTTTCTTTAAAACGTGAGTATTCACCTGTAAAAATAAACGGTAATCCTTCGTGTGTAGAACCAGCACGGTTCTTAGAAATAATCAAATCCGCTTCCCCTTTACGTTCAGTACCCTTGTTATACACTTCATCACGATAAATAAACATAACAATATCGGCATCCTGTTCAATAGACCCTGAATCACGTAAGTCTGCCATAACCGGACGTTTATCATCTCTTTGTTCAACTGCACGTGATAACTGTGATAAAGCAAGTACTGGAACGTTTAATTCTCTTGCCATTAATTTTAAACTTCTTGATATTTTAGAAATTCTTTCTTGTTGGCTTTGTCTAGCTGATTGAGAATCACTTTCAATAAGTTGTAAGTAATCAATAATAACAAAATCTAAGCCTTGTTCTGAAGCTAACTTACGACATTTAGCACGAATTGAATTTATAGTTGAATCACTTGAATCATCAAAATATAAATTCAAATGTCCTAGTTTAGCACATGATGTATTAAATCTAACCCAGTCGTTTGTAGCAATACGACCACTCTTAATATTATTAAGACGAATATTACTATCACAAGCAACCATTCTTTCTACTAATTGTTCTGCAGACATTTCTAGTGAGAATATCGCAACAGATGCATTACCACCTTTATTCTTGCTGGCAACATTAACAGCTAAGTTCATAGCCATTGCTGACTTACCCATCGCAGGACGAGCAGCTAAAATAATAAGTGCACCATCTTGGAAACCTTGTGTATATCTATTTAGATGACCAAAACCAGTATCTAAACCAATAACATCATCATTACGAGTTGCATTCTTTTCTGTATTAGCTAATACTGCATTACTTACTTCGCTAATAGGTCTAAAACTTTCAACTCTTCTTCTTTTAGATAATTCAAATATTTCTTTTTCTACTAAATCAACATAATCATATGCTTCAAATTTAGGATCATATCCATCTTGAGCTAATTTTGTTAACTTATTAATTGCGGCTCTTTTTAGTGATGATGCTGTAATTAAATCAACATACGCATCAACATTTAAAGTTGAATAACTATAATCAGCTATACTAGAAATATATTCATATCCACCACATTGTTGTAGTAATTGGTTGGCTTGTAGAGTTGATACAACTGTAGTTACATCTACACTTTTTCCTTCTTTTGCTAAACTAATAATAGTTTTAAATATTAATTTATTTTTAGCATCGTAAAAATCATCAGGAACAAGCATATCTGCAACTTGTAAAACTATACTTTCTTCAACAAATATACAACCTATTAAAGCAATTTCAGCTTCTACATTGCATGGAACATTAGGTCCTTGCATAGCAATCACTCCCTTAATTATTTTTCAATAACATTAATTTCAAATGTAGCAATAATATCTTTATCTAATCTTACATTTGCAGTAAAGATACCAACTGAATTAATTTCAGCAGGTAATTCTACTTTTTTCTTATCTAATAAAATACCAGTTTGAGCTTGGAATTCATCACAAATATATTTAGTAGTGATATTACCAAACTTCTTACCATCGGCACCCATTTTAATATAAACAGAAATAAATTTACCTTGAATTTCTGCTTTTAATTTTTCTAAAACATTTTTCTTATTTTCTAAATTGATTCTATCTTGTTCTTGTCTTCTAGCTAATTCTTTTAAATTTTCTTCAGAAGCCATAACAGCTAACTTGTTAGTAATAAGGAAATTTCCATAGCCATTAGCTACATCTAAAATATCATCCTTCTTACCTTTACCCTTTACATCTGATGTTAATATAACTTTCATTTTACTATCTCCTGTATCTATATAATCTCTTCTAATTATCATTAATAATCTTTCTTTTACTTCTTCAACTGAAATATCTCTAATTTGAGTAGCAGCGGCATTAAAGTGACCACCACCATCCATTTCTTCCATTATTATTTGAACATTAATATCAATACTTCTAGCTGAAATACCAACTAAATTATTCTCTAACCTACCAATTGTAAACGCAGCTTCAATTCCTTCAATAGTTAATAATTTATCAGAAATTTTAGCTAAGATTGCTCTATCTTCTATTATTTCGTTTTCTGGTTCTGTAACAACCGCAAATCTCTTTTCATATACTTCCGCATTAACTAACGCTTGAGCTAATTGTTTTTCTTCTTCTAGCGAATCTCTTAACATTCTTCTTACTAATACCATATCAGCACCCATAGTATTAAGTGTTGATGCAGCTTCAAATGTACGTGTTCTAGTACGATATGTGAAGTTATTTGTATCAACTACAATACCAGATAACATAATTGATGCAGCAAACGGCATAACATCAATATTTTGATTATAGAATAAGAACATTTCTGAAATAAGCTCAACTGTTGATGATGCAGATGTTTCAACATAATAAGAAACTGTTTCAGTATATCCTGCATCACTTGCTCTGTGATGATCAACAACAGATACATTTTCCACACGTTCTAAAATATCTGGAAACATTGCAAGTCTTGGGGATTGAGTATCCGTCATAATTAATAAAGTATTAGGTTTTATTAATTCTTTAGCTAATGCCTTTGTAATAAAACCATTATACAATGTTTTATCTTCTTGTTTTTTTATCATCTCAAAAATCTTTTGAACTGTAATACCCGCTTTAGCAGGATCAAATATCATCTTGACATCTTTATTTGAACTTGAAGCTAAATACCAAAGACCAATCATTGAACCAATAGCATCACAGTCAGCTAAATCATGACACATAATTAAAACATTACTACTTGTTTCAATTGCTTCTTTTAATGCCATTGTTTGAATACGTGCTTCAACTAATGTGTTTTTAGCAAGCGAATTAGTATTACCACCAAAATATTGAATCTTTTCATTTTGGATATTAACAACAACTTGATCTCCACCACGTTTTTGAGCAAGTTCAAAAGCATTTTGAGCTAAAGTCTTAAGTTCTGATGCCTCAACATCAAAACATGCAACTCCCATTGACATACTTGCTTTTAAATGGTTTTTATTAGCTATTTCTCTAACGCTTGTCAAAACAGAAAATTTATCACTAACCATTTTTCTTAAAGCTTCTTGATCTAAAACCACAAACATTCTATCATCATCTAATGTTTGTAAACAACATCCACTACTATTTAACCAATCGGAAATAACACCTAGAATTTGACCTCTAATTGTTGATTGTTCTTGCATGTCGTATCTTTTTAATGATTCATCTAAGTTGTCAATAGCAATAACCCCAAACGCAGTTATTCTATTATGGTATCTTTTACGTGTTTCTTCTCTTTCTGTAACATCAAAGAAATATAAAATACGATTTTCAATATTATGCTCGACATCAAAACTTTTGCCAAATGCTGTAATAAGCATATGAGTTTTTCCATTTCCTATTTCCTCTACTAACGTAGGAGATATAGTATCTAATGATGCACTTAACAAATTACTTTCAAATACTCTCTTAGCATAGTCATTAGCCCACTTAATTTCCAAATTGGCATCATAAACTAAAATACCAATCGCAAGTTTAGTGAAAGCTTCATCACCAGCAGCAGATACATGATGTGAAATTGAATTCCAAGCATTCAATCTACTTTCTAGCCATTTGATTTTTTCAACGTTTTTCTTACTTAATGATAGCATAAATAAAACTATGGCTACTGCGAAGAAAACAGCACCAGCAGCTACAAATACTATAAATAACGTTAAGTCATTGAAATATATATAAGCTAAATACACACATACTGCAGTAATAGCTAAGGAAATGATGCTAAATAAAAACTTACGCATAACGCATTCACCTCTATTTTACTATTATATCAAAAATGCTTCTATTATTCAATTAACACGATTAAACATTTTATACTTTATGATAAATTAATTTATCATAGAAAAAAGCAACCAACTGGTTGCTTAGATTAATTTCAAAATAGGATTTCCATCTTGCCATTCAATTTTTTCTAAATGAACATTTACACTATTTCCACCATATGAACAATCTGTATCATAAGCATGGAAAACAATATAATCTTCATTATCTATTTTTATAAAACAATTATGCCCTGGACCTTTTAGTTCGTTTGTTGCAGGAACAAGTGGTTTATCAAACTTAACCCATGAAGCTTTATCTAATAAATTATCACCAACTAATTTTAAAACCCCAACACAATAATGGTTTGTCCAACACCCACTAGCAGAATAACAAATAAATAAATCATTATCATGTATAATTCCTACTGGACCTTCATTAACTGTAGGAATTCCCCCGTGTAATTCCCATTCTAATTCTGGTTTAGAAATACTTACTCTTTGTGATGAAATAGTATAAGGGTCACTCATTTTCGCAATAAATATTTCTTGCATAACATTTTCATCAGTTTCCCAACCACTCCATGCAAAATATAGTTCATTTTTATATTCAATTACTGTACCATCAATAGCCCATTTATTTGTTTCATCACTTATCTTACCATGTAAAACATATGGGGTTAATGGATCATTAGAATTATTTTCTAGTACATACATTCTATGATTATCATTTATACCATCATCACACGCTACGTAAATATAGCACTTATCATCTATAATATGTAATTCAGGTGCCCATAATTCTTTAGAATACATAGTACCTACTGGTGGTTCATAAATACATTTAAATTCTGCATTTTGAATATCTTTTACATCTTTTACCTTAGCCATGTATAAAGCACAACCTGCTTTAGCACAAACATAATAATAGTATCCATTATGATACTTAAACCAAGGATCTCTTTGCATTGTTGTTCCATATTTAAAAATAATCATTGTCATACACCTCAAGTCTTATTATATCATACAAAAGAAAAAGGAGCAATTGCTCCTTAATTAAATAATTTCTTAACTTGACTATAACCAAAAGTCATTTGGGTAGATCTACCACCGAACATTTCAACTAAAATAGTTAATTCTTCTGTTTCAGGGTTTAATGCAGCAATATTAAATACTCTACCTGCAAATGGTCCTTCAACAACTTCAATCTTATCACCAACATGAAGTTCAAATGAAGGTTTTTCAACAATTCCTAAAGAAATTAAAATACGGTTCATTTCATCAACTGGAACTGGAACTGGTTTAGTACCTCCACCTGAAGAACCTAAGAAACCTGTAACTTTTGGTGTGTTACGAATCATAAACCAAACTTGGTCATCCATTTCTTTTTCTACTTCAATTTCAACAAATACATAACCAGGGAACATTTTTGTTACTTTAATTTTCTTTTTTCCCTTTTTATCAGTTACTTCTTCAGATTCTTCTGGAACAATAACTTGATAGATTTTATCTTTCATGTTCATTGTTTCCATACGGCGTTCTAAGTCTTGTTTTACAGAGTTTTCATAACCAGAATAGGTTCCTACAATATACCATCTTCTACTCATAATAAATTCCCTCGTAAATTACTTAAAAATTCTTGATAAGATTTGTGTAATGAATGAATCGTACAAGAAGAATAATGATGCGAAAATAACTAAGAATAATAAAACTCTAATTGAGTTAGCAACAAACTTTCTAAAAGGTAACCACGCAACCTTCTTAAACTCAGGAAGTGCAGGTTGGAAGAATGGAACTAAACCATATAATGTGAATACACCAGAAACACCAACTAAAATCCAAGCAAATACATCTGGATGATCTCCAATTAACCATGTGTTTGGTTTAACAACTAATGTATCAGTTAAGATTAAGCATCCTAATACTAATACTACAACAGCAAATCCTAAGAATACATAGTTTTCCCACTTATGTGTTTCTCTAAGATATTCTAAGATTCTTGATTTTTTTTCTACTTGTTTTTCTTTAACAGCCATAATTTTTTCTCTCCTTACTTTGTCTCTTTATGGATTGTATATTTATTGCAAGTCTTGCAATATTTTTTCATTTCAATTCTTTCAGCAGTTTTTTGAGGATTTTTAGAAGTTGTATAATTTCTTGATAAACATTCCTCACAAACTAATATTACCTTTGTACGCATTCTAAATCCCACCTAACGCAAAAATAAAAAACCTCTTTTAAGGCCACACTTGTATTCTAATACAAGAACTCAAATTAGTCAACCTTTTTTCTTAATTCTTTTATTATTTTTTTGTATTTATAGTATTCTTTTTCATAGCTAATGTCAGATAGCTTGCAATATCTTTTTAAAGATAGACCTCTAACAATATGATAATCAAAAAATTCACTCATAGATGAATCTTCAAATGCTACTTCTTTCATCATTATTTTATACCTATAAGAATAGATATTCTTATCATTTATACGTTCTATTTCTAAATCCTTATCTTTTAAATATTTATTTTTTTCATAGATTTTATTTAACTTTCTATTTAAGCAAATACTAAAATATGAAAAAAATGTTATGTCTTCTAAAGGATTAAATGTTCTTATCGCAGCCGTTAAAACCATTAACCCTTCTTGAATAAAATCATCTTTAGAAACATTTGAAAATCTAGTCCTATGAACCTTCTTTAACAAATATGTATATTTGTGTATTAGTTCATTAAATGCTTCTTCAACACCCTCATTAACCAAATAAATCAATTCATAATCATTATATTTATAATACACCTTTTTCTAGCAATTCTTACTTAGAAAAACTTTGTAATACAATTCCAGCACTAACAGATGCATTTAAGCTATTTACATGTCCACTCATAGGAATAGTAATCAAATAATCACAAGCCTTAACTAGTGTTTTACTCATACCAAACCCTTCAGAACCAATTATAATAGCCAAGTTTAAGCTCTTATCAATTTGATTCATAAGCGTTGTTCCGCTCGCATCAGTACCACAAATCCAATAATCATTTTTCTTTAGTCTTTCAACAAAAGTTGATAAACTATTAACATACGCAATCTTAACATACTCAATAGCTCCCGTAGATACATGAGCCACAGTCTCAGTAACAGGACAACTTCTGTTTTTAGGTAACACAATAGCATCAAACCCAAAAGCATCGACACTTCTAATAATTGCCCCTAGGTTATGGGGATCCATAATACCATCTAATATGACAATTCTTTTGTTTTCTCCGTTAATCATATTAATAATATTCTCATCATAAATTTGGTAATTAGCTCTATACGCTCCATACCCTTGATGAGAATTACCAAAAATACTATCCATTTTATTTTTTGGTAATATTTCAAGTGGAATTTTTAAATCCCTTACTTTGTTAACAAAATTATTATCTTTTTTTGCTTGAACATCTAATATAAATATTTTTTCAATGTTCTTATTTGCACGTAGTGCTTCATTTATACAGTTTTTCCCATAAATTTTAATCATACAATCACCATCATCACTAAAAATAATTATACCATATCCATTATCAAAACTCTACTATCTTGTTTTTCTTCTTATTATTTTTCTTATTTCTTTTATATTACTACAAATATAATTTGAATTAGTATAATACGTTAATTCAAATTCGCTTTTTAATATCTCTTTAATTATTTCTTTTCTTTGTTTTCTATTTGGTAAAGAATAATTGACAATATACTTTAATTTCTTTTTCTTAAAATATAAAACAAAACCAGAGCCAAAGTGTAAAACATTAGGATATCTTATACCTATTGATGAAGTAATTAATCTCACTTTATCTGTTTTTCCACTTAACTTAGATATATTGTTATTTATAATATCTTTTTTTAATTTCTTATTTTTAATAAGTCCTAAGATACAATAAAAATATGAAAAAATAATAAGCCCTGGTAATAACGAAATTATAATACAAAAAATAATAAAATTAACAATATTTTCATCAAAGATAGTAATTGATTCTTTAATACCAAAATAAGTTAATACTCCAAACATAGGAGTAGTAACTATAGATAATATAAGTGTCATTTTTAATTGTGATGCATTTAAATCTTGATATTCATAAATTTCATTAATCACTTTATTTTCTATATTATTTTCTTTGTTTTTATCTATTAAAGAAAGTCTTTCATTAATACTTGGTATTATCGCATTAAAATATTCTTCTAAATTATTATAATCATTAATATTAACTTGTAATTCTTTGTCTTTTTGTAGTTCCATTTTAGATATCATTTTATCTTCATAGATTTCATTTTCAATAACATATGATTTATATTTATATGTAAAATAGCTATTTAAACTATTTTCATCAACATCAAAATCTATATCATAAATATGCTTAATATTATTATCTTTTAAGACTTTAGCTAAAATATCTATAGCCAAATCATTATAAGCATTTAAATATAATATTTCTAATAAATTCTTATTTTCTTTTATTTTTAAGTCTTTTATTTTTGTTTTAAATATATTTATTTTTTTATTCTCATTATATTTTTTTATTCTAGAGGAAATCATATTTGATGATATAATGACCACAATAAAAATTAATAATCCTAAGATAATATTTTCTAATAATGCACAAACAATAAAAACAATGAAACCTAGTAAAGTATTACTTAAATAACTTATAATTAATTTTTTATTAAGTTCTTTCATTATACCACCACCAATTAATAATTATATAATAATTTAATAAAGAATAAAAGCAGGAAAACTCCTGCTTATAATAACTGACTTAATGGGCTAAATACATAACCTTTTTTCTCTAATAATTCAATAGCTTCATCTAATACTAAAACATTAGATTTAGTTAATGTATGCATTAAAATTATTGATCCATTTTCTGTTTTAGTTAATAAATTCTTTAACGCAAAATCATATCCTTTATCGTTATCTGGCACATAATCATAGTATGATACATCCCACATAAATACAGTATATCCCATATCACCAAGCAAATTTAATTTATCTTCATCAAATATTCCCATTGGTGGTCTGAAGTATTTTGTTACTTCTTTTCCTGTAATTTTTAAAGCTAATTCTTCATACTTTTTGATATCTTCAACAAATTCTTCATCTGTTAGTTTTGTTATATCAGTATGAGAAAATGTATGATTTGCGAGTGTTTGTTCTTCAGCTATTCTTTTACAAATTAGTGGGTTTTCTTTTAAGAAACCACCTTCAATAAAAAATGTAGCTTGAATGTTTTTTTCTTTTAAAATATCTAATATAGCTTGTGTGTTTTTAGCTGAATATCCATCATCAAAGGTTAAATATATTTTATTATCTAATCTATTACCATGATAAAAGACTTTAGCTCTTGTAGCTTGTGCTGAAATGGTAAAGATAATAAATAAACTTAATAATATTAACCTTTTAATTATTCTTTTCATTTACATCACCAGCTATATTATGCTCAGTGTTTAATAATTTTATCGAAATAAATACAAATTTCTTTAAAATAATCTATCTTTTTTCTTCCTTGAATATCAAGTAAGATATGAATTTCATTATTTTTATATGTAAGTTTAATAAAACTCATTTTTAACATTTCATTAAATAAGAAATTACCATCCATTGTACTACTTATTTCTTTACTAAAGATAAAATCTAAATATCTAGCATTACTATTATCTATTTTATATATTCCTAACTTTTTACAGTTATTCTTCATTAATTTTTCATACATGTAACATAAGATTTCATCTTCAACTTTACCAAATCTATCTTCAAGTTCTATCTTAAGTTCATTTAATTCTTTTAATTTATTTAACTTATCTATTTTCTTATGAATTTCAATTCTTACATCTTCATTATCAATATATGATTTTTGAATAGTTCTATTAGCCATAGGTGTTGATATACTCTTATCAACTACTTCTTTTTGAACAGAAATATGATGAATTTCTTCATTTAATATTTTTAAATACATTTCTAATCCAACAGATTCAACAAATCCTGATTGTTCTTCCCCAAGTAAATCTCCACTACCTCTTATTGATAAATCTCTCATGGCTATTTTAAAACCACTACCTAATTCATTAAATTCTTTAATAGTTTCCAATCTTTTTTCGGCTTCAGGTGTTAACATTTTTCTTGGCTCATACATTAAATAAGCATAAGCAATTTTATTAGATCTACCAACTCTACCACGAATTTGATAAAGTTGAGATAACCCTAGTCTATCTGCATCATGAATAATTAATGTGTTAGTATCAGGCATATCAATACCTGTTTCTATGATTGTTGTACATAATAAAATATCATATTCTTTATTAATAAAATCTCTGATTCTATTTTCTAATTGATCTTTAGATAATTTACCATGACCTATACAAATTCTAGCCTCAGGTACTAATTCTTTTAGTTTAGCAGCCATTAAATCAATTGAATCAACACGATTATACAAGTAAAATACTTGACCTCTTCTTGACATTTCTCTCATTATCGCATCTGCAATTATTCTATCATTTCTTTCAATAACATAAGTTTGAATAGGATATCTATTTTTAGGAGGAGTTTCAATCATTGATAAATCTTTTAATCCCATAACTGACATTTGAAGTGTTCTTGGAATAGGTGTTGCAGATAAAGTAATACAATCGACATTTACTTTTAATTCTTTTATTTTTTCTTTATGAGTAACACCAAATCTTTGTTCCTCATCTACTATTAAAAGTCCTAAATCCTTAAATTTAATTTCATCTGATAAAACTCGATGAGTTCCTATTACAACATCAACTCCACCTTTTTTTATCCCTTCAATTATTACTTTTTGTTTAGACATCGGAACAAAACGGTTTAAAAGTTCTACTCTTATTCCGTATTCTTCCATACGACCTTTAAAATTTTGGTAGTGTTGTTGAGCTAAAATTGTAGTAGGAGCAAGCATACACACCTGTTTACCACCATACACCGCCTTAAATGCAGCTCTCATCGCTACTTCTGTTTTACCATATCCAACATCACCACAAATAAGTCTATCCATTGGTCTTGGGGATTCCATATCAGCTTTAACTGCCTCTATTGCTGTTTTTTGGTCTGGTGTTAGGTCATATTCAAAATCTGCTTCAAACATTGTTTGTTCAGCTGAATCACTTGGGAATTCAAATCCTTTAGCTTCCATTCTTTGAGCGTATATTTTAATAAGTTTTTCTGAAATATCATGAACTCTTTTTCTCACCTTAGCTTTGGTTCTTGCCCAGGCTGTACCACCTATTTCATGTAGTAAAACACCTTCAACATCTTTTGATGCGTATTTCATTATTGAAGATAATTGTTCAAGTGGTATATATAAAGCTGAACCTTTCCCATACATAACATATAAGAAATCTCTTGATATTCCACTACTTTCGATTGTTTTCATACCTAGGTATTTACCAATACCATGGTCATAATGAACAACGTAATCTCCTATTTCTAATTCATCATATTTAGATATTTTAATTGCATTTTTATATACTGATTTATATCTGGCTTTTCTTGGGGCATAACTTACTTCAAATAATGCATCTTCATTAAATAAAATAAAATCTTCATATATCATATGAAATGCCGGAAAGTGACCTTTTATACAGTTAATTTGACCTAGTTTTATATTATTAAAGTCATTAATTTTTACTAAGAACAAATTTTCTTCTAAAGCTACATCTAATAGCTTTTTAAATCGTTCTTCACTTTCATATGCTAAGATTATATATTTATTATCTTTATAGCGTCTAAAATCATCTAAAATAGCTTTTTGATTAGCTTTATATGATGTTATTTCTTTAGAATAAACTGGATAATCAACATATCCTAAACTTCTTAATCCTTCAATTTGAATATTACAATCTTTTAAGACTAATTCAAATTGTTTATATAATTTCATATTAGCTATACTATATCCGCCAATACGTCCACAATATTCATTTAAATCTAAAGTCATTTGATCATATGCTTCTTTACTTTTTACAGGATCAATAAAATATATTCTTTTATCATTTACAAAATCAAATATAGTTGAAATAGAAGCATTAAAGAATTCTAAATATCTTGATAATCCTGTTAGAT
Source organism: Anaeroplasmataceae bacterium (assembly GCA_045127955.1). GTDB lineage: Bacteria > Bacillota_I > Bacilli_A > Acholeplasmatales > Anaeroplasmataceae > Pelethenecus. The sequence continues at coordinate 16,508 of JBGVRA010000099.1, forward strand.
TATTATGATTTTCTAGATTAAATAAATCTTTATTTAACATATCAGTTTCTATTTCTGATAATTTATAATTATCTAAAAAACCATAGATTCTATTCTTAGCTTGAATAAATTCTTCCTTATCATAAATAAATTCAGTAACTGGTAAAATCATTATATTATCTACTAATTCATTTGATCTTTGAGTTTCAGGATTAAAATATTTAATCGTTTCTATTTCATCACCAAAAAAGTCTAATCTTATTGGTTTTTGGCTACCTAATGGGAAAATATCAATAATACTACCTCTATGAGCAAACTCTCCTGTTTTTGTTACTGTATAAACCGGTTCATAACCCATCTTAATTAACTTATGAATGCATTCTTTTATTTCAATTTCATTACCACATTTTACGCTGAATATACTTTCTTCCCACACAGATCGTGGCAATTCATATTTAACTGCACCATGAAGGTGAGTGATAATTATTTTTTTATCATTAGAAAGTAGAGTAACTATTGTTTGTATTCTTTCAAATAAGAAATCTCCTGTTGCCGCAATAATAGATGTTGAAACTAATTCATCGGCAGGAAAGAATAAAACATCTTCTTCTGGTACGAAGCTACTAATACCATCATAATATTTTTGGGCTAAGTATAAATTAGGTAAAACGACAAAAATACTTTTATTTGAAGAATAAAAGTCTGTTGTTATTAACATCATATTAAATTCATCATTAGTTGCAGATATTTTTAGTTTATCACTATCTAATATTTTTTTAATAGAATAATGATTATTTAAAAATGAATAAATATCCATAACACCACTCTCCTTACAGCATAAAAGGACCTAGAAAATACTTCTAGGTCTATTTGCATAATAATTATACTCCAAATTAAATGAATAAACAATTTATTTCGTAATACAAAATTCTATTTATTTTTTAATAAACTTTTTTCTTAATATAAACCAGTATACTAATAATAAAATTACAATTAAAGCACTTATAGAAATCACTACAAAAACAATAGGAGATGTACTTGGTGGTAACTGTGGAATTTGTTCTGTAATAACAGCTCCACAAACACATTCTTTTTGTTTTAAACCAGATTCTTTTTGACTTGCTTCCTTTATAATAACCCAATCACCATATTCATGTTTTTCTTTTTCTAGGCTTTCACATCCTTCATGTTGACATTCATGCCAGTGATGTGTTTCATCTTTTTGATATTCATCTTTTAAGTCATGTTCTAAAGCTTCAACAAAAACATAATCACAGTATTTACATGTTAGGCTAGTAGTACAATCGTTATCATCTAATTCTTGTTCATGATTTTGAATTTCTACTGTTGTTGTAAATTCATTATTAGGTAATACATAATTAGAATTTAATAACTCTAAATATACTTTAATATTTTGAGTTCCTACTAAATTATCACTTAACTCAAAATTAATAACTTTAAAATCTTCTGTCTTTATTTCTTCAGTAAATGTAGCACCTTCTAATTCAAATTGATAATCATTACCAATATGAACTGGTTTTAAAGAAATACTTTCTACTGATAATTCTTTTGGTAAAATCCTAACATTTAAGCTTTCTTCTACTGGATTATAGTTATTATTTCCTAAAATTCTATAATAGATAGTATATTCTTTAGCATCTAATCCTGTTGGTAAATCTATTTGCCACGAACCATCATCAACTTTATATTCTATAATAAAGCCAACGGCGCTACCTTCTGTTATTAACGCTTGATTAGTATTATTATAAACTAAGTTATCAACAACAAGAGGTGCTGTGTAAGCAATATCAGCTTTTAAAACAGTTATGTTTATTTCTTCTTCCATTATATTATAATTTACTACATCGTTTGGTACAAAGTTTACTTTAAATACATTTATTCCTACATCACCAACTGTTGTCAACTCATCAACAAATACCCAAGTTCCAGCTGACTCTGTTTCAATTACTATATCTTTTAATAATGTACCATATACTGCTGTAACATTAGTTGGAAGTTGGTAAGTTGGATTGATTTTTTCAATTGTAAATTCTAATGTTTCAGTAATAACATTACTGATATTTGGATTTGAATGTGTTGAAACAATAGCTTCATATGTTCCCGCATTTGTTGGAACTTCTTTTAAAGTTTGTTCTGTTCCTTTTAATCTATACATTACACTAACAGAATTAAATAACGCTTCATATACAACTTCATTTGGATCATCTCCATATACCCATCCTTTAATAGATGGTTTAACAATCCATTCGTTTGTTGCTTTAGTAATTTTAAAAGTGTAAGCAATATTAGCAACTCCCCCGTTCATCCATTCATAATTTTTGCCAGGACTGATTGTGATTTTATATTCTCCAACATCTGTCCAACCATAATTTCCTGATACAACATACCCTTCTGTTGGAATATCTGCATATTGAACTTGACCGTTATATACTTTATCTTCTATCTCAAGATAGTCTAATTTTTTAGGATTAATATAATAGTATTTAGTTGTAGACGAAGGAAGCTTATAATTAGGATCATTAATACCTGTTATTTTAGCTGTATAAAATGTAGTTTTTACTTCTGTTGCTTCACCTGTTTTTGATGTTATATATACTGTATCCCCACTAACAATATTTCCTAATGTTACTTCAGGAAACTGAGGTTTACCATTATATTCTAACTGTGTTTCACCCCAAGTAATTGATACTGTTCTTTGATTAATTGTTACAGTTGCAGAACTGTAAAAATCTTCATAATTAGGATTTGTAACTTTACAATATACTGTATATGTTCCTACGTTTTTTATTTCAGGTAAAGTTGTACTATAGTTTTGTTCATCCATGCTATAAAAAACTGTAGACCCCTCTTTTACTCCACTTACTTCAATGTTATGGAAATTACCATCATATATTGTTGTTACGTTACTTACTGTAATACTTGTTGCAGTACCTTTTATTATTGTCCAAGGTAAAGTTACAGTTCCTGTTGCAATTCCCGTACCTTTGGCTATAACTTCATATGAACCTACTTCTGTTGCAGTAGTATCACCAGATAGTTCTACATCTAAAGAAAGTCCTCCTTTTTCTGTAAATGCTGCAGGACGTGTTATATGTTCATAACCGTTATATTTTCGTTCTTGCGTATATGCAAAATAGGCATTTTCAATATTAAATGGTTCAACATTTAACTGTCCACTAGCTACTATGATATCAATTGTATCAACTTTAGCTACAATTTTCCACTCTCCTGCTAGCTTATTAGCTACAGTATCTTCTTTTACTGATTCAAAAGAAGTATATTCATTCCATTTATATAAGAATCTAATAGAAGCTTCACAGTTAGTGTTTGCCTCATCAATAGAGTAAGATATTTTATCTATCATTAAATCTCCAATTGTCATTGGACTAATATTATAATTAACTGCTATTTTTCTATCTGCTGCAGCAACATATTTTGCTGGTAGTGTTGTTACATCAGATCTTGTTAAAACATGCTTACCTATTTCTACGATTTCATTAAAATCGTTAATAATACTTGCTGTAGATGTTCCATCATATTCATTAATATTATAAATGAAAATATATTGTGGGTATGAACTATTAGCATAATAATCATAAATATGACCATACTCACTTGATGATGCGTTAGCTGTAAAATGTGGATCTTCTGATACTAATACTTTTTCATATGTTGCATCATCATAGTTATTAGTTGAAAATGCAGCAACTGTTTCATCATAATATATATCTCTTACATTAACACGAGATTGACCATTATTATTACTAGTTATACATCCTACTACTGAAAGATATACACTACTACTATTAATATCTGTTACAATGCATTTTTCTAAATAACCCCAAACAATTTCACCAGCGATTAAACCAACAAAAGCTTTTGGCATACTTGTTAGTTCTACTCCATCTTTAGTAGTTATTGTTAAATTAGTAGTTAAACACCCTGTGATAGTAGAATTAGAAGAATATCCTACAATTCCTCCAACCGCATAACAAGTACTATAAATAAGTGTTGAATTATCTACTGTACAGTTTTTGATTATTGAATCACTTTTAATATTCCCCGCAACAAATCCAATCATTGATGCTGTTTTGTTAGTTCCAGTTAAGATATCTCTTGTGCTACTGTTTGTGTTAATTGTTGCGTTTGTAACTCTTACATTATTAATTACACCGCCTACTACAGTACCACTTACATAACCAAAATATTGGGGTTTAGTCCAAATAGATGTTGATGTTTCACTTACTAAATACCCATAATAATACTTGCCTAAACCAATGTGTTTTGATTCACTTATATCTAATGATGCTGTAAAAGTTTGAGGACTTTCAATAACTACATTATTAATTTCACCCGTTAGGTTAGTAACAAACATGCCATTTAAATTTTTAATTGAATAACCTCCACCTTCAAATACACCATCAAATGTTTCAATTCCTAAAGATGTTGATGTAATAGTAATAGTATTAACCATTTTAAAATGCTCACTACTACCATTCATATTAATAAAATCATCTTCTGAATCAATTAAATAAGGATCTTCAAGTGTTCCAGATCCTGATAACACTTGAGCTTCTACTTGGGGATTAAACCAATTAATTAAGAATAATCCAACTAATCCTACAAATAAAATTTTAAAACTTAAGCTCAATATCTTTCTCATATTATTCCTCCGCCTTTTTGTTTAATTCATTTAAACATATTCCAATCAAATCTTCACATTCTTTATAATATAAGCATTTATAACAGCTTTCATACTTATTATTTCCTTTAAAATGCTTACATTTATCTTGCATATGGGTTACAAAAGGATGACCATCTTTTGTATATTTGGGATTAATAATAAAATCAGGAAATATAGGAATTGGTTCACCATATTTACTGTATTTATCTTTTTCCTCATAATATCCATATTTAATTTCAAATGTATGATCTAATATTTTTATTATTTTAAATAAATCTCCTTCTCTAATCTTGCCCATATCATTACCTCATATTGTAATATTTAATACATAAATATTATAACATTTATAAATATATGGTTGTGATACCTCTAAACTTACTAAATTAGACAATAAAAAATGCCTAAATTAAATATAATTTAGACACTTTTTTATTCATTTATTATTAAATTTATTGTTTTTATTTCGCATATGCGAAATAAGATGTTTAAATATTTTCGCATAAACGAAATTATAGTTTTTATTTAAATAATATTTACAATTTAGATAATCGTAAACTACTCGGCAAATTTAAACCTTACGATGATAATATCAAAAGTCATTATTTCAATCTAATTAAGCATTTTTCTTTTAAAAATAATTTTATATTTTCATTCTTATCTTCATAATAATCGATTAAGTGTCTTTTATATTCACTTACCAACTCTGCTGGAATAACAATTAATCCATACCCCTTACTAATCATATAATGATTAGCAAAAAGTACAGCTGTTCGCTTATTGCCATCTAAAAATATTTGCGTTTTCATGACATAAAGTAAAATATTAATAGTATTTTCAATAACATCATTAGATGAATTTACTATTTCACTTATTTGTTCTTTTACTCTTAATTCAAACGGGATAGGTGGTATATATGTCGAACCTCCAATAGAAACAGGTATACTTCTTATTTTACCTGCAGAATACGAAAAACCATCTTCTACAATAGCATTAATTTGACACAAAATAGCATAATTAGATGGATATGTAATAACACCTTCACTCATGATAAATTCCCAAGCTCTTTTCAAATTTACCACTTTAGATATATCTTTAGCGTTCATATCTTTTATAATTCCACCATTAACTATGGTTTCAGTATCTGAATATGTAGTTGCGATGCCTTCAAGAACTGATTGCTTATATATTGAATCTACCATATTTCTTCTCGCTAAATCTAAATTCAATTTAACGTCATCTGTTAATTCAAAGTATTCAAATTCTAAGGCTCCTAATTCTTTATTTATAGCTTTAACTCTTTTTTTATATTGTTTTGCTAAATTATTATTTTCTAGTATTAATAAATGTAATTGTTCACTATATTCACCAACATATTTTGTTTGACTTATTCCATCCAATCTATAATGAACATATAAATATTTCTTTTCGTTATTTGTTCTAATTTCTATAGATCCATATATCATTTTGTTTAATCTAGAAATTAGAATTTCTTTTTCGTTTAACAATTCTGTTATAGTCGTTTTCATTATATCACCTCTTGTTTGATGTGAAACTTTTTTTATATTTTGTTTCACATCTATTATATCACAAAAAAGCAGAATGTGAAACTTTTTTTATATTTTGTTTCACATTTTAAAAAATAAACCAGACTTCACTCTCGTGAACTACTCGTCAAATAATTAACCGAACATCGATGTCATAGCCTTTCAACCACTGCCGTCTAGGCAGTTCCAGCCCACTACTTATTAATCCCAACATTATATGATGTTAGTAAATTAAATATATATATAATTAATCACATTGACTATAGCTTTTGAATTTGGTATAATGTGTATGCAAATATATGCCTTACTTGTGTAAGGGGGAAAAAAGAGCTGCGGCTCTTTTTTTCTTTATATAAACATATAAAAATAATACAAAAAGATATAAAATTTAAAAAAGTAATACCATCTGATATTACTTTTAGATAAGCGCTAACAACTACATATAAATGATATTATTTAATTTTCATTTTATCTTGAATAGTTTTTAAATCTTTTTCTACTAACTTAATTTGTTGTCTTAAATCTTCATTACTTTTAGATAATATTTTTTGCCTGTCTTCTTGTTTTTTTATTGTATCTTTTTCAATACCTATTGTTTCTTCTAATAGTAATTCATTAAATTCTTTCAATTCTTTTTGTTCATTAATAGAAGTTATTAATTTATTCTTCTTTTCATCATAATTCATAGAATTACTATTTATTCTTTTTTTAATTATATCTATTTCTTTTTTATATTCTAATTCTGTTTCTTTTAATTTTTCATTAAGTTTTTTTGTTTTTTCTTTAGCTTTTTCTTTATTAGATTCTAACTCTTCTAATTCTTTTAAAGATTCTTTTATCTTGTTTTCCCAAGCCTTTACTTTATTATTAAGATAAATATTATCTAATTCTTCTACAGTTTTAACAAACTCATTTTTACCACATTGGGGACAAAACTTAACTTTAACATTTAATTTCTTCTTACAGCTTACACAATACTTAGAATTTACTTTATCTTCATATTCTTGGCGAGTTTTAAAAAATTCTGACTTACCACATTCTAAACAGAATTTAGAAGATATGTTATTAGCTGTTCCACAGCTTGAACAAAATTTTTCTTTTGGTTCTTCTTTTACTTCTTCTTCAAAAAAATCATCTTCTTCAATATTAAATTTAGAATTTTTAATTGCCATAACACTACCTCCTAACTACCATTTACTCTTATATTTTTCCATCCAGAATTGGTATTTTTCTGGATCTTTTTTATCGACATATAATGCAGGGTTTGTATTTTTGTAAGCATCAGCTAATATCTTTTGAGAAATCTTATGCCCGCGATATCCTGCTTCAATATAGTAGTTTATTGTGCCCATACTACTACCATAACATTTTTTAGAACATTCACCAGCTAAATACGCAGCTTCTCCACCGTCATTTGAGTTTCGTTTTGAGGCTTTATCATACCAGTTTCTAGCGTTATACATTGATCCTATTTGGTTTGAATTTTGGTATAGTTTACCTAATGTCATCATAGCTGTAATATCTTCTAAACCAGCTAATTTTAATAATAAGCTTTCATCTGTTGAACTATAATATTTAAGTCCGACATTAGTTGATTTAAATCTTCCTAACGGATCACCTGACTGAGCTGATTTTTGATACCAAGATCTGGCTTTATCTAAACTTTTAGATACTGCATAACCATATTCATAAGCCATACCTAACAAAAGATAACTTTTTGAATATCCTGCGTTAGCAATTTCTTCTAAGTCCTTAATTACTAGGTTAAATGCCCCTCCACACCATTTTGATTCAATGTTAGGGTATTTTCCTTCTGGGGAATTTAATCTCTTTAATTCGGCTGCTAGGGCTTCTTCTTTAGCTTTTGCTTCTTTAATTCTTCTTTCTTTTTCAGCTTCTGCCTTAATACGGTCTTGTTCTTTTTTTCTTTTAGTATCTTCTAATTGTTTTTCAAATTTAGCTAACTTAGCATCTAGAGTTGTTTTATCTTTTTTTACGTTAGCTAATTTAGATAATAATTCTTTATTTGTTTTTTCTAAAGAAGTAGTATTATTTATAGCAAGATCTTTTTTTCTATTAGATTCTTTAATTTTATTATTTATTTTCTTAACTTCTTCTTTTAAAGAATCAAGTTTAACTTGATATTTTTCTAAATCTTCTGTTTGTTTTTGAACTATTATAATACTTTGTTCTTCTTCTGTTTTTAAAGTTTTAATAGAAGCTTCCCATTTCTTTACTTCTTTTTTAATATTATTTTCAATAGTTAAATTAGCTTTATCTATGTCATTAATTTCTTTTTTACATTTATCTATTTTCTTTAATATTTTATTTAACTCTTCATTATACTTAAAATCTACTTCTTTTTCTTTGCTAGAAGAATTATTATCAAGTTCTAAAACAAACTCATTACAACCACATTCAATACAAAATTTAACTGATTTTTTAACTTCTGTTCCACACTTTTTACAGTACTTTACATCAGTTTTTTCAGGTGTTAACGATAATACAAATTCAGTATTACCACACTCTAAACAAAACTTAGCTTTTGTGTTATTTTTGGTTTTACATTTCTTACAGTATTTAACATCATTAGTTACTATATTATCATCTAAAATATTAAATTTACTATTAGCCTTCATGTAAAACACCTCCTCATTTATTTTAGTATAACATAAGATAAGAAAAATACCTAGTAATTAAACTAGGTAAATAATTATTTTTCTTCTATAAAATATTCCATGCCTTCTCTAGCATAATCATTATATTTTAAAATATATTCATCTGCACATTTTTTAACTTCATTCCACTTATCTTCATCTATATTAGCAATATAAGTATTAATCTTTTCAATTTCATCAGAAAATAAAATAGATAGAAGTGGAATAAAATCTCTCCATTCTTTAGTTGGAGTACCACATATTAATAAATCATATCTATATTCATATAATTCTTTAGCCCAGTAATTATTAACAAAAACAACTTTTTGATTAAGTGATAAATTAAAATATTTAACAAATTCTTCTGGGTATGTAAGCATTACACCACCTTCAAATTCATCACTATAAGCAAACACCTTAAGTGGTGATAAACTTACAACAAGACCTGGTTGTACATCGCCATTTTTAATTAAATCTACAGCTCTTTTCATTTGTTTTTGGAAATAACCCTTATTACAAACACTCTTATATGATTTTAATAAATATTTTGATTTAGCCTTAGATATAGTTAAATTACCTGGAGTAGATGCATAACTATCATAATTTACTTCAAATTCAAAATCATACATATATTGGCTATAATATATCATTATAGCCTCCTCTATATTAATACTTTCATTTAAAATAATATATTTTTCTTCTATTTTTCTTATTTCTTTTCTAACTTCTTCATTTAAAAGAAATTCTTTAAATTCCTCAGTATTAGTAGGTTTATATTTATCATATAATTCTTTAACTAATTCAAAATATTCTCTTAATCCATAAGTAATATCAATAGTTAATAATCTATTAAATTCATTAGGATTTAATAGACACCCATGTAATAAATACTTAACAGTAATAGACTTAATATCACTAATATATCTTACAAAAAGTAAAAGATATAAATCCCCTACAATATCAGGTAAAATCTTTAAATTACTTCTAGTTGCATAACTATAACAATAATTAAAAAACTTCTTATGCTTAATAAATTTCAAAGGATCATTAACATTATAAATCATATTATTTTTCCTCCTTTTTATTGTAAGCAGTAATATATTTAGCCATCTCATTAGCATACCAATCTTCATCTGGTGTTAACGGAGTAAGCCTAAATTCAAAGGTTTTAAAATCACCTTTAACGTGGAAAATATAAGCAGTAGAAGCCATTACAAATTTCTGTCCGGCAAATTTAATATTTTTAATACTTATATTAGCAAAAAAAGATAAAACCTTACCATTAAATCCACTTTTACAAATATAAAGCATATCATCTTTAATTGAAGCATAAAATCTACTAGGAATATAATAATTAGGATTAAAATCCAAATTATTTAAACCTGAATTCCCACTCCAACAAGCTAATGTAGGTTGTTCATCAGATAAAAATCCCATTAATTTAAGAACATTTCTAGGATTTTTTTCCATATTCATTTTCTTTAATTTTTCATAATACATATAAATCTCTCCTAATTATCTATTATATATTGTTGATATAAACATAGCTATAAATAATAATATCATAATTGTTAATACAAAAGATATTAATAAATGAGAAGCTTTAGCTTTAGTACTAGTCTTATTATATACTTTAGCTAATTCTTCATTATTTAATAACTCTAATTCATTAACTTCAAATAATTTACAAAGCAAATCTAACGCATCTGAATTTGGCAAAGCTTTTCCTTTTTCCCATCTTATTGCAGTAATTAAACTTACATTTGTCTTAGAAGCTACTGCTTGTCTTGTCATGTTCTTTTTTAATCTATATTCTTTAATTTTATCTTTAAACATAACATCACTTCCTGTTGTTATCTATATACTCATTATATTTGGTTTGTAAATTAATCCAAAAATCAACACTATTGCCAAAAAATTTAGATAATTTTTCAGCAATTTCAAATGTTAATTCTATATTTCCATTAATTATATTATTTAATAAATCAGGTGATACCTCTATCTTATTTGCAAGTTCATCTAATGATATATTCATTTCTGTAATAGCATCAATAAGATATTCTTTAGGATGACTTACTATTCTTTTGTTATTCATAATATATCTCCTTTCAAATCCTTAACATAATTATAAATTATCTTATACATAAGTCAATATTAAAAGTGGATGACTAAACATCCACTTTTTCATTCTTTAATTTTTCTAGTTTTTCTAACTCTTCTTTTAAGATTTGTAATCTTAATTCTTCTATCATTTTTTCTTCTTTTTGTTTTTGTTCTAAAAGTAGTTTATCCTTCTTATACTTAGCTATAACACTAACAAATTGTAAACCAATCATAACTACCATAACTAAGAATAATATTATAAATACTGTAGTTCTAGACGCACTAGAAGAAAATATATCTAAGAAATCAATCGTTGTTATAAACTTACCCAAAACCATATCTTCAGTAACTCTTTCTGTATCAGGTAAAGTATTAAAATCGCCTTTAGCAATTAAATAATCATCATATTTTTCCTTTACTCTATGAACAATAAAGTTACCTTTCATTATTCCTTCATTAGATCTATATATTATTACTTCATTTACATTTACATCATCAAATGTAGCTTTATAAAATAATATATAATCTCCTGAATTAATATAAGGCTCCATTGAATTAGTAGGGACATAAGAAATACTGTATCCAAAGAAACGAGGAGGTCTTTGGTTGTTGTTAGCAACGATAACCTCCACTACAATACTTAAACAAAATAATACGCAGATTGCTGTTAAAACAGTACCTACTATTTTACTTTTTTTCATTTCTCTTCTTTTGTAATAATGCCTTAATACGTTTCTTATCTTCTTCGATAATCTTACGTCTTTCTTCTTGATTCATCTTAAGTTCACGTTCTTTTTGACGTTTTAACTTAGCAGCCTCTCTAGCTTCTTGAAGCTTAATCTTCTTTTGAAGTGCTTCTATTTCCGCTTCTATCTTCTTTTGAGATTTACCCATACGGGCAATATTCATTTGTTTTTGTTTTTGGACAACTTTAAATACTTGAAGCTTACGTCTAGCGTAATCTAATTGTTGATGTAAATCCATAGTATTTAATTCTTCATCAGATACTTGGAATACTCTAGGATAGATTTGATCTAGCATATCAAGCATTTGTTTATATACAACTCTTAGTGATTCAGCTTCTGTACTACCTGTTCTTTGCATACCTGTGAAGCTAGCTTCATAGAATTTAGCTGTTTGATTAAGCATAAATTCATTCATACGGTAATCTTCAAGTCTAGTACTAGAAGGCTCTAACGTAGGCGTTTGGTCAATAGTAGTATTTTCTATTGGCTTAGGCGCCTTAATTGATTCTTTTAATCTTGATGGAGTAATATTATCTAACTGTCTATGTCTTAAGAAGGCCGTAACAGCAAGTGTCATTATTTCATTCATATCAGAATTTAAAACAGGAGAATACTTATAATTCTTTTCTTTAATATCAATACCAAAAGCAATACCATCTGTTCTATCTAAATATTGCCATAAGTTATAACACATTTTAAAGTCTGGGTTATGAAGAATAATATTTGTTTTCATAATAGGTGGGAATACGTCTTTAGCCTTTGCCAAAGCCCTCATAAACGGATTTGACTTTAAGGCTATAACTTGTTCCCTAACATATACTAAACGCTCAAATTGAGCCTTTGTAGCTTCAATATCGTCAGTAAATGTATCTTTAAACTCGATATCAATTCCAACTTTAACTTGTTGACCAGACATTAAGAATTCATTTTCTATATTTAAATTATGTTGTTCAAATGAATCTAAAGATTCACTCATGAATTCATAACGTCTTTGTAAGAACATTTCCATTCTTTTTACTAAAGATTTAATAAATCTATTTTCATAAATAGCTAATTCTTCTTCAGCAAATGTATTTAATACTTTTGCTGGAATAACATCATTTTCTTCAGTAATTTCTTTAATTAAATGGGTATGTGAAGATAAGTGTCTAACTGTATCTGCAGTTACTTTTTTAGCTTTTTCTACAGCTACAATTTCCTGTTCATAACGAATAGATTTTTTAGGATTTTTCATTATCTTTAATAAAGCAGGATAACAGCTTTCAATCACATCCAAAAATTCCATATTAAATTTTCTAATTTCTGTTATGCCTTTGTTAAAAGTAGTCTTTTGACCAGTTTTAACTCTACCAAGAACATAATTACCAAAATCATCATCTAATGTTTTTTGTTCTAAATCATTATAGATATTTTGGTAAAAATCCTGGATCTGAAGCTCTGTATCCTTTCTAGCCATACACTATCCCAACTTCTTTAAATCTTCAATAAATTCCTTAGAAACCTTAAATTGTTCCTTACCAAATAATTTATCTAATAATAAAACTAATTGATCTAATTCTTTCTTTAAGAAAGTTAAATTTAACATTTCAAACTTTCTTAAAATCTTATATGCAAGCATATAATCTAAACCGTCAAATTCACTAAAACCACAAGCCATATATACAGGAACAAATAATTTAATTTGTTTCATAATACGGTTACCAAACGCAATCTTAAACTTAGATTGAATGAATTCATCTAATTCATTAAATCCCTTTTCAGCAGTATCACTTAAAGCGAAACCAGCTTGAGCACGTTTAAATAATTCTTCTAAATATTCAAAAGTCATAGATACTGGTTCAGTAAATGGAGCATCTACTAACTCAGCACGATAATTAATAGCAATAGTAACAGCACGGTCATAAACCTTATCTGTAATAGTAAACGTAGAGTCATCCTTATTAGCTGTACCAATGAACCATAGATTTTGAGGAATCAAAATCTTACCATTAATTAAATTCTTAGGGTCCATAGGTTCACTAACAGGAACAATATCAATCTTCCACTCGTTAACATCAGGCATTTCCATTACTGATAAGAATTCAGCAAAGTAATACTCGATACGAGCTAAGTTCATTTCGTCTAGTACAATTAAATTAACAGTATCAGAATAAGATGAAGCATAAACAGCCTTTAAGAAATCTGTTTCGTTAAATCTCTTAGTAAACTCATTTAAATAACCAATTAATTCAGCTCTATCTCTCCAAGAAGGTTGAACAGAAATAATATTAGTATCATGTTGGAAGAACTTACCCATAGCATAAGGTAAGGAAGTCTTACCTGTACCTGAGATACCTTCTAAGATTAATACTTTAGAAGTTGCAAGACCAGCAAAGAATCTAGCAATAATTTCTTTCTTATAATATAAATGTAATTGAGAAGCAGAGAAATTAACAAAACGATCAACTAATTCTTCTAAAGATAACATATCAGTAGAAGTCATAGCAGTAATAACTGGGTTTTCAACAGCATAGTTATCAACTTCAATAAGCTTAGAGAATCTTGATTCATTAACACCCTTCTTCTTAGAAGGACCACCATCGTGTTCTAATAAACCAGGTGTACCAACACCAATTTGAGAAATACGCATAGCTAAAATCTTATTCTTTTCATCAATAAGTTCAACAACCTTTTGGTTAAGTAAAGAAACCTCTTCAACCAAAGTATCCTTATCAATTTCTTTTCTTGCAAATCTAACGTATCTCTTCAATAATAAATAAATCAAGAATACAATTAAAGCAATAAAACCAACATTAATAATCAAAACGAATATAAAAGCAACATAATCTAGAATATTCCATTTCGCAGAATGTTCAATAAATAATTGATAGTACCCATTAACAGCCCAGTCCTTATAGAAAACGCGAGCAAACATTTCTCCCACACTTTCAAAGAAATAACAAATATTATTCCATAACTGTTCCAAAAAACGGATATAAAACTGAGTAAAACCAGTCATACAACCTCACCCCTACTTACTTGTTTTCTTCTTCTTTCTTCTTTTCCTCTTCAGCTTTTAATTCAGCTAAAATTTGAGCTCTCATAGCTTCCTTAGCTTGTTCATTAGCCATTTCAGCTAAAATTTGTTTTCTTAACTCTTCTTTTTGAGCTTCCATATCAATAACATTTTGTTCTTTTTGAGCAATACGTTGTTTTTCAGCTTGTAAAGCCATAACATTCTTAACAACCATAAAGATTTCAAATAACATCAAGCATAATACAGGTAAAACAAAGATAAATAACCAATAATCACGCATGAAATCTAAAGTAGCACCAGCGCCATTCCATTTACCGGTAACAACACCCTTAATATCAGAAGCAGTTAAATTAACAACATCCTTACGGTTCAAAAGATCCATATCAATTGACCCTCTATTAGGATCTGCAGGATTATAAGTACCAGATAAACCTACAGAGAAATCACCTTGAACAGCAAGTGATAAAATCTTACCATTATCATCTCTGGCAATATACACAATTCTATGGGAGTTTAGATTCTTAATATTTTCATCATAGAAAGTTACAATCATACCAACTTCAAGACTATCATAATCTTTAGGATTAAATACATCAACAAAAAGTAAATCACCTTTCACGAAACTATCTGGATTTTCACCTTTCATTGAGTTTGATTGAACAGACAAAAAGCCCTTACCAAAAATATTAGGGAATCCTTGAGTTTTATTTCCACCCTTAATATTCATAATTGAAAATAATAAAAGTAATGCAATAATTAAATAAAATATGACATTACCAATTACCTTCAAAATAAATAATGGAGTATTCTTTTTTTCAACAACTTGATTTTCCATACATTCACCACTTTTCTAAAATGTAACTATAATCGAATAAAATTCAAAAACAGACTATAATTCTAAATTATATTTTATCATATAATTTCACAAATTCCAATATGCTTACACACAACAAAAACTATTATTTTTTATTTTTTAAAGATAAAATCTTTATTTTACCCTTAAAAAATAAAAGGCACATACAAATAGTGCCTATTTGTACTAATCTTCCTTAGAAGATGAGAATGTTAAATTTAAAGAAATACTAGAATCTCCAATAACATGGAAACAATCAGCATCAAACCCTTCAATCCACATACATACCTTAAACTTAATCATCTTATTAACCGTAAGACCATCAGCCTCAGTTACAACCCATCTATCAGTTGCCTCACCAAAAGCTATCTCTTCACCACGATTATTAATAAATTCATTAAGTAAATCAACTGATATGTCAGGATCGCGTAATCTATTATATTCAACAAATGCTAAATTATCACCTTCAGGCATTAATCCACCAAAACTATAAACACCATCTTCATCTACAGTTGGAGTTGAACTTCCGCCTTGATAAATAGTTAAATCACTAGGCTTAACACCATCATAAGCAGCAACATCACCTCTATCAACAACATCATACTTACTTAATGCAAGACGAGTTGCAGAAGCTGCATTCACTTTAACGTTGAATTCAAATTCTTCTCCAGGAAAATAATTTTCAAATTCAAATGGACCACTTAAACCCACAGCTTTAGTAGTACTAGTAATCATTTCTTCAATGTTAGCTAAGTAAATACTATGTTTTTGATTTAAAACATCATCATTTACCGCACCATCACCAACATAATCAAATGTCAAATATAAATCAAATTCAAAATAAGCTCTAGATGCTATTTTAGATTCAACACCGTTAAAATCATAAGCGAAGCCTGGAACAATATCATCTAAACTAATAAAAAATCCAAGTTCATTACCTTTTCTTTGTGTAGAAACAGGATGCATTTCTAAATCTCTAAATAAACTTTCAATTGATGAATCAGGTAAATTAGCAATTTCGCTATGTATATTCTTATTCATTAATATACTTCTTTTAATATCCACAGGATCTAAAAACTCACTGAAGTTTACACCATCTAGTGAAATTAGAATAGCATAATCACTAAATTCATCATTATTTAAACCAATCTCAAATCTTTCAGTACTTGCATAATCAGAGATACTAGCCCATGCATATGTTGTAACAACTGTAGTAACTAACACTAACATACTTACTAGCATGCTCATATATAATTTTTTTAGTGCCACATGCATGGGCCATACCTCCTTTACTTTATAGTATTATTTGAGGACTTATACTATAAATACATTAATTAAACAAATAGGTTATTTATTAAGCTGTTACTGGAGCAGTTGGATCAACTGTTGAAAATTCCATACTAAGGGCAATTTTTTGGCCTTGAACAGCATCAAAACAAGCTAAATCCCAACCATTAATAAATACATAGAAAGTAATTACTAAATGATCGCCTCTATTTGTTGCATTATCAGCACATGGTAAAACACCTAAATCAACACCTTTTGAATTTTCTCCTTCTTTATATGTTAATTTTCCACTTGCATTATTAAATAATTCTTTAGCATCTTTAGCAGCACTTGTATCTGTTGTTGCAATTTTTGTTGGTTGATCAGTTTTTTGTGTTTCTCCATCTGCATCAGTTAACCCCATAACAGCATTATAATACTTATGAGCATTAAATGTAGACTCATGACCTTTTAAACTATCATCAAATGTAGCTGAAACTAATCCCTCTGGATTAAATAATAAAGGTTTAGATGGTGTTGTAGTAGAACCAACAACTGTATCGATATCTACTGCTAGCATAATTGTTCTTAAAATATCAACATCATATACAGCGGTATTTCCATTATCAATGTGTTGATTTGCGTTTGCTAAAACATCCTTTTTTGGAAGTTCTCCTTCTTCTGCAGTTTTGTTAGTTAAATTTAATGTTGTTAAGAATAAATGATTATTAGCTTTATTTGATGCAAATTTAAAATATAAAGTAAACGCTAATACCTTATCAACACCGTTGTTTGAAGAAACTCCATTGTCTCCCCATGTATTAAATACAATATCATTAGTACCTAATGAAACTTGTACTGGTTGTAAATCAACTGTATTATTTGTTTCAGCGACAGTAGTTGTAGTATTATCACCATATAAAACATCTACTGAAGTTCCCCATTTTGCATTATCTTGAGAAATCATCAATAAGTCTGAACCCGATGTTGAAGATTGCCCTAAAATATTATTTGCAGAAACTTCTTTGTTGCTTGTATACCACGCAAATGTAGTAGTTGATAAAGTAATTACAGCTAATCCTAAAGCGAATGAGCTTAAAACTAATTTTCTCATTAATTTTTTCATAATTTTTTTCTCCTTATTTTTTATTTTCTTTTTTTATTTATTGTATCAATATTCTTTCTCTTGTACGAAAGATAATTGTACACTAATTGATTTACCGATTCCATCGAAGCAATCGGCATCCCAACCTTCAAGCCATAACTTGAAAGTTACTTTTTCAGCTTCGTTTCCTTTTAAGCTGCACATTAATACTTGATTTTCACCATTCTTATCTAATAGTGAAGTATAATAATTTTCAGGTAAATCATTTTCATAAGATAATCTTTTTAATGAGTTATTCTTTAAATTATTATAATATGTAAACATAGCGTTCATATCTGCATAATATTTTATTTCATTAGAATCTGTAGCATATGATCCTAAGTCATAATTATTTGTTAGTTCTACTACATGCTGTGCTACATCTGAAATTATTCCAAGTCTTGTTGCGTTAGAAGAATGAACTGCTATCTTATCTCCCGCATAATAACGATTCTTACTTAACTCTGCTTCGTTTTCATCTCTTATAATACAATTAAGACCTGTTTTAAGTGTTACGTATTCCTTCACAGAAGTTATACTTGTTTGAGGAACTAAGAAGTTTTCACTATAATTTTCGGCTTCACCATTTAGGTAAATTTTAACTTCTGTAGCCGCCTCGGAATTATCAACTCTTTTGAAGTAAATATCAAATTCTAGGTACGAATCTTTACTTGCATCCTGATTTAGTAGATTTGTAAGTGGTAGTTGGCCGGCTTTATCATTAATTGAAGTAATTGGTTCTAATTTAATTTCTTTAACTAAATTAGTAATCTCATCTTCAGTTAATATGTTACCATCTTTATCTACTACCTCAGAATCTACAAATTCATATTCTTTGTATTTACAAACAATTGCTTGATAAATTTCTAATTGTGTTAACTGAGTTTTATATCTAACTCCATCAACACTAATTAAGAAACCTTCACCACCAGTTGCTGTAAACTGCATACCCTCTACCCATGCCTCAGCATTCAAACTCATCCATGCATATGTTGATGTCGCAAGAGTTGTAATTGCTAGAAGTAGGGATATGACACTTAAGAATACTTTTTTAAAGAGTTTGTTCATTTCCTACCTCCTTTGCTAAGTATTTTTAGGCATCTTTTAAATATTTAGATTACTTCTTGTCTGCACCGAATGTTAATAACATTGTAATAGCTGTTGTATCAAGACCTATAATAGAATCAGCGTCATAACCTTCGATCCAAATAACGATATCTAAAGTAACTACAGTATATTGAGTATCAGTTACAGTAGTAAAAGTACCCAACACTTGATCTAATTCATCATGTTGTACTACACTAGAATCCATATCACCCATAACTGGAAGATCAGCATTGTTAATATTGTTGTAGTAAGTAAACATCGCATTCTTATCTGCATTAGCTGCATCAGCTAAGTCACCAAGATTCTTGCCTGCATTAGCATTAGTCTTAGTAGATTTACCGATATTGTAGATATGAACTACATTATCGCTAATATTAGTAACTGCCATTCTTAAAGCATTAACTGGATTAACAACTAAATTTTCTTCTGGCTTCATTGCTGTATCACCATTTACTAAGTCATTAACTAAAGTAATAGTTTGATCAGCAGCAGCAAAAGTAGTTTTAGCAATATCAGTAACATCGTCTTCTTCAATAGCGAAAACTAAATCAAAATCAGGTTTGTCAGTACCGTTGTTTTCAACGATAAATGAAATTCTCATTGAAATATAACTATTTAAATCAGCAGTTTCAAAACCTAGAGTTTGTTTATTCATAGCATCATAACTAACAACAGTTTGATTAAAATCAACACCGTTAATAGTAGTTACAGGAGCTAACTTAATATCTGATAAACCAGTAATCTTATTAGAATCATCTCTTTTTTGATTAATAGCAGCAACAATATCTTCAGCTGTTAGATATTGTTTAAATTTCATTTTAGCTGTGTCAGTATCATAATCAGAAGTGATAAGTAAGTTATCCATATTGTTAACTTCAAGTTCCATACCTTCTAACCATGCACTTTCATTAAGAGAGAACCACGCAAATGTAGTTGAAACACAAGTTAACAATAACATAAGCACAGCACTACACGCTAACACGATTTTTCTTCTAATTCTTTTCATAACCTATATCCTCCTTTCTTATAAAATTGATAATTTTAATGAAAATCTAATAGTACCTAATCTACGATCATCATTACAATCTATATCATTACCTTCTAACCAAAACATTACAGTATATTTAATGTATGTTCCAGGTTCGAATGTCAAATAGGTTTCTTCGTATACTATGTCCTTACTTTCAAAATAGAAAATCTCAGGATAATCAGAACCATAATCAGTTGGAATTTCATCAGGTGCTTGGTAGCATCTCATGCCAAGCTCTTCAGTAATAGTCATAACTCTAATAGCAGTATCTAATTCATTAGTAACATTAGAATAATACATAGTTGCTTGTAAGTCTAATGACTCTTCATTATTGTTAAGAATATAGAATGTATAAGCATATACATGTCTTTCCTTATCAATATAAACACCTTCTGCATCCTTATAAGTTTCTAATCTGTTTTGGAATCTACCATAAGTTGAATGTGACATACCTTCAAAACTACCAGCTTGTAATCTTGAATAGTAATTCTCATCACTTAATGTTTCTGTAATATGTAGGTTCTTAGAAACGTCACCGGCTTCAATTTCAATAACGAAGTTACCAGCTTCTTGTCCCATGAATAAAGCAAGGATAATAATTAAACTTGCTAAAAAAAGTGTTAACAATGAAGAAACATATACAACAGGTTTTTTAAACAAAGTAACAAATTTTTTCATCATATTCACTCCCCTTTCATATAACAAAAAAAGTTGTCATTTATCAAGTCTTACACTTAAATGACAACTGGCTACCATTTTAAAGGCCCTATAGTTTTGCGTCACAATATTTCTATTGTTTTGCCTTTTACACTATTTGTATATACAATTATAGACCTTTTTTGATAAAAAGTCAATCGAAAAAGGTCTTTTATTAATATTTATATTAATATATATGCTCAAAAACAGGCATAATATTAGAATTATATGAGAAAAATATATAATTTAATGCAATTATATTATAAATTCATTAACAAAAGCATCAAAAAAGAGTCGGACACTGAACTGAGTTCTGTCAAGTAGACAATATAATTTTTAAAAATAATTAAATAATTAAAGGTAACAAATTAGGATTGGCATGGTTTCCAAATTGAGTAGGAGTCATGCCTTTTAAATTTGCTTGAAACCTCTTATTATTATAAAAGTCGATATATTCAATTATTGCG
>JBGVRA010000100.1:0-2197 GCA_045127955.1 Anaeroplasmataceae bacterium
ATGTTCGTGTCAATATAAAAGTAACCAATTCGGGCGAAAGATTAATAACCAATAATGATTAACTAATTATTATCCTCCAATTCATCTAAAATATTTTTAGTTCTATAAGATCTACCAACGATATTAATAACATGAGAATGATGTAATAGTCTATCAAGAATAGCGTTAGCGATAACAGAATCGCCGAATATTTCACCCCATTTAGAAAGAGGTTTATTAGTGGTAACAATAGTAGAAGATTTTTCATATCTTTTAGCGACTAATTGAAAGAAAAGATTGCTTGATTCAACATCCATAGGAAGGAAACCAACTTCATCAATAATAAGAAGTTTATATTTACAGAAAAATTTAATACGTTGTTCAAGTCTATTTTCGATGCGAGCACGTTTTAATTGAAGAATAAGATCAGCACAAGAGATGAAATAAGTAGAGGTTCTTTGTTTAGCAGCTTCAATACCAATAGAGGTAGCAAGATGAGTTTTACCAACACCTGGAGTACCGATAAAGATGATGTTTTCTTTGTTTTTAAGGAAAGAGAGATATTGAAAATTAGTAATATAATCTTTATTAATAGAAGGTTGGAAGGAAAAGTCAAAATCATCAAAAGATTTTAAGAACGGGAAATTAGCGACTCTAACACAAGCATTCATCGCGCGTTCATTTTTAACATCGATTTCTAATTGAGTTAATTCATAAAGAGAATCGATAAGTGATTTTTCCCCATTATTAATTAAAGAGATATAAGAATAAAGATTAGAAGAAAATTTAGTAAGGGATAAGTTGTTAAGGTTGTTAATTAATTTATTATAGTTATTTTGCATAAGACTCCTTTATTTGTAATATTTTTCAAAAAGTTCAAGATTAGAAGAAGCGAAATCATCGATATCTTTACTAGATTTATTAGAGATACGAGAAGATAGAGCTTCAATATAGTGATCCTTTTTATAATTAAAAGGATTTGAAGATAAGTGGTGAACTGTAACTAAAGAATCGTTATAATAGATATATAATTTATTATCAATAGGGACCAATTTAACTCTTTTGTTAATAAATTGAGGTGGAAGAGAATATCCAGAACCTTTATAAGAGACAAGAAGAGTTGAAGGGACAACTTGAGTAATAACACCTTCTATATAGGAATCAAGAAGGATGGAATTAGGTAAGGGCGAAAGATATTCTTTTTCTTTTGAAAACAAAGTTATAGGAGGGATATTGGTAGTCCTATTAATTTGTCTATTACATTGGATATTAATAGTATTAATAATATTAATTAAATCAGCTTCATTTTCAAATTTACCATCATAAGGTAATAACCAAGAAAGAAATCTATTAGAAGATTCGTCTTTTCCTTTAGTTTCAGGTGACCTTACTTTACAAAGTTTAATTTTTAAACCAAGATCTTTTTCAAATTGAACAATTTTATAATTTTTAGATTTAGTTCCATTTTTAATAGAAACAACCGCGGTCATATTATCGGTTAAGATATGATTAGGGATACCGCCTAAACGTTTTAAAGATTCAATAGTACAGCGAATAAAATCTTCAGTAGTTTTAGATTTAGAATAGATAAATAAGTGAAATCTAGAAAAGCCTAAAGTGGCAGAAAAGATATTAAAATCTATAGTTTCACCGTATTTAGAAGTCATAGATAAAGATTCTTTCCAGTCAACTTGTAATTGGTCACCAGGTTTAGTTTCAAATCTAACATGAGGAACATTTTTAGTTTTAGAAAGTCTAATATCTTTTCTAAGAGTGTAAGATTTAAAGGTATTGTAATTAGGATGGAATGTATCAGGATATTTATTAGATAAATATTGAAACACAGCCATTTTACTAACACCAGGTTGAGATAATAATTCAATTATTTCTTCTTGAAAATTATCATAAAAAGAATTTTGATTTTTACGTTTTTTAATAATTTTACCTCCGTTTCTATAGTATTTAGCGATAGTGTGTCTATCCATGTGATATCTTCTAGACAAATCAGAAAAATTAGGTTTTATATTCATATGTTTTAAATAAGTTAATTCACCTAGAAGGTTAGTGTATGCATCCATATTAGTAATCCTCCTTTCATGCATATATGGATAAGCATAACATAATTAAAAAGTAACCTTTAAGGATCTACAGTTATCATTTACCAAAACTGGTGAAATCTTCTGCGTCCGAATTGGTTACTTTTATATTGACACGAACA
>JBGVRA010000101.1:0-3184 GCA_045127955.1 Anaeroplasmataceae bacterium
AAATTTTGCAGCTTCAGTAATTGCCATTTTCATTATAATTCACACTCTTTTTATCTGTACCTATATTATACCACAAAATAGGTATTTTTTCAATAAAATAAGTAGAATTAAGAAGAAATATTTATACTGTTATTTAGCCCCTGCATTTTTATTCCCTAATTCTAAGAAATGAATTTGTAATTCATCGCTTACAATGATTGTAGGTTCATCATTACCTTCAGTTTTTTCTTCTAAAGGAGGTAAATAAGAATTTAAATATAAAGCAATTTCATCTTTATACAAATATGTAAATACAACTAAACAAACAAGAAAAATAAGAAAAAATATAATTCTAACTACTTTATTTTTTTGTTTTCTTTTTCTTCTTCCCATAACAATCAACTCCAATTAATTCTATCACATTTAACAGTTTAAAAGAAGACATTTTATATAAAAAGTGTTCCTTAGAACACTTTTAATTTAAGCAAATATAGATTTATTATCAATATAATCCCAATAAGGATCAACTTCTCCCCAAAGACCTTTTTGGTTTTTCTTTGCATATAACATAGCATTATACATATATCCATAATATGGAATATCTTTATATGTTAAACTATAATTTTCTGATACCGCAATAGTGGAATATCCTTGTAAAACTATCATATAATTAACACAAATAGAATCATTATTTTTTTCTGCAAAAACATAACCCATAATTCTACCATACGTGCATAATAAAGAATCATTTTTAACACTTTGAATATAAATTTTATCAGCTTCACTTTGAACTTTTGCAGTATATAACTTAGCTGGCCAACCAAATTCCATAATATTACCTGAATAAGTTTCAGGTGTGTTAATATCTTGATATCTAACTTTAGAAGACATTAATGATCCATTATATCTAATATTACTAGGTTCAACAAACGTTTCAATATCTAATTCATCAGGAAATACAAACCAAGCAGTATCCCCATCAACATTAGACTGTAATTTGACTTCTACAGCACCTCCACCGCCCATTTTAGAAATAGTTTGAGTTTGAAGGATAAAGTCTTCACTTAAATAAGAAACGTCGAATTTAGGGCCTTCTAACAATTCTTCTGGAGTAACTGAGTTAACAAATTCCCCTAAATAATCAAATTCATCTATACCATAAATTATATAGTCATATTCATCAAATGTAGTTCTTGGAAAAACCATATCAGTTTTTCTAATTAATGTTTTATCTTTTAAAACGTTTCTAAATCCTGGCGTTCCAACAACATCTACTAATTTATCGTTAAATAATAAGCCTATAGCTTCATTTCCACCATAATCTAAATTGGGAGTTTTAAAATCTGCTTTAGCTAATAATTCTTCACTAGATTCGCTATTTACAATAACAAAACAATCTTTTGCAGCTAAGATTCCTTTTAATTTTATTGAATATTTTATCTTATCTTTAGTGCCATAAATATTTATCTTATATTTAGATAAATCAACTTCATTTTCACTAAAATTATACAATTCAATACACTTATTACTTGATGTTCCTTCTAAGTAAGTGCTTATTAATAATTGATTTACTCCTGATCTACAAGAATTTAAGATTAAAACAACAAAAAAGGAAAATATAATTATAAATACTTTCTTCATTTTATCAACTCCATTTTCATAATAAATTATACTATTGTTTGATACAAATGAAAAGAAAAAAGAAAAAAAGAAAAAGTGCTTATAGACTTTTTCTATAAGCACTTATATAAAAATAAGATTATTTTACTTTATTAAGCGTTTAACCAAGTTAAATTCCAGATAGTTGCTCTATCTTTATTAGAAGTTGAATTAGATGGACAATTATTAACGATTTCAATAACGAAATCACCTTGAACTGGAGTTTCTAATTCCCAAACAAATTCATCAACTGTATATTTATCAGCAGTACCGGCTGCAGTCCAGTCTAAAGTCTTAGTAGCTACAACATTACCTTCAACATCTTTAATATTAATAGTTAAAGAGAATTTAGTATCTGAGAATAAATGTGTATAGTTAAATGATAATTTCTTAATACCATTAGAAAGTGTACAAGAAGTTAATTTTCCAGCAGCAGTATTTTTACCATTTAAAGTAACAGCTCTATCATCATCTGTACCAATACATGCAAAACTAGGGTTTGAATTATTACCTGCTGTATTACCTGAATTGATAGCACAGTTAGTTGCAACCCATCCAGAAGTTGATGTATATTCCTTATAAGTAGATGAATGTGTACCATTGTTGAATGTTTCAAAATCTGGTTTTTGTGCTTCTACTGTAGGAACTTCTGGTTCTGGTGTTGGTTCAGTAGATTCTTCTTCAGCAAAATAAATTGTGATAGAATCAAAATAAATTGAATAAGTAATGTTAATAGTAAATTTAACAAATGTATAATCAGTTCCTGTTGGAGTGATTGTATAAGCAGTTGTTTGACCTTTTACTGTTGATAAGTATAAAGTTTCACCAGCAACTGTATTATCAGTACCAAATTCAATCTTTAATGCGTTAGCATTAGAATGAGTAGCCTTAGCAGCGTTATAAACTATTTCAATCTTAGCAATCTTCTTAGAGAAAGCAGCTGTATTCCATAATGAAGAAGCAGTACCTTTGTTTCTCCATTGGATACCATTACCATAATCACCTAATTCAACGAATTCAAATGCAACACCGCCAACTGTAGCTGTACCAGCAGCATAATTACCTAAACCTAAAGCAGGAGAAGTAATTTCTAATACACTTGTATCACCTGGAGTTGGTGTTGGTTCTGGTTCAGGTTGAACTTCTTCACCAGCGAAAACAACTTCAACTACATATGCACTATAGTTATCATATTGAACTGTATAAACCATTTCAACTTTTAAAATAGCACCAGGTAATAAATTTAATGATTCATAAGATTTATCATTTTTATAAGTATAAGCATTAGTTGCAGCATCCCATGTTAATACAGAAGATGTAGCACATAAACCATAAATAACGATTTGGTTACCATTTTCATCTTTTAACCAACCATTACCATAAGTAGCACCACCATTTTTTAATTCCCAAGTTGCAGTAACTACATACTTAACAGCCATATTTTCTGTTGGTTTTGTAGCAGCTAATGCAGCAACTGTAGTTTCAACAGCTGCAGGTTCAGTAGATGGTTCTGGATCTGGTGTTGGTTCTGGATCTGGTGTTGGTT
>JBGVRA010000102.1:0-169853 GCA_045127955.1 Anaeroplasmataceae bacterium
ATAGATAGAGATTTAAATTCAGCTATTAATTTAGCTAATTATAGAAATAAGTAAAAATATAAAAGAAAGGAAAAACTTTAAAACTTATACAAATTAGTACGCATGCGTTTGTGCGGAATTGACGCCTTAGGAGAGTACATACCACTTGGAGATTTGCATAATAATACAAATATTCAGGGCTCGAAGAATGAGGAATAAAACTGAAATTCTATAAGTGTTATAGAGTTTTATAGGTTTTTAAAAACGGTAAACAAAATGCAATGAAGGTGGTATGCACAGCTATTGTTACAATAGTATATGTTGTTGTTTCCATGGTTTTAGTATATGTTATTTCATTCCAAAAGGCAGGTTTAGATTTCTTTGCAAGTCTTGGAGAGGCTGAAGTTATGGCACCATTTGCATCTGATATGTTAATTTCATTATTATTTGGTATATTAGGTGTAATTTGGTCTTATACTTCAATGAAGAGAAGTTTACATAAAAAACAAAGTATTTAATTAGTAAAACCTAGATTTGTCTAGGTTTTATTTGTAATTATTTGTTAATTAATATAAAATGTAATTGGAAGTGATTTTATGAGACTTAAACTTATGACATTTAATGTACAACATTTTTATAATCAAATAACAAAAGACATTAATTATGATGCTGTTGCAAAAGAAATTATTGAATCTCAAGCTGATATTGTAGGTTTAAATGAAGTGTATGGAATGGATAGTATTTATGGTGATCAAGTAAAAAAAATAGCTATGGCATCTGGTATGAAATATATGTATTTTGCTAAAGCAATTGATGCGCCTAATGGAGCATATGGTAACGGAATTATATCAAAATATCCGATAAAAAGTATTGAAAAGATAATGATTCCTGATCCTATAAAAAAAGAAAATCCTAATGGATATTATGAAACTAGATGTATTATTAAGGCTAGATTAGAAAGTAAAATTACTGTTATGATTTCTCATTTTGGGCTAAATCCTGATGAGCATAGAAGAGCTGTATATACAGTTGTTTCTAATTTGGAGAATGAAAAATGTATATTAATGGGTGATTTTAATATGAGGCCTGATAATGATATATTAATGCCTATTAATACAAAAATGCATGATGCATCAATGGGTTATTGTAATGGAGAATTTACATTTTCTTCAATTGAACCTTTTGAAAAGATTGATTATATTTTCGTATCTAAAGATATTATTGTTAATAAATCTTTTATTTCAACAAATATTGTTTCTGATCATTTTTATCATTTTGCTGAAATTGAAGTATAAAATAAAAAGCTAATTAGAGTGCCTAATTAGCTTATTTTTTTTCATGATGAACTTAATATTTTTAAAATGATTGATTGTTTGTAATCTCCAAAATTTTTACCGAATAGATTAATACCACCTTTATGTATTGCATCTGGTTTTATTCCTATTTTTAATTCAATATAATTATTTTGATAAAGATTAATATTATTTATATTATTGTTATTATTAATTAAAATATCATCTAGGTATGTACCTGTTGTATCTATTTTAATTGTTTTAAGTAATCCGTATTGAGTACTATTAATAAACCAATAATCAGGAGTGAACTTGCCTCGTCTTCCTCCAAAATCACCAGGGGATGTCCAAGTTAGTAGTTCAATACCATTAACCCAAAATGTTATATCAGATGGCCAGTCGTTTCTTGAATAAAGTGTTTCACTGCATATTTCTAAACTAAAAGAAATAGATTCTATTTTTTTGTTTTTATCTATTGCTGGAAACCTATAAGTTATATTACCATTTGAAAACCATAGAAGTTCTGCTTTATGGCGATTTGGGTGATAGAAAGAAGAAAGAACATCAAAATCACCGATTGGTGAGTGAATTCCTGTTATTCCACATGGTGGAACGATATTGAAATCAGAAAAATTACCGATCGGTATTTCATATGTTGTTTCTTCTAGGTTTGCTTGAGAATTCCAGTTTTCAAAAATGATTTTTAGTGTATATAATGATTGGCTGCAGACTTTTACAAACCCTTTTTGATTTGGTTTATATTCTATGTTTATTAAGTTAGCATCTTTTAATACGTTTGTATGTTGTGTAACTGATGAAATTGGTAAGTTCAAATGATTTGATAATTCTTTTATTGTCATTGGTTTATTTTGTATCAATTGAAGAATTTGAAGTCTTTCTTTTACTGATAGTGCTCTAAATATTGCTACTAATTCATCAGTGTGAGTTGAATCAGATAATTTATAGATGGGATTTTTGTTTGAAGTAATTGTGTGTTCCATATTGTTTTCCTCCAGTATAGTTTAAGTATACAAAATTATTAAATCAAATACAATATTAAGCTTACAAAAATTTTGTAAAGCAGACTAAAAAAATTATTCAATATTAATATGTTTTTAAATATTTACTTTCTTTTGTTTTTGGTTTATAAGTATAATGTATAGTGTTGAAAACGATTTCTTAAGCTGTATATATATAATTTTATATATAGTAATCATTGTTAATAGCAATTTCAAGACAAAATAATTTTTAAATATGCTTACGTGAAAATTGTAAAGAGACATATTTTATAAAAAATTACTATGTTGTACTCATAGTTTTAAAATTTTAAAAGAAGGAGAATATATAATTTAAGTACAATTAATTATATTAACTTAGAAGATGAAAAAATTTACAAATCCATTATCCACTGGTAATTTTTCTGATCCGTTTATGACTTATGATAAAGATACTAGATATTATTATTACATTGCTAGTTGTCAATGCGATACTATGACTATTTATCGTAGTAGACATGCTGGTGATATTCTTAAAAGTGGAGAAAAAAAGGATGTATATTTTTGTGATGATTTAGCTTGGGGACCTATGTGGGCTCCTGAAATGTATAAGATTGGTGATAGATGGTATATCTATACTAGCTGTAGAGAAGTTAAATCTGATAATCCTTGGGATACTAAAAGATTACTTATTTTAAAATCTAAAACCGAAGATCCTTTTGACGGTTTTGAGTTTGGATCTAAACCTGATACTTCTATATTTGCGATTGATCCATCATGTACATTTATTAATGGTAAACAATATATTTGTTATTCAGAAGTAGATGAAAAAGAAGAAGTATTTCAAGTTCTTGTAATAAGAGAAATGAAAGATCCTCTTACATTTACAGATAAGAAGGCAGTGATATGTCGTCCTAGTTTATCTTGGGAGTTGGTGCCTCCTCATGTTGGTAAAAGAGCTATTGCTGAAGGTGCATTCTTTGTTAAGAAGGATGGTAGATTATTTATTGTCTATTCAGCTAATGGCTGTTGGTCTGATGATTATTGTTTAGGCGTTTTAGAATATGTAGGTGGAGAGGTTTGTGATGCTAGTAGTTGGAAGAAACATCCTAATCCACTGTTTGTTAAAGGAAATGGTATATATGGCCCTGGACACGCTTCATTTTTTGAATCTCCTGATGGAAGTGAAGTATGGTGTGCATACCATTGTTTAGAACATGCTAATCCTAATCAGGAAGAATTAGATAGGTATACATGTATTCAAAAAATTGGTTTTGATGAGACGGGTTATCCTGTTATGGGGGCCCCTGTTGGATTTGGTGTTTTGATTGATGCTCCTGCTGGAGAAATAAAATAGAAAGAAAAGGTGTTTAAGATGAAGAAGATTTTAAGTTTAGGTTTAGTTTTATTATCTGTGCTTGTTGTGGCTGGTTGTAGAGATAGAAGTACTGTTGGTGGTGAGGAAATCGATTATGACCGTACTCAACTTTATGTTTCTAATTTTAATGGTGGTGTTGGTACTGAGTGGTTATATAAAGTTAAAACATTATATGAAGAACTTCATGCTGATGATGTTTATGAAGAAGGGAAACAGGGTGTTCAAGTTCTTGTAGATCCTCATAAGAATAATGGATATAACATGATTACTACTTTCGCGGGTAGTACTATTGATGTATTATTTAATGAATATATTAGATATAACGACTGGGTTGCTAATGATTTGTTCTTAGATATTACTGATGTTGTTAAGAGTACATGTGAAGGTGAATCTTCTAGTATTGAAAATAAATTATCTGACGTTCAAAAATCTTTCTTACAAAAGAATGGTAAGTATTATGCACTACCTCATTATAGTGTTTATCAAGGGTTAATGTATAATATTGATTTATTTGATAAGAAGGGTCTATATTTTGCTAAAGAAGTAGATAATGGTAATGAAGGTTTCGTTGTTAAGGGTGAAGAAAAATCTTGTGGTCCAGATGGTATTTATGGAACAAAAGATGATGGTCTTCCATCATCATATGAAGAGTTCTTTAAATTATGTGATTATATGATTCAAAGAGGGGTAACTCCTTTTGTTTGGACTGGTGCTTATGCTAATGATTACTTCCAATATTTAGTAAATGCATTATATCAAACATATGAAGGTATTGATGATGTAATGTTAAATTATACTTTTGATAGTGGTAATAATACTACTGAAATTATCACAAATATTGTTAATGGACAGTTGATTACTGAAGATGTTAAGATTACACCTGAAACTGGTTATTTATTAAAACAACAAACAGGTAGATATTATGCGATTGATTTCTTCTCAAGAGTTATGTCTAATAGCGCTTATTATCATCCATATAGTACAGGTAATTTAACTTTCTATCATACTGATGCTCAAGAATTATTTATTGAAAGTGATTTAAAGAATGAACCTATCGGTTTCTTAATTGATGGTACTTGGTGGGAAAATGAAGCTAAGGTTAGTGGTGCCATTGATAGAACTATTAATAAGTATGGTGATATTGCTAAGGATAGAAACTTCGGATATTTACCTTTACCTAGTAAAATCACAGGTAGAGTAGAAGAGGGTGAAGGAACAAAACCTGTATTACTTGATTATATCAATGCTTATGCTGGTATTAATAAAGATATTCCTGAATTTAAGATTGATCTTGCTAAGGATTTCTTAAAATATTGTTATTCAGATGAAATTTTAGAATTATTTACAGAAACTTCTGGTGTTGCTAAAGGTGTTAAATATTCTATGTCTGATGAAAGTTTAGCGAATATGACTAAATTCTCTCAATCTGTATGGAATATGAAAGTTTCATCTGATATTATTTATCCTAATTCTAACAGTGTGTTCTTTGCTCAAAACCAAACTGCATTAACAGTTGAAGAATGGGTTGCAACTGTTGATGGTTCTTTAGAAACTATTTATACTCATTTAAAGAATAAAAAAGATAAAGATAGTATTTTCTTAGGTAATTTTATTACAGAAAAAACATGGAAAGATAAATATTTTAATTAATATTTAGGTGTCGATTATGGAAAAAGATAAGAAAAAGAAGAGGTTACTTAATCGACGTCAAAAACAATTAATATTTTATATTTGTATTATAGCTTTACCTATTATACAATTTTGTATTTTCTATATTGGAGTTAACTTAAATTCTATATTATTAGCTTTTAAAAAGTTTGATGTAGAAACTGGTGGTTATGTTTTTGATGGGGTTAGTAACTTTAAAAAAATATTTAATGATTGGAATAATACACCTATTTTAAAAGTAGCATTGAAGAATTCGCTTATATTATATATTGTTACTTTATTATGTATGTGTATTTCAACATTGTTTTCGTATTATATTTTTAAGAAAAGAACTTTTGCTGGTTTATATAAGATTGTTTTATTCTTACCTAATATTATTTCTAGTTTAATACTTGCTTTAATTTATATGTATTTTACGGAAAGAGCAGTTCCTGAGTTTGTTGCTGGTTTTGGTCAAACTATTAGTGGGTTATTATCTAATAGTAAAACATCATTTCCTACAATTTTAGTATTTAATGTTTTATTAAGCTTTGGTACTCAAACCTTATTAATATCTGGGGCTATGGAAGGTATTTCTGATTCTGTTACTGATGCTGCTAAGATTGATGGATGTAGTCCGATTCAAGAATTTACACGTATTGTAGTTCCTATGATATGGCCTACGATTACTACATTTTTAATTGTTGGTGTTGCTGGGGTTTTTACAAACCAAATGTGTTTATATTCTTTTTATGGTCCTAGTGCTGAATATGCAAATATGACTGTTGGATATTACTTATATAGAGAAACTTTAAATGCTGGTGTTGAAAGATATCCGTATTTAGCAGCGTTAGGTATCGTCCTTACTGTTATTGTTGTTCCATTAACTTATTTAGTTAAATGGGCTACTAATAAATTTGGACCTAAGACAGTGTAGGGAGGGGATAATATGAATGCTATGTTAATTAATTTTAAAAAGAAAATTAAAACAACTTTTAGAACAACTTCTCCTTTGTATATTGTTCTTTTTACAATGATGTTAGTATATGTTATTTTCTTGGCATATTTAATGTTTTGGGGAATCATTACATCTTTAAAAGGTGTAGGTGAATTTAATGATAATGTATTAGGACTTCCTAAAGAATTAACTTTTAATAATTTCTTTACTATTTTCAGTAATTTTTATGTAAGAGTTAATGTTAATGGTGTGTTAGTTCCTAAATTTGTTGAAGATATGATTATTAATACATTGTTATATGCTGTAGGAGGAGCGTTTATTCAAACGTTTGTTCCTTGCATTGTTGCGTATGCTGTTACAAGGTTTGATTTTAAATTTAATGCTGTAATTAAGGGCATTGTTATTATCACCATGATTCTTCCTATTATTGGTTCAGCACCTGCTGAAATTGAATTATTAAGAAATTTAAAATTATATGATTCAATTATTGGAAACTGGATTCAAAAATTCCATTTCCTAGGAATGTATTTCTTGGTTTTTACAGCTGCATTTGAGGTTATTCCTAAGGATTTTGCTGAGGCTGCATATATGGATGGTGCTTCTGAGTTTAAATTGTTAACTAAGGTAATGTTCCCGATGGTTAGTACAGTATTTACAACGATTTTATTGATTAATTTTATTGGTTTATGGAATGATTATCAAACTCCAATGTTGTATTTACCATCTCATCCTACATTGGCTTATGGTGTGTTTGATTTAAGTAGAACTACTATTAATGAATTAAATAATGTTCCTGCAAGAATGGCTGGATGCGTTATTTTATTAGTTCCGATTCTTATAATATTTATTTCTTTTAGAAAGAAAATAATGGGTAATATTACTCTTGGTGGAGTAAAGGAATAGGTGATGCATTATGAAAAAAATTATTAGAATTTCATTATTATTAATTGTTTCTTTACTAGTTTTAGTTGGTTGTAGTAAGGAAAATAATATTAATGAACCACTTAAAATTGTAAATTCAAAACCACTAGAAAAGACGTTGGTTGCATCTACATATTTATTTGGAGATGAATTAACTGTTCCAAGTGTTAAACTTCCATATAATGGAAAAGAATATGATGCTAAAGCATATGTTAAATATCCTAGTGGAAAGGTTAGTGAAAATAAAACTATTAAGCTTAATGAAGCTGGTGAATATACGATAAATTATTTAGCTAAGTTTGATGATATTATGCTTAGTGATTCATATAGTTTTGTTGTTACTAATGAACTATATTCTGTTGTTGGTGAAAAGTCTAGAGTTTATTATGGTACTCATGAATATATGCCTGATACAAAAGGTATTATTACTAGTATTTATCCTAATGAATCTTTTGTATATAATAAACCAATTGATTTAACTACATATAATAGAAACAATGAAATTATTACTTTAAATTTATTACCACAAACTATTGGTATTGCAGATGCTGCAAAGGTTATTGTTACTTTAACTGATATTTATGATGAAGATAATTTTATTTGTTTTGAAATGAAAAAGGTTGAAGATAATAAATTAGCGTGGGCAGAAAATTCTACTTATGTTACTGCATATAGTAATGGCCAAGATTCTTGTGGTTTAGAGGCTGGATCTCATCCTAATACTGGTAGAGTAGTTGAATATGCTGGTCAAACATATACAATTCATAAGAATAATTATTATGGTACTTGGACAGGGTATGCTATGACTGGTGCCCCTCGCTATGAATCTACAACTAGACCTAATTATGAAGTCGAATATGTTGGTGATCAACAATTCTCATTTGCTATAGATTATGCTAATGGTGTTATTTATGGAGGACCATCACTTAGTTTAGTTAACGACTTACGTTCTGATATTATTTATGGAAGTAATTTCTGGACTGGTTTTACTACAGGAGAAGCTTACTTATCGATTTCAGCAGTCAATTATAACGCTGAATCAGTAAGTTTGATTATTAAAGAAATAGCTGATGAATCAACTATTGATATGGATGATAATGTTTATGCTGATAATAAGGCTCCTGAGTTAGATATTCTATGGGATAATGAATATCCTGTAGGCTTAGTTAATCATGAATATCCTGTTTTTGATGCAGTGGCTTATGATGCTTATGAACACAAAACTATTGATGTTTCTGTTAATGTTTATTTAAATTATGGATTATCAAATCAAGTAAATGTTCCTGTTAAAGACGGATATTTTGTTCCTAAATATATAGCTACATATTATATTGAATATTTAGCTAAAGATAAGTCAGGAAATGAAGTAAAAGAGGTTATTCCTGTTTCTATAACTGATAAACTAGATGTAATTTCAATTGATAGTATTACTGAGGGTGATACAGTATTTGATGTTGGTAATTTAGTAAATATTTCAAAATTAACTTATAAAAATGCGATAAGTAGTATTACTGAAAAAATAACTGCAACTTTAAAGTCTGATTCTTCAATTAGTTATGAAATAAATAATTATGAGTTTAGACCTCTATATGCTGGTATATATGAGATTAAATATGAATATAGTGATTATATTTTTAATGATGTTTATAGTTATGAAATTACAGTTAATAATTCAGATGTTCCTTTAATTGAAGAAGATATTAACCTAGTAGAATACTATATTAAAGGTTGTGAATATGAATTACCTACATATTATGGTTATATTTTTGAAAATGGTAAACCAGTTGAAAAACAGTTAGAAATTTATATTACAGAAAATGGTAATACTTTTAAATTAGAGTCTAATGTCTATAAACCTGTTTCTGAAGGTGATGTTATTATTAGCTATGTTTTAACTAATAATGGTAAAGAAGCACGTAAAGATATTAATGTTAAAGCTGTTGATACTGGGTATGATTCATCTTTAGTAATGGGGAAATATTTTTATGGTGATAATTTTGAAATAAGTCCTGAAAGTAAATATATAGAATATAGTTTTATTAATAATGTTGATACTAAGATGGATTTTATTAACGGATTACCTTCTAGTAATTTCTCGATTAGACTTTCTGCAAGTGATGTAAAAGATAATTTTGGAAAAATTAATATTTATTTAACTGATTCTAAAGATAGTAGAATTAAACTTAAATTCACTTACGAAAAAGAACCTACTGGTTATGTTAAGTTCTATACAAATGATAAATCTGCAACTAATTATAAAACATTATTTGCTTCAAGCGATAATCCTATTATTTTAGAATACAACAATAGGATGCATCAAGTTTCTCCAAATCCTAATAGTTACCAATATGTTTATGAAACTATTTATGGAGAAGTATTTAATGGATTTGTTAGTGATAAAGTATATTTAAGTATTGAAGTTGAAGGAATTGTTGGTGAATCTGCATTAAGAATTATTAATATTTGTGGTCAACCATTTACAAAGATTAAAGCCGATATTATTGAACCTAAAGTATATGTTTATAATGATGTTGGTGAATATGATATTAATAGTATTTACACACTTACAAGCGCTACAATTGTAGATGTTTTAGACCCTAATATTAAGGCATTTATTAGAGTTAAGGATCCTGATGGAGAGATTGTTACTACAGTTAATGGTGTTGTTTTAGATGAAACTGCTCCATATAATGTAGAACATGAAATTAAACTTGATAAGTATGGCTTATATCAAGTTTATTATGAAGCTGTTGATACTAATGAAAATACTACTACATATACGTTTGTTATTACTGTAGTAGATAAAGAGGTTCCTGTTGTTACAATTATTAAACCTACTACTAGTGCTAAGTTTGGAGAAAAGGTCAATATTGCTGGAATTGGAATTACAGATAATTATAGTACTGAATTTGAGGTGTATGTATCTATAATTGATCCTAGTGGAATGATGCATTCAATGACAAAGGTTGAAGTTGAAACTATTATTAGTAAATCATTTACTGCTAGTGAAAAAGGAGTTTATAAGGTATGTTATTATGTTAAGGATTCATCAGGAAATACAACGTTTGTTTCTTATGAAATAAATGTAGAATAGGAGGGGTAATATGAAGAAAATTATAATAGTTATTTTTAGTTTATTATTATGTTTAACATTATGTTCATGTCATGATAATGAAAATGCCACTCCTACAGATAATCCAAGTGGTGAGGAACAATTTATTCCAGAATATAAGGGGGATAATATGAGTTATTCAAATGTTGGATATGTTGAAGGTTCTATTCATCAATATAATATTACTGAAAATTCAAATTATGTTGTTGAAAATGGAATGTCTAAATATAAAATATTAGTTCCTGCTGATGCATCAGCAACATTAATGTCTAATGTAAAAGATTTTAATGGGTTATTTAAGGAAGCAACTGGCGTAGAACTTGAAATTGTTAATGATTCAAGTGTTGATAATAATCAATTGTATTTTTCAGTAGGTCAAACAAAATTATTTAATGATAATAATATTAAAATGGATTACAATCAAATTAAATCTCAAGGATTTATTATAAAGACTGTTAATAATTCTATTTTCTTTGCTGGATATACAGATCAAGCATGTTTAAATGGATTATATCAATATTTAACATTAATTGCTGGATATAGATATTTAGGTCCAGATACTTATATATTAAATAAATTAGATTTTGTTAAGTTATATAACTATGATGTTATTGATGCTCCTGATATTGAACATCGAGTTGCATCTTATAGTTTTGTTAATGGTTCAAATAGTAAAAGATATAGAATTTCTGATTCAGCTACATTCATTCCAGTAAATGGGTTAAATTGGCATAATACTTTTAATTATTTGCCTAAAGAAAAATATCAATCATCACATCCTGACTGGTACTCTGTTGATGGCACTCAATTATGCTATACTGCAAGAGGTGATGAAGATTCTTTAAGAGAAATGCAAGAAGAAGTTTTAAATGTTATGAAAGAACATTTAATAAAATTCCCAGATAGAAATATTATTACTTTCTCAATTCAAGATAGTAACACTTTCTGTACTTGTGCTAAATGTAAAGAATCATATTTAAAATATAATTATTCAAATGCTGCTGTTGTTGTTAAATTTTTAAATACAATATCTGATATGATGAATGAATGGTTTGAAACTGATGGTGCTGAATATAAAAGAGATTTAAAGATTTTATTCTTTGCATATTTATCAACAAATATAGCTCCTGCAAATTATGATGCAACTACTGGTAAATATTCTCCAATTGATGATGAAGTGGTTTGTAGAGATAATGTGTGTCCTTTCTTTGCTGATATTAGAGGAGATTATACTAAGAGTTATTATGATGAAAAGTCTGCAAACAATACTTATGCTAAAAGTATGAAGGCATGGACAGAATGTAGTACTAATTTATTCTTCTGGACTTATTCAACTAATTTCCATTATTATTTAACTCCGTATTATACATTTGATGCGATGTTAGATAGTTATAAATTTGCAGTAGCGTGTGATACTATGTACTTATTTGATCAAGCTCAGTTTAATCAAGGTCAAGCAGCAACAGGA
Organism: Anaeroplasmataceae bacterium; assembly: GCA_045127955.1. GTDB lineage: Bacteria > Bacillota_I > Bacilli_A > Acholeplasmatales > Anaeroplasmataceae > Pelethenecus. Next base: position 11,751 of record JBGVRA010000102.1, read on the forward strand.
TGGTCTTTCTTAAAACAATATATTACATCACGTGGTGCTTGGGATTGTAATGTTAATGCTAATGATTTATATGATGAATTCTTTAGTGAATTTTATTCTAAAGAAGCAGGACCTATAATGCGAGAATTATTTGATGAATATCGTGTGTTAGGTAGTTATCAAACTAATGTTTTAGGATATAATGGTCCAAATTCAATTTACCATAATCCTTTTAAAGAAGAATATTGGTCTAAGCAAACTTTGTTACGTTGGATTGAACGCTTTGATGATGCTTTAGAAGCTATTGAAATATATAAGGATATTGCACCTGGTCAATATGCAAAATATTATGGTCATATTACTTCTGAAAGAGTTCAATATACTTATTTATTATTAAAAATATATAGTTCAAGTTTATCAGAAGAGGATTTAGTTTATTATAAGGCTCAATTCCATAGTGATGCTGAAGGTAATGGTATGTTATATGAAAATGAATTAGCTAACTCTTTAGTAGTTAATTTATTTAAGTAGTGAGGTGGACATATGAGAAGAAAATTATTATTTATTTTAATGTTTGCTTTACTATTAGTTTCTTGTAATAATTCTAGTGATAAAACTGATTCAAATGAATTTTTTGTAGAATTTAAAGCTGATAATTTAAATGTTTATACATATGATATTTTAGAACTTACTATTAATACTAATGCTTCATTGTCAGATATTAATATCACATCATCTGATGAAGAAATCGCAAAGATTGTTGATTATAAGATTATTCCCGTTAGTGCTGGTGAGGTAGTTGTTAGCGCTAGTTTAGGTGATAAAGTATTAGATACTGTTAATGTTATAGTATCTGAAGATGGTAATGTTCCATTTTTAGAAGTTAGTAATACTGAAATTAAATTATTTAATTCTGATTCTTACCAAATAAATAATTATGTAACTTTAAGAGGTAATAAAGTAGAAGCTACTTATACTTATTCATCTAGTGATAGTGATATTGTTAGCGTTGATGAGAATGGATTGATTACTGCTAAAAAGATTGGCGATGCAAATATTAATATTATCGCTGATTATAATGGGTATAATGGTAATGAGTATAATTCTTTAAAAAGAACTATAAACGTTAGTGTTTGTCCAACTGTTATCTTATCTATTGATGTTGAATCTTCAAATATTAATAGTAGAAGCGAAGTATATAATAATGTAGTTTATTCTAATCAAACTAATATAAAAGGTAGTATTTTGATTGATGATGAATATCGTGATATTTTAGATTATTCATGTGAATGGGTATCTACAGATGAAGATGTTGCCAAAATTGAAGATGGCAAGGTTGTTGGATATAAGCAAGGTAAAACAAATATTTATGCAAAAGCAACAATTGATGGTGTTGTTTATGAATCTAATGTTGTAAGTATTAATGTAGAAAAACCTACTATTGTAGTTGATAATGAACCTGTTGATATTGATTTATATGTTAATGAAATTAACTTAGATACATCATATATGGTAAATGGTGATTCTAATATTTTAAGTATATGTGATAAAGAAAATAATGATTTAAATATTTATGATAATCATAAATTAATTAATTATGATGAATTAGGTATAAGAAAATGGATTATTGAATCAACTAGTTATAATTATGAAATTAATGTTGTTGCATGTAGCAAGATTATTACTACTAAAGAAGAATTAGCAGCTTTACATACATATGGAAAGAATGTTATTAAAGGTAATTCTGGTATTGTATCATATGAAGGTTACTTTATTTTAGCAAGTGATATTGATATGAGAGGTACAAGATTTAGAACATTCTGTGGTATTGGTACTGGTGCAACTTCAAATATTTACAACGGTTTTATTGGTACATTTGATGGTCGTGGATATACTGTTAGTAATTCGACTGTTGCTGCAAGTAATGGTGGATTATTTGGTACTGTAAATAAGGCTTCGGTTATTAAGAATGTAGCTTTTGTTAATGCAACAGTAAGTGGAGATTCAGGTTTAATTTCATCTAATTTTGCCGGTATGATTGAAAATGTTTATGTTGAGGGTAAGTTGACTTGTACTAGAGCTAGTTCTATTTCACCATCATCACTATTAGTAAGTAAAATATATGATGGTGCTAAGATTAAAAATACAATTGTTAAGATTACAAATCCTACAAGTAATAATAATTATTCATCTGCAATTGGTATGTTGGTTTCTGCTAAAGAAGATGCTTTAGAAAATGTATATGTATTAGGTACTGATTTTAAAGTTATTTCAACAACTGCACCAGATAAATATAATATATTAGTTAATCCTAACAATGGACAATTTGTTGAATATAGCGATTTAAAATCAAGAGATTTATCTAGTTTTAATAATTATTGGATTTTTGGAGATACTGGAATTTCATTTTCTAGTTCCCATTAATATATAAAATACAAAAGAGAGGAGAAAAAAGAATGAAAAAGTTTTTTGTATTTTTAAGTTTGATGTTAAGTGTTCTTTTAATTGCATCTTGCGGACATAAACATCAAGCTAACGACTGGGATAAAGATGCTACTAAACACTGGCATACTTGTTCTAGTTGTGAAGAAATTTATGATTCAGCTGAACATACTTTTGGTGAGTGGACAGTTGAAGAAGAAGCTACAGTTTCTAAAAAAGGAAGTAAAACAAGAGAATGTAGCGTGTGTGGATACGAAGAAGTAGAAGAAATTCCAAAGGTTGAACACACACATGAATATGGTAGCCAATATTATAATGACTCAAATTATCACTGGTTACAATGTGAATGTGGTCAAAAGAAAGATAGAGAAACACATAAAGGTGGAACTGCAACAACTGAAAAATTAGCAGTTTGTGAAGTTTGTGGAAAAGAGTACGGTGAATTACTTCCTCCACCTCATGAATGTAGTTTTGTTGATGGAATATGTGAATGTGGTAAGACACAAGAAGGTGCATTTGACAAGATTATTGATGCTGACCTATCTGATTGGTCTAGTGAAGAATTAGAAAATACATTATGTACTTTTGGTGAATCGGGAACAGGTTTTAGTGTTGTTGGTTATCATAAAGATGGTAAAGCATATTTTGTTACAAAGATTGTAACTGAAAGTGCTAATCCAACTTCATTTGAAATTTTCCAAAAAGATGGTGCTACAAGATATGTTTTAATGTATAATGATGAAACTTCTTCTTGGAGTGTTAATGATGGTAAAGAAAAATTAATTACATTATATGCAACAAAGTCAGTTGAAGATGGGTTAAATGTATTTACTGTAGAACATTTATGGAATTTTGATACTTTCCCTCAAGAAGCAAATGGAAATTATAAGATTCATTTTGCTGCTGCTGTAGGTGAAAAATCAGCCGCAAGTTATTCAGATGCTCAAAGCGAATATTGGGTATTATATGGGAAGAATGCTTGGAATCCAGGATGGAATTTTGAACTTTCTTTAACTACAGCGTTTGGTCATGAACATACATTAGATTCAAATTTTGATTGTATTATTTGTCATAAAAATTTCAAATTAACTGATGCAGTTTTAACAATTGATGGTAAATTAGATGATTGGAATGCTGATATTTTAGATACTATGTTAGTATCTTATGATGAAGAAGATAGATGGATTAAACAAGTTGGTTTTATTGATGATAAATATTTATATATGTATGTATCAGTTGCACATAGAGACGCTGTTGGTAATTTGAACATCATTATTGCGTCAAATCATTTTGGTCAAATTGCTTCTGGTTCATCATTTACATTTACTAATATTGATGATGCAAGTGTAGTTGAATATAGAGATGAAACAGGTTCATTTACTGTAACAGATTATGAATTTGTAATTTCATTAGATAGAATTAGAGAGTTTAATGCTGATTATATTGGAACTGATGGAGTGAGATTAGGATTTGATATTTCAAATACATCAGGAGAAAATAGTTATGGATTTGCATGTGACCCTAATAAATTATACATGTGGGCAATTGCTGGTTATAATTCATGGGCAACAAATTTAAATTTCGTTTATGGCACAAATGGTGTATTACATAATCATGATTGGAATGTAGATGAAGGTGTATGTAGACTTTGTCCTGAATTAATGCCTTCTGTTCAATATGATATTACAGCAGATGGTGATTTTGCTGATTGGTCTAGCGAAATTGTTGCAACTTCATCAAAGACTTATGGTGAAACAGGTACTGGTTGGGAAATCATGGGTTATCGTGTTGGTACAATAGTTTATTTAGGTGTTACTATTAAGACTGCTGGTGCTGTTCCTGCTTTATTTGGTTTTATTGATAGAGGATCTGAAGGTTATGGCGAACACAATATCAAGTATGCTGCAGGAGAATGGGTAAAACTTCCAGAAGTTGTATATTTAGGTTCATCATTAAATGATACTGATTCTATTGATACTTATGTTTTAGAAATGATTTGTGATTTATCTTCATATAACCCACTTGAATCAGGTGATTATTTATTTGGTATTAATGTAAATGTTCCTGAAAAATCAGCAGCTTCTTGGAGTAATGACAATATTGCTTATTGGGTAATGTATGGAAGAAATGCATGGAATTCAGATGAAAACTTATTTGCTATTACTGAAAGTGGTATTACTCATAATCATATTTTAGGTAGTGAATATTCACACGACAAAGATAATCACTGGAAATCTTGTTTATGTGGATATACTGAAACAGAACCACATAAAGGTGGAGAAGCTACAGAAGAAAAATTGCCAGTGTGTGAAGCTTGTGGACAACCTTATGGTGAGTTAGCTGAACATACACATAATCATCAAATTAAATATGATGAACTTGTTCACTGGACTGAATGTGGTTGTGGAGATAAGACAGATGCTGAAGAACATAGAGGTGGCCAAGCAACAGAAACAAGTCAAGCTATTTGTGAAGTTTGTGGCCAACCTTATGGTAAGACACTAGGTTATGCAATTAAAGCTGATGGTTCATCAGAAGACTGGTCTAGTGAAGTTAAGGCTAATGCATTAAAAGGTTGGTATGTAGATGCTGATGGTAAGACTCGTGGTTTAGAATATTTAGCATTTATGGATGAAGATTATATTTATATTTATACTAGAACTATTACAGCATCTAATGCGGATAAGGGATTAGATATTATTTTCAATAAAAATGGTGAAATTTTGTCAACATCATTATGGTTAAATGCTCCAGGAGCAAACATTATTGATTATCATTTTACTGCAAATGGATTGTTAGAAAATGGTTTATATGAATCTGTATCTGAAATAGTTTTAGATAAGAATGCATACGTAAATTCTAATGGTAATGTGTTTGTTGGTATTTGGTTTATTGGTTGTGATGATTCATTTGCACCATTATCATGGCATGAATCTGGTAAGACTACAATTTGGGGATTAAATAATAGATGTCCTTGGTGGAAAGGAACTAACCATCAAAAAGTTACTGCAAATGGTTTTGATCATTATCATGATTTAAATTCAAATAACGTTTGTGGTTGGTGTCAAGAAACTATTACATTACCAATTACTGTAGATGGAAATTCTAGTGATTGGAATGCAGATATTTTAGCTACAACTAAAACTAATGGTAATATTAGTGCTGTAGGATTTACTGATGATGATCATGTATATTTTTATATTGAAGTAACTCAAACAGGAGCAAATGAACCAAACTATTTATGTATTGAAGGTACTAATGCCGATGGTTTAAGAAATAAAACAGGATTTAGTGTATACTTTGATGCAGGTACAAGCGCAATTCGTCCTTGGTGTAACGGATGGTGGGGATGTGTAAATTTCTGTGATTGTGATAACGGATATGTTAAATATGCAATGAATAGAACAACAAATGACGCTGGTCAATTAGTAATTCAATATGAGTTAGTAATTGATAAGGATTTAATTGCTAAGACTAATGGTGAAGTATGGGTAGAAGTAGCAATTGATGATACAGTATTATGGTCAAGCGCAGCTTCTTTAACTGGTTGGGCTTATATGAAGATTACTGAAAATGGAATCGAAGGTTAATTAAGTTGTTATAAATAATATAGGGATATATCGTTTATGGCGGTATATCCCTTAATTTATTAGGAGGAAAAATTATGTCAATTATTAGAATAGTTCCAGAAGTTAAAAGTTATGTTGATAATAAAGAAAAAGTTAATTTTAATAAATTATCATTAGATTTTTGTTTGTCAAAATTTGAATATGAATTGTTATCGTGTTTTATAGATGATAAGTCAAATAATAAAATAATTTTTAAAAAGGATATAATGCTAAAAGAAGGTGCTTATTTTATTAATGTTTATCAAGATGAAATTGAATGTATTTATAAAGATCAAGAAAGTGTTCATAACGCTGTTTGTACGTTAAGACAATTGTTGTTAAATATTAATAAACTAACTACTTGTTCTATATATGATGAACCGTTATTTAAGATTAGATCTGTAATGATTGACATATCTAGAAATAAAGTTCCCAAACTAGAAACATTAAAAATGATTTCTTATCATTTGTCTTTACTTAAAATAAATGATATTCAATTATATATTGAAGGTAGACCATTTTATTATAGTTTCTTAGATAAATATTATGATAATAAAGAAGACTTCTTACTTCCTAGTGAAGTTAAGGAATTATATTATTATTGTAAAGAAATTGGAATTACTTTAACTCCAAATACTAATTGTTTTGGTCATATGGCTTACTGGCTAAATCAAGAAGATTTAAGACATTTAGCGTTAAAGCCTGAAGGGTTTGAATTCTATAAACATGGTACTAGAGGCTATGCGCAAACAATTGATCCTGATAATGAGGAAGCATATGAATTTGTTATTAAATTATTAGATGAATTATTAGTATGTTTTCCTGAATGTGAGAGGATGACTATTGGTGGAGATGAACCATTTGAATTATTATTCCCTAATAAACATCCTAATGCTAAAGATATATATTTAAAGCATATGAGTAAGGTTATTAATCATATTAAGTCTAAAGGAATTACACCTTGTATGTGGGGCGATGTTGTTAAAGAATATCCTGATACATTAGAATATTATGATGGGGCTGTAATGTTAGAGTGGGGATATGATGCAGGTCATATAACAGAAAAAAATTGTAAAATGTATCATGATTATAATACTCCATATATGGTTTGTCCTGGAACTAGTGGTTGGCTTACTTTTACAGGACGTATGGAAAACATGATTCAAAACTATAAAGATGCTGCTGTTAATGGTGGTAGTAATGGGGCTTTAGGGATGGTTATTACTGACTGGAATGATGGAGGATCTTATTCTCAAACTCCTACTCATTTATTAACTTATGCATATGGTGCTTGTTATGCGTGGGGTGACAATGGTTTTGAAAAAGAAGTACTACATGCGTATTTAGATGAATTTGTATTTAAAACCAAACTATCAGATAGTATTTATAATTTAGGTAATTATTATTTATGTCAAGATAATTTATTAGGAAACTGTACAAAGTTATTTATTTCCTTTTTTAGCTGTCAAACAGATGGTATTAATGTTGATATAAAGTCATATTCTGATTGTAATGCTTTATCTAACAATAAGAATGTTTTAAATTATGAAGAGATATTAAAAACAGAAGAATATCTTAAAAAATGGGAAAAAGAGTTTGAGTGTTTAAATTCAAATCAATATTGCATAGAGTTAAATTTTATTTATAAAATAATTAAACATACTCTAAAGTTAAATTATGTATATCTAGAATTAATGAATGTTAAAGAATGTTATAATGAGATAGCATACTTATTAAAAGATATTAATTCTATAATGGAAGAATACTATAGTATTTGGCATTATCGTAATAAAGAAAGTGATTATAAGTATTCATTTAAAAGATTAGAAATTCTAAAATTAAAATATGAAAATTTATTAAAATTATTAAAAATATAAATGTATTTATTGAAGCTAGAAAGAACAATAATTAATAATAAGAAGATTACTATGAAATAGATAAAAAAACTTGGTTTAGGCCAAGTTTTTCTTTTGCTTTGGTTGACAAGGAAAGGCTTGTATTGTAAAATATATTAGACATTTGGAGGCTATTATGGATAAGTTATTATTGAATTTTATTGATAAATATAAATTAAATTGTGTAACTGATAAATTAGTTTATGGTTCTATTAGTAATTATCAAATTGCTTTAAAGGTTAATGATGGTAATGTTTTTAGAGGTTATATCTTTACTAAAATAGATGTTGATTTAAGTAAAAAATTAAATAATTATTTTGTTGAAAATGGTGTTTTGAATAAGCATTCTAGTTATCAAATTTATCATTATAGTTGTTCATTTGTCATTAAGTCTTTTTCAAAGAAAAAAGGTTATAAAATAGTTGAAGAATCTTTCATTAAAATTATTAAATTTTTAAGTGATTGTAATGCCTTAGATGATAGTTATTGTCCTATTTGTGGCATGAAGATGCATGAGAAAGAGTTTATCGTTTTAGATGGTATTAAGTTTTATGTTGATTTAGACTGCAAGAACCTTATTGATCAAAAGTTTGTTAAAAAAGAAGTAGAAGCTGATGAGACTCCTAATAACTATAAAAAGGGATTATTAGGTGCTTTGATTGCAGGGCTTATTGGTATTTTAGTTTGGGTGTTAGTTGGTGCTATTTTTGGACTTATTTCAGGATGGTGTGCAGCTTTAATTTATTGGTTAGCAGGTAAAGGGTTTTTGTTTGCTGGTGGTAAAAATGGAAAGGTTAGGGTTGTTACATCTAGTGTTGTAACACTACTCTACACAATAATATCTATGCTTATTGTTTATGCTATTTTAGCTTATAAGATTGATAAGAGTTTATTTGATATTATGTTTAGTGGTGATCCTTTAATGGCTATTTTTGTTGGTGATTTAGGGATTGCGATTGTTTTAAGTTTAGGTGTTATTATTTATTCATCTTTACAATTAAAGAAATTAGATGAATAGTTTAAGGAAGTGTTTTATATGAATATGGATTTTTTAAGGAAGTTACCTACTCCCAAAGAGGTTAAAGAAATGTATCCTTTAACTAAGGAGTTGGCTTTAGTTAAGGCTAAAAATGATGAAGAGATTAGAAAAGTTTTTACGGGTGAAAGTGATAAATTTATTTTAATTATTGGGCCTTGTAGTGCTGATAAAGAAGAATCAGTTTTAGATTATTTAAAAAGATTAAGAAAAATTTATGATCAAGTTTCAGATGAGATTGTTATTATACCTAGAGTTTATACTAATAAGCCTAGAACTACTGGTTTAGGGTATAAGGGGATGTTACATCAACCAGATCCTAATGCTGATCCAGATATGTTAAATGGTTTAATAGCTATTAGAAGACTTCATATGAAGGTTTTAGAAGAAACTGGTTTTTCTGGTGCTGATGAAATGTTATATTCAGAAAATTATAGATATTTGTCAGACTTGTTATCATATGTTGCTGTTGGAGCTCGAAGTGTTGAGAACCAACAACATAGATTAACTGCGAGTGGTCTTACTATTCCTGTGGGAATGAAGAATCCTACAAGTGGTGATATTAGTGTTATGCTTAATGCTATAACTGCTGCTCATAAGTCTCATACTTTTATATATAGAGGTTGGGAAGTTGTTTCTCATGGTAATGATTTGACTCACGCTATTTTAAGAGGATATGTTGATGAAAAAGGTAGAAGTTATCCAAATTATCATTTTGAGGATTTATTGTTTTTAGCTAAAGAATATAATGATGGTGGATATCCTAATCCTGCGATTATTGTTGACTGCAATCATTCTAATTCGGGTAAGCAATATGAAGAACAAATTAGAATAGCTAAGGAAGTTTTACATTCGACTAGACATAATAGTTTAATTAGAAAAATGGTTAAAGGATTAATGATTGAATCATATATTGAAGATGGATGTCAAAAAGTTAATGAAGGGGTGTATGGTAAATCAATTACTGATCCTTGTTTAGGTTGGGAGAAGACTAAAAAGTTAATTTTTGATATTTATGAATTAAGAAAAGCTGAAAAAGGAGGAAGGAAAATAGTTTAATTTTCTTTTGAATATTATATGAGAGTTATAGAAGTTAAAACAAGAAAAGAAATTAGGGAGTTTATTAATTTACCGTTAAGATTATATAAAGGTAATGAATATTTTGTTCCTTTATTATATAGTGATGAAAAGAAAATATTTGCAAAAAATAATGTGTACAATGAACAATGTGAATCAGTTTTTTATATTGCTGTAAAAGATGGAAAGACTGTAGGGAGAATTCAAGGGATTTTACAAAGAGTCAGTAATGAAAAGTGGAATCAAAAAAGGGTTCGTTTTACTCGTTTTGATAGTATTGATAATCAAGATGTTGCAAATGCTTTATTTCAAGCTATTGAAAATTGGGCAATATCTAAAGGGATGGATGAGATTGTTGGGCCTTTGGGATATTCTGATTTAGAAAGAGAAGGTTTATTAATTGAGGGATTTGAAGAACTTTCAACTTATGAAGAACAATATAATTATGAATATTATGCTAGATTGATTGAAAATTACGGTTTTAAAAAAGAGATTGATTGGTTTGAATATAAATTATATGCACCTAAGGTTATTGATGAAAGATTGATGACTTTATCTAAAAGAATGATGGAAAAATATGAACTTCACTTAGGGTTTGCTAAAAATAGTAGAGAATTTATAAAAAAATGGGGTAATGATTTTTTTGAAATATTAGATAAAACTTATGTTGATATTTATCAGTCAGTTCCTTTTACTGATAATATGAAGAAGGAATTGATTAACAATTTTAAATTAATTCTTAATGTTAATTATGCGACTGTTATTTTAGATAAGAATAATGAGATTGTTGGTTTTGCTTTAGCTTTACCTTCTATTGGTAAGGTGATTCAAAAAAGTAAGGGGCATTTGACTCCGCTAGCAATTTTAAGGTTACTTAAAGTTATTAAAAAACCTAAAGTTATTGATTTAGCTTTAATTGGTGTTATACCAGAGTATAGAAATAAGGGAATTGCTACTTATATACTTGCTGAAATGATTAAAACGTTAAGCGAGGGTAGCATATTATATGCTGAAACGAATCTAAATTTGGAAACTAATACTAATATTAGGAATAATTGGAAAGCATTTGATTCTGTTCAACATAAAAAAAGAAGAAGTTATATTAAGTCAATAAAGAAATAGGAGACTACATATGGAAACTAAAATTAAAATTATTACTGATAATGGTTGTGATTTAGACTTTGATTGGCTAAGTAAAAATAATATTCATTTTATTAAATTTGGTCTAGTGCTAGATGATGAAGAATTTGAGGGTGAAACTGGTAAGGTTATTGGTACTGTTGAATTTTATGAAAAATTAAAAGATGGTGCTATGCCTAAAACCAATCAAATTAATCCTTTTACTGCTAGAGAACATATTGAACCATTTTTACAAGATGGTTATGATGTTTTATATGTTTCATTTTCTTCGGGTTTGTCAGGAAGTTACAATAGTGTCAAATTAGCTGCAATGGAATTAGAAGATGAATATCCAGAAAGAAAGATTAGAGTGGTTGATTCTTTGTGTGCATCACTTGGTCAAGGGTTATTTTTAGATTATATTGTTAAATATTTAAATACTGGTGCATCACTTGATGAGGTTGTTAAGTATGCTGAAGATTTGAAATTAAGCATTTGTCATGAATTTACTGTTGATGATTTATTCCATTTAAAAAGAGGTGGAAGAGTTAGTGCAACCTCAGCAATAGTTGGTACTATTTTATCTATTAAGCCTGTTTTACATGTTGATAATAATGGTAAATTGGTTGCAGTTCATAAAGTTAGAGGTAGAAAATCTTCTATTAAAAAATTGTTTGAAATTTTTGAAGGAAATAATTGTTTAGAAGATAATGATCCTATTTTTATTAGTCATGGTAATTGTTATGATGAAGTTTTAAAGCTTGTTGAAATGATTAGGGAAATAAAACCTACAAATGAAATATATATTAATTATATAGGTCCTATTGTTGGTTCACATGCAGGTCCTGGTACAATTGCGTTATTTTATAAAGGTAAAACAAGAAATCAATAATATTTTTAAGCTCAAAATTTATTTTTTGGGCTTTTTTTCTTTATAAAATTGGTAAATTTTAATGGTTATACCTTAAGGTATAAAAAAAATAAAAAAATTAAAAAAAGTTCTTGCAATTGTTGTTTTAATGAGTTATAATGAATAAGCTCACGTATGAGCGTATATATTAGCTGTGAAGTGGGAGGTTGCTGACACACTGAAACACGTTGTCATTGCGGTGTGCTGGGTTTTCCCATGGAGCAAGTCTATACAAAGATTATAGGCGAAAGGGGTTTATTAAAAATGGCAAAATCAAAAATTAGAATTCGTTTAAAATCTTATGATCACAGATTATTAGATTTATCAGCAAAGAAAATTGTTGATAGCGTAAAGAAGACTGGTTCAGTAGTTAATGGTCCAATTCCACTACCAACTGAAAAAGAAATCTTCACAATCTTACGTTCACCTCACGTAAATAAAGATTCACGTGAACAATTCGAACGTAGAACTCATAAGAGATTAATTGAAATTGTGGAACCAACTCCACAAACAATTGATGCTTTAATGCATATTGATTTACCTTCTGGTATTGATATCGTATTAAAGTAATTAAAAAATAATATTAAAGGAAAAGAGGAAAATTTCAATGGCTAAGGGAATCTTAGGTAGAAAATTGGGCATGACTCAAATTTTCGACGCAGCTGGATGTTTAGTTCCAGTAACAATCGTTGAAACTGAATCTAACGTTGTATTACAACATAAGACAGTTGAAAATGATGGATATGTAGCTGTTCAAGTTGGTTTCTGTGATAAGAGAGAAGGCTTATCAAACAAACCTGAACAAGGCCATGTTGCAAAGGCAAACACTGCTCCTAAGCGCTTCATAAGAGAATTCCGTTTCTCTGAAGCTCGAGGAAATGAGTTATTATCTTACAACGTTGGTCAAGAAATTAAATGTGATATTTTTGCAGCAGGTGATGTTGTAGATGTAACTGGTACTTCAAAAGGTAAAGGTTTTGCAGGTACAATTAAGCGTTACAATCATGCTCGTTTAAGAATGAGCCATGGTACATCAGCTTGTCACCGTATCGTAGGTTCTATGGGTCCTATTAAAGGTAATATGAAGGGTAAGAAAATGCCTGGACATATGGGTCATGAAACCGTAACATTACAAAATTTAGTTATTGCAGCTGTAGATGCAGAAAGAAACTTAATCTTAGTTCGTGGTAATGTACCAGGACCTAAGAAAGGTTTAGTTATTATTAAGTCAGCTGTAAAAGCTAATTAATCAAATTAGGAAAGGAGATTAATTATGCCAACTATTGCATTATTAAATCAAGCTGGAGAAAAAGTAAGAGATTTAGTATTAAATGAAGAAATCTTCGGCATTGAACCAAATCAACAAGTTATTTACGATGTAGTAAATGCACAAAGAGCTGCAATGCGTCAAGGTACTCACGATGTTAAGAATCGTAGAGAAGTTCGCGGCGGCGGTAAGAAACCTTGGAGACAAAAAGGTACTGGTCGTGCTCGTCAAGGATCAATCCGTGCTCCACAATGGAGAGGCGGAGGTATCGTATTCGGTCCAACTCCAAGAAGTTATGCTGTTAAGTTAAATAAGAAAGTTAAACAATTAGGTTTAAAATCTGTTTTATCTTACAAGGTACAAGAAGAAAAGTTAGTTGCTGTTGAAGCAATTAAGTTTGAAGTAGCTAAGACTAAGGATTTCTTAGGATTCTTAGCAAATATTAATGTTGAAGGTAAGGCTATCGTAGTTTGTACTCCTGAAGAATTAACTACTGAAGCAGTATTATCAGCAAGAAATATCCCAGGTGTTTTCTTAACACCAGTAAACAACGCTAGCGTATATGAAATCTTATGTTATGATAAGTTAGTAGTTACTGAAGGTGCTGTTAAATATTATGAGGAGGAATTGAACTAATATGACAAAAGCATTTGATATTATTCAAGGTCCAATCATTACTGAAAAGACTATGGCATTAAAGGAAAATGAAAATAAATATACTTTCAAAGTGGCTAAGTCTGCTAACAAGGTAGAAATCAAGAATGCCGTTGAAGAAATTTTTAAAGTAAAGGTTGAAAGCGTAAATACAATCAACGTTTTACCTAAGCGTAAGAGAGTTGGAAAGTATGAAGGATATGCTCCTGCATACAAGAAAGCAATCTGTAAATTAGCTAAGGATAACAAGATTGACGCCTTCGAAATCTAATAGGAGGAATTATTAACATGGCAGTTAGAAAATATAAGCCAACGTCTGCTGGTAGACGTAACATGTCAGTTTTAGTATTTGATGAAATTACTACTGACACTCCTGAAAAGTCATTATTAGCACCTAAGCATAACAATGCAGGTCGTAATAACACAGGTAGAATTACAGTTCGTCATCAAGGTGGCGGTAATAGACAAAAATATCGTATCATCGATTTCAAAAGAAACAAAGATGGTATTCCAGCAACAGTAAAGACAATTGAGTACGATCCAAACAGAAGTGCTAATATTGCTTTATTAGTATATGCTGATGGTGAAAAGAGATATATCTTAGCACCTAAGGGTTTAACAGTTGGTACAGTTTTAGTATCTGGTCCAACAGCAGATGTTAAGCCAGGTAACGCAATGGCATTAGGTCAAATGCCAGTTGGTTCAGTAATCCACAACATTGAATTACATCCAGGTAAGGGTGGACAATTAGCTCGTAGTGCTGGTGTTTCTGCTCAAATCTTAGGACGTGTTGATAACTATGTTATGGTTCGTCTTGGAAGTGGTGAAGTTCGTAAGATTTTAGCTACTTGTAAGGCAACTTTCGGTGAAGTTGGTAATGAGTCACATGAATTAGTAAGAATTGGTAAAGCTGGTAAGGCTCGTCATATGGGCCAACGTCCAGAAGTTCGTGGTTCTGTTATGAACCCTAATGACCATCCACACGGGGGTGGTGAGGGTAAGTGTCCAATCGGACGTCCATCACCAGTTACACCTTGGGGTAAACCTGCTCTTGGTCTTAAGACTCGTAAAACTAAAAAGGCTTCTACAAAACTTATCGTTCGTAGAAGAAACGGAAAGTAATAAGGAGGAAAGATTATGGCTCGTTCAATTAAAAAAGGACCTTTTTGCGATGATCATTTAATGAAAAAAGTATTAGAGCAAAAAGAAAGTAAAGATAAAAAAGTTATTCAAACTTGGTCTCGTAGATCAACAATTTTCCCTGCATTCATCGGTTTAACAATTGCAGTTTACAATGGTCGTGAACATGTTCCTGTATATGTTACAGAAGATATGGTAGGTCATAAGTTAGGTGAATTTGCTCCTACAAGAACTTACCGTGGACATGATGCAGATGATAAGAAGAGTAAAAGATAGTAAAAGGAGATAGATAATATGGTAGCAAAGGCAATTGCAAGTACAGTTAGAATCACTCCTCGTAAGGCTCGTCTTGTGGTAGATTTAATTCGCAATAAGGATGTAGCTGAAGCAAAGGCTATCTTAAAGTTAACAAACAAGCAAGCTTGTGAAGTGGTTTTAAAAGTATTAAACTCTGCATGTGCAAATGCAGAACACAATCATAATATGGATTCTAGCAATCTATATGTACAAACAGCTTATGTAACAGATGGTATTCGTATGAAGAGAATGTTACCTCGTGCTAAAGGACGTGGTGATGTTATTACAAAGAGAACATGTAACATTACAGTTATTGTAGCTGAAAAAGAAAGCAATTAAGGAGGAAATTCACATGGGTCAAAAAGTAAGTCCTACTGGTCTACGTGTTGGTATTAACCGTGATTGGGATGCAGCATGGTACGCTGCTAAGACAGACGTTGCAGATTTATTATTAGAAGACTTAAAGATTCGTGATTATCTTAATGAAGTTTATAAGAAAGCTGCAATTTCTCGCGTTATTATCGAACGTTTAAAAGGTACTAACAAGGATCGTGTTAAGATTACATTATATACTGGTAAGCCAGGTGTAGTAATCGGTCATGAAGCTGAAACTAAAAACAAAGTTGTTAAAGAATTAGCATATAAGACAAAAAAAGAAATCATTTTAAATGTTGTTGAAATCAAGAAACCTGAATTAGATGCAACATTAGTAGCAAAGTCAATCGCTGAACAATTAGAAGCTCGTGCTTCATTCAGACGTGTTCAAAAGGTTGCAATTCAAAGAGCATTAAAGGCTGGAGCTAAAGGTGCTAAGACATTAATTTCTGGTCGTTTAGGCGGTGCAGAAATGGCTCGTAGCGAAGGTTATAATGAGGGACAAGTTCCTCTACAAACATTACGTGCTGATGTAGATTATGCTGTAGCTGAAGCATTAACTACATATGGTAAGTTAGGTATCAAGGTTTGGATCTATAAGGGTGAAGTATTCGAAGTAGCTCCTAGAGCTTTAGAAGAAAAGAAACCTAACAGACCTAATAGAGTAGGTAAGAAACCTGCAAAAGACTCTAAGGGAGGTAAGTAATTATGTTAATACCTAAGAGAGTTAAATATCGTCGTCCTCATAGAGTTTATTATAAGGATCGTAAGGCAAAAGGCGGTACTGAAATCGCATTTGGTGAATATGGTTTAGTTGCAACTGAAGGTTGTTGGTTAACTAATAATCAAATTGAAGCAGGCCGTATTGCTATTACTCGTCATATGAACCGTCAAGGTCAAGTATGGATTAAAGTATATCCTCATTTAGCTAAGACTAAGAAACCATTAGAAGTACGTATGGGTTCTGGTAAGGGTGCTCCTGAAACTTGGGTAGCAGTAGTTAAAGAAGGTTTAATTTTATTCGAGGTTGCTGGTGTATCTGAAGAAGTTGCACGTGAAGCTTTAAGATTAGCTTCTCATAAGCTACCTTGTACAACTAAAATTATTAAGAAGTAGGTGGAGCAATAATGAAAGCAAAAGATATTCGTAAATTAAGTGCTAAGCAAATTGATGCTAAAATTGCTGATTTAAAAGAAGAATTATTCAATCTAAAGTTTCAAGCTGCTCTAGGTAATTTAGAAAAGCCTGCTCGTATGAATGAAATCAAAAGAGATATCGCTAGACTTAAAACAATCTTAACTGAAGGTTCTTATGCAACTGAAGATGCAAAAGAAGCTAAGAAGGCTAAGAAGTCTAGAAGAGCAGAATAGGAGGATACAAGATGGAACGCAATAGTCGTAAATATTTTACAGGAACAGTAGTTTCTGATAAGATGGATAAAACAATCGTCGTATCTGTTGATACTTTTGGTGTACATAAGATTTATAAGAAGCGTGTAAAGAAGTCAAGTAAGTTTCATGTTCATGATGAAAACAACACTGCAAAAGTTGGAGATGTAGTTAGATTCATGGAAACTAGACCACTTTCTAAAACTAAGTTCTATATCTTAGTTGAAGTGGTTAGTACTCAAGAAACTCTTTAATATTGGTTCCTGAAAGGAGGTACAATCATGGTTCAACAAGAAACAAGATTAGCGGTTGCTGATAACAGCGGCGCTCGTGAATTATTAGTAATTAAAGTATTAGGTGGAGCATTACATAGATATGCTTATGTAGGTGATGTTGTTGTATGCTCTGTTAAGTCTGCAGCTCCTAATGGTGCTGTAAAGAAAGGTGATGTAGTTAAGGCGGTAATCGTACGTCAAAAGTCACCATTAAGAAGAAAAGATGGCTCATACATCAAGTTTGATGAAAATGCAGCTGTTATTATACGTGAAGATAAAACTCCACGTGGAACTCGTATTTTCGGTCCAGTAGCTAGAGAGTTACGTGAAAAAGATTACATGAAGATCGTATCTTTAGCACCGGAAGTACTATAAGGAGGTGCACAATATGCAAATTAAAACTGGAGATACAGTAGTTGTTATTGCTGGTAAAGATAAATTTACAAAAGACAAAAAAGGTAATAAAGTTCAAACAACAGGTAAGGTATTAGCAGTTTATCCAAAGACTAACCAAGTATTAGTTGAAGGTGTAAACATTGTTAAGAAGCACCAAAAGCCAACTCAAGCTAACCAAAATGGTGGTATTATTGAGAAGGAAGCACCAATTAATGCATCTAATGTAATGTTATTAGATCCAAAGTTAAATAAGCCTGTTCGTGTTGGAATTAAGAAGGATGAAAACGGAAACGTTTATAGAGATAAGAACGATAAGAAAGTTAGAATCTCTTTAGGTAAAGATGCAAACGGTAATCCTTCTAATTACGAATTTGATTAATCGTTAGGAGGCTAGAGAATATGAATCGTTTACAAGAAAAGTATTTAACTTCTGTAAGAGCAGAATTAGCGAATAAATTCGCTTATAAGTCTTCTATGCAAATTCCTAAGGTTGAAAAAATCGTTATTAACATGGGGGTTGGTGACGCTGTTGCTAACTCTAAGGTATTAGACGATGCTGTAGAGGAATTACAATTAATTACAGGTCAAAAGCCAGTAATTACTAGAGCTAAGAAGTCAATCGCAAACTTCAAATTACGTGAAGGTATGCCAATTGGTTGTAAGGTAACTTTAAGAGGCGAAAGAATGTATCAATTCTTAGATAAGTTAGTTACAATCGCTTTACCTCGTGTACGTGATTTCCATGGTATCAATGGTAATGCATTTGATGGTCGTGGTAACTATACATTAGGTGTTAAAGAACAATTAATTTTCCCAGAAATTAATTTTGATAAGATTAAAAAAGTGCGTGGTATGGATATTGTTATCGTTACTACAGCTAATACAGATGAAGAAGGCCGTACATTATTACAATTAATGGGTATGCCTTTTAGAAAGTAAGAGAGGAATATAAACTATGGCAAAGACTTCAATGATCGTAAAGAATCATAGAAAAGCAAAATTCAGCACACGTGAATATACACGTTGCGAACGTTGTGGCCGTCCACATGCTGTTATCGGTAAATTCAAGTTATGTCGTATTTGTTTCCGTGAATTAGCATACAAAGGCCAAATTCCAGGCGTTAAAAAAGCAAGCTGGTAATTTCGTACAAGGAGGAAATTAAGTTATGATGACAGATCCAATTGCGGATATGCTTACCCGCATTAGAAATGCAAATACTATGCGTCATGAAACTGTTGAAGTTCCAACATCTACAGTTAAAACTGCTATTTTAAATGTTTTAAAGAACGAAGGTTTCATTGCTGATTTTACAGTTTCAGCTGACGTTAAGAGTGTTACAACTGTTACATTAAAGTATAATGAAAACAGACAAAGAGTAATTAAGGGCTTAAAGAGAATTTCTAAGCCAAGTTTACCTGTTTATACTTCTGCAGAAGATCTACCTAAGGTTTTAAATGGTTTAGGTGTTGCAATTATTTCAACTTCTCAAGGTGTTATGACAGATAAGCAAGCTCGTAAGTTAAAAATCGGTGGAGAAGTATTAGCTTACGTTTGGTAATTTTTGAAAAATTACAAAAAAATAATAAAAGAAAGATTAAATATGGAGGTGTTTTAAATGTCTCGTATTGGTAATAAGGCTATCACATTACCTGCAGGCGTTACAGTTGAAGTTGCTGCTGGTAACTATGTTACTGTAAAAGGCCCTAAGGGAGAGTTAAGCTTTCAATTCAATAGTGAGCTAGAAATTGCTACAGAAGGTAGCGAATGCGTAGTTAAACGTCCAAACGATACAAAGGTCATGAAGATGATGCATGGTACAACTCGTGCTTTATTAAACAACATGATCGTTGGTGTATCAACTGGATTTAAGAAACAATTAGATATCACTGGTGTAGGTTACCGTGCTCAATTACAAGGTAATACATTAGTTGTATCTGCTGGTTATTCTCATACTGTTGAGATGCCAGTTCCAGCTGGTTTAAAGGTTGAATTACCTAAGAACACTCAAATTATTATCTCAGGTATCGACAAACAATTAGTTGGTCAATATGCGGCTGAAATTCGTGAGATTCGTAAGCCAGAACCTTATAAGGGTAAAGGTATTAGATATTCTGATGAACATGTTCGTCGTAAGGAAGGAAAAACTGCTAAGAAGTAGTAGAAAGGAGTGCTAGTATATGATTAATAAGGTATCTAAAAATGAAACTCGTCAAAAGAGACATTTACGTATTCGTCAAACTTTAGTTGGTACTGCTGAAAAGCCAAGACTAAATGTTTTCCGTTCAAATAAGCAAATTTATGCACAAATTATCGATGATACAACTGGTAATACATTATGCAGTGCTTCTTCACTAGATAAAGAAGTAGTTTGCAATAATGGTTCAAATGTAGAAGCTGCAACTTTAGTTGGTACTTTAGTTGCTAAGCGTGCATTAGCTTTAAATATTGAAGCTGTAGTTTTTGACCGTGGTGGTTATTTATATCATGGACGTGTTAAAGCTTTAGCTGACGCAGCCAGAGCTGCAGGATTAAAATTCTAATTAGGAGGATAAATCTTTTATGCGTCAAGATCGTAAAGAACGTAAAGAATTTGAACAACCAGAGTTCGAAGAACGTGTTGTTACCATCAATCGTGTAACTAAGGTTGTAAAAGGTGGTAGACGTTTCCGTTTCGCTGCATTAGTAGTAATCGGTGATAAAAATGGACATGTAGGCTTTGGTACTGGTAAATCATTAGAAGTACCTGAAGCTATCAAGAAGGCTGTAGAAAATGCTAAGAAGAACATGATTACAGTTTCAACAGTAAACACAACAATTCCTCATGAAGTAACTGGTGTTTATGGTGCAGGTCGTGTTATTTTAAGACCAGCTAGCGAAGGTACCGGAGTTATTGCCGGTGGTCCAGTACGTGCTGTTGTAGAATTAGCAGGTATTAGTGACATCTTATCAAAATCATTGGGTTCAGCTACACCAATTAACGTAGTTAGAGCTGCAATAGAAGGGTTAAAGAGTTTAGAAACTGTTGAACAAGTTGCTGCTAGACGTGGTAAGACAGTTGAAGAAATTCTAGGTTAATCAATATGTATAAAATTACTTTAGTTAAGAGTTTAATTGGTCGTAAACCAAACCAAGTAGCTACAGCTAAGGCTTTAGGTTTAACTAAGATTGGCCAAACAGTTACAAAAGAGGAAAATGAAGCAATTAGAGGAATGATCGTTACCATTGCACATATGGTAAAGGTTGTTCAAGAATAGTAGGAGGGCCAAAAACTATGTTAAATCAATTAAAGCCAGTTGATGGCGCTAGACATTCAAAGAAGCGCGTTGGACGCGGTATTGGTAGTGGTCTTGGTAAGACTGCTGGTAAAGGTTCTAAGGGTCAAAATGCTCGTTCAGGCGGCGGTGTTCGTCCTGGTTTCGAAGGTGGACAATTACCTTTATTCCAACGTTTACCTAAAATCGGTTTCAACAACCCAACACGTAAAGTTTATGCAGTTGTTAATATCGAAGATTTAAACTGTTTCGAAGATGGTGCTGTAGTAGATACATTAGCATTAGTTGAAGCAGGTTTAGTTAATAAGACTTTAGATGGTGTTAAAGTATTAGGTCAAGGAGAGTTAAGCAAGAAATTAACAGTTAAGGTCAATAAGGTTTCTGCATCTGCAAAAGCTGCTATTGAAAATGCTGGCGGTACTGTAGAGGTGATCTAACTTGTTTGATAAGCTTAAAAAGATCTTAAGTAATCGTGAGATTATTATTAAGATTATAGTTACATTTGGAATCTTGTTAGTATTTAAAGTTGGAACATATATTCCTATTCCACTAGTATCTACTACAAGTATTCGTCAAGTTATTGCAGGAAATGACTTCCTAACAGTATTAAATGCTTTCTCAGGTGGAGGGTTATCTAACTTCTCTATCTTAGCATTAGGTATTTCACCATATATCACTTCATCAATCATTGTTCAAATGATGCAATTAATCATTCCACCATTAAAAGAATGGAGCGAACAAGGTGAAGTAGGTAAAGGTAAAATTAATAGAGTTACTCGCTACGTTACTGTAGGTTTAGCAATGGTTCAAGCTTTAGTATTAATCTTTGGTCTTGGATCTAAACCAGAAAATGTATTAGTTGATTCCTTGATTCAATATAAGAATATCTATTGGTTATTCTATATTTATATGGCTATCGTAGTAACTGCTGGTTCAGCATTTACTATGTGGTTAGCTGACTTAATTACAAGACATGGTATAGGTAATGGTTCATCAATGATTATCTCTGCTGGTATTATTTCTACAATTCCAGCAATGTTATCAACATTATCTAATAAATATTTAGGTGCAGCATATACTGTAGGAAATCTATTCTTATTCATCGCAGTCATAGTATTATATATTGCAATGATTTTAGCAGTAGTATATTTTGAAGGTGCTGTACGTAAGATTCCAGTTCAATATGCAAACCGTCAAGCTTCTCAAGGTTCAGATATTCCTGTTAAGTTAAATAGTGCAAACGTAATTCCAGTTATCTTTGCATCTACATTAATGAGTTTACCATTAACTGTTATTGGTGTATTAGGTTTATCTGCAACAGATGGTGCATGGGGACAATGGATTAATGAAATATTCTCTACTTCAAAACCAATTGGTATTACAATTTATGTAATATTAATCGTATTCTTTAGTTTCTTCTATTCTTTCATGACAGTTGATCCTGATAAGATTAGTGAAAACCTTGATAAACAAGGTGCATATATCCCAGGTTACCGTCCAGGTGAAGATACTAAAGTTCAATTATCAAAGATGTTATTTAGAATCACTTTAATTGGTGCAACTTACTTAGTAATCGTTGCTTTAGTTCCAATTATCGTTTCAGCAATTTTCGGATTCACTGCTTCTGAAGCTTCAGTTATTACAATCGGTGGTACATCATTAATTATCGTTGTAGGTGTTGCGATTGAAACATTCCGTCAAATTGAAACTGCATCTGAAACTAAGGATTATAAGGGATTCTTAGAAGAATAATAGGAGGTTACACATGAAATTATTAATTATGGGTAGACCTGGTGCTGGAAAAGGTACACAAGCTGCAAATATTAAGGAATACTATAATATCCCTCATATTTCAACTGGTGACATGTTCCGTGCCGCAATTAAAAATCAAACAAAACTTGGCGTAACAGCTAAGAGTTATATGGACAAAGGCTTATTAGTACCTGATGAAGTTACTATTGGTATTGTTCAAGAAAGATTATTAGAAGATGATTGTAAGAATGGATTCTTATTAGATGGTTTCCCTCGTACAATCGCTCAAGCAGAAGCATTAGAAATTTTCTTAACAGCAAACAATATTAAATTAGATGCTGTTTTAGATATTAATGTTCCAGCAGAAATCTTAGTAAGACGTATGGTTGGTAGACGTGTATGTAAGGGCTGTGGTGCTACATTCCACGTTGAATTCAACGCTCCTAAGGTTGAAGGTATTTGTGATGTTTGTGGTACTCCGTTAATTCAAAGAGCGGATGATACTGAAGAAACTGCAACAAATCGTTTATCAGTATATGATAATAACACTGCTCCATTATTAGAATTCTATGCTAAGCAAAATATTTTAAAAACTGTTAATGGTGATCAACCATTAGATAAAGTTTTTGAAGACGTTAAAAATGTATTAGGTGCTTAAGAATGATAAGCATTAAAAGCGAACGTGAAATAGCGCTACTTAAAGAGGCGGGACGCATCGTTGCATTATGTCATGAAGAGATGAAAAAGCAAGTTAGACCTGGAATCTCTACATGGGAATTAAATGAGATATGCGAGAAAATTATCTTAGCAAATGGTGCAACCCCATCCTTTAAAGGCTATGGAGGTTTCCCCTCTGCTGTTTGTGCGTCGGTAAACGAAGTAGTTGTCCATGGTTTTCCTAGCAAGAAAAGAATACTAAAATCTGGTGATATTATAGCTATAGATATTGGTGCTTGTTATAAGGGATATCATGGAGATTCTGCTTGGACTTATGCAGTTGGTACGATTAGCGAAGCTAATAAAAAACTGATGCAGGTTACACACGATGCATTATTTAAAGGCTTAGAGCAAGTCCGTGAGGGCGCTCATTTAGGTGATGTGAGTGCGGCAATCGGTAGTTATGTTGATTCTTTTGGATATGGGATAGTTGAAGAATTTACTGGACATGGAGTTGGTAAAAAACTTCACGAGGATCCTCAAATCTTTAATTTTGGAACTCCAGGAACTGGTCCAATATTAAAAGAGGGTATGGTCTTGGCGATTGAACCTATGGTCAATGCAGGAACAAAAAACGTAAGAATCTTATCCGATGGCTGGACAACAGTAACAAAGGATAAATCAAATAGTGCTCACTATGAGCATACGATTGTTGTACGAAAGAATGGTTATGAAATTATGACCACACTTTAAAAGGGAGGCTATATAATGGCAAAAAAAGACGACGTTATTGAAATGGAAGGTAGAGTTCTAGAAGTTCTACCTAATACACAATTCATAGTAAAACTTGATAATGATCATCAAGTATTAGCCCACGTTTCTGGTAAAATCCGTATGAACAACATACGCATCTTACCAGGTGATAGAGTAACATTAGAGTTATCAACATATGATTTAACACGTGGTAGAATAACATATAGACATAAATAATAATTGGAGGTATTTAAGATGAAAGTTAGACCATCAGTAAAACCAATTTGTGATAAATGCAAGGTTATTAAGCGCAAAGGCCGTATCATGGTTATCTGCGAAAACCCAAAGCATAAACAAAGACAAGGATAGAAAGTAGGAGGTGCAAGAATATGGCACGTATTGCAGGAATCGATATTCCAAGTGAAAAACGTATTGTTATTTCATTACAATATATATATGGTATTGGTGCAACAACAGCTTCAAAGGTTTTAGCAGCTGCTGGTGTATCAGAAGATATCCGTACAAAGGATTTAACTGAAGAACAATTACAATCAATTCGTTCAGAAGTAGCTAAAATTAAAGTTGAAGGTGATCTTCGTAGAGAGAAAGCCTTAGATATTAAGCGTTTAATGGAAATTGGATGCTACAGAGGTATGCGTCATAGAAAGAACTTACCAGTTCGTGGACAAAACACAAGAAATAACGCACGTACTCGTAAGGGTCCAAGACACACTATCGCTAATAAGAAGAAATAATAAAGGAGGAAATGAGATATGGCACGTAAAGTAACAAAGAAAAAAGTTAAAAGAAATTGTCCTACTGGTGTAGCACACATTCATTCAACTTTTAATAATACAATCGTCACTATTACTGACCCTCAAGGAAATGTAATTTCTTGGAGCAGTGCTGGTGCATTAGGCTTTAAGGGTAGTCGTAAGTCAACTCCTTTTGCCGCACAAATGTGTAGTGAAGCTGCTGCTAAGGCTGCAGTTGATCAAGGTGTATCAAAAGTTGAAGTTTCAGTAAAAGGACCTGGTCAAGGTCGTGAAGCAGCAATCCGTTCATTAACAGTTGCTGGTCTTGAAATTACAGCTATTACGGATGTTACACCGGTTCCACATAATGGATGCCGTCCACCAAAACGTCCTAGAGGATAGTATTTGTAGTAAAAATTAAGTTTTAAACGAAAATTATATAGGAGGCCCATTAATGAAAGAATTAAAATTCGAAAAACCAAGAACAAACGTTGAAGAAATTGCAGATCAAGGTAGTTATGGTAAGTTTGTAGTATCTCCACTTGAAAGAGGATTTGGTATTACTTTAGGAAATGCGTTACGTAGAACTTTATTATCTTCCTTACCAGGTGCAGCTTTTGTCAATGTTAAAATTGAAGGTGCAGAACATGAATTCCAAAATGTTGATGGTGTAGTAGAAGATGTAATCACAATGATCTTAAATTTAAAACGTGTAGTTTTAAAGGTAGATAGTGAAGACCCTAACTATGAAGCTGTTGTTGAAATTCATAAGGGCGAAGGTGAGGTTACTGCTGCTGATATTATTCATGGTAATGATATTGTTGTTGTTAATCCAGAACAACACATTGCTACTGTTTCAGCTGGTGGAAACCTACATATGTTCCTAACTGTTCGTAGAGGTGTAGGTTATGTTAGTTCAGTTACTAATAAGGAATTTAACCAATCAGTTGGTGTTATTTCAATTGACTCAATCTACACACCTATCGTAAATGTAGCATTTAATGTTGAAAAAACACGTGTAGAAAATGTTAACGTTGCTTCTTTTGATAAGTTAGAAATTGAAGTTCAAACAAATGGTTCAATTTCAGCTAAGGAAGCTTTAGCAATCGCATCAAAGATGATGATTGAACATTTAGAGGTTATTGTTGAATTAAGCGAAAAGGCATCAGTTACAGATTATATGATTGAAACTGAAGATGATAATCAAAACCGTAAGCTTGAAATGACAATTGATGAATTAGACTTATCTGTTCGTTCTTACAACTGCTTAAAGCGCGCAGGATTAAATACTGTAGCTGAATTAGCAGCTAAGTCTGAAGAAGATATGATGAAGGTTCGTAACCTTGGTAGAAAGTCATTAAAAGAAATTAAAGAAAAGTTAGAAGCCTTAGGATTAGGCTTTAAAAAAGATTAATCTTATAAGGAGGATATAAAAGTGGCATATAGTAGATTACGTCGTAGTTCAGACCAAAGAAAAGCTTTACTTCGTGACTTAGTTACAGATTTAATTTTAAATGGTCGTATTGAAACTACTGAAGCAAAGGCTAAAGAATTAAAGAGACTTGCTGATAAAATGGTAACTTTAGGTAAGACAAACACTTTACATTCTCGTCGTCAAGCTGCATCTTTTGTACGCTTTGAAAAGGACGCTGAAGGTAACTATGCAATCCAAAAGTTATTCAGTGAAATTGCTCCTAAGTTTGTAAACCGTAACGGAGGTTACACTCGTGTAATTAAGACTGGCTTCCGTCGTGGTGATGCAGCACCTATGGCAATTATTGAGTGGGTTGAATAATCAAATTATATAAATAAATTAAGGAATGCTATTGAGTATTCCTTTTTATTTTTGTTTTATGTTATAATATCAAAGTGAAGGAGTGATATTTAGTGTATAAATTTGATAAAGAAATATTAAATGATTTTGAAAAAGCTAAAAGAATCGAATTTTTTATGCCTAATGGTTTAGGAGGATATGTTTCAGCAACTATTTGTAATAATACTTTCCAAAAATTTAATAGTTATTTGACTCATTCTTTTAATCCACCTGTAGCTAGATATGTTTTATTATCTAAGATAAATGAAGAAGTGATTATTAGTAATCAAATGTATTCTTTTGCTTGTCAACAACATAAAGGTTATAATACTTTAGGAAATAAATATCTATCTAGTTTTGAATATGGTTATATTCCAACATATTTATATGAAGTTAATAATGTTAAAATTATAAAAAAACTTTCTCCTTATTATGGACAAAATGCGTGTGCTATTTCTTATGAAATTATTAATAATAATGAAGAAGATGTTATTTTAAACTTAATACCTTTATTTAGTGATAAATTTTTAGGAGAAGCTCAAACAGATAATTTTAGATATGCTCAAAAGAAGAAAAAAAATTCTTTGATATTATCTAATGATTTAGTTTCTATTTATTATAAATTTAATTTAGGAAAAATTGTTGATAGAGAAGATAAATACATAAATGATATTGAAGCTGATTTTGATATTTCTACGGGAGATGAAAGACTAGATTTTTGTTATACTCCTATTAATCATAGTATTACTTGTAGTAAAGGTGTCACAAAATTAAGTGTTGTTGTGAGCACTAAAAACGTTCGTAAAGACGCTTTTAAGATAATAGATGAATATAGTTTAAGATACGACAAAATCCTTAAAAAAGCGGCTTTAAATGATGATTTAGCTAATAGATTAACAATTAGTGGTGATAGTTTTATTTGTGATAGAAAATCAACAGGTTTAAAAACTATTTTAGCAGGTCTACCTTGGTTTACAGATTGGGGAAGAGATACTATGATAGCTTTTACTGGTTTGGTGTTAGTACCTAGACGTTTTAAAGAAGCAAGACAAATCTTACTTTCTTTTTCAAAATATGAAAGAAATGGCTTAATTCCAAATATGTTCCCATCTAATAATGAAGAACCATTATATAATACTGTTGATGCATCACTATGGTATTTTTATGCATGTTATAAATATATTTTGTATACGGGTGATTATGAATTTATTATTAAGGAAATATTCCCAACTTTAAAAAATATTATTGAGGCTTATAAAAATGGTACAGATTTTAATATTCATATGGATAGTGATTATTTAATTATTGCTGGGTCAAATTTAGACCAAATCACTTGGATGGATGTGAGAGTTGGCGATTTTGTTGTTACACCACGTCATGGAAAGCCAGTAGAAATTAATGCGTTATGGTATAATGCTTTGAAAATAATGGAAATGTTATGTGAATATAATAATGAAGATTGTTCATATTATAAAGACATAGCGTCTAAAGTTAAAGAATCATTTAATAGGCGATTCTTTAATCCTTACACTATTTGTTTATATGATGTTTTAGATGAAATGGACTCTTCTGTTAGACCTAATCAATTATTTGTGACATCATTACCTTTTAAATTATTAGATAAAGAAGTAGCTAAAAGAGTAGTAGAAACTTGTAAAAAAGAATTATTGGTAAAATATGGTGTAAGATCATTATCACCAAATGATCCTAGATTTAAACCTGAATATAAAGGTAAATTATGGGATAGAGATATGGCATATCACATGGGAACTTCTTGGGGATTTATTATTGGTGCTTATATTGATAGTTATGCTTATGTTTATGATTATAGCGAAGAAGCGTTAGAAGAATTAGTTGAAATAGTTAAACAATATCGTATTCATTTAAATGAATATTGTTTAAATGGTGTTGCAGAAATATTTGATGGACTTAAACCTGATGCTTCTAGAGGTTGTTCAAATCAAGCATGGAGTGTTGGTGAATTGTTAAGAAGTTACTATGAAAATTTGTTAGTAAGAGGTTACAAAGCATAAAGTTGTAGGATTTTTTCTACAACTTTTTCTTTTCTTTTTGTTTATCTTATTGTATAATTGTTTCACAACTTAAGGAGGATGAAATTATGTTAAAAAAATTATTTCAACCAAAGAAAACTAAAATGTTTTGGTTATATTTTATTTTTGGGATTTTATTTGTGTTGCTTGGAGTTATGTTAATGCCTGTGTGGAATAAAGTAGACTGGGCGTTTTGGAAGTCTTATGGCATGGATATTATTAATATTGTAATTTGTGGATGTTTGTTTTTGTATCTTTTTGGTTTTTTAATTAAGAAGATTATGAAAAATAAAGGTGTCGTTCAAGTTTTAACTATTATTGAATTTGTGTTATTAGCTTTGATTGCAGTAGGCTGTGTTTTACAACAATTTAAAGTAATTAATATTGGTGGAGCTTGTGCTATTTTAGGTTTAGCACTATGGTGTAGAGGCGTAGTAGAAATATTTAGAGCTTATTATCATCAAAAAGGTAATAATCAAAAATATCCTATTTGGTGGCTGGTTATTTCGATTGTCTTAGTAAGTTTTGGTACTTATTTATATGCAAGACCATTATTTCAAGATATTACTGTATTATGGATTTTAGTTATTTTTATTTTCTTAATTTCAGCTATCTTAATTATAGATGGTTTTATTGCAAAACCTAAAAAATAATAATATTGAGTCAAAATCTTTATTGTATTTTGACTTTTTTTCATATCTTAAAATTAACTAAACTTGACAGTAATGGAAATTGTGTTGTAAAATAAAATGTATGTTATATAGACAATTTATATAAAAAATATAAATATTATTAAAAGGAAGGATTTTATATGAATCAAACTAATGAAAAATACAAGGCATTATTTACTCCTTGGAAAATTGGTAATGTTGAAATTAAAAACAGAATTGTAATGTGTCCTATGGGTGGTACATCATTATTTGGTTGGTTTGAACTTACTGGATGTCATTTTGATAAAGAGGCTGCTAAATTATTCTTAGAAAGAGCTAAAAATAATGTTGGTCTTATCATTCCTGGTATTGCTCCACTAAAAGATACATTTTGGGGGAAATGGTTATGGCAAAATCCAAAAATGTTTAAAGAACTTAAAGAATTTATGGATGAAATCCATAAAACAGGAGCTAAGTTATTTATTCAATTAACTGCTGGTATGGGCCGTTCTTGGGCTATTACAGAGTTAGTAGCTCCACTTCATAAGAATAAGTTTACAAGAGTTTTGATTAAGCCAATTATTGATACTAATCATGAACTTGCATCACCAAGTCCACAAAAGTCACGTTGGGCACATGATATTGAATGTCCTGAGATGACTAAAGAACAAATTCATGAAATAATTGAAGCTTTTGCTAAAACAGCTAAATTATGTAAAGAAGCTGGTGTTGATGGAGTAGAAGTTCATGCTGTTCATGAAGGGTACTTATTAGATCAATTTGCTATTGAATTTTTTAATAAACGTGATGATGAATATGGTGGAAGTTTTGAAAATCGTTATCGTTTTGCTGTAGAGGTTGTTAAAGCTATTAAAGAAACATGTGGAGAAGATTATCCTGTTTCGTTACGTTATTCAGTTGAATCAAAAATGAAAGGCTTCTGTGAAGGTGCTATGCCAGGTGAAGATTATGTAGAAGTTGGTAGAGCGATGGAAGAATCAGAAAAAGCTGCAAAGTACTTACAAGATGCTGGTTATGACATGTTAAATGCAGATAATGGTACTTATGATTCATGGTATTGGGCTCATCCACCTATGTATATGCCAGAAAACTGTAATTTAGATGA
The DNA here is from genome assembly GCA_045127955.1 of Anaeroplasmataceae bacterium. Lineage (GTDB taxonomy): Bacteria > Bacillota_I > Bacilli_A > Acholeplasmatales > Anaeroplasmataceae > Pelethenecus. The sequence goes on from JBGVRA010000102.1 coordinate 42,439, forward strand.
TGTTGCTCATATAAAGAAATTTGTTGATATTCCAGTTGTTTGTGCTGGTAGAATGGATGCAGAAGTTGGTGCTAAGGCAGTTGCTGATGGATTGATTGATGGTGTTGGTGTTGCTCGTCAATTCCTTGTTGATCCTGAATGGGTTACAAAATTAATAGAAGATAGATTAGAAGATATTAAGCCATGTATTTGTTGTCATAGTGGTTGTTTTAATTTCTCTTCTAGTAAAGGTCATGCTAATACTCAGGATTTAACAGATACTATGGGACTTTCACGTTGTGCATTAAACCCTCTTACAATGCAATCAAAAAAATATTATATCGAACCAGCTAAAAAGGTTAAGAATGTCGCTATCGTTGGTGGTGGTATTGGTGGTATGGAGGCCGCTATTTTATGTGCTAAACGTGGACATAAAGTAACTTTATATGAAAAAACTGATAAATTAGGTGGAGTTTTTATTGCAGCATCTGCACCATCATTTAAAGAAAAGGATAGAGATTTAATTGCATGGTATATTAGAGAATTAAAGAAATATCCTATAGATGTTAAAATGAATACTATGGTAAATGATATTAAATCATTAAATGCTGATGAGGTTATTATTGCAACTGGTGCAACTCCAAAGAGAATTCCTGTTAAGGGTGCTGATAAAGCTATTGAGGCTTGTGAATATTTACTAAAAACAAAGACTGTTGGTGAAAATGTAGTAGTTGTAGGTGGCGGTCTTACTGGTTGTGAAATTGCTTATGATTTATATTTAAACGGTAAAAAGCCTATTATCGTTGAAATGCAAGATGATTTAATCACAACTAAAGGTGTTTGCCTTGCTAATACAAGTTATTTAAGAGATTTCTTTAAGACTAATAAGGTGCCTGTATATTTAGAAACTGGCTTAGTTGAAATTGGTGATGGTAATGTTACTTTAAAAGATAAAGAAGGTAATATGTTTACTGTTGATACTGATTCTGTTATTTTATCTGTTGGTTATAATCCTGCTCCATTAACTACAAAAGGAAGACATGTTCATGTTATTGGAGATGCTTCAAATGTAGGTAACTTACGTACTGTAATTTGGGGTGCTTGGGATGTATGTATGAAAATTTAATTTAAGGAGATAAAAAAATGTTATTAACAAAAGAACAACAAGCTATTTTAGATGGACAAAAAGGTGAAACTTTAGCTAAAGTTATGAAGACTTTAGTTTTATATGGAGATGCTTTTGAAGCTGAAAAATTAGTACCTATTACATCTACATATAACCATCTTGTAACTTCATTTGGATTAAAGGTTATGTCACCTGTATATGATTTAATGCAAAAATTATTAGATGCAGGTGTAGCATCTGATCAACAATTTTCAGTTGATCCACGTCCTTTAGATAAAAATGTTCCTGCAAATATTTTACAAAAATTAGTATTTAATAAATTTATGTATACTAAACAAGGCTTTTATGAAGGACAATTAGAAAAATTAGGTTTAATGAATAAAAATGCATTTAGCTGTACTTGTTATATGGATGAAGTAGGTAATAAACCTAAAAAAGGTGATATTTTATCTTGGGCTGAATCAAGTGCTGTTGTGTATGCGAATTCTGTTTTAGGTGCTAGATGTAATAGAAATTCAGGTATTATTGATATAATGGGGTCAATTGTTGGTTATGTTCCATATTTTGGTTTATTAACTGATGAAGGTAGAAAAGCTACTTGGGTTGTTAAAGTTAATACGACAAAAAAACCTGAGGCTCAATTATTAGGTTCAGCTATAGGTATGAAAGTTATGGAAGATGTACCTTATGTTATCGGGCTTGATAAATGGATTGGTACAGAACTTTCTGATTCTGCTTGTTCATACTTAAAGGATTTTGGTGCTGCAACAGCATCTAATGGTGCGGTAGGATTATATCATATCGATAATTTAACACCAGAAGCAAAGGAACAAGGTAAAGAATTAATAGTAGAAAATGCCAAGGAATATATTATTGATGATGCTGAACTAGAAAGAGTACAAAGAGAATATCCTGTTATTTGGAAAAATAAGGATGCTAAGCCAAAATTATGTTTTGTTGGATGTCCACATTTATCATTACAACAACTAAAGGATTGGACAGATAATATTGAAAGTAAATTAAAACAAAATGGTAATAAGAAGGTTGTTATTCCTACAGTATTAACTGCAGCTCCTGGTGTGTTAGAAGTATTTAATGAAACAGAATATGCAACAAGATTAAAATCAACTGGTGTAATTACATCATATATTTGTCCGCTTATGTATATGAATAATCCTTTATGTAAGAAGATGCCTGTTATCACATCATCTAATAAGCTTCGTACATATACAAGCGCTAGATATTATACTGATGAACAAATATTAAATGCTATTACAGGAGGTAATAAGTAATGAGACAATTTCAAGGTAGAGTTATAACTGAAGGTTGCGTCACTGCTGAAGCAGTTGTTACTAAAGAAGGTTTTAACACATTAGCTTCTTTTCAAATGGCTTTACAATTTGGAGATAAAGAGGTAAAATGTGGTGATCAAAATAATAAAGACCTACATGGAAAACCATTAATTGGTAAGGCTTTATGTTTACCTCAAACTATTGGTTCAACTACAGGTGGATTAGTTTTATATTGTGCTTGTGCAATGGAAAAAAATCCTGCATGTATGTTGTTTGCTAGTCATATTGATTCACTTGCTGCTGCAGGTGCTGTTTTAGCTGATGTATGGGTTGATGGTGTTTCTATGCCTGTTGTGGATTCTTTAGGGGATGAATTCCTTAATTATGTTAAAGATGGTATGAAAATTACCGTAAAACCTAATGGTATAGTAGAAGTAGAATAGTGCAAGAAAAGTCTTTGATTTTCAAAGGCTTTTTAATTTTTAATAAATAAATTATGTGAAAGGATGTTATTTAAGGCATAATATTTCTTTTTTTCTTAAAATATGTTAAAATATATAAACTAGTATTATCGAGGTTTTTATTATGTGGAAAAGAAAAAGACACAAAATTGTTATTGAAATTTTTAGACCAATTTTTACTTGGTATTTTAAACATAAATATAATTGTAGTTTTGATAAAGCTGTTTCCTTTCCTGAAGGTGCGTTATTTATTTCTAACCATGTCACAACAATGGATGAGTTTATGATTGGTATTTTATCAAAAGAACATCTTTATTATATGGCTAATACTGATCTATTTGATCATTTTATTTTGGGTAAATTAATTGAATTTTTGGTTAAACCTATTCCTAAACAAAAGAGTAAGAAAAGTGATTTAGCTGCAATAAGAAATTGTTGTAAGGTTGCTAAAGAAGGATCTAGTATTTGTATATTTGTTGAAGGAAACAGAAGCTTTACAGGGGAGTTATGCTATTTTGATGATTCAATTGCTAAATTAGCTAAATTATTAAAAAAACCAGTTGTCATTTGTAATATTTTAGGTGGATATGGTACTGATCCAAGATTTGCTCCTAAAATTAGAAAAGGTAAGATGCATGTTGGAATTAAAAAGATATATCAAGCGGACGAAGTTAAGAATATGTCTATCGAAGAATTATATAAGGCTATAAAAGATGGTATTACGGTTGATAATTTAAATTACCATAATGAATTTAAGAGTAAGAAAAGTGCTTTATATTTGGAAAGAGTTTTTTATAAGTGTCCTATTTGTGGGTCTTTACATACGTTATGTTCTAAGGGGAATTCACTTATTTGTTATAAGTGTGGTTTAGAGGTTACTTATAATCCTAATTTAACGTTAAGTTCTTTGAATAAAGACTTTAAATTTAAATATGTTAAAGATTGGTATAACTGGCAAATTGATGAAATTAAAAAATTAGAAATTAAAGATGAAGATTTAATTTATAAAGAAAAGATTGAATTAGTAGAACCTAGAAAGTATAAAACTAAAAAGAAAATTGGTAAGGGTATTTTAGAGTTTTATGGTGATAAACTAGTTTTTGAATTGAAAAAGAAAACTTTAGAATTTAAATTTGATGAAATAGAGGAAATGACTATTTTAGGGAAGAAGAAAATGAATTTCTATGTTGATAATAAAACCTATCAATTTTATGGAGATAAAAAAATTAATATGATTAAATATTTAAATATGTTTTATTTAATCAGAAATAGGAAAAGGGGAGATGTGAGTGACTTTATGGGATTATAGTACTTGGTCATATTGTCTACAATTAGGTATTATTTTATTTGCCGTTATCTTAGGTAATATTATAAGTAGGAGAGTACCATTTATTAAATCATCTTTAGTTCCAGCTAGTGTGGTTGCGGGGATAATGATTTTTATTTTGAAACTTATACCTTGGGTGAATGAAAATTTAATAGATAGTAATTTTATGGAAAGTTTAACATATCATTGTTTGGGTCTTGGTTTTATTGCAGTTGCATTACAAACTGCTGATAAAAAGAAAAAATCTAAAACTTCTGTAGTTGTAAATAGCGGTATTATTACAGTAAATGGATATCTTATTCAAGCTATATTAGGATTAGGTCTTACAATAGTTATGAGTGTAACTATCTTTAAAGATTTATTCTATGCTGCAGGGTTATTGCTGCCAATGGGATTTGGACAAGGAACCGGTCAAGCTCTGAATTTTGGAAAAGTATATGAAGGTTTAGGCTTTGAACAAGGTTCGGCATTTGGTTTATCAATTGCTGCAGTAGGATTTTTAGTTGCTTGTATAATTGGTGTTATTTATCTTAATATTTTAAAGAAAAAAGGCAAGCTTGATGTTCAACTAGCTAGAAAAGATAATAGTAATGACCAAGAAATTGCAGTATATGAAGAAAATGAAGCACCACTTAGTCAATCTGTTGATAAACTTACAATTCAAGTTGGTCTTGTGGTAGCTTGTTATATTATTGCATATTTGATAATGTTAGGATTATCTTATTTAGCTGTTAATTATTTAGGTAATTTTGGTGTTAATACATTAAGACCACTTATTTGGGGTTTTAATTTCTTAATTGGTACAGTAGTAGCGATTGTTTCTAAGGTTGTTATGAATAAATTAAGAGAAAAAGGTATTATGAGACATAAATATGCAAATAACCATTATATGTCAAGAATATCAGGTATGTTTTTTGATGTTATGATTGTTGCTGGTATTGCTGCAATTAATTGGCAAGATTTATCTGGAATTTTCTGGCCTTTAGTTATTGTTTGTATTGCTGGTGGTTTTGGGACTTTCTATTATATTAAGTATGTATGTAAAAAGATGTACCCTGAATATGAACATGAAGCATTCTTTTCAATTTTTGGTATGTTAACAGGCACTGCATCTACGGGTATGATTTTATTAAGAGAAATAGATCCAAATTATGAAACTCCAGCTGCAACAAATTTAATTTTCCAACAAGTTCCTGCAATTGCTTTTGGAGCACCACTTTTATTACTTATGAGTTTTGCGGGGCAAACTTTTAACAATGCTTTATTAGTTTTAGGAATTGTTACAGCGATGCTTATTGTTTATAATATTATTTTATTTAGACAATTTATTTTTAAAAAGAAAAAATCAAGTTTAGAATAAGCCTAATAGGCTTATTTTTTTTCAAAAAAAAAGCACTAAAATAGTGCTTTATACTTTGATTTGTAACCATTTTTTCATTCTAAAACGTTTAGAATTCATTATAAGTCTTACAACTTGGTCAAATATCATACCTATCCATGCACCTATGATACCTAATTGTAATGGATAACATAAGATAAGTGATGATAAAGGTCTAACACCAACGATGCAAATTAATGAAACAAGGGCTGTGAATTTAGTATCTCCACTACCTCTAAGGACTCCAGTCATTACCCAAGATGTATTTTGAGGTAACATCATAATTGCTGCAATTAGTAGAATTGTTTTGGCTGATTCAGCTCGGTATGATGTTTCTGGTTTGTATAATCCAATTAAAAATTCTCTACAGGTTATTACAAAAATAGAAACTAAAATCGCACAGACAAAAGATATCATCATACTTACTTTGGCATACACAATGGCCAAGTCTTTTCTTTTTTCGCCAAGTCTATGGCCGATTATTGCAGAAGTACCAATAGCAAAACCGTCTGCTAGGGTAAACATAAGTGAATTGATATCTTGGCAGATTCCATGAACGTATGTTGCATCATCACCTAGATAGTTAACTATTAATGCAAATATTATAAATCCGAAACGAATTAATAATTGATCGAATAAAGTTGAGGGTAAAATATTAAATATATTTTTTATTGAATCACCATTGATTTTAACGAATTGTTTTATGTTGAATTTTAAGTAGCCATTTGGAAGTAATATTGTTATAAATGATATTATAAATGCAACAGCATTACCAATTATTGTAGCAATTGCAGCTCCGGCTATCCCTAGTTTTGGGAAACCAAAATGTCCATTAATTAATACATAATTTAGACATACATTAACAATGTTAGCTGCTAAATTTGTCCACATTGAAATTTTTGTTTTACCAATACCTCTTTGACAAGCATTAATTGTAAGTCTTAAAGCATTAAATATAAAACCGGCAGATATTATGGTTAAATATGTTGTTGCGTAATCAATTGTATTTGAGGTAGCCCCCATTAATAAACATAGTTGTTTAGAAAATAAACAAACAACTATCGATAAAATAAGAGAAGCAATGAATGATATTTTAATACCTTCAAACATGGCTTTGTTAACAGATTCTTTATCGTTTTCACCATATCTTCTAGACACTATGGCTGTTAAAGCTATATTGATTGCTGTAATAAATGAAATCATTAAAAATATAGGTTGTTTAGTAATGGTTACAGCTGAGTTTGCATTATTTCCTATACTTGCTACTTGAATACCATCAAACATAGTAACTAAGGCTACTAAGAAGCCTTCTAACATAGATGGCCATACTATTTTCATTACATCTTTAGCTACTTTTTTAAATTTGGGAATTTCGCCTTCTATTTCCTCGGGTTTTAAATAAGTAGTAGTATCTAAGAAATTCATTAAAACACCTTCTTCCTTAGTATTATTAATATTTTAACTCATTTTAATTTTAAGAACAAGTTATATTCATTTTTTATTTAAAAATGGCATTAATTATTTCTTTTAAAGTTTTAAAAAATATTGTATAATGTATATGTTTTTTTAAAAGAGGTGTTTTTTGTGTTTAAGAGATTTATCAGTTATTATAAACCGTATAAAAAGATATTTATATTAGATATGCTTGCTGCATTTTTTATATCATTAATTGGACTATTATATCCAATTATTACCAACAAAATACTAGAGGAATTTATTCCAGATAAAAACGTAAAATACATTGTTATTTTTGGTGGAGCATTATTGCTTTGCTATTTTATTAGAATGTTACTTAGATATTTTGTTCAATATAAAGGTCACGTTATGGGTGTTAAGATGCAATCTGATATGAGAAGAGATATGTTTAAGAAATTAGAAAAACTTCCTTTTTCATATTATGATGAACATGAAACAGGAAAAATCATGAGTAGAATGACTAATGATTTAATGCAAGTATCAGAACTTGCTCACCATGGACCAGAAAATATATTTATTTGCGGTATGACTGTTATTTTATCATTTATTTATTTACTTAATTTAAATTGGCAGTTAACTTTAATTATTTTTGCTTGTGTACCTATTTTGGTTTTTATTTCTTTAGTTATGAGAAAGAGAATGAATTCTGCATTTATGGAAACAAGAAAGCAAGTTGCTGTTATTAACGCTAGCTTAGAATCATCAATTACTGGAGTTAGAGTTACTAAAGCTTTTACAAATGAAGAAGAGGAATTAAGAAAATTTGAAATTGGTAATAAGGATTTTGTAAAAGAAAGAAGTAGAGCATATAAAGCAATGGGACAATTCCATTCATCTACGTCTTTTGTTACGGATTTATTTAATGTTGTTGTATTGGTTGTTGGTGCTGTGTTTGTATATTTAGGTGAGTTTGATTTAGCTGTTTTAGCTACTTTTATGGTATCTATTAATGTTTTTATAAATCCACTTACTACTTTAATAAACTTTGTTGAACAATATCAAGAAGGGGTTACTGGGTTTAAAAGATTTATTGAGATTATAGATGAAAAAGAAGAGATTGAAAAGGAAAATCCACTTAATGTAGAACATTTAGAAGGAAATATTAAATTTAGTAATGTTTATTTTGATTATGAAACTACTAAAGGAGTTTTACATAATGTATCATTTGATATCCCTAAGGGAAAAACAATTGCGTTAGTTGGGCCATCTGGTGGAGGTAAAACTACTATTTGTCATTTGATACCTAATTTTTATAAGGCAACAAGTGGTAATATCAGTATTGATGGATATAATATTAATGATTTATCATTTAAGTCTTTAAGAAGTAATATTGGCATCGTTCAACAAGATGTATTCTTATTTAATGGTTCAATGATAGAAAATATTAGATATGGTAAGTTAGATGCAACAGATGAAGAAGTATATGAAGCAGCTAAAAAAGCTAATATTCATGACTATATATTAACATTAGAAAATGGGTATGATACTCAAATTGGAGAACGTGGTATTAAGCTTTCAGGTGGTCAAAAACAAAGATTATCAATTGCTAGAGTATTTTTAAAGAACCCTTCTATTTTAGTATTAGATGAGGCTACAAGTGCCTTAGATAACGCAACAGAAGCTTATATTCAAGAATCACTTGATTCTTTAGCTAAAGGTAGAACAACTTTAGTTGTTGCTCACAGATTATCTACAATTAAGAATGCAGATGAGATTTTTGTTGTTACTGATGGTAAAATATTAGAACATGGTACTCATGATGAGTTATTAGCTTTAAATGGAGAATATACAAAATTATATAATTTCCAATTTAATAGATAATGTTAAAAAATTAAATAGTTTTTTAACAAAAAAAGATAATAAGTGAAATAGAAACACTTAAAAATCTTAACAAGAAGAAGAGTCTACAATAGAAAATTACAAATGATTAAAAGAAAAGGTAAATGAATTTTTAGAGTTTAAAGAACTTAATTCTCTAATAGTTCATTCGTTAATATCTAGGATAGAAGTTGGATATAGAGATAATCCAGGACTATTAAAATATATTACAAGTTCATTGATGATATGTTATAAAATATTCGAACTTTATTCGCACACATTCGAACACATACGACCACATTCGAACGTATAAAACTTGAAGATTGGAATAATCAATTAGAAGTCTTAGAAACTGACGACATAGAAGAAATAAAAGAAATCTTGCAAAAATTAATTGATAAATATTCATTGTAGAAAGTGATGAATTATTTAGATGAAGAGTAAAATCTTCATCTTTTGTTCTTTTTCACCTTCTCATTTTGACTCTTTAATGTTTGTTACTATTGAAGAGAATATTTCTTTAGATGTGAAAATGGAGGTGGGAAGATGGTAACTAATTTTAACCTAAATAGGCAAAAATATATCATCATTTCCTTGAACAGGCAACGGACTTTACGAATGTCTGACATATAAAAGTTTAAAATTATAAGCAATACATATAATAATAACTATATGATGAGCAAAAAAGTTAAACAATTAATTTGATTAATCTAAATAAATGATGTATAATAATGTTGAGGCGATTGAGATGAAATATTTAAAAGAATTATCAAGTTTAAAATTGTTTAATAAAAAAGATATAATAAATATCTGCGGAAATGTTAATAATGCTAATTTCATTTTAAAATCATATATAGATAGAGGATATATAACAAAAATTAAAAAAGATTATTTTGTTATTAACGACTTAGTTAATGATACACCGGCTGCAAATAAGTATGAGATTGCATGTGGTTATGGCGATGATGATTTTATTTCACATCATAGTGTTTTTGAATTCTATGGATTTAATAATCAAGTTTATAATACTGTTGACGTTACAACAAATACACATAAACGTGATTATACTTTTGATGATACTATATATAAGTACCATAGAAGCGATAACTTAATTCAAGTAAATAGTTTACTCGGAATAAAGATAAGTAGTATTGAACGAGCAATAGTTGATTGTATTAAAGATAGCTCTGATTTTGAATATTATGAGTTGCTAGAATGTATAAATAATATTAATGTAATTGATGATTCAAAAATAATGAGATATTTAGAGAGCTTAAATAATAAATTGTTATATAAAAAAGTCGGATTTGTTTTAGAAAAATTTAAACATGCATTAAATATAAGCGATAATTTTTTCTTCGAATGCAAGGAAAGAAGTAGGAATATAGTTGGTTATTACAATTTACAAGCAAAAGAATCATTGGTGTTTAATGCAAAATGGCGATTATTTGTTTATAAAGATATGGAGGAAAAATAATGTTCTCATACACAAAAAAAGAAATTGTTATTGCTGCAAAAGATTTAAACGTACAAAAACATACACTAGAAAGAGTGTTAAGATTAATTGATGTTTTAGAATTTATTAATAGTGACATTCTTTTAAAAGATAAATTAGCTTTAAAAGGTGGAACTGCCATTAATTTAACATTTTATAATTATTTAAGATTAAGCGTTGATATTGACTTGGATTATATTGGCTCTAACGATAGGGAACAAATGATGATAGATAGGGATTTAATAGCTAAGAAATTGCTGAACTATATGCAAGAATCTAATATGCAATATCGTAATGATAAATCAAAGAAAACTCATGCACTTGATTCTTTTGTTTTCAACTATTCAAATATGTTTAATGCTACAGATATGATAAAGATAGAAGTCAATTATATGAATAGAATTCATTTGTTTGATTATGAAAAAAGAAGTATAACACTTCCTTCAAAGAATGGTAACGAGGTTTTAACATTAAGTAAAATTGATTTGTTTGCATCAAAAACGAATGCCTTAATTTATAGAACAACTATAAGAGATATTTATGATGTATATAATATGATTAAAAATAAAACTATAAAAAGTAATGAATTAATTTTATTTAAAAATAGTTTAGTATTTTATTTATTATTATCTTCTGAAGAAAAAATTAATATAAAATTGTTGTTTGATGAATGTAAAAAACGAATGAATTCATTTATTGGAAAAAGAGTGCCTCAATATTTGACATCCACATTAAAATTAAATGAAAAGTTTGATATAAGTGGTGCAGTAGAAATTATCAATCAATTTTTGAATGAAATTTTAGATAATATTACTGAAAATGATATAACTTTTATAAATAATTTTCCTTATATTTCTGTGAAACTTTTTGAAAATAATTTAATTGATGAAAAAATAAAAAATCATCCTATGATTAAATGGAAGCAATCATTATTAAAGTAAAAGTTATTACATGAAAATTTTGTTTACAGGCTTTAATGGTTTTAATAATACCGCTAAAGTGATAATTGAAAAAATTAATAATTCATATAAAGAAATAGATAATCAGTTAGCTGATATTAATATGAAAAATCATAAGCTAATAATGAGAAAATACCTTCATGTAGTGATGTTAGAAAATGGTTTACCAAAGAAAAAAGAAATAAAGTAGAAGGGTTAAGATGAATTGACTTCATTTTATAACACTCATATGTTTTTGCTTAATTGGAACTATTTTAATTTTATAGAAAAAATGGTATAATTAACTACACGAAAGGAAGGATTCTTTATGAAAAAAATAACAACTGCTCTTTTATTTGTTTTATCAGTTTTTACGTTGGTTTCTTGTGGTGAAGAAAAAACACCGGAAGAACCTGAAAAATTTGTTCCTGAAGAACCTGTTTTAGTGGAAGATAAAGAATTAAAAGAATATGATGAAATAACTAATTTTTATGATAATAAAATGATTATGTCTAGTGGTGGAGGCGCTGCTGATCCTTTTATGTTAAGATATAATGGATATTATTATTTATATATTACTACTGGTGGTGGAGGTATTATGGCATATAAGTCACAAGATATGCTTTATTGGGAACCTGTAGATAATGGTATTACTAAAACAGGATATTGTTATGATTATGCTGATGATGTAAATCCACCTTCATCTCAAACTCCTTATGCACCAGAAGTTATTCATTTTAATGGTAAATTTTATATGATTTGTTCACCTAGTGGTAATGGGCATTATGTTTTAGAAAGTGATTCACCAGAAGGTCCATTTACACAAATTTCGGATAATATTGGTTTATCGATTGATGGGCATCATTTTATCGATGGTAAGGATGAAAAAATATATTTATTTACTGCTGGTACTACTGGTATTAGAGGTTATGAGCTTGAAGATGATATGTATACTGTTAAAGAAGATGAAGAGGGAAATAAATTAGAAACTTTTTATTTAGACTGTTTGGTTGGTAATTGGACTGAAGGTCCTTATATGTTACAAAGAAATGGTAATTATTATTTTACATATACAGGAACTCATTTTTTATCAGCATCATATCGTGTTAATTATGCTTATGCTGATAAAGATTCTGATATTTTTTCTTCTAAATCTTTAACTGAAATGGATACTATTTTATTATCTACTACTGATGATTTTAGAGGATTAGGCCATTCTTCGACTGTTTTAGGTCCTGATATGGATAGTTATTATATTGTTTATCATAATTTAGAAAGAAGTAATAATAGAAATTTAAATTATTCGAGATTATCTTTTAATGGTTCTACTATGGTTGCTGATGCTGTTCAAACATCAAATATACCAAGTATGGATTTACCGCCTTTTTATGCTTATGATGAAACAGAACTTTCAGATAGTGATGATATGTTATTATCATATGAAAAAACATCTGATGTATTTTCTGCTGAATTTAATGTAGCAGGAGAAGGTAAAATGGTTTTTTCTTATATTGATGAAAAGAATTATTCTTATATTGAATTTATTGATAATAAGATAAATATTAATAAAGTAAGTAAAGGTGAAGAAGAACTTGTTCATAGTGTAGCTTTAATAAAAGAATATTCTACTGATGTTATTCATACTTTTAGATTACAATATGCTAAGGGTAAATTATCTTTATATTTTGATTCTATGGAAAAGGCTTATGATGTTGATTGTTATTTTAAGGGTGGAAAAATAGGTTATTTTAAGGATAATGATTTTAGTGAGATTGGTTATACTGCATTTTCAAATGTAGCTTTAGGTAGTAGTGATTCTAAATCATATAATACTCAAGTTTCACTAGCTAATGCTTATGATGAGAGATTATCATATTTAACTTCAGGTAGTTGTTTAGAATCAACTGGCACTAAAAATAAGTATTATATTAATGCTTATAGTAATAATTTAATCATTAAAAATGAAGGTGATCGAGCTACTTATAGAACATATTTAGAAAGTGAAATATATAGTATTGAAATGAGACTTCCTGCTAAATATGCTGGTGCTAAACTAGGTATTAGAATTGATGATGAAGATATTAAAGAAATTAGTATTCCTAATACTGCATCAACAAAATTTAAAGATGGAGATATCTATGTATCACTTGGGTTATTTGATTTATTTGAAGGACAACATAATATATCTATTTATAATATAGGAGAAGAAATTGGATATTCAGAAATTAGATATGTTAAAGTATATGATAATGAATTAGATGTTACTTTTGATCAAGATTTTGATAAGAGTGATTTCTTTACTAAGGGTAAATTGAATTTAACTTCTAATGGTTTTGAAACTTTAGAACAAAATGTCTGTGGAGTTATTTCTAAATTCAATTATTTTAATTATGAAATAGAAGCAAATCTTGTTATTAACACTTTGCCAGATGCGGGATATGTAGGTGTTGTTTTCAATTCTAATGCATATTCAAATTATCCTGCTGCCGATGCTGATGGTGTTGATTTTGCTTATCCGTATTGTGGTTATTTAATTAGTTTTAATACTGATGAAATTGTATTTAAACATGTTGAATTTAAAAATTATACTACGATAGCTAGAAAATCATTTACTTATACTTCAGGAGAAGAAATAAATATTAAAATTATTCAAAATAATAATAACTATATTGTATATATTAATGGTGAAGAATATTTTAATATTAATGCTAATGTCGGACCACTTAGTGGTGGTGTTGGCGTGTTTGCGCAATTAGCTGATGCTTCATTTAAAGATTTATCTGTTATAACAAATTAATAATTAAGAACAAAAGGATGACATCTGTTATGAAAAAATTAATTATTATATTAACTATATTTATTGTTAGTTGTTTATTAGTATTAGGAACTATTTTTTTCATAGATGAATATAAAACGGAAGTTAAATATACTGATGAACCATCTAATCAATTAATATATAAAAGATTTAATAATTATTATTTTAGATTTGATTATAAAGGTAGAAGATATAAATTTAATTTTAGTGATTATGATTGGTATCAAATAAGAGATAATGATAGATCTATATATATTGATATAAGAACGTCATTCGATTATATAAATTATGAAAAAATTGGTATTTTTCGTTTTGATTGTATAAAAGTTACAGAAGATTCATATTCTATGTTTTTATACATATATTTTCCAGAAAAAAACAGTTATATAATTGTTCCTCATATTCAATCTTTAAATTTTAATGAAATGTTTAATGTAACTAAACTTGATTCACCATTTGATGAAAGAATTGATTATAACGGTCCGATATGTAATACTGTGATGGATAAAGCTAATAAAGAATAGACTTTTTAAATTTTAATTTAACCTTGTTATATAGACATAAAATAATAGTTAAAAGTGAATAAAGTGATAATTGGCATGATATCTAAGTCATGCCTTTTCAATTTTTTCTTATGAAAACACTTTGGAAATATCATTGTGTCTATTTTTATTATTATTATTATTTTATAAAAATAATGGTATAATAAATTATTATTAGAAAAAATATAAAATAAGGAGTGATAAAGTGAGAACATATATTTGTATAGATTTAAAATCATTTTACGCTTCTTGTGAATGTGTTGATTTAGGATTAGACCCACTTACTACTAATTTGGTTGTTGCTGATGTATCAAGAACTGAAAAGACTATTTGTTTAGCTGTTACTCCAGCCTTGAAGTCTTTTGGTATTGGTGGTAGGGCTAGGCTTTTTGAGGTTATTCAAAAGGTTGATGAGGTTAACAAGGAAAGGAAAAAGAAGATTAATTATAAGGAATTTGTTAAAGAATCTTATGATCTAAATGATCTTAATAATAATCCTTATGCCAAATTATCTTTTTTAGCTGCTCCTCCTAGAATGGCTAAATATATTGAGATTAGTACTAAAATATATAATGTTTATTTAAAATATGTAGCACCTGAAGATATTCATGTTTATTCTATTGATGAAGTATTTATGGATGTTACTGATTATTTACCAGCGTTAAAGATTAATGCATTAGAACTTGCTAAAATGATTATAAAAGAAGTTATGGAAAAAACTAAGATAACTGCCTGTGCTGGAATTGGGACTAACATGTATTTGGCTAAGGTGGCTATGGATATTGTTAGTAAGCATGTTTCAGCTGATAGTGATGGTGTTAGGATTGCTTATCTTGATGAGATGAGTTACAGACATAAACTTTGGAATCATAGACCTTTAACGGACTTTTGGAGAGTTGGAAGAGGAATATCTAAAAGATTAGAAGATCTAGGGTTATATACGATGGGAGATATAGCAAGGGCTTCTATTGGTAGTGGATATTATAGTGAGGAATTATTGTATAAGGAGTTTGGTATTAATGCTGAACTTTTGATTGATCATGCCTGGGGATATGAACCAACTACTATTGCTGATATTAAAGCGTATAAACCTAAGGTTAATAGTTTGTCATCTGGGCAAGTATTAAGTTGTGGTTATGATTATAAAAAAGCTTTGATAATTATAAAAGAAATGGTTGAATTATTATCTTTAGATTTGGTTAAGAAAAAATTAATTACTAATTCATTAACTATTACGGTTGGATATGATATTGATAATTTAAAAGATGATAAGGCGATGGAAGGTGTTTTGATTTCTACTGATTATATTGGTAGAAAGGTGCCTAAATCAGCTCATGGAACGATTAATTTTAATTATACGCAATCTACATCGATAATGATTAAAGAAGCTACTAAATTATATAATGATATAATTAATAAAAAGTTATTGATAAAAAGAATAAATATAAGTGTAAATAGTGTTATTAATGAAGAAAGTAATATCAATAAGGGTTATACTCAGTTTAATTTATTTGAAGAGATTGATGATAGTGTTGATGAGAAAAAAGAAAAAAAACTTCAACAAACCATTGTAGATATTAAATCTAAATTTGGAAAGAATTCTGTGATCAAAGGTATGGATTTAGAAGATGGAGCAACCACTATTGAAAGAAATTCTCAAATAGGAGGTCATCATGAATAAGTATGTTGATATTATTGATTTAGAACATCCTACATCTAAGATTCATCCTAGGATGAATAAAGAGGATAGGGCAGCTCAGTTTGCTCCATTTGCGGCTTTGACTGGTTATGCTGAGGCTATTAATGAGGTTGGTAGATTAGTTGATAAGAAAAGAGAATTAACGGATGAAGAAAAGCTTATTATTAGTAATAGGATTAATTATTTAATAGAAAATAAAGATAAAGATTATGAGGTTATTATTATTTATTTTATTGCTGATTTAAAAAAAGATGGTGGTAAATACTTAAGTATTAATGGTGTTATTAAGAAGGTAGATATTGTTAATAGATTTATAATGGTCAATAAAAAGAAGATATATATAGAAGATATTATTATGATTAATAGTAATATATTTGACGAATTTTAAGTATTTATGTGGGTGGCTTAATAAGCTATTGCTATTATTTTATGTTTGGGTTAATATTGGATTATGGAGGTGGATAATTATGACAGATAAAAAAACATTTGGTAGTTTTATTAAAGAAAAAAGAAAGAATAAAAATTATTCACAAAAAGATTTAGCCGATTTATTATATGTGACAGAAAGTGCTGTTAGTAAATGGGAAAGAGGTGTTACTTATCCTGATATAACTCTTATTACAGATATTTGTAGAGTTTTAGATATAACTGAAAAAGAGTTAATTCAGTCTAGTGATGATACTGAGTATAGGAAGATAAAACAAAATTCTGATAAGTATAATAAACTTAAAAAAACATTATTTTGGATTATAAATATTTGTTATAGTGTAGCTGTTATTACGTGCTTTATTGTTAATTTAGCAGTTAATCATACTTTATCATGTTTTTTTATTGTTTTAACTTCTTTGGTTACATCTTATACTTTTTGTCCAACATTGATGTGGATTTGTAAAAAATATAAGTTGTTAATATTTATTGGATCTACTTTTATTAGTTTATTTTTATTATTTTTAGTTTGTAGTATATATACTAATAATTATTGGTTTATGATTCCTACAGTTAGTTTATTATTAGGTTATTTTATTATTTTTTATCCTATATTATTTACTAGCCAAAAGAAGTATTTAGATAATTATAATAGTTTAGCTAAATGGTTTTTATTAACATATTTTGCAGGTATATTATTATTAATTTTATTATTATTGATAATTATATATTGTTACAAACCATTTAATTTATTATTAGGTATTTTAATTACAGGAGGATGTATGATGTTACCTTTAATTATAAGTATATTTCGTTTATTTAGTTTATCTATAAATTCATTAAAAATAGTTGTATTAGTTTTTGTTGGTTTAATAGTATTAGTTTCAACTTTAGGTATTATAAGAGCAGTTTATTATAAGAATAATGCTGTTAGTAATACATATATAATTGAGGAAGTATTTGATAAAATAAATATAGATGTTGACATAGAAAATATTAATTTATATTTAACTGATAGTAAAAGTAAGATTGTATGTGTAGAAAATAATAATTATACAATTGAAAGTGAAATTATTAATGGATCTTTAAATATTAATAGAAGAGATAATAGAAAATTTTATGATAAGATTTTAAATTTTACTAATTATAAACTAGATCTATATTTATCAAAAGAAGATATTATTTTATTGAAAATTAATTCTAGTACTGGTGATATTACAATAAATGAAGGAATTAATTTTAATAATGTAGATATTAATAATTCTACAGGAAATATAATATTTGAATCTAATGTTAGGAGTGAACTTAAAGTAGATAACTCTACTGGTGATATTACTATTAGTAAATCAAATTTGAACAATGTTTTTGTTAGTACAAAGACGGGATATATTAAGTTAATAGATGTTAATTGTCAAAAACTAGATATTCAAATTAGTACAGGAGATACTAAACTAATTAATGTTTTAGTTAAAGATAATTGTTATATTAATGGCAAAACAGGTAGTGTTTATTTAGATGGATTTGATGCTTCAAATATATATATTACATTATCAACAGGAGATGTAAAAGGGACTATTTTAACCTCAAAATTTTTTACTGCTATAAGTAAAACAGGAAATGTAAGTGTACCTAAAACACGTGAGGGTGGAGAATGTAATATTAATGTTTCTACTGGAGATATTAATATTGGTTATAAATAATATTAATTGAATAATATTTTAAGATATGTTAAAATAATAATAAATTAAAAAAGTTATTTGGTGGAGACTGTCAATTTATCATAGGGATAAGTTGGCTTTTTTTCTTTATAATATAAATAAAGAGGTGATTTTATTGTGAAAAAACAAATTAAAATGTCTACCACACAAATAATATTATTAAGTTTTTTTATAACTATTCTTTGTGGTAGTTTATTGTTATTTTTGCCTATTAGTTCAACTTTTAATATTTCATATTTAGATGCATTATTTACAGCAACGACTTCTGTATGTGTTACTGGTTTAGTAACAGTTCCCACATATTCTTCGTGGACTGTTTTTGGACAGATTATCATATTAATATTAATTCAATTAGGAGGACTTGGAATAGTTGCTTTTATGGCACTTTTTATGATATTTATTCATAAAAAATTTAATTTAAGAGATAATCAATTAATTCAAGATGCATTTAATTTGAATACTATGGAAGGCTTAAAGAAATTTATAAAGCAAGTTTTTATTGGAACTTTTGTTATTGAGAGTATAGGTGCTTTATTATATATGATTGTCTTTATTCCTGAGTTTGGAGTCAAAGGGATATGGATTTCTATTTTTAATTCTATATCGGCATTTTGCAATGCAGGTATGGATATTATTGGCGAAAATAGTTTGATTAATTATGCTACTAATCCTTTAATTAATATCGTTACATCATTGTTAATTATTTTAGGTGGATTAGGTTTTATTGTTTGGTGGGATTTGATTAGAGTTGTAAAAGAATTTAAAGTTAAAAGATTTGCTTGTTTTAAATATTTGACTCTGCATAGTAAAATAGTTCTTTTTTCAACATTAATTTTAGTTTTTGGTGGAGCTTTATTGATATTGTTTTTTGAATTTAATAATCCATTAACACTAAAAGATTTTAATTTTTTTGATAAAATTCAAATTTCAATATTTCAATCAATTACAACAAGAACAGCAGGGTTTGCATCTATTCCACAAGAAAATATGACTAATGCTTCGACGTTAATTTGTATATTACTTATGTTTATTGGTGGTTCACCTGTTGGTACTGCTGGTGGGATAAAAACAATAACTTTTGTTTGTTTATTAGCTGTAGCTTTTGCATCAATTAGAAATAAAAAAGATGTTGAATTATTTAATAGAACGTTATCGAGTGAAATAACAAGAAAAGCTGTTGCTGTTACTTGTATGTCTTTTACTACATTATTTGTATCAACTATTTTATTATCATTAACAATAGATAGAAATTTAATAGATATAATATATGAAACTACCAGTGCAACAGCGACAGTTGGACTTTCTAGGAATTTAACACCATATTTAAATGATATTGGTAAATTAATTATTATTGTAACAATGTATTTAGGAAGAATTGGTCCTATTTCTCTTGCGATAGCTTTTAAAGCTAAAGAAAAAACAAATATTATTAAAAATCCTATAGAAGATGTGAGTATAGGATAGGAGGAATTTATGAGTATAAATAAAACATATGCTGTATTTGGTTTAGGTAGATATGGATATTCTGTTGCTAAGGAATTAGTTAGTTCGGGTGCTGATGTAATCGCAATAGATAGTGATGAGGCTAGAGTTAATTTGGCTGCTAGTGAACTACCATTTTGTAAATGTGCTGATACTACTGATATTGAAGTACTAAAAAGATTGGGGATTTCTAATGTTAATACTGTTATTATTGCTATTGGTGGTAGTATTGAGTCTAGTGTTATGAGTGTTATGTTATGTAAAGAACTTGGCGTTAAAAATATTATTGCTAAGACATCTAATGAAATGCATTCGAAAATATTAACTAAAGTAGGTGCAGATAAGGTAGTATTTCCTGAAAAAGATTCTGGAGTTAGGTTGGCAAAGAATTTATTAAGTTCAGGATTTGTTGATGCTATTGAACTTAGTAAAAATATTTTAATGATAGAACAAGATGTAAAAAAAGAATGGGTTGGAAAAACTTTATTAGAATTAAATTTAAGAAAAAAATATGCATTAAATGTTATTGCAATTAAAGAAAATAATAAGTTAAATATAGAGATTGATCCTGCTAAGCCTTTAAATTCTAATATGAAACTTATTGTTATTGGAAATGCATCAAAAATTGCTAAATTAAAATAAAGATGTTTTTAAAAAACGATTGGAATACCTTTATTTTGATGGTATAATTGATATCAAATGTAGGTGATGTTATGTTAACTGTTATATTAAATAAAGATGAAGAATTAAATGTATTCAGGGGATTTCCTTGGGTATATAATAATGAAATCCACACTTTTAAAGGTGATATTGTTAATGGCGATGTTGTTAAGGTTGTAACTTATGATAATAGGTTTGTTGGTTATGGCTTTATTAATATTAATTCTAAGATTATGGTTAGAATTTTATCTTTAAAGGAAGATGAAATTATTGATTATAATTTTTTTAAAAATAGAATTATAGATGCGGTTAATCATAGAAAAACGCTAGGTTTTGATAATTGTTGTAGAGTAATTTTTGCTGAAGCTGATTATTTACCTGGATTAATAGTAGATAAGTATGCTGATATTTTATCTGTTCAATTTTTATCTTATGGTATGGATAAGATTAAGAATGATATTGTTAAGATTTTGATTGAGGTTTTAAATCCTAAAGGTATTTATGAAAGAAGTGATTCACCTGTACGCGTTAAAGAAGGTTTAGATGAGTTTAAAGGCGTTTTATATGGCGAATTTGACACTATGGTTACAGTTAAAGAAAATGGCATATTAATGCGTGTAGATGTAGAAAATGGTCAAAAAACGGGTTATTTCTTAGATCAAAAGCTTAATAGAGATTATCTTAAATATTATGTTAAAGATAAGGTGGTTTTAGATTGTTTTTCACATACTGGTGGTTTTGCCTTACATGCTGCTAAATATGAGGCTTTAAGAGTTGATGCTTGTGATATTTCTAAAAAAGCAGTAGATGATATTATGTATAATGCCAGTTTAAATGGATTTAATCAAATTAATGGGATTTGTATTGATGTTTTTGATTATTTAAGAAGTGATGATATAAAAGATAAATATGATGTTATTGTTTTAGATCCACCTGCTTTTACTAAGTCTAAGGACACAGTAAAGAAGGCATATAAGGGATATAAAGAAATTAATTTGCAAGCTTTAAAGAATATAAAAAATGGTGGTTATTTACTTACTTTCTCTTGTAGTCAGCATATGACTCCTGTACTTTTTATGGAGATGTTAAATGAAGCTATTTTTGATAGTAAAAGAAGAGTTCAAATGTTAGATTTTAAGATTCAATCGCCAGACCATCCAGCGTTGTTATCTGGTAATGAACAGTTATATTTAAAATGTGTTGTTTTAAGAGTTTTAGATTAGGAGTTTAGGTATGAAAAGTAGTGTTTTTGTTAATAATAGAAAAAAGATATTTAATTTAATGAAAGATAATTCTTGTTTAGTTGTTTATTCACAACCTAAAGAAGAAGCTAAGTTTGATGTGAATAGAAATTATTATTATTTAAGTGGTAATTTTGAATATGGTAATATTGTATTACTTACAAAAATAGATGGTAAATGTAATGAAATGATGTTTATTCATCCTTATGATGAGTTAAAAGCAAAATGGGTAGGTGCACCTCTTTCTAAAGAGTCTGTTAGTAATGCAAATGGTATTTTAGATATTAGATACTTAGATGAGTATGATAGTGTTTTAGATTCTATTTTAAGTGAAGTTCCGACTTTATATATTGATTTAGCCAATGAAAATGAATTGTTATTTGAGGTTGATTTAGCTAAAAAATTAAAAGAAAAATACCAACATTTAGTTGTATTAAATGCTGTTAGCTTATTTAAGACAGCTCGTACAGTAAAATGTGAAGAAGAATTAAATGAAATGCGTAAAGCAATTGAAATTACAAGACTTGGTATTGAAAATATTTTACTTCATATGGATGAGTTATATGAATATCAATTAGAATCATATTTTGATCAAGCTATTAAATTCCATGGAGCAACAGGATATGCTTTCCCTACTATTGCTGCAAGTGGTAAAAATGCTTGTTGCCTACATTATGTTGATAATAATTGTAAGGCATTAAATGGTGATTTAATTTTATTTGATTTAGGTGCGTCTTATCATATGTATTGTGCGGATATTTCTCGTACTTTCCCTGTTAGTGGTAAGTTTACAGAACGCCAAAAACAATTGTATAACATTGTTTTAAAGGGTCAAGAAGTAGCTATGGAAAATACTAAACCTGGTATTACTACAAAAGAATTAAATCAAATTTTAATTAAGTATTATGCCCAAGCTTTAAAAGAAATTGGATTAATTAATGAAGATAAAGAAGTGTTGAAATATTATTATCACGGTGTTTCACATCATATGGGGTTAGAATGTCATGATTTATGTGACTATACTCCACTTGTTCCTGGTTGTGTTATTTCATGTGAACCTGGATTATATATTCAAGAAGAAGGTATTGGTATTAGAATTGAAGATGATTTATTGGTTACAGAAGATGGTTGTGAAAATTTAAGTAAGAGTATTTTAAAGACAGTAGAAGAAATAGAAGAATTTATGAGTAAGAGAGGTTAATTATTATGAATAAAACTGTTTTAAAGAATTATGCAAAGTTAATTGTTGAAGTTGGTGTTAATGTCCAAAAAAATCAAGATGTTATTATTAACGCATCTGTTGACACTGCTTATTTTGTTAAGTATGTAGTTGAGGCAGCATACCAAAGAGGGGCAAGAGAAGTTAGAGTTGAGTGGGGATGTAATGAAATTGCCAAATTACATTATGAGTATCAAAGCGTTGAAACTTTATCTGAAATTCCAAATTGGCAAAAAGCTAAGATGGAACATAGAGTAGAAACTTTACCTGCCCAAATTCATATTTTATCTGAAGATCCTGATGCGATGAATGGTGTTGATCAAGAAAAGATGACTAAGGTTAGAAGAATTACTGGTCCTGTTATGATGAAATACCGTGAAGCAATGGATAATAAGTTCCAATGGACTATTGTTGGTATTCCTGGTGAAGCTTGGGCTAAGAAAATTTTCCCTAATTTAAATAAGAAACAAGCAATTAGTGCTTTATGGGATGCTATATTAAAGGTTACAAGAGTTAATGGGGATCCTATTAAGAATTGGAATGAACATAACGCTAATTTAGCTTTAAAGAGTAAAACATTAAATGAATTAGGTATTAAAACATTAACATATAAATCAGCTAATGGTACTGATTTTACTGTAGATTTAAAGCCTTGTATGATTTTTGAAGCTGGTGGAGCATACACATTAGGCGGTGTATATTATAATCCTAATATGCCTACTGAAGAGTGTTTTACTTCTCCAGATAAATATAGTGCTAATGGTGTTGTTGTTGCTACAAAGCCACTTTCTGTTATGGGACAATTAGTTGATAATTTCTCTTTTAGATTTGAAAATGGTAAAATTGTTGAAGTTATTTGTGAAAATGAAGTTCATAAAGGATTATTAGAAAAACTTATTTCATTAGATGAAGGTGCTAGAATGCTTGGTGAAGTTGCGTTAGTACCTTTTGATTCTCCAGTTAATCAAACAGGATTATTATTCTATAATACTTTATATGATGAAAATGCTTGTTGCCATTTAGCAATTGGTAGAGCATTTAATGAATGTATTAAAGATTATGATAAATTAACAGAAGAAGAAATTAAAGCTATTGATTTAAATACTTCTATGATTCATGTTGATTTTATGATTGGTAGTGCTGATTTATCTATAGTTGCAAAAACTTATGATGGTAAGACTGTCGAAATCTTTAAAGATGGTACTTGGGCTATATAGTAAATGATTTTAAAAAGTTATCTTAATGATAGCTTTTTTCTTTTATTATATACTTTTATTCTTTTATTTTTTCTTTTATAATTAATATAAGGAAGTGGTTTTATGGAAGCATTAATAGAAGCGATTATTGAAATTGTTATTGAAGTTTTTGGTGAACTAATATTAAATGTTATTTCTGTTGTTGTTGGCAGTTTAGCTCACAGGTTAGATAAAGATAATGTTTCTAGAAAAAAATTAAAAATGGGAATTGGAATTATATTTTTTGGTTTAACTATTACTTTACTAATATATTCTTTATGTACAAAGAAAAGTTTATATACATATATTGTTTTAATTTATATGCTTTTAATTACTATGATGTCTGCGGTTAAGTTTATGAATGATGCAGTTATTAAAAATAATATTTTAAGTAAGATTGTATTATGGTGTAAAAGAATAATTCATTTAACTTTCCCTATGGTTGTTATTGTTTTTAGTTTTTTTTGGATGGATATTACTTTAAGTAGTACTATTTGGATAATGGTTGTTGCTACTATAGTATTGTTTATATATATTTTCATTTATATTTTTAGGATATGGAGATATAGGAAAAATAGGAGATAAATTATGAAGAAAATATCAGTTTTATTTATAGGAAATTCTTATACTTTTTGTAATGAGTTATGGAATATTTTTAAAGAAATAGCTTATAGTTATAATATTAATGTAGATGTTGATAATGTTACTAGTGGTGGATATACTTTAGAAAAAATGAATGATGTCAATGATCAATATGGTTTTCTAGTTGATTGTAAATTAAAAAATAATCGTTATGATTATGTTATTCTTCAAGAACAGTCTTTAAGACCTGTTATTGATAAAGAACTGTTCTTTAATGCCGTTAGATGCTTAAATGAAAAAATTAGAAAAAGTGGTGCTACTGCGATACTTTATGAAACGTGGGCAAGAAAAGACGGATCTGATATATTATTGAAGTACGAATTAACAAGTAAAATGATGAGTGATAAATTAATTAAAGCATATAGTGATATTGGAAAAGAATTAGATATTTGTGTAGTTCATGTTGGTAAGGTGTTTTATGAATTAACTACTAGATATCCAGAGTTTGAATTATATGATGAAGATTTATCTCATCCATCTTTACTTGGTAGTTATGTAGCTGCATTAACTATTTTTGCTGCTATTTTTAATGTGTCTGTAATAGGTGTTAATAAAAAACAAATAGATAATGAAAGACAATATATTCTTGAAAAAAATATAGATAGTGTTGTATTTGAATAAATTATTATCAAAAATGTAAGCGTTATTATTGATTTTTTATTACCTTAGTAATATAATTGAAATATAGAGTTACTAAAACGTTATAGTAACTATTTCTATTAAAAAACAAAAGAGGTGATGGTGATTGGTAAAAAGAACCACTATTGTTGACATTGCAAGAGAAGCTAAGGTCTCTGTTAGTACAGTGTCAAAAGCTTTAATGGATGCTCCTGATATTTCTTATAAAACTAAGTGCTTAATTAGAAAAACGGCAGAAGAATTAGGATATGTTCAAAATTTAAATGCTGCATCATTAAAAAGTGGTAGTTCTAAGATGATTGGTATTTTGTGTGACAGTTTATTAAATCCATATTATAATGAGATTATTTATTATCTTGAAATTTTGTTAAGTGAAAAGAATTATACTGTTGTTATATATCGTTCTAATGAGTTAAATATGAAGATTTATAATAATATGATTTCTAGAAACTTAGAAGGTCTGGTATCTTTTTTAACTCCTGATAGCGAAGTTGAAAGGTGTTTACAAAATCATTCGTTTCCAGCCGTAATTATTGGTAGAAAATCTAATTATGTTTCATCTGTTTACATGGATGATGAAAAGATTGGATGTTTGGCTGCTGAATATTTATTAAAACAAAATGTTAAAAAACCGATATATATTGGTGAATTTAAGGGGTTAGATATTTCAATACTTCGCGGCAAAGGTTTTAAAGATAGAATGATAAAAGATAATATTGATCCTATTTTATTTTTTAATGAACGTGATCAACATATTAAAGTTTTATTAGATAGTATTAAAAATGATGAACTTCTAAATTGTGATAGTATTTTTTGTTTTAGTGATATTATTGCTTTTGAAGTTATGAATGTATTATCTAAAATAGGTAAAAAGGATATTCCAATTATTGGTGTGGATAATATTCATGCTGAGATTCCACTTCCATTTTCAATGCTTTCGGTTGGAGCTAATAAAAAGAATATTGCTAAAAAAGCTATAAAGTTTTTATTAGATCAAATAAATGGAATAAATAATGATGTTCAAGTGTATGTAGAAGAAGTTTATTTTAGTAGTTTTTAAAATGATTAAAAAGTTAAAAGGAGAGTATCTTTTTGATTTTTAATATAACTAAAACGTTTTAGTTATTATTTTAGAAATATAATCAATTGATTTGATTATTTATAAAAGTTATGTTGTACTCATAACTAAAAAAATTTAAAAAAGGAGAAGTATAATCTTAAGTACAATATGATTATAAAAATATTTTATGAAAAATTTAATTAAAAAATTTAGTTTTGTTGTTTTATTTGTTTTTGTAAGTTTATGTATTATTGGATGCAATAATGGAAAAGATCCTGTTACTGGTGGTGGAAATATTCCTACTGGTGGTGGAGATGTTCCTACAGAGGACAATCCTACTGAAGGTGGAGAGCAACAAAGCGCAATTAAGTCTTTAACTGCAAAAGAAGAATCAGTAACTATTAAAATTGGTGAATCTTTATTGATTACAAATTATTATGAGATTACAGGATATCAAGCTTTAAGTGCTGGTCAAAGAGCTTGTACTTATGTTTCTAGTAATCCAGATGTTGTAGCTGTTTCAGCTAAAAAAGCTGAGGCTGTAGCTCCTGGTACTGCAACTATTACAGTAACTTCAAAGATTGATGAAACTAAATCATGCTCTTTTGAGGTAGTTGTTTCTAAGGTATTTATTGATAGAGAATTATCTATGATTCCTTCTGAAGATGATTTTTCTGATGAATGGAATGATGAAACTAATACAGGTTCATTTAGAACTAGTTCTGGTTTAACAAATTACTATTATATTTCTGGTATTAATTCAACTGTTTGGTATGTTGAAACTGATATTACTCTTCATGAAGTTACTTTTGAAGATAGATGGCCTAAGATTGGTATTGTTGCAAGTGCTAGAAATTCAAAGGATTTTGAAACTATGGTTGCTTTCTTCTTAAATGCTACTATTGGTTTAAATGATAAGTGGGAAGATGGTAATTTAATTAAGGGTCAAGATAATAACAATTGGAATGAATTTGGTGTTTGTGAAGTTTCTCAAGGTGGTCACTGGGCTTGGGAAAGTGGTATTACTAATTCACTAGCTAGACATCATGATTACTGCTGGAATACAGGAAGTAAATATATTACTTTTGATACTACTTTTAAATTAGGTGTTGCTCGTGATGGTATGAATTTCCATGTTTATTTAAATGGTAATTATGCTGGTTCTTTCCAATTAAGTCAAGATTTAGAAATTTTATATGAAAATGGTGCAACTCTTGCTTCTCATGTAGGTTTCTATCACTTTAATTGTGATGCTACATTTGCTAATTATTTTGCAACTTCTAATGCTGATGAAGTATCAGCAAAAGTTCCTAGTGAACCTGTTTATTGTGGTTTCTTAGAAGACTAATATTAATTGTGCAAACGATTAATATTTAGAAAGGATGATTAAGATGAAATTATTGAAGTTTGGTAATTTAGTATTAACTGGAATATTGGCTTTGTGTTTATTTGGTTGCAACAATAATGCAAAACCTAATGTTAATTTGAGTGATATTTCAAGTATTGTTGATGATTTACCAAGAGATGAAAATGGTGAATTTGTAATAGATTATTTGGAAGGTGTTCAATTAAATATGTGGAGTGTTATTGGTCAACCAGATCAAGATACTCTTATAAATTTAGTTAAGGAATTTAATAAAGAATATGCTGGTATGATTGAAATTAAAGTTACATCTGTTGGTCATTATGATTATTATAATGCATTAGATAGTACATATGCTAATGATTATGGTAATTTCCCTGATGTATGCTTTATGCATAATGAAAAGAATATTGAGTATGCTTTAAAGGGATATTTTTATCCTCTTGATGAGTTGATTAATAAAGTTGGCGTTGATATTAATTTTGATTTAGCATACGATAATATTGAAAAGACAACTATTTATGATAACTCACATTTTGGTATTCCGATTGATGCTCACGGATATTTAAATCAAATTAGACAAGATATTATTAAGAAAAATGGTTTAGGATTTGATGGTAATACTCGTTTTATTCCTAATACTTATGAAGAATATCAATCATTATTAGAAGATTTAAGAGCTTTAGCTGATACAGGTGAATTATGGGTTAGAAATATTAACTTAGATCAAGATCATTCTTGGTATAAGTTAAATGATGGTAATCCTAAATTAGATACTGCAGCAGTAGCTACTAAAGATAATTTCTATCCTGCTTTCTTCCATTCACAAGAAGCTGATAATTTAACAGCGTTATATGTAAATGGTGGTAATTTAATAAATGATAAGGATGAAATTGTTTTCCATAAAAATCAAGGTATGATGAAATATGTAACTGATTTAGTTGAACGTTTTAATACTAAATTATTTGGCGACGCTGGTAATAAAGAAGCAGCATTCCCTGTTGGTCAAATTACGATGTTCTCTGAAGGTCCTTGGATGGTTGCAAACACATATAATGTATGGTGGAATAGTAAGCAACTTAAAACTGCTGGCAAATTAGGTGTTACAGAAGAAGATGCAAATGATCCAATATATTCTAATCCATACGCTGTTGCTCGTTCTAGATGGATGGCTGATACTTCTGCACCAGAAGATACTAAAACAAAATGGTATGGTAATGGTCATGTAATTACTTTAACTAATAAAATTACAAGTATGCAAAAAGCTGCAGCAGCGTTAATTTTTGCTCATTGGTATACTCAAGAAACAAATTCTAAAGGTGAACACAATTTAACTACATGGTGTAAAGCTGGACATGTTCCTGCTTGGAAAAATGTTTATGATTCAGAAGATTATAAGGTTGCTTTAGCTAATAGTATGACTTTACAAGCTTTAGGTGATCCTGCAGAAATCATCGCTTTAGAAAGTACTAGATATGCTACTACATTAATCGCTGGTTTAACAACAGCTGTTGGTAATGTTAGTGCGGCATTATTATCTACAGAAGGATGTACAACTGATAAGGCTAAACAACTTGTTGATGAAGTAGCTTTATCTACTCAAGAAGCTATTAATTTATTAAAATTAGGAATGTAAAAAAGAAGGGATAATAATGGAAAAGACTATTGTTTTAGAACAATACGCTAAACAAAGGTCTAGAACTGTTGGTTTATTAAGAAAATATGGGATAACAGCTGTATTTTTACTTCCATATTTGTTAGCTTTTATTATTTTCTTTGTATTACCTTTATTTTATGGTATTTATATTTCGATGACAAACTTTCAGTATGGCAAACCAGGAGTTGAATCTTTCAACTCCTTTGCCTGGTTTAAGATGATTTTTAATAAGTCATATATGCCTGGTATTTATAAGAGTTTTTGGTTAGCATTTGGTCATACTTTAATGTTTTCTATAATTATGGTACCTATCGCAATTCTATTACCTTTGGGTTTAGCAATTATTATAAATATTAAATCTCCAGGATATAAGTTATTTAGAGCGCTTATCTATATGCCATCAATTGTTCCTTTAACTGCTTCTGGGACTATTTTTACTTTACTTTTTATGTCAAAGTCTCAAAATGGTTTATTGGCTGAGTTTTTTGGAATTGATATTATGTGGTTTGTTGATACATGGTTTTCTTTTAATTTCTTTGGTGAAAAAATAGAAATTGTGTATGCCTGGATTCCTATTTTCTTTATGTGTTTATGGGGAGGATGGGGTGGAAACTTCATCATTTTAAGTGCTGGTTTACAAAATGTTCCTAAACACTTATATGAAGCTGCATCTATAGATGGATGTTCAGCTTGGAAAAAAATCTTAAATGTTACAATTCCTGGTATTAAACCGCAATTGGTATTGTGTTTGTTTACTACAATTTTAGGATATTTAGGGTTATATGGGCAAAACTATGTTTTATCTGGCGGAGGTCCTTCAATTGCAGCTATTGCAAGTATGCCTGCTGGTGGTAAAACTTCAACGTTGATGTATTTTATTCAAGATATTGTTGCGAATAATTTACAGTTTAAATCTAGTTTATATGGATTAGGTGCAGCTGCTAGTTTAGTTTTTGCGTTATTTGCTGGTATTATTTCAGGTATTCAAATGTATATTACACGTGAGAAGAAGACAGGAACAAAGATTTCGGAGGCGTATAATAAATGGCTAGAAACAGAGTAACTCAAGAACGTTTTTTAGGGTATTTAAAGAAAAAGAATTTTAAGGAAAAGAGAAGTATTAATCTAGTAAAGGTGTTTGCTTTTGTATTTTCATTAGTATTTTGTATTTTTTGGTTATCGCCTTTTATCATTATGTTTTTTGGTTCTTTAAGAGGCTATTCAGATACTATGTTATATCCTAAAAAATTATTTTATCCTCATAGTGGATATACTTTAGAAAATTATGAATTGTTATTATTTGGCAAACTACCAGAAGGTATAGGTCAAGTTAATAATGTACAAGAATATAAAATTGGTAGATGGTTTTTAAATAGCTGTTTTAGTGCAATTGGTGGTACTTTATTATATTTATTTGTTGCATCAATGGCAGCTTATGCATTTACTTTCATTGATTTTAGATATCGTAAAGTGCTTTTTGGTATATTAGTAGGTTCTATGATTATTCCTGGTGCTGCAACTGCTGTTGGTAATCAATCTATGGTTTATTCTATGGGACTAAATAGATCATTACTTGCTTTGATTATTCCTGGTTTGGGTGGGGTTTACGGAATGTATTTAATTAAAACTTTCTTTGAATCAATCCCTAAAGATTTAATTGAATCAGCTAAAATGGATGGTTATAGTAATTTTAAGATTTTTTATAAAATAGTATTACCTCTTGGAAAGACTGTATTATTTGTTCAAGGTTTATTTGGTTTTATGGGTGGATGGAATGATTTGATTTGGCCACAAATGTTATATGGTGCTAAGGATAATGACTTATGGACTTTACAAGTTGGTATGGCATATATTATTAATAATTCAAAACAAAGTAATTTAATTGGTTCAGCTTTAGCCGGTGGGGTTATTTGTTTATTACCGATATTAGTTATGTATATTATTGCTCAAGATAAGATTATTGAGGGTATGGCTAGTAGTGGAATTAAGCGATAAGGAGATTATTATGGATAATTTAGATGATAAAAAAGCTTTTGTATCTTTAAGGGATATTAATAAGATTTATCCTAATGGTGTTCAAGCTGTTTACGATTTTAATATTGATATTGATAAAAATGATTTTATTGTTTTAGTTGGTCCTTCTGGGTGTGGTAAGTCAACTACACTTAGAATGATTGCAGGGTTAGAAGAAATTACTAGTGGATATTTATATATTGATAATGTTTTATCAAATTTTGTTAGTAGTAAAGATAGAGATATTTCGATGGTTTTTCAAAACTATGCGTTATATCCTCAAAAAACTGTTTATGATAATATTGCATTTCCATTAAAAACTAGAAAATATAGAAGACCAATGATGGCTAAAGTAAATTTGGCTTGGAGTGAAGTATTAAAAGAGTTGAATAATCCAAATGAGTTTATTAAAGTTATTAGAGAAGCTAATGATAAATATTTAAATTTTGGTACTACATATGAATATGTTGCTGCTAAATTAAAAATTTCTGATTTAGCTGCTAAAATTTTATGTGGTTTAGATATTAAATCTTTAGAACAATTAGAAAAGATTTTACCAAATGGTAAGACTTTATATGATGATATTATTAATAGAGCTAGACTTGAAAGACAAACTGAAATGGATAATTTAACTTCAAAAGGTTTATCAATTAATGAAAAATTTGAAGTTTTAAAAGATGGAGAAGTTGTATATCATAATGTTACACTTTCTAAAGAAGAAATAAAAAGAAAAGTATTTAAAGCTGCTAAGATTTTAGATTTAGGTCCTTATCTAGATAGAAGACCTAGGGAATTATCTGGTGGTCAAATGCAAAGAGTTGCGTTAGGGAGGGCTATTGTTCGTAATTCAAAATTATTTTTAATGGATGAACCGTTAAGTAATTTAGATGCTAAACTACGTGTTCAAATGCGTAGTGAAATTGTAAGAATCCATGAACAAATTGGAGCAACCACAATTTATGTAACACATGACCAAACTGAAGCTATGACAATGGCTACTAAGATTGTTGTTATGTCTAATGGATGGGTTCAACAAATTGGCACTCCAGAAGATATTTATAATAATCCTAAGAATATGTTCGTTGCTACATTTATTGGTTCTCCAGCTATGAATATTTTTAATGCGATGTATGATAATGGAAAAATTATTTTGGATAATGGCTATCATATTAATTTATCTAATGATTTTGTTTTAAGACATGATAAATATTATAATGATAAGATTAATGATTTAAGAAGAATGCTTGAAACTAAAGATTTTAAGAAATTACAAGCATTAAAAGTTATTGATGATGTTTTATTTGATTTAGAGGATAAATTAGATGGTACTAAGTTAAAGAAAAAGATAGATGAAGTTATAATTTTAGCTAAGGAATTAGGATGTTCGGAAGTAGAAGAGTTATTGAAGATAACAGATTATGAACTAGTGGCGGCAGATATTAATTTAGCATTAAAACTTAATGCTAAAAACAAATTAATTGAAATCCAAAACATAGTTAAAGAAATTTCAGATGACGATGGAAAAAAAGCTCTAGATGTTGTTACACTTAAATTAAATGAATATAAGGAAAACTATGAATTATCTTATTATAATGGATATATTTCTAATGTTAAGAAATGTTTAGATATTGTAAGGTTAAAAGAGAATAGTGATAATATTATTAACAAATTAAATTCTTTACATTTTATAGATAAATTAACTAAAGAAGATAGAATTTGGTTATTAGAGATTAGACAACACTTATTAACTTTTGATAAGATTTCATCTAGTGATGTTGGTAAGTTACATAATGCACAAGTTTTTAATAGAGAAGATGTAAAGAATAATGAAACATTATATTATCAAAAGCCTAAGAAAAAGAAGAAGATTGTATCTAATGTTAATATGAATGCAGTTGATATTTTCTTTGATAATAGTTTATATGAGGTAGCTTGTTCGTTACTTGAAAAGTATCAAGCGGCTTTAGTTAATAAACATCCTATTAAAATAGGGATTAGGCCAGAAAATATTCATTTATATGATAATTATGAAGGTAATAAAACTGATTGTTTTACTGTTAAATCAGAAATTGTTGAGTTATTAGGTAGTGAATTGTTAATTCATTCTAATTGGGCTTCTTCTAATATTATTGCTAAAGTTTCGACAAATGTGTTAATTAAACCTCATACTGATGTTAATTTGACATTTGATAAAGATAAAATATTAGTTTTTGATGATTATTCTAAAGATACGATTTAGGAGGTAATTATGCGTAAAATATGGTTTTTAATGATTGTATTTATTTTTGTATTAACTAGTTGTGGTGGTACAAATTTTAGTGAAAAAATAGAGTCTAGTTTAGTAGATGGCGTTGATTATATTGATCATAATTCTACTTATGATGGAGATAATCTATCATATAAGGATAGTATGTGGTATGTTAATGAATTAACTGATGTTCCACTTCCTGATCCGCAAATATATGTAGAAGATGGCATTTATTATATTGTTGGAACATCAGATCGTGATGGCAAGGTTATTGATTGTTATTCCACTTTGGATTTTGTTACTTATGAAAAACATTTAGGTATTTATGAACCAGCTGATTTTAATGGTTGGGAAGCAAGTGATGCTTCAATATTTGCTCCAGAAATGTATTGTTTTGATGGTGTTTATTATTTATATTATAGTGCTAAGGATAAGAGCGGAATTCGCCGCAATAGTGTAGTTGTTGCTGATAATCCGGTTGGACCTTATGAACCGTTAGTTAATAGTGAAGTTAACGGTTTAGATAATCCTTTATTTTTAGATAAGAATCAAAATAATGATGTGTTAGATACAAGTATTTTTGTTGATGATGATAATAGAATGTATATGTATTATAGTGTTGCTGATGCTCATGGTCAACATATAGTTGGAGTTGAACTTATTAGTCCATATGAAGCTGATTGGTCTACATATGTGAAGGTTGTTGAGGCTGGTGCTTTAAATTCTTCTAATAGTATTTTAAAGCCTCTTACTTGGGAAATGTTTAGACAAGGGTTGCCAATTGTAGAGGCACCTTTTATGATTAAATCTAAGGGTAAATATTATCTTACTTATTCAGTAAATGGATGTTGGAATAAGTATTATAATGTTTGTTATACTGTAAGTGATTCTCCACTAGGCGTTTTCACTAAACCTTTTACTTCTGGTGAGATTTGGACTAATTTGTTGTTAGGATATCCTGGAACTAAAATTAGTGATTCAACTATCTATCAACAATGGAGTGGTTTTGCATCAGGTACTGGTCATCATTGTTTCTTTAATGTTGGTGATCAAGTTATGATTGGATATCATGCCCATCAAAATAGAGATTGGAATAATGAAGCTAAATATACTAAGAGATATTTTGCTTTCGATTATTTGCATTTTGATAAAAATGGTGTTCCATTTGTAAATGGGCCTACATGGTCAATTCAACCGTTACCAGAAGGTATAAGTGGATATAAAAACATTGCTAGTAAAGCTAAGGTTAATACTAAAAATGTTACTAATGGATCTTTTGCTAATGATAACTATATTGTTGATTGTTATAACTTAAAAGGTGAAGAAGAAAAAGAAGTTGTTTTAGGTAGTGGTTATTCTTTTATTGAACTTGTGTTTGATAAAGAATATGAAATTGTTGGTTTTGCAATATATAATAGTGCCTATTATGACAAAGCATTAGCTGAGATTGAATATGTGGATTTTGGTAATGGTAATGCTGTTAAATATCCACAATTTTGTTGGGATATGTATGTAAATGATGATAAATCATTTATTTATCCTAATAGTGCTATTACTGTTGAGTTTGTTAATAGTTTTAAAGCTAAGAAAGTTATTGTTTGTGTTAAGACAGAAGATGTTGCATGTTTAAATGAAATTGTTATTTTAGGTAAATAGTTAATTATAATAATCACTAAAGAGGCTTTTCTCTTTAGTGATTATTAATATAGGAAAGTATATTATTTTAATATATTTTCTTATGTTAATAAAATAAAAAAAGGAGATGTTGTTATGATTACAAGAAATGAATATCCAAGACCACATTTTAGAAGAGATGAATGGTTATCTTTAAATGGTTTATGGGAG
This sequence comes from Anaeroplasmataceae bacterium, assembly GCA_045127955.1. Taxonomy (GTDB): domain Bacteria; phylum Bacillota_I; class Bacilli_A; order Acholeplasmatales; family Anaeroplasmataceae; genus Pelethenecus. The sequence continues at coordinate 78,233 of JBGVRA010000102.1, forward strand.
TTTGAATTTGATGATAATAAGGATGGTGAGTTAAGAGGGTTACATACTGGTGATGTAAAATTAAATTTAGAGATAAATGTTCCATTTACTTATCAATATGCAGAAAGTGGAATTGGTTTAAAAGAAGATCATGATACTTTATGGTATAGAAAGAGTTTTGAATGTGATAATTTAGAAAAAAATGTGATTTTGGGATTTAATGGTAGTGATTATATTACAGATGTATGGGTTAATGGATATCATGTTATTACTCATCAAGGTGGTTTTTCACCATTTACTACTGATATAACAAAATACTTAAAATTAGGGACTAATGTTATTGTTGTTAGATGTTATGATCCTCTTGATCCAACTATTCCTAGAGGTAAACAATCATGGCTTGGGTATCCTTTTAGTTGTTGGTATGTTGCTAATAGTGGTATTTGGCAAAGTGTATGGTTGGATTATGTTGGCGAGGATTCTATTTTAGATTTTAGTATTATTCCTAATATTGATAATAATTCATTTAGTGGTGAAATTAAGACTTTAAATGGTTTAGCTGATATGGTTGAATTTAAGGTTTTTTATGATGGAAAAATTGTTAAGCGTCAATTATTTTCAACAGATGGTAAATATACTCGTTATACAGTTAATATGATGGAAATAAATTTTATTGATGAAGTTACTTATTGGGCACCTGAACATCCTAATTTATTTTATGTTGATATTATCTTATATAAAGAAAATAAGGTATTAGATATTGTTCATACTAGATTCGGTATGAGAAAAATTAGTATTAATGAGCATGGTCATATTATGTTAAATAATAAACCATTATATCAACGTTTGATTTTAGATCAAGGTTATTGGCCAAATAGTGGTTTAACTTCTCCTAGTATTTTAGATTTAGCTAATGATGTTAAATTAATAAAAGAAATGGGTTTTAATGGGGCTAGAAAGCATCAAAAGTTTGAAGATCCGTATTATTATTGGTATGCAGATGAAATGGGATTATTAACTTGGTGTGAAATGCCTTCAGCTTATAATTTTAATAGCGATGAAGTATACTATCAAACTAAAGAATGGCAAGAAATTATTAAAGTAGCATCACATTTTACTAGTGTTATTACTTATGTTCCATTAAATGAAAGCTGGGGTGTAAGAAAAATTTTAAATGATCCTAGCCAACAAAATTATGCTAGAAGCTTATACTATTTAACCAAGTCTATAGATGGTTCTAGGTTAGTATCTACTAATGATGGTTGGGAAAACATAGCTGATACTGATATTTTATCTATTCATGATTATAGATTGGTTAGTGATAAATTTAATGAATTATATAACAAGGATACTTTTGATTATCAATATCAAACCTTTAGAAAGGTTTTAGTAGAAGGTGATAAGTATCGTGGTCAACCGGTTATTTTATCTGAATTTGGTGGTATTGCTTTTGAAAATGATCATCATGATGGTAATTGGGGATATAATGGAGCAGTGAAGGATGAAGAGGAATTCTTAAAAAGATTAAGTACTCTTATGAGTGGTATTTTTGCATCTTCATTTGAAGGATATTGCTACACCCAATTAACTGATGTTTAACAAGAGGTAAATGGTCTTTTAGATGCTAATCACAATCCTAAGGTTAATGTTGATAGATTAAGAAAAATATTTACTAACGAAGAATAGGTGTATTATGAAAAGAGTTTTATCTGTTTTTAGTTTAGTTTTATTGTATGCTACATTAATGTCTTGTACTAATAATAATCCTGTTCAAACCCAAACCCCATCAGAAGATGTCAAGGAGTATTTGGTAGAAAAAGAGGATTATATAGATATTTCTCAAAGCTATGATGGAAAAGAGTTATATTATAATAATCAAATGTGGTACATGAATAAATTAAATCAGATTCCGTTACCAGATCCTCATGTATTTGTGGAGGATGGCTATTATTATATTATTGGTACTAGTGATAGAAACATTAATGTCGTAGATTGTTATGTGACAACTGATTTTAATACTTTTGAGCAACATCTTGAAATATTTAATCCTACCAAATATAGTGGTTGGGAAAGCAAAAACCCTGAAGTTTATGCCCCTGAAATGTATTATTTTGATGGTCTTTATTATTTATATTATAGTGCTAATGATAAAGAAGATATTAGAAGAAATAGTGTAGTTGTTAGTGATAATCCTTTAGGACCTTTTAAGCCTATTGTTAATGATGAGGTTGATGGTTTGTCTAATCCATTGTTTTATAATGAAAACTATCCTAATAGATGTTTAGATGCTACTGTATTTGTAGATGATGATGGAAAGTCTTATATTTATTATGTTGTAACAGGAAAAATACAACATATTGTCGGAATGAAACTAATTAGCCCATATAAAGCTGATTGGAGCACATATAAAGAACTTGTTAAACCGGGTTGCATCGATTCTAATTCAGATGAAGTTGTATTAGAATGGGAGGTTTACCGAAAAAATAAAATACAAATTGCAGAAGCACCTTTTATGATTAAATCTAATGGTAAGTATTATATGACTTATTCGGCAAATGGATGCTGGAATAAGTATTATAATGTCTGTTATGCTGTAAGTGATTCTCCACTTGGAAATTTTGTAAAGCCTTATGAAGAAGGAAAATTATGGACTAATTTATTATTGGGTTTCCCAGGTACTGATGATAAATCATCTTTAGTTTATAAACAATGGAGTGGTTTTGCTTCAGGAACCGGGCATCATTGTTTCTTTAATGTTGGAGACCAAATTATGGTTGCTTACCATGCCCATCAAAATAGAGATTGGAATGATGAAAAATTCACTCCAAGGTATTTTGCTATAGATTATTTATATTTTGATGATAGTGGTGTTCCATTTGTTAATGGACCTTCATGGTCTGTAATGCCTTTACCTTTTGATATTAGTGGATATAAAAATATTGTAACTGGATCTAGTATTAAGTCAGATAATGTTATTAATGTAAATGCTATTAATGATAATTATATAGTTGATGCATATAATTTAGATTCAAAAGATAAAGAGGTCATATTAAATGAAGGAGTATCTACTATAGAAATTAATTTTGATAAAGAATATAGTATTTATGGTATTGCTGTATTTAACAGTGCTTATTATGAAAATTTGGTAATTGAAATTGAATATTTGGATTTTGGAAATGGTAATATTATATATTATCCACAATATTGTTTGGATTTTTATGTAGATGATGATTTATCTTTTATTTATCCTGTTAGTGCTATTAATGTTGAGATACTTAATCCTTTTAAAGCTGGTAGTGTCAAGATTGGATTTGTGTTACCTGAAGGTGGAAGTATTAATGAAGTTGTAATTTTAGGAAAATAGGTGATGATATGAAAAAAATATTTACTATATTATTTTTAGTATGTTTAGTAATGTTAAATTCTTGTGGCAAAACTAATGAGCAACCTAAAATTAAAGTGACAGATATAAAAGTAACTGAATATCAAAAAAATGTTATAGAAGGTAACGTGTTTGATGAAGCAAGTGTCTTTGTTGATGTTACTTTTTCTGATGGAACAAAAAAAGTATATTGTGATAATGATATAACTTTTGATTATCAAAATTTTGATTCGTCAACCCCAGGAATGTATAGAATAAAAGCAACCATCAATGATATTGATGTAAGTTTTGAAATTGCTGTAGAGGTGGTAAAAAAAGTGTTCAAAGTTTTAATGATTGGAAATAGTTATGCTGACGATACAGTTCAATGGATTCATGAAATTTGTGATGATTTGAATATTGAATTTACTATCGCAAATTTATATATTGGTGGTTGTACTTTGGCAACTCATCTTAATAATTTAAAATATGATAAGAAAGCATATGAATATGTTTCTTACAATAAGATAACAAAAACATGGAGTAGACAAAAGAATACTTCTATTGAAGATGCATTAAGTTACGATGATTGGAATTATATTTCTTTACAACAAGCATCTCATCACAGCGGATATGCTGATACATATGATGATATAAATGAAATAATGGATTATGTTTTAGCATTTAAAGAAGATGTTAAATTTATTTGGAATATGACATGGGCATATGAACAGGATTCTAATCATACTAATTTTGGAAATTATGATAATGACCAATTACAAATGTATGAAGCAATTATTAATTCAGTTAAAGAAAAAGTTATACCAAATGATTTATTTTCTTGTATTGTTCCTAATGGAACGGCGATTCAAAACGCAAGAACTTCATTTGTTGGTGATAATTTATGCCGAGATTCATATTGTCATTTAACTTTAGATTTTGGTAGATATATTGCTGGATTAACATTTGTTTATAGCTTGACTAAAGCTGATATTTCTAATGTTAATTATGCTCCTATGAATTTGAAGGATGAATATATTCTGGTAGCTAAAGAAGCAGCGAAAAATGCTGTATTAAATCCTTATGTTATCACAGAATCTATATATAAATAATGTGGGATAAAGAACGATTTGTCGTTCTTTATTTTTTGTTTTGTTTGTCACAAAATATGTTATATAATTGTTATATAGATAGAGGTGATATAAATGAAGAAAATATTATTTATCTTTTTAATTTCTTTAATGTTTTTTGGTTGTAATCAAAAATATTATGAAGAAAATGTCTTTTATTATGAAACTTCAAGTTGGAGTGAAGATTTTGAAAAACAATCTATTTTTATTATTAATTCTAAGAACAAGTTAGAAGAATATGTTAATAAAGATTTAAATGATGATTTGAATACTTTAGAAAAAAAATATAATGAAGATTATTTTAAAGATAAATCTATTGTTATTATTTATATAGTAGAATCATCTGGAAGTAATTCATTAAAACTAAAGTCATTTAATATTAATAATGGTATATTAGATGTTGTTGTTAAAAGATTTACACCAGGACCTAATGAAGCTGGAACTTGCGATATTAAATATCATCACATTGTTGTTGAAATTAGTATGGATGAAGCATTAAGTATAGATGATTATAAGCTAGAGATTATTGAATAGTTTATAAATGATAGCTATTATGAAACTATTTTCTATTTTTATTTGTCTTAATTTATGAGACGTCTTAAGAAGGTGATAATTTGTGGGATTAGAAAAAAAATTAAAGAAAGTATTAAGTAGTGGAAAAAAAGAAGTAATTAATAGTTTCTTTGAAGAGATATATAATAAATATAAGGGATTAGTTTTTTATGTTGTTTATAAATACATAGATAATAAAGATGATGTAAAAGATATTGTCCAAGATGTTTTTATTAGTTTTTTTAATAATGCTGATAAATTAGATAATAATATAAAATCTTATTTGACTATGATTGCTAGAAATAAAGCATTAAATTTTATCAATAAGCATAATAAAATGAATTTGGTTGATGTTAAGGATCTAGATTTATTGGTTGAAAAAAAACAGGTTTCTTATTTGGATGAAGCTTTGAGTTTATTAAAGAAAAATCTAAAAGATATTGAATATGAAATATTAATTTTACATGTTATTGAAGATTATACTTTCTTAGAATGTTCTAAAAAATTAAATATGAAAGAATCTACAATTAAATCGGTTTATTTTCGAGTTTTAAAAAAATGTAGATTAGTTTTGGAGGCAAAATGAAAGAGAAAATATATGAATATTTAAATGAGTCTATTGATGATGTTAAATTTAGCGATTTTTCTAATTGTATTAATTATGAAAAATACACCAAGAAAAAGAAGGTTTTTCCTAAGAAGATTATTTGGGCTTTAGGGACTTTTATCTTAATTATTTTTAGTGTTTTAGTTGTTGGATTAACAAATAAGAATACAAATAATAGTAGTAATGATGATTATTTATTAGTTAAAGCTAGTAATAGATTAGATGTTGAATCTTTAAAGATAGAAGGAGATAAGGATTATCAAGCATTCATTGAAAAATTAGAAATATTTTCAGCTAAGTTGAGTGTAGCGATATATTTAGATAGTGATAAAAATGAAAATTTATGTGTTTCTCCTATATCAGTTTATATGGCTTTAGCTATGACTATTGCTAATAGTACAGGGACAGCAAAAGAAGAATTGCTTAATGCAGTTGGTGTTACAGAATACGAAGTTAATGAGTTTACTAAATATTTATATTCTTATTTAAAATTAGAAAAATATAAAAAAGATGATTATGGTAATGAAAAATTAGCTTCTATTTTAGATTTAAATAATTCTATTTGGATTAATGAAAATGTTAAGTTAAAACAAAGTGGATTAGATCATTTAGCTAATAATTTTATGGCGGATTCATTTTATGCTCCATTTAGTAGTAATAATGAACTTGCTAATAAATTAATGGGTGAATATGTTAATGAAAAAACTAGAGGACTTATCAATCCTCAATTAAAACTTTCAACTGATACTATTTTTGCGTTAGTTAATACGTTATATATGAAAGATTTTTGGGATAGTGAAGTTGATGAGATAAATTATAGTAAAGATAAATATGAGTTTATTTCTAGTAGTGGTGATGTAGTTAGCGATTATTTTTTGGAATCATTGTATCATGCTGGTAGAGTCTACGAAAGTGATAGTTATTTACAATTTTATGTATCTACAGATAGTAGGTATAAACTTAAGATATTTATTCCTAAAGATGGTTATGACTTAGATGATGTTTTTACTGTTGATAATTTAATTAATATTAATAAATTAAATGATTTTAATATTTATGAAGAAAAAGATAATGTAAATATTATTCATAAAACTAGAACTATATTCCCTAAATTTGAAGCTAGTTATGATAATGATTTAGTAAGAATTTTTAAAGAAAATTTTAATGTTAGTTCTATTTTTGAACCTGGAAAACATATGACTGGGTTAACTGATATTGATAATATTTTTGTTAGTAATATAATCCATAAAACTAAATTAAAAGTAGATGAAAAAGGTATTGAAGGCGCTGCGGTTACTATAGTGGTTGCGGGTGTTGAGAGTGTTGAAATGTATGAAAACCATGATTTTATTATAGATAGAGCATTTGGATACTTGGTTACTGATAAATATGATAATATTATATTTACTGGTGTTGTTAACACTATATAATTAATAACAAATTCTTTATGAAGTATAAAATATAGAAAAGTTCTAATAATGATAAATAAACTCCACTTGATGTAGTGGAGTTCATTTTTTATATGTTTTTTTATAATTTGTTGGTGTAATATTGGTTTGTAGTTCAAAGTTTTTAATAAAATGTGGTGCATCATAAAAACCTGTTCTATAGGCTATTTCTGACAAAGAATAGTTTGTTGTTATTAACATATTTTTGGCAGCTTCTATTCTTTGTTTATTTATGTAAGTAGAAGGAGGAATTTTGACTATTTCTTTAAATTTACGGATATATGTACTTCTAGATAAATGAGATATTTTACACAAGTCTTCGATTGTTATCTTTTCGTTATAGTGTTTATGAATATATGAAATTGATTTCATGAATGATTCATCACTTTCTGTATTTTTGCTGTTAAAACTAGTTGGGTAGATGCTACAAAGATATGTAATAAGTACCATACATATATTACTTTTTATTAACGATGTAATTGAGTCGGTTTTATCATCTAAATCTAATAGTTTGTTTATTATTTCAAAAACAACTTTAATTTGTTTTTTATCAAGGGATAAATGTAATAAGTTTCTAGTTGATGTTCGCATTAAGGGTTCTGCATTAAATAGCATATAAAAATTTGGTAATTGTTGTAAATCGGTAATATTTTTTTGCATGAATTTCTCACTTAATAAAATATGAAATACATTAAAGTTTTTCCCACCAATATAGCCGTGAGTTATGTTTGGAGGAATTATAAATACACTGCCTACTTTGGCTGGAATTTTGTTTTCTTCTATGAAGTGTATTCCTTCTCCTTTAGTTATGATATTTATTTCATAGAATTCTTGTTGATGCATTCCTATATCATAGTCTTTTTCTAAAAAAGCCCTAGTTATATTTAAATCTGTATGGAAAAATTCATGGTGATAATAATAGAAATGATCTTTATTAGGTGGTCTTTTTATCATATGAACTCCTTGTGAAATTATTTTACAATTAAAATAGTATAATTATACATTTAGTATAACACTTTTTTTTGTTATAATCAATGTGATGAAATTCTTTTTTATTAAAGGAGTGATACTTTGATTACTAAAAGGATTAATACTATATTAGAAAAATGTAAAATAATTGGTAAAGAAGGAAGACCGTCACATTTTAGTTATGATTATAATAATTCTGCTTTATCTATGTACAATGATTTACCGCATTATAAAAAGCTTGCGTTAAGCATGGCGTATGCTATTAAAAATCAAGATGTATGGTGTTATGATTATGATAATCTTGGTGGACGTATTTTCTATAATAACGAAAAAGAAGTAGAAGAATTCTCATCTGATTTAGATTATGTTACGATGGCATTAACTAATCTAAAGCAAGATATCCCATCTTTTGATGAATTAGTAGACTACGAACTTATTTCTTGTTTGACCAATGGGAAGGATTTATGGTGTAATGGTCATATTAGTTGGAATTATGATTATATTTTAAAATATGGGGTAGTTGGTTTAAAAAATAAATATTTAAATGCTTTAAGTAATCCTAAGGATGATAAAGCTAAAGAATTTTATGAAGGAGTCATAATTTTATTAGACTCAATGTTAGAATTCAACGATAAACATATTTTAGAGTATGAAAAGTTAGGAAATAATGAACTTGCAAGAAGAATGAGTATTGTCCCTCGTTATCCTGCAAAATCATTTATTGAGGCTGTTCAATCGTTTTATATGCAACATATAGTTGTGATGAGGGAAAATCCTTTTGGAGGAAATAGCCCTGGTAGATTAGATTATTATTTATGGCCTTATTTAAAAAATGATTTAGAAAATAATGTTATTACAATGGATGAAGCTAAAGAAATAATTGATGAATTATTTTTAAGGATTGATGAAAGATTATATAATTATGATAATTGGACTGAGGCTATTGTTGTTGGCGGAAGTAAAAGTGACGGCAAAAGTGCTGTAAATCCGCTTACTTATTTAATGGTTGAATCTATCATGGATTTGAATATTATTCATCCTGCGGTTTATATAAGGGTTCCTAAGGACTATGATGATAATTTGATTAATTTATGTTCTAGATATTTAAGGTGTGGTAATAACAGAGCTCAACTATTAAATGACGAGGCTATTATTAAATCTTTAATAAAAAGTGGGATAGCTTTAGATGATGCATATAACTATGCCTGTGGTGGATGTATGGAAATCGGAATTCAAGGTAAATGTGCAGATTTTTTGTATGGCGGTTTTCAAAATATACCAAAAATTTTAGAACTTATGATTACTGGTGGGTATTGTTTACATAATAAAAAGAAATTAGATTTTTTTACTGGTGTAGGTTTAGTAAATTATAAGTGTTTTGATGATTTTTATCATGATTTTATAGAGGTTGTTAAGAAGTATGTTGGTTATAGTTTATTACAGTTGGAAACTTATAGTAAGCTTGCAGAAGTTAATAGACCATCATATTTATTATCTAGTATGATAGATAGTTGTTTTGAAAGGGGAAGAAATTTAAATGATGGTGGTGCTAAATATAAATTATTTGGCAGTACACCTATGGGACTTCCTAATGTTGTTGATAGTTTATATGCTATTAAATATGCAGTTTTTGATAAAAAAATATGTAGTGCTTGTGAATTGGTTGATGCAATGCATAATAACTATATTGGTTATGATGATTTAAAGTATAAATTAAAAAGTATTCTTAAATATGGAATGGATAATGATGCTGTTGATTCTTTTGCAAGCATGGTTATGAATGATATTGCTGATATTTATCGAAAGTACAATGCTAAGGATGGTGGTAGGGGAATGCCTGTCGTTTTGACTTTTATTCATGGACCGGCAGCATCATCTATTTTAGGAGCTAGTGCTAGTGGATTGAGGTCTTGTAGCAGTGTTGCTCAAGGAATTACCCCATTATCATATGCGATGAAGCATGGTATTACTGCAGCAATTAATTCGTGTAGTAAAATGCCTTTTGATAAGTTTTTTGGAGGAGCTTCTACTATGTGGGATTTGGAACCTATGTTTGCTAATTCTCATCTTTTGAATGTCATAGTTAAAAGTTTTATTGATAAAGGGCTTCAAATTTTTCAAGGTAATATGACATCTGTCGATGAACTTGTTAAAGCTTTAGATAATCCAGAAGAATATCCTAATTTATTTGTTAGAGTTGGTGGATATTCTGCAAGATTTATTAACTTAAATAAAGATTTACAATATGAAATTATTAATAGATATAGGCATGGTAAATAATGGAAGGTGTAATATTTGATATACAAAGGATGTCATTAAATGATGGTCCTGGAATTAGAACAACTGTATTTTTAAAGGGCTGTCCTTTAGATTGTGCTTGGTGTCATAATCCTGAATCTAAGTTACATGATAAGCAATTATTTTTTTATGAAAACAAGTGTATTTATTGTGGAAAATGTATGAAAATATGTGGTAATCATAAAATTTTGAATTTGGTTCACAGTATAGATTTTAATTCATGTAACAGTTGTGGAAAGTGCTGTAATTGCTGTGATGCTTTAGAAATATGTGGTATGGATATCGATAGTGACATGGTTATCGATGAAATCCTAAAAGATGTAGTTTTTTATAATAATTCAGCAGGTGGGGTGACTATAAGTGGAGGAGAACCACTTGCTCAAATTGAATTTACATTAGATATACTAAAAAAAGCTAAGACTAAGCATATTCATACTTGTGTTGAAACTTCTGGTTTTTCTAGTTTTGATAATATTTTAAAAATATTACCTTATGTTGATTTGTTTTTATGGGACATAAAAGAAACTGATAGTCGTAGACATAAAGAATATACAGGTGTTGATAATAATGTAATAATGAATAATTTAAAGATGTTAGAGAAATATAAAGTCGATGTTATATTAAGATGTCCAATCATTCCATTATATAATGATAGATTAGAACATTTTAAGAATATAGGGTTATTGGCTGAAAAGCTGAAAAATGTAAAAGGAATTGATATTTTACCTTATCATCAATTTGGAAAGGATAAAGTTAGAAGCATTGGTAAAAGCTATAGTGTGATAAGTTACGTTCCAGGTGATTCTTTGGTTGATGAATGGGTCAAGGAAATTTCTAGATATACAAGAAAACTTGTAAAAATAGGATGATGGAGGAATAATGTTATGAAAAAAATACTAAATATTGTTATGGTTTTTATTTCCATTTTCACTTTAGTGGCATGCCATAACAATGAACCAACAAAAAATCCAACTATACCTAGTGGGGAAACTGGTTTTCAAGAAAGAACTCTTAAATTATGGTACGATGAAGAAACACCTAAAATTAAAGAGGGGAATTCTATGGGGTGGATGACTGGTGGTCCTATGTATAATGATGATGGTTGGACTAAGTGGTCATTGCCTTTAGGTAATGGTTATTTTGGGGCTAATGTTTTTGGTAGATTAGAAAGTGAAAGAATTCAAATTACAGAAAAAACATTATCTAATCCATGGGAAATTAATGGCCAACAAAAAGGCGGATTAAATAATTTTTCAGAAACATATATAGATTTTAATCACTCTAAAGATAAAGTTAAAAACTATGAGAGATATTTAGATTTAAATACGGCAATATCTGGAGTTTTATATGATTATAATGGTACTAGATATACAAGAGAATATTTTACTTCATATCCTGATAAATCATTAGTTATCTATTTAGACTCATCTAAAACTGGAGCGTTAAATTTTACTTTACGCCCTACCATTCCTTATGAACAAGATTATATGGTAAAGCCAGGTGATAAAGCCTCTAAAACAGGGGATGTTATTTCTTGGGTGGAAAATGATGGTGTTGGCGTTGTCGAACTTTCAGGTACATTAGGATATTATGATGTTGATTTTTATGGTTTATATCATGTATATACTGAAGGTGGTAAAATAACTGCTTCTCAAACAGAACATATTTATAAAGATAGTGCTGGAGTAGAACACTGTGATACTGATGGAACTATTGTCGTTGAAGATGCTACAAAGGCATTTATTGTTGTTAATTTAGCAACTGATTATGAACTTGCTAGTGAGATTTTCACAGCGAGTGATAAAGAAAAGCCAACATTTTATACTACTATTGATGATGCAATCATTAAGGTGGAAGAAGATTATAATAATATTGTAGATGTAATTGATGGCAAGGACTTTGATGAGGCTTATAATGTATTAAAAAGTAGACATTTACTTGATTATAAGTCTATATTTAATAGAGTTGATTTAAATCTTGGATATGATGAAAAAGAACTAGCAATAACTACAGATGTTTTGGTTTCGAGATATCAAACTTTAGGACAAACAAGTTTATATTTGGAAAATTTATTGTTCCAATATGGTAGATATTTGCTTATTCAATCATCTAGAAAAGGTACCCTTCCTGCTAACCTACAAGGGACATGGAATTGTTATAATATTCCACCTTGGTCAAGTGGTTATTGGCATAATATTAATGTGCAAATGAATTACTGGCCTGCTTTTACTACAAATATTGCCGAAACATTTGAAGCTTATGTTCTGTACAATGAAGCATATATGGAACAAGCAGAAAAAAATGCTTCAAATTTAGTTGGTGTTTATAATCCTAGTATGTATGATGAAGATGGTGGTAATGGGTGGACAATTGGAGTTGCAGGTAATCCATTTTTTATTAATTCAGATAGATCTCCAGGTAATATGGGATTTTCTACTCAATTATACTGGGATTATTATCGATATACTTTAGATGAAAATGTATTAAAGCAAGCTTATAAGGTGTTAGCTAATGCAGCAAGATATATTACAAAGTGTGTTGTAGAAGATGAGAATGGTAATTTATTAGTTGAGTATTGTGATTCACCTGAACAATATGTAAATGGAGCTTGGTATTATACTACTGGAACAACTTATGCTCAATCTTTTGCATATTTAAATAATTATTATGTTTTACAATCTGCAAAAGAATTAGGTATTAATCTAGATGATAATGACATTTTATCTGATGATGAATATTCTATTTTGAGAACTATTATGGAACAATTAGATAAATATGATCCTATAAATGTTGGTTTGTCAGGTCACATAAAAGAATTTAGAGAAGAAAAATATTATGGTGATTTGGGTGACCCTTCTCATCGACATGTTTCGCAATTAGTTGGTTTATATCCAGGAAATTTAATAAATTCAACTACACCTGCTTGGTTAGATGCTGCTAAGGTTACATTAGAGGGTAGAGGTAGTTTTAACGAAAGATATGGTTGGGTATATGCTCATAAAATGGGCTTATACGCAAGAGTTAAAGATGATAAAAATGTTTATGATGAATTGCAAGGATTAATAAGAAAATGCATTTTTCCTAATTTGTGGACTTCGTATGATGAAATTTATCAAGCAGAAGCAAATTTTGGATTGACAGCAGGTATTGCTGAAATGTTATTACAAAGTCATGAAGGATATATAGAGGTACTTCCTGCACTGCCTATTGCTTGGAGTAATGGGTCATATAAAGGATTAGTTGCTGAGGGAAATTTTGAAGTAGACGTCACATGGAGTGATATGTTAGCAAAAGAAATTAATATCACTTCTAATAAGGGAAGAGTTGTTAAGGTTTATTATCCTTCAATAACTAAAGCTAAAGTGGTTGATTCTAAAGGATTTAATGTTAGTTATGAAGTTGTTGGCCAAAATCTAATTGCTTTTGAAACAAAAGAAGGAGAAAAATATACTATAACTGGCTTTGAAAAACAAGAAAAAGTGGAGTCGCCTAGTAATTTTAAATTCGAGAGATTAGATTTAGGTGATTTTGAATTTAGCTTTGATAAAGTAGAAAATGCGGATAGTTATAATATATATAAAGCAGTTGGTAATGATGCTAGTTATACACTAATTGGTAACACTAAAAATAACAAATTTAGCTATAAAGCGCCTATAGAAGAAGAAAACTTAAGAACTACTTTTGCAGTAACAGCATTAAAAGGTGGTATTGAAAGTAACAGAAGCCTATGTTATTTTAATCCAATTATACTTTATGCAGTGATTGAAGATGTAACATGGTCTTTAAATGAATCTAACTTAAATATAGAAATTACAGCAACATCTAATGCTTATAAATATCGTTTATATGAAAAAACAAATAATGGTAATTATGTGTTAGTGCTAGAAAGTTCTTCACCTAATTTATCATATGCTAACTATAGTATACTTTGTTCTTATGCTGTATCTACGATTTCTACATATGAAAATAAAGAATCTCCTTTATATGACCTTAAAGATTATAATATATTAAATGGAAAAAAATTTATTCCAACTGATTTATCTAATTCATATATTTATGATAATAATTATATTTATTCTAATTTAACTGATGGAATATTTGCTGAATTTGAAGGTAGATTTTCTACAAAGGTTAATAATTCAATGGCTGAAGCCACTGTCGATTTAGAAGGAGTTTACTCCGCTGATGAATTAAGGATTTATGTTTATGCACAAAATATTAAATATGCAGGAGAAGAATTTAAAATTGAGGTCTATAGTGATGGCATATGGGAGACTATTGTTTATTATTCTTCAAACTCTAATTTGATTTCTCATGTTAGAACTAGTGATGGAGTTAAGTATTTAGGTTTTGATTTAGATGGAAAAAATATAGAAAAAATAAGATTTTATATTGGCACGACTTTAAATAGTTTTTCAATAAGTTTTTATGAAATAGAATGTTATGGTTATTTAGTAAGTTAAATTGTTAGATTTGTAAACTCATATATGACTAGTTCACTTAAAAAGTACAACGATACAAACATTAACAACTTAATTAAAGAGGCTTTGGTTTATCTAAAGCCTTTTAATCTTATAGTTGTAAGAAATATAAAAAAATGATATAATTATTCTCGTTTATGGGTGATAGTATGAAAAGATTATTTTTAGTTGATAATTATGTTTCTAAACTTGATTTAATGGAAACTGAAATCGCAATTAAATATGTTAAAGATATATTTGAACAAGAATTAGCTAAGGCTTTAAATTTAACTAGAGTTTCAGCGCCTTTATTTGTTTTTCCTTCTACTGGGTTAAATGATGAACTAAGTGGTAGTGAAAGAAGAGTAAGTTTTGGTATTAAAAATGTTAGTGAATTTGTTGAGATTGTTCAAAGTTTAGCTAAATGGAAAAGAAATGCTTTAGCTAAGTATAAATTTGCTAAAGATACTGGTTTATATACTGATATGAATGCAATAAGACGTGATGAGGATTTAGATAGTATTCATTCTGCTTATGTTGATCAATGGGACTGGGAAATGATGATTGACAAAGAAGAACGTAATATGGAGTTTTTAAAGGAAACTGTACGTTTAATTTATAATGTTTTACTTACTGTAGAGGATAAGATTTGTAATAAGTTTCCTGTGTTAAATAAAGTTTTACCTAGGGAAATATATTTTATAACTACAAGAGAATTAGAACAATTATATCCAAATTTAGAACCTAATCAAAGAGAATATGAGATTGTTAAAAAATATGGTGCTGTATTCCTAATGCAAATTGGAGTTAAATTAGCAAATGGCTTACCACATGACACAAGAGCTGCCGATTATGATGATTGGAATTTAAATGGAGATATATTACTATATTATAAGGAACTAGATATAGCTTTTGAGATTTCTTCTATGGGAATAAGAGTAGATGAAGAAAGTTTAATTAATCAATTAAATGCTAAAGATGAAATGTATAAGATTAATAATCCATATATTCAAAATGTTTTAAATAAGAGATTACCTTACACTATTGGAGGAGGATTAGGTCAATCTCGTATTTGTATGTTCTTCTTAAAAAAAGCTCATATTGGCGAGGTTCAAGCTTCAATATGGCCAGAAGAAGATATTAAGCTATTAGAAGAAAAAAATATTCATTTATTATAGTGAGGTGATTATTTTGTTAGTACTAGGTGTTGAAAGTAGTTGTGATGAAACTAGTGTAGCTATCGTTAGAGATGGCAAAGAAGTATTGTGTAATATAATTAATTCACAAATAGATATTCATAAATTATTTGGTGGAGTTGTTCCTGAGGTTGCATCTCGTCACCATGTTTATCAAGTTTCTATGGTTTTTGAACAAGCTTTTAAGGAAGCAGGAGTAAAGCCTAGTGATATTGATTTAGTTGCAGTAACGAAGGGGCCAGGACTTATAGGATCTTTGCTTGTTGGTGTTAATGCGGCTAAGACTTTTGCGTTAATGTATAATAAACCTATTATTGGTGTTCATCATTTAGCTGGACATATATATGCTAATGCTATTGAACATGAAATGAAATTTCCTTTAGTTGCACTTTTAGTTTCAGGTGGTAATACAGAACTTATTTATATGAAGGAACATTTTGATTTTGAAGTTATTGGCCAAACTTTAGATGATGCTGTTGGAGAGGCATATGATAAGGTTGCTAGAGTTGTTGGACTACCGTATCCTGGAGGGCCTCATGTTGATAGATTAGCACACGAAGGTAAGGATAATTATCATCTACCTAGAGTGTATTTAGACGAAAATTCTTATAATTTTTCTTTTTCAGGATTGAAAAGTGCTGTTATTAATTTAGTTCATAATGCTAATCAACGTAAAGAAGAAATTAATAAGGAAGATTTATGTGCATCTTTCCAAGATTCAGTTACAGAAGTACTAGTTAGAAAAACATTTAAACTTGCCAAAGAAAAACAAGTTAATCAAATAATTGTTGCAGGCGGAGTATCTGCAAACAAAGGACTTAAAGAAAGATTTACTAAGGAAAATCCTGGATTTGAAATTTGTATTCCTTCTATTAAATACTGTACAGATAATGCTGCTATGATAGCTGTTGCAGGGTATTATCAGTATAAAAAGAGTGGCTTAGTTGATGATTTAAGATTGAATGCTAAAGCTTCGTTAGAACTTGAAAGTTTATAAGATGTTTAATAATGAATAAAAGAAAATATCAAAATTTGTTTTTGGTTTGATAATAATATATTTTTTACATATTTTTGTTGAAATCACATTATCCATATGATAAAATGTAAATGAAAGTAACAACCTTGATTTTTTGCTAGAAATTATCTAAGGATTTTTGTGAATATGTATTTTACTCTCTTTAGGTAATAATAAAGAGAGTTTTTTGTTTATATGTTTTTAGGAGGTGTAGACTAATGATTAAAAGATTTAATAAATTGTTATTAATATTATTCTTAGTAACTACTAGTATCATATGTATTAGTTGTAGTGAAGAAATAAAGAAAATAAATGTAGAATTTATAGTTGATGAAGCGTCATATAATGTTGAAATAGATAATGGAAGTATTTTAACATATGATATAGTTCCAGTTGAAAATATAAACTATATTTTAGGATTATATTATGATGAATCATATGAAAAATCATATAATTATGAAAAGATCACTACACAGGTAAAAATATATGTAAAGTATGAAGATTTAACTCCTTATATAGCAGAGGTTATAAATTCAATTAACACATATTGTGAAACTCTTGAATATGAACATATTAAATATAGTTATATGTTTATTGATGATGAGATTAGCAAAGCTATTGAAATGATGGAATCTGCAAATAATAAAGAAAGTATTGATATAATTAAACAAAATTGTATCTCAGAAATTAATAATTTGATATTAACAGAAGAGGAATATAATTATATTTTAGAATGTTATAGTTTGAGTAAATATTATGTTACAGACGACATTTATTTTCCAGAAAATGAAATAACTTTGAATTTCTACTTGGGAAAGTTTGATAACAAATATGTTGTTAATGTTGATGATCAATATCCCCTTCTGCTAGCGCCAGGATGCGAGGAAACTATTATTTTTGGTTCTTATCTTTATATAATACAACGATATTGGAACGGGTGGACTGGAATTTGTTTTGATGGTAATTTTTATGAATTAAAGGATGGAGATGCTGGTGGAAAGTTAGGTGAAAACTACCTTGATACCGAACAATTTGATAAAATAATTAGAAGATATTCAATATTAGTAGGTTCTGTTGATATTCTTCTATTGAAATAAGATTATTAAAAAAAGTATTTGTAATTATTTGTATAGGTGTTACTAACTTCATTTAATACTAATTCATAGTATTTTTTAAGTTTTTAAATAAGTGAAACAGCTATGTTATTGAATCATTCAAGATTGGCTGTTTTTTTTGTTCATTAATACGAAAGTATAGTTGTAGTTTTAAGAATAAATGTGATATATTTTTGATATATTATCATTGGTGATTATGTGAAAATATTTGAAATTTTAAAGGTTGTCTTAGTTGGAATTGTTGAAGGGATTACTGAGTGGTTGCCGATTAGTAGTACTGGACATTTAATTATAATAGAAGAATATATTGATGTTTCTTCTATATTTCTTGGAGGAAAAGATTTTTGGGATATCTTTTTGGTTGCTGTACAGTTAGGTGCTGTTATGGCGGTTGTTACTTGTAATTTTAGCAAGTTTAATATTTTTAATGGCATAAAAGAAGAAAAAAAGGGCAGTTGGTTGTTATGGGCTAAGGTTATTATAGCTTGTTTGCCTGCTGCTGTTATTGGTTTATTATTTGGTGATTATCTAGATGAAAAGTTTTATAACTATTTGACTGTTGCTGCTATGTTAATTATTTATGGTGTTATTTTTATTGTTATTAAATTTAATAATCAAAAAATAAAGTTTAGTAGAGTAGAGGATATAAGTTTTAGTAGGGCGTTTTTGATTGGTTTGTTTCAGGTTTTAGCTTTGATTCCTGGGACTTCTAGGAGTGGTGTTACTATATTAGGTGCTATGATTTTGTTTTGTAGTAAAGACGTAGCTTGTGAGTTTTCTTTCTTTTTGGCTGTTCCTGTTATGGTTGGAGCCTCTTTAATTAAGTTTGTTAAGTATTTTGTTAGTTATGATTTATTTTTTAGTGATTTGTGTTTGTTGTTTATTGGTATGATTGTTGCTTATGTGGTTTCTTTGGTGGTTATTAAATGGTTGTTAAGATATATTAAGAGTAATGATTTTAGATTGTTTGGAGTATATAGAATAATATTAGGAATTATATTAATATTGATAAAAAATCTTTAAATGATGTTAAAAGTTTTGTATAATCAAATTAGGTGATGGTTGTGCTAAGGCTTATTAAACACATAAGAGATAATATTTATTTAGATATTTGGGTTGTATTCTTTTTCTTTTTGGCTTTTTTTATTGAACCTATTATTGGTTTTGTTCATGGTAATGGATTTATATTTAATCCACTTGAACAGGTATTTAAGGGATATGTTAATATTATTAAATCTCCGTCCATACTTATTACTGATTATGTATATGTTGGTGGTTTGGGTGCTACTTTTTTTAATGTTGCTAGTATTTTGTTAATTAACTTATTTTTGGTTAAGCGTTTGAAGATTAGAATGACTGGTCCTGTTTATGCTGGACTTGTTATGATATGTGGTTTTTCTTTTTTTGGTAAGAATATTTTTAACACCTTACCTATTTATTTTGGGATTTTTTTGTTTTCAATTTTTAAAAGAATACCGTTTAAGTCTTTTATTATTACTATATTATTTTCAACTGGAATTTCTCCTATTGTTAGTTATTGCTTTTTTGGTTTTGGATTTGAATATTATATTGGTATTCCTTTAGGGATTATAGTTGGTGTTATTGTTGGTTTTGTTTTACCTGCTATTTCTTCCCATACTATTATTTTTCATGAAGGTTATAATTTATATAATACGGGTTTTGCCTTAGGGATTATTTCTTTAGTGTTTTACGCTGTTTTTAAATATTGTGGGTTAGAAGTCATTCTAGCCAGTGATTATGATTATACTACAACTAATGTTTTTTATTTAATTTTACCTATTATGTCTTTTATTTCGATTGGTGTGGCTTTTATTAATGATTATAAAGTGTTTAATAAATATTTGGCTTTAATGAAAACTCATGGTAGATTAATTAGTGATTATGTTCATGATTTTTCTAAAGAAACTGTTTTATTTAATTTTGGAGTAATTGGATTATTACTTGGTTTTATAGGCATAATTTTTAAGATTCCTATGAATGGTGTTGTTTTTGGGAGTTGTTTATCTATTTTAGGTTTTGCTGGATTTGGGATGCATATTAAAAATCTATTACCAGTGTGGGTAGGTTGTTTTATTTCTATTTATGTTGGGATGTTAATAAGTGGTGATTATGATTTATCTATATCTACTATTATAGCTTTTATTTTTGCCAGTGGACTTGCTCCTATATGTGGTAGATTTGGTATTATTTATGGGGTTGCTGCTGGATTTATTCATATTGTTATAACTCCAATTATGATTAATATGCATGGTGGGTTTGATTTATATAATAATGGTTTTTCAGCTGGTTTTACAGCTGCAGTTTTGTGTGTTATTGCTGAAAAGATATTTAGAAGGGAGAAGAGGAAAGATGTTAATAGAAGAAAATCAAAAGATTTGTAAGATTGTTAGTGAGTTTTCTATTTTTTTACTTGATAATGATATTAATTGTTTAAATATTAATATTCATAAGACTTCTAAAAAGGTTTCTTTGGTTTTTGAGTGTGATTTGGTAATGGGTGAGATTTTAGATGAAATTGATCGTTCATTTAAAGTTAAAAGACAAGAATCTTTAGAAATTTATGGTTGGGAATTGCTTGGATGTAATGATACAGAAGAGGATTTAGAACTTGCCTCTGCACTTGTTAATTATTTGACTTATTACCATATTGATGGTAAAACTAGGTTTAATTTAGTTAGATATCTTTAGAGTATGAGATATTTATAAGTTTATTTAGGTTTTGGATTATTATTAGTTTATTTTGTTTAGAAATTATATTGATTGTTATTAAATGGGTAATTATTTTAGATAATTGCCTTTTTTCTATTTTTAGGTAGTCTGATAGTTCTTTTAATGTCATTTCTAAATAAAAGCATAAAACTTGTTTTTCAATGTATTTGTAATAGATAAATCTAGATACTTTAATTATAGGATCATTTATTAATAAGAGTTCTAAATGAATGTTTTGAGTTTGGGTTTGTTTTTTTAGTAAGTCTATATCTAAATCGATCCATTCTCCTATTGTTAATTCTTCAGCAATATATGAGTATATTGATATGTTATCTATATATTCTAATAATATTGTTTGATTATTTTTATATGTTTTTATTATATTATTATTTATTCTTTTAGATATTGTTCCTTTAGTTATTTTGAAGGCTTTTGTTATATATGTATTTTCTTTTATTATGATGGTTCCTCTTAGATACTTTTCCATATTTTTTTCCTTTTTTATATAAATATATAATTATTTATTTATGAAATTTGTAGATTTTTTGTCTAAAAATTAACTTACGAAGAAAAAATATTTGTGATAAAATATAAGAGGGATTAGCGCTTTTTAAGAGCGTTTTTTCTATTTGTTTGGAGGAAAAATTATGGAAAACAAGTATATTAATAAAAATCAATATGAAATTTTACAGGACAAATTTAATGAATTAAAAAATGATGTTATTCATGTTAGTCTTACTAAGGGAAGAACTAAAGTGGTAGATGCAGCTAGTAAGATTAAGGGAGTATATCCAAGATTTTTGTGTGTAACTTCTAAAATTAATAATTATGAAGAGGATTTTACGATATCTTATACTGATATTTTGACTAAAGTTGTTAAAATAAAAGAATTATAATCTTGTATGTGAGACCATTTTAAGATATAATATAGTTTAGTAGTATTAAATATTACATATTTAAATAAAAAAGTTAGGGTGTATTTTATGAGATTATTAAAAAAGATGATTGCAATACTTTCTTTTATTGTAGTTCTATTTGTGGTAGGATGTACTAATTCAAAAGAAATCAATATTTCAGGTAGTATGGATATTGATGTTTATAAAACAAGTATTACTATTGAGACTACTTTTGTAGATTCTGAAGATGGATTATTAGCTAAAGAAAAAGCTAAGATTAATATTATTGTGTTAGATAATGAACAAGCTGAAATTACTAGAAAGAATGTAACTATTAAAGTTAATGGTGAAACTAGTGAAATTACAAGTACAGCTGTAGATGTGACTAGCTTAGAAGCTGATACTGAGTATACTGTGAAACTTATGGCTTCTTTAGATGGTAGTCAAAAAGTGTTAGAAGCTAAGACAGTTAAAACTATTAATAATGGTGAATCTATTGAAGATCCTATTATTATTGAAACTAAGGCTGATTTTGAAGCCATGAGTAAAGAACCAAGTGCTTTCTATAAATTAAATGCTGATTTAGATTATAATGGTGAAGAATTATCTGCTATTTTTAATTCTAGTAATAAGTTCACTGGTCATTTTGATGGAAATGGTCATACTATTTCTAATTTTGATTTAGATGTTGATACAACTTATTCTGGTATTTTTGGTTATGTTAAAGGTGCAACTATTACTAATTTAAAGATTAAGGGTGCTACATTTGATGCTAACCGTGGTGAAAGATATATTGGTGCATTAACTGGATATGCTGTTAATAGTACTATTTCTAATGTTACAATTGAAGATATCTATGTTAAATATGAAGGTCAAACATCAAAGACTTTTATGGTTGGTGGTTTAGTTGGTTATGCTGAAAAGACTACTATCGAAAATGTTTCAGTTACAGGCTTAGAATATAATATGGGTAAAGCTAGATTAAAAGCTTATGTTGGTGGTTTAGTTGGTCATAATGTTAATAGTTCTATTAATAACTCTTCAGTTGAAGGTGTTATGAATGTTACTATTGGTTATACTTCAAATTCTAATGGTTTAGCTTTTATTGGTGGTTTTGTTGGTTTAAATGACTCTGCTAAGGGTGTTAATTCATGTTATGCTAAGGTTAATTTAAATGTTAATGAAATTGATGAGTATTCTGGTAATAAGACACATAAGACTTTTGTTGGTGGTTTTATTGGTGGTAACTCAACTACTGTTTGTAAGGTTAATGATTGTGCAGCTATCGGTGATGTAACTGTTTCAGTTAAACGTAGTTATACTGTATATGTTGGTGGTTTTGTTGGCAGATTTGTTGCAGGATCAAGTGCGGTTAATTGTGTTTATAAACCTGTAGAAAATGGTGTTACTATTACATTAATGGGCGAAGATGGAACTAAAGAAGAAGATGTAACTGTTCAAAAAGCATATGTTGGTTTAGTTGTTGGTTATACTGATTCTCAAAGCAAGTTAAATAATGTTTTTGCGTATGCTGATAAGTTTGTTTGTACTCCAACATCTGCAACAACTAATCAAATTGTTGTTAGTGATTCTTTAGTAAGTACTGATTTATCTTTACTTTCAGATACTATTAAAAATTTAATTCAATAATAGAAGTATGGAGCTTTTGCTCCTTTTTCTACTACTTAGGAGATGATATTATGGGACTAAAAATATATAATTCATTGTCAAATAAAATTGAGGAATTTAAGCCTATTCACGAGGGAAAAGTAAATATGTATGTATGTGGTCCAACTGTATATAACTACATTCATATTGGTAATGCTAGACCTGTTGTTTTTTATGATATGCTTAAAAATTATTTAGAGTTTATTGGATATGAAGTTAATTATGCATCTAATATTACAGATGTAGATGATAAGATTATTAATGAAGCTATTAAGCAAGATAAAACTGAAAAAGAAATTGCTGAGTATTATGAAAAAGCATATTTCGAAGCTGCTAGTTTAGTTGGTAGCAAAAGACCTGATGAAGTTCCTCATGCTACTGATTATATTGAAGAAATGATTAATTTTATTCAAGAATTAATTGATAAAGGATACGCTTATGAAGTGGATGGAGATGTATTCTTTAGAGTGAAAAAGATTGAAGATTATGGATGTTTATCTAATCAAGTTAGTGATGATTTAGAACAAGGCGCTCGAATTAGTGTTAATGATAAAAAAGAAAACCCTCTTGATTTTTCATTATGGAAGAAGACTGAGATTGGTATTAAGTGGGATTCTCCTTTTGGTTGTGGAAGACCTGGTTGGCATACTGAATGTGTGGTTATGAATCATAGACTTTTTGATGGTGAAATTGATATTCATGGTGGTGGTATGGATTTGAAATTCCCACATCATGAAAATGAAATCGCACAAAGTGAAGCTTTATATCACCATCATTTAGCTAAATATTGGATGCATGTTGGTAGATTAGAGTTTGAAGGCGGAAAGATGAGTAAATCTTTAGGTAATGTTATATTAGTTAAAGATTTAGATAATAATAAAAATGGTATGGTTATGAGAATGGTTTTAGTATTTACTCCATACCGTAATAATTTACCTTATTCTAAGGATGTATTTGCTCAATATGAAAAAACATATGATAAGTGGCAAAGAGCTTATAAACAAGGTTTGTATGAGTTACAACTAAATGATGTTACAAATTTAGTTGTAAATGAAGATGATATTTTGATGTTTAAAAATTATATGGACCAAGATTTGAATGTTCAAAATGTTATGACTTTAATCGAACAAATTGTTAAAGATTTAAATATGGCTATTCGTTCTAAAAATATTGATGTTGTTGGTAAAAAGTGGACTACACTTGATACTATTTTAAAAGTTATGGGTATCAATATGTTTGTTGAAAAAATGAATGAAGACCAATTATCTGTTTATAAAGATTGGATTAATGCTCGTAATGCTAAAGATTTTGCTGCTGCAGATATTGCAAGAGCTAAACTTATGGAATGGAAGATTGTTTAATGCAAGCTAATATGTATAATGGGTTATGCTTGGCATATATTGGCGATTCTATATATGAGATATATATTAGAAAACATATTTTATCTTTAGGTTATACTAAAGTTAAAGATCTTCATAAGAAGGTTACTGAGTTTACTTGTGGTGAGGCTCAAGCTTTAGCTATGTATTATTTATTAAATGAGAATTTACTTAGTGATGAAGAGATTTCTTATTATAAAAGAGGAAGAAATTCACATGTGAATTCTAATCGTAAAAACATTGATATTAAAACTTATTTAGATGCTACTGGGTTTGAAGCATTGATTGGTTTTTTGTATTTAGATAATCAAATTGATAGACTTGAAGAGATTATTGATATTGTTATTAATTTAAGGAGGTAACTTATGGCTAATTTCGATGAAAAGAGTATTTTTAATAAGTCTGAAGAAGAACAAGCTTTAGATGAATTAAATGATGATATTATTGAAGAAGAAATTATTGAAGAAGAGTGTCTTTTAGAAGATGGGGTTAAGATTTTAGCTGTTGAACATGTTGAAACTAAAAAAGAAAAAAAAGTTCGTTTGAAACAAGAAGCTAAAGTTAGAAAACAAGAACAAGTTGCATATAAAAAATTAGTTAAACAACACAGAAGAGCTCTAAAGAAACATCCTGAAAATATTAATAGATATGAAACTGATATTGAAAATGGGTTACCTAATGAGATTATTGAAAAAAGAATTATGGATAATCTTGTTAATAAATCAGATAAGGGTTCTACTAAGTCTATAAAGAAGATTATTTTTTCTAATATTGTAACTTGGTTTAACTTTGTTACAATTATGATTGCTATATGGTTGATTAGTGTAAAAGCATTTACTGATTTAGTTTTTCTAGCTATTGTTACATTAAATATTATTATTGGTATTTATCAAGAAATTAAAGCTAAAAAATCTATTGATAGATTATCACTTATTTCAGCTCCTGCTGCTACCGTGGTTCGTTCTGGTGAGATTAAAGAAATAACTGTAGAAGAAGTTGTTTTGGATGATTTGATTTTATTAGAATCAGGAAATCAAATTTGTGCGGATAGTATTGTTGTTAGTGGTTCGGTTGAAGTTAATGAATCTTTATTAACTGGTGAAAGTGATGCTATTATTAAAAAGCCAGGTGATTTATTATTTTCTGGGTCATATGTTGTTTCTGGTAGATGTCGTGCTAGAGTTGATAAGGTTGGAAAAGATAATTATATTGAGAAATTATCTAGTCAAGCTAAGAAATATAAGAAACCTAAATCTGATTTATTAAAATCATTAAATTGGATTATTTGGGTAATGTCATTTGTTGTGGTTATTGTTGGTCTGACATTGTTTGTTATGCAATATTTAGTTAATGGTATTGATTATGTAACTGCGGTTAGAAAAACTGCTGGTGCTATGGTTGGTATGATTCCATCTGGATTATGGTTGTTAACTTCTGTTGCACTATTTGTTGGTATTATTAAACTTGCTCAAAAGAATGTGTTAGTTCAAGAACTATATTGTATTGAGATGCTTGCTCGTGTCAATGTTTTATGTTTGGATAAAACAGGTACTATTACTGATGGTACTATGAGTGTTAAAAATGTTATTGATTATACTGCTATTAGTGGTCTAACTACTAAAAACATTATTTCTGCGATGCTTAATGCATTAAATGAATCTAATTTAACTTCTAAGGCATTAGTTGATAAATTTGGATTAAATAAAAGAATTAAGTATTTAGCTACTATTCCTTTTAGTTCACAAAGAAAAATGAATGCTGTTACTTTTGATAAACTTGGAACCTTTGCTTTAGGTGCTCCTGAGTTTGTTTTAAAGAAGAATTTTATTAATGTTAAAAAAGATGTAGATAGATATTCAGCTATGGGATATCGTGTATTAAGTTTAGCTCATTTTGATGGTATGATTCAAAATAATATGTTACCTCCAAGTGATCCTGAATTAGTTTCTTTAATTTTAATTGAAGATAATATTCGTCCTGATGCGATTGAAACAATTGATTACTTTAAGAAGAGTGGAGTTAAGGTTAGAGTTATTTCTGGTGATAATCCTATTACTGTTGCTAAGATTTCAGAACGAGCTGGAATTGAAAATGCTGATCAATATATTTCACTTGATGGTTTAACTGATGCAGAAGTTGAAAGAGCTGCTTTAAAATATACTGTATTTGGACGTGTTTCTCCTTCTCAAAAGAAGTTGTTAGTAACTACTTTAAAGAAAGCTGGAAATTGTGTTGCGATGACTGGTGATGGTGTTAACGATATTTTAGCTTTAAAAGAAGCTGATTGTTCAATAGCTATTGCTTCTGGTAGTGAAGCTGCTCGTAATGTATCACACTTAGTTTTACTTGATTCTAATTTTGGATCTATGCCTAAGGTTGTTGCTGAAGGTAGAAGAGTTATTAATAATGTAACTAGTGTTGCAGCACTGTATTTAACTAAAACTATATTCTCGTTATTACTTGCTATTCAAGCGATGCTTTCTGGTGGTGTTTATCCTATTTCTACTAATCAGTTAATTTTAATTGATGTACTTGCTATTGGTCTTCCGTCATTTGTTTTAGCATTAGAACCTAATAATAGAGAAGTTCAAGGTAAATTCTTATTTAATGTTTTAAAGGGTGCTTTACCTGGCGCTTTAACAATACTTATAATTTCGTTAATTGTGTTCTTGTTGTCTGGTTCTTTAAGTTTAGATAGTGTTACTTTATCTTCAATTATTGTTATTGCGGCTACACATACATGTTTAATGGTTTTATTTAAAGTTTCAAAACCATGGAATGCTTTAAGAAGAGTTTTATGTATTTTCTGTTATAGTGTTGCTGCTTTAGTTGTATTTTTAATGCCTCATGTATTAGAGTTAAGACCGTTAATTACGTTTGCAGAATACTATTCTCCTAATTTAAGAGAAGATATTATGAAATATTCTCCTCAAATTGAGATAAGTGATGATTATTATTATGTTTTTGATGGTAAAGTTACAGATTATCAAAGAGTTTCTTCTGAAAAAAATATCAGTATTTCAAGTGTATATGATGAGTTAGGTAATGCTTATTATACTTTAAATGGTACTAATATTTATGAGGAAGTTATTATCCCTAATATTAGTTTCTTAGAAAATCATGATATTGTTTTAGGTGGTAGTGAAGTTTTTATCATTGATAATGGTGAGAAAAAATATCTTGAATATAGTAAAGATTATGCTGATAAATTTAAGATAGATAAAGATGGTTATTTATATTATGAAACTACAACTACATCTAATAGTAAAGAAGATGATAAGAATGAGAAACTTGGCGAACCTGTTTATATGACTTTAACAAAAACAGATGAGTACTATAATTATTATAATAAATATGGTTCTACTAAGGCTTTAGATGTTCATGTGTGTATTATGCCTATTGTTGAACTAAAAAATGATCAATTAGTTATTACAACTAATACTTCATTTACAGGTAAATCTCATCCTGGTAATGTAAGCTATAAAACTGATTTAACTTCTAGAGATAATATAAAATTATCTATTAATACTACTAATAATAATGAGCTATTAGTTAATGGTAATCCGTTATTTAACATATTAGAAGATGGTACTAAAACAGATACATATAAAATTAATTATCCTGTTATTTCTTTTGGTACTAATAATAGAATTGTATTTAATGGTATAAATACAACTATTAAGAGTGATTCATTAGGAATTGATAATTTGATTGGTTCTAATGGAAAAATTGTTGATACATCATCAATTAAGGTGGCTCCTTATGATGCTTCATACTATATTGTAAGAAGTGATGCTAGTAGTTTAAATCCAGCGAATGGATTTAATAGTAATATTAGATTATCTAATCCTTTAATGTGTCCTAGTGTTACAACAACTGTTAGTGGATATTATATTATTGATGGATATTATACTAATTTCTTAAGAGCTGATAATAGTGTATATGCTAAGATTGATAGTGATTTGAATTTAATTATTGGTGATGTTGTTACAGATTACAAGGTTCCTTCATCTACTGTTACTACATCAACAAGTGGTATTGTTAAGACTATGCCTACTCAATCAAGAATTTTCTTAGCGATGTTGTGTTTATTATCTGTTCCGTTAATGAGATTTTTCCAAGGAATTGTTCCATGGCTTAAAAAACAAATTGAGTTTATTCAAAAAGTATTAGGAAAAATGTAATAAATTAAATATATTTTGGTCATAATAGTTATGGTGAGATTATGGAAAAAGATTATGATGAAGAACACCAAAATATTGTGATTCAAAAATGTGTGTTATTTAATATAGAAGAAGATGAAGATGATGAATACTTTATCATTGATTCTATAGATATAAATGATATGTATAACCAAAATTAGGAGGACGAAAAAAACGTTCTCCTTTGTTTTTCTTTAGGATTTTTACTTTATATAATTGTTTTTTTCTGCTAAATGTATTATAATAAAGGATGGAAAAAAATGTTCTATTTTTAGGAGGAAATTATTATGCCATTAGTTAACGTTAAAGACATGATGGAAAAGGCTAGAGAAGGCCATTATGCAGTAGGTCAATTCAATATTAATAATCTTGAATGGACAAAAGCTATTCTTCTTACTGCAGAAGAATTAAAGTCACCAGTGATTTTAGGTGTATCTGAAGGTGCAAATAAGTATATGACAGGTTATAAGGTTGTTGCAGATATGGTTAAAGCAATGATTGAAACTTTAAACATTACTGTTCCTGTTGCATTACACTTAGACCATGGTACATATGAAGGTGCTCAAAAAGCATTAGCTGCTGGTTATTCATCAGTTATGTTTGATGGTTCTCATTATGATATTGAAGAAAACGTACAAAAGACAAAAGAAATCGTAGCTATCGCTAATTCTTTAGGTGCTACTGTAGAAGCTGAAGTTGGTTCTATTGGTGGAGAAGAAGACGGTGTTACAGGTAAGGGTGAAGTTGCAGATCCAGCTCAATGTAAGATGATTGCTGATTTAGGTATCGACATGCTTGCTGCTGGTATTGGTAATATTCATGGTCAATATCCTGCAAACTGGCAAGGATTAGATTTTGAAGCATTAGCTGCTATTAAAGCTGCTTGTGATAAGATGCCACTTGTATTACATGGTGGTACAGGTATTCCTGAAGCTATGATTAAAGAAGCTATTTCTTTAGGTGTTTGCAAGATTAATGTAAATACTGAATGTCAATTAGCATTTGCTGCTGCTACAAGAGCTTATATTGAAGCTGGTAAAGACCAAGTTAAGAAAGGTTTTGACCCTCGTAAATTATTAGCTCCAGGTACTGAAGCTATTAAAGAAGTAGTTAAAGTTAAGATGGAAATGTTCGGTTCTGTTGGTAAGGCTGAATAATTAAAAAAAGAAAAGGACGATTTTTGATAAATCGCCCTTTCATTTCTATAAAGGAAGGAAGAAAAAATATGAAAATTGCATTAATTATGGAAAATTCACAAGCTGCAAAAAATGAGCTTGTATATAAAACATTAAAAAATACAGTTGAACCATTAGGCCATACTGTAGATAACTATGGTATGGAAGGTGCTGAAGATAAGTCTTTAACTTATGTTCAAAATGGATTACTTGCAGGTATTTTATTAAATTCTGGTGCATGTGATTTTGTTGTTACTGGATGTGGTACTGGTATGGGTGCTATGCTTGCATTAAATTCATTTCCAAGAGTATCTTGTGGATTAATTATTGATCCATCTGATGCTTTTATGTTTGGTCAAATTAATGATGGTAATGCGATTTCTTTACCTTATGCTAAAGGATTTGGTTGGGGTGCTGAAGTAAATTTAACTTATATTTTTGAAAAATTATTTACTGGTGAAAGAGGATTAGGTTATCCAAGAGAAAGAGCAGTTCCTATGGCTGCAAATAGAAAGATTTTAAAGGATGTTAAAGAGATTACTCATACTCCTATGATTGAAATCTTAAAGAAAATTGATAAAGAGTTTTTACTTCAAACTATTGATAGACCTACATTTAAGAAGTTCTTCTTTGAAAATGCTAAGGATCAAGAAATTATTGATTTCTGTAAAGAAGTATTAGGTTTATAATAAATAAATGGGAAGCAAATTGTAGTGAACCCCTTAAGTTGGACTAGAGAAATCTAGAAAGACTTAAGGGGTATTTTTTATGAGATTAAAAGATGAAGATATAAGAAAAATAGCAAGACTGGTTGATAAAGGTTACTCACATAGAGCCATAGCTGCAAAATATAATTACTCAACTGGTGGTATGGAAAATATAGTTAAAAGATATAAAGTGCATGGATTAGAAGCAATATTACATTCTCATTCAAAACACTTTAGTATTGAAGAGAAAATTAATATTATAGAACGATATTATTCTGGTGAAAGTAAAAATTCACTAGCAGTAGAGATGAATGTTGTTTTTTCAGTTATAAATCAATGGATTTCAAAATATGAGAAATTAGGGTATAATGGTCTTATCGATAATCGAGGAAAGCCAGGTAAGACTAAAATGAGAAGACCAAGAAAGAATTCTAAAATCGAACAAGCAACTTCTACTAATGAAGCTATGGCCCCTTTAACAGATGAAGAACGTCACGAGTTAAATGAACTTAGAAAGAAAACCTATCAACAACAAATGGAGATTGATTGCCTAAAAAAAATCCAGGCCTTAGTTCAAAAACGTCAGAACCGACAAACGAAGAAAAAGTAATAGCTATCAATGAACTAAGACTAAAATATCCATTAAATGAGCTATTAAAATTCTTTAGAATAGCTAAATCTAGCTATTATCATGGTGTAAAAGCCTTAAAATGTAAAGAGCAAAGAGATAAAGAATTGTGTGAAGAAATACTTAGAATCTACAATAAATCGCATTGTAGATATGGTGTTAGACGTGTAACTCTAGCAATAAATAAAAATAAAGCTTGTGAAGAAAAAGTTAATCATAAGCGTATTCAAAGAATCATGCATGAATTGGGTATCGGTGGTATTCAAGGAAAAAATGGTAAATACCATTCTTACAAAAAAGATAATGGTGAGCCAAAAGAAAACCTTCTTTTAGAGAAAGTGATTGATGAAGAAAATAATAAAACAATATTTAAAAGACATTTTGAAACTACAGCACCAAATAAAAAATGGAGTACTGACGTATCTGAATTTAAACATAAAGATGGTAAACTTTATTTATCACCAATTTTAGATATGTATGATGGATCTATCATCGCATACGATTTATCAGAACATCCTGATTTCAATCAAACTAAAAGAATGATAGATAAAGCATTTAAACAGTATGATAATTTAGAAGGTTTAATATTTCATTCTGATCAAGGATGGCAATATCAAATGAAGCAATATTCAATATGGTTAAAATCTAGTGGAATCAAACAATCCTTTTCTAGAAAAGGGAATTGTATGGATAATTCACCCATGGAGAACTTCTTTTGAATAATAAAGAATGAAATGTATTATGGTCATGAAAAAGATTTTAAGACATTAAATGATCTTAAAAAAGCAATTGAAGAATATATAAAATGGTACAATGAAGAAAGAATAAATATAAAAAGAAAAGGATTGAGCCCATTTGAATATAGACAACAATCCTTATTACAATTATAATATTAAATTAACTAGTTCAATTTATTGGGTACACTATAAATGCTTCCCATTATTTTTTCATATTTATTACTTGTTCATATGTCTCTTTTAATTCTTTTGCAACTTCACAAATATCACGTTTTTTAACAAGGTCATATCCATTTTCTACTATTTGGTCTAAATTATTATTTAATATATATTTTATTGATTCTATAAAGCCTTTATTATCTTTAGCTTTGATACAATCTACTTTATCTGTTAAATAATCGAAAGCGCCTATATCACGAATTAAAACTGGAGCTTTAGAGGCTAATGCTTCAAGAAGGACAATTCCTTCAGTTTCTTCGTAACTAGGGAAGAAGAAGCATTCTGATAGGTGTAACATTTTTGATATTACTGAACTATCTACAAAACCAGGTAAGATCACATTGTCTGGTTTTTTTCTTACGGCTTTATTAATTTTATGTGGGATAAGTAATCTCATTCTTTGACCAAACCATATAAATTTAATATCTGGAAAGCTTCTTGCAACTTCGATGAAATCATGAATTCCTTTTCTTTCAAAATACCAACCAATTCCAATAATAACTTTTTCTTCGGGTTTGATACCAAACATTTTTTTTACTTCATTTATTTCCTCTGTTGTGTATTCTTTCTTTTGATATTTACTCATATCAATTCCATTTGATATTGCTTTTACTGGGCATGATACGAAGTCATAACTTTCAATTAATTTTTTTGAATAGTTAGTAGGAGTGATAATTAAATCAGGTTTAGAATATGTTTTTCTTAAATTATTATTGATTGAAAATTGTAGTAATTGCCAAAATCTAAATGAATTTCTAAAATCTTCAATAGTAGAATGTCCATGAACAATTACTGGTTTATTTTCTTTGGCTAGTTTTTTTACTAGTCTTTGACTTTTAGAAAAATATGTATTGATATGGGCAATATCATAGTCATCTTTTGGATTTGTTGTATATTCAAAACCATTTATTTCACAGCATTGTTTTTGGTGTCTTAATGCTCTACCTATACCACTTTTTTTAATTGCTTTTTCGTTTTCAAAATATAGTAAAACTTTCATGTGACCTCCTTATATAATAAGCTCATAAGCTAATCTTTTATTATCTATGTTACTTCTTAATAATTCTATTATACCACAATATGTGAAATTAAAATGAAGAAGAAGTTTTTGCATGGGGATATTAAGGGGATGTGTATCTACTTTGATAGATATACAATCTAATGATTTAGCTAAATTAATAGCATAATCAATTAATATATGTGAAGATTTAGTGTGATAATATTCTTTTCTTATCGCAATTCTATGAATTGATAAATAAGGACCATTTGCTATCCAATGGCCCTTAATTTGTTTATAGTTTTCATCTATTCCATTTATACATGCAATAATTCCTACAAGAGTAGTATTATCCCATAATGCATATAATACATGATTATTTATATCATTAATAAAAGTTTCTTCATTAGGATAACTATCTGTATTCCACTGTAGAGAACCACTTTGTTTTAATAGATTTTTAGCATCACTAATAACTTCCATAATTTGAGGTATGTCGGATATATTAGCTAACTTTATTTTCATTTCTTGCTTTTTCCTTTTGGATATTAAAAAATGTATTATACATATCAAATTCATTTTCTTTGTATAATCTATATTCTACTGCAACTTCATAGAATATTGATTCAATTGGAATAAATTCAATATTATGTCTTTCAAATATTGGATTTACGATATCATTTAATACTTGAAAGTATTCATCGGGTACATTTTTACCTTTTGTTAAAAACTCACTGATGTTTTGTTCAAAATCATCTAAAACTTGAATTTCTTTTTTTATATTTATATCTTGATTTAATAATTCAGCTTGGAATTCATTTACATATAACAATAAATTAATTGTTTTTCCATAAGCATCTAGTTTATCATAATCTTTATCAAACTGATAATCTAATAATGTTTTTATTGTATAGAAATTATCATGAATATAATCAAATCCTATTTCAAAGAAAACTTGTTCATCTTCTGAAAGTTTGTTTTTCTTTGTGTATTTATCGTATAAATAATCAACCACAACAATTACAGAAGTGAATCTAGAGATTGTAACACTTTTTCTTTCAACTAAATTATGAATAAATTCATGGTTTTCAAATTTCCAATTTGCATAATCTGTATAAATATCCATATTATCTAGTCTTCATTTGAGGGAATAGAATGACATCACGAATAGTAGTAGATTCAGTTAAGAAAATAACTAATCTATCAATACCAATACCGATACCACCAGCAGGAGGCATACCGTATTCTAATGATTCAACAAAATCAACATCCATTTCATTTGCTTCATCATTTCCCGCTTCCTTTTCTTTTAATTGTTCTAAGAATCTTTCTCTTTGATCAAGTGGGTCATTTAATTCTGTATATGCATTTGCAAATTCTTTACCACCAATAAATAACTCAAATCTTTGAACAAATCTTGGATCTTCTGGGTCTTTTTTAGTTAATGGTGAAATTTCAATTGGATGACCACATAAGAATGTTGGTTGAACTAAAGTCTTTTCTCCATATTCTTCGAAGAATGCGTTAATAACATGACCAATAGTGAAGTGTTTTTCAACAGGAACGTTATGTTCTTTAGCTAAAGCAATAGCTTCTTCTAAAGTATAGTTATTATTTTTGAAATCAACACCTGTTTGTTCTTTAATAACTTCGCACATTGTAACTTTTCTAAATGGTTTTTCTAAATCAATTTTTTCTCCATCTACATCAAAAGGATTTTGTAATTCAGTTTTACCGATAACTTTTTTAGCAGCATGTTTAATTACGCCTTCACAAATATTCATCATAGATGATAAATCACCATATGCTTCATATAATTCAACAGTAGTAAATTCAGGATTGTGAGTTCTATCCATACCTTCATTTCTAAATAATCTACCGATTTCGTATACTCTTTCTAAACCACCTACTAATAATCTTTTTAAGTGTAATTCAGTAGCAATACGTAAGTAGAAATCAGAATCTAATGTATTATGATGAGTGATGAATGGTCTAGCAGTAGCACCACCTTGAATGTTTTGTAATACAGGTGTTTCTACTTCGATAAAACCTAAAGAATCAAAGTACTCTTGCATTGCTCTAATGATTCTAGGTCTTTGGATGGCAACTCTTTTTGCTTCTTCATTCATTATTAAATCTAAGTAGCGTCTACGATATCTTTCTTCAACATCAGTTAAGCCATGGAATTTTTCTGGTAATGGTCTTAGTGCTTTAACTAAGTGAGTGTATTCTTCACATTTAATAGTTATTTCACCTGTTTGGGTACGAATAACTTGTCCTTTAACACCTACAATATCGCCAATATCAGCAAGTTTAAATAATGCGTACATATCTTCGCCAACAACATCTTTACGGATGTAGATTTGGATAAAACCTTCTTTATCTTGAATAGAGAAGAACGAAGCTTTACCCATTTTACGGATAAACATAATTCTACCAGCAATACTAACTTCATGACGTGTTTGTTCTAGTTCATCGTGTGTTGCATCTTTAAATTCTTCTTTAATAAATTTACTTTTATTTGTGACTTCATAAGCTTGACCAAATGGATCAAGGCCTAATTCTTTATACTTTTCTAATTTAGCAATTCTTACTAATTCTTGTTCAGATCTTTTTTCCATATTATTATCCTCCTAAAAAACTCGACTTTATCATTATATCATATTTTTTAGCAAAAAACAACCAATACTACTAAGTAGTATGGTTGTATTAGAATAATTCATAGATTGTTTTTGGTTTTAAATGAGGGTGTTTTTTATAAAATAGATAATTTTGAAATTTATTTTTTAGTATTGGGTAAAAAGAGGGAAGAAGAAGTATTTTTAAAAATTTAGTTAATGGTTTTTTGAATGTAGACAAATAATTAGAAAATTCTTTATTTAGTATTAATAAATGTTTATGTAAGTATTTTTTAGCTAATATAATTCCTATTAAATAACAAAAAATATACATATGAAAGATTTGAATATCGTATGTATTTGAAGCTTTAATAAGAAGTATAGAAATTAAAAAGAAGAATAGAATTGTTTTGATAAATAAAAATTTTTTTTGGTGGTAAAAGAGAATTTGGTATGTGATATATGTAAATGAACCTAAATAAAAATAAATAAATATTTTAAATAAATTATAGAAAGATTCCATTAAGAAATTAAGCGTTTAAAAAAACTTTTATTTTTCTCTTTTACTTTATTGGTTTTATTAATTGAATCTATCGTACCTGTTATTTTAATTGTTTTATTATCGTTTGATACATCTTTTAATATGAGATTTTCTCCTTTTATTTCATATGATGTATCAGACACATTAATTAAAAAAAGTTTGTCTGAAAATTCTTTAATTAATGTTATATTATTAATTACAATTTCATTTTGATAAATGATAAAATTAGCATTCTGCATATAAATCACCAATATAATATATGTATTATCTAGACATTTGATTACAATAAAATAATAAAAGCTGAAAGTACATGTACCATCAGCTTTATTATAATATTATTTTTGTTCAATTTGGTTTTTTGGTGTTTCTGATACAAACTCATACATATGAATAGCATCTGCTTTTTTAGTTGATACTTCTAATGAAGTAACTTTAACTGTAACACTTTTATTACCAAATTCAATAGTGATTTCATCACCTATTTTTAATTCTTTTGAAGGTTTTACAATTTTACCATTAACTAAAATACGTTCATTTTCTGATGCTTCTTTAGCAAGAGTACGTCTTTTAATTAATCTAGCAACTTTAAGATATTTATCTACTCTCATAGAAATGAATTATGTGTTGGGTCTAATAGCTCATCAGCTAAAGAATTAACAGCATCATCTTCAGTTTTTGATTCTTCCTTATTTTTATCGTCATACCAAGATAATTTACCAGTAGTAGCAATTTCTTCAATATCAGGTTTATTTAACGTTTCAACTTTGATTAAGTATGAAGCAATTGTATCTAGTAATGTTTTATTTTCAGCAATGACTTTTTTAGCTGTTTCATAACATTCTTCGATAATTTTTCTAACTTCTCTATCGATTTCAAGTGCTACTTGATCTGAGAAATTTTTATCTTTTAAATAATCTCTTCCTAAGAATACACTGCCAGTATGTTGTTCATATTGGACAGGACCTAAAGAAGACATACCATATTCAGTAACCATTGAACGAGCTATTCTTGTAGCATCTTGGAAATCACCATAAGCACCTGTTGTAACGTCACCAAATATTAATTCTTCAGCAACACGTCCACCTAATTTACCTACTATTCCTTCAAGTAATTCAGATTTAGTACTTGTATATGTTTCTTCCTTTGGCATCATTAAATTATAACCACCATATTGTCCACGAGGGATAATTGTAACTTTTTGGACTTCAGATGCATTTTCAAGTTTTAAACCTATAACTGCATGACCAGCTTCATGGTATGCAACAAGTTTTTTCTCTTTTTCAGTATATTTACGACTTTTCTTAGCAGGTCCCATCATTACACGGTCCATTGCCTCATCAATATCTTGAATAGATATTACTTTACGGTTATCTCTAGCAGCAAGAAGAGCGGCTTCATTTAATAAATTTTCAATATCTGCACCACTAAATCCTGGAATTCTTTGAGCTACATCATCTAATTTAATACTAGAATCTAAGTGTTTATTTCTTGCATGAACTTTTAATATTGCTGTTCTACTCTTAACGTCTGGTGTATTAATTGTGATTTGACGGTCAAAACGTCCTGGACGAAGAAGAGCTGGATCTAAAACATCAGGTCGGTTTGTAGCTGCCATAATGATGATACCTGAGTTGCCTTGGAAACCGTCCATTTCAACTAGTAATTGGTTTAGTGTTTGTTCACGTTCATCGTGTCCTCCACCCATACCTGCGCCACGTTGTCTACCTACAGCATCAATTTCGTCAATAAAGATAATACATGGGGCATTTTCTTTAGCTGTTTTAAACATGTCACGAACACGAGATGCACCAACACCTACAAACATTTCAACAAAGTCTGAACCTGAAATAGAGAAAAAAGGTACATTAGCTTCACCTGCAACTGCTTTAGCTAGTAAAGTTTTACCTGTTCCAGGAGGACCTACTAATAAAACACCTTTTGGGATACGTGCTCCAATTTCAGCATATTTTCTTGGATTTTTTAGGAAGTCTATAATTTCAACTAATTCTTCCTTTTCTTCGTCACAACCTGCAACATCATTAAATGTTACTGATTTACCACGTGCTAATCTTGCTGTTGATTTAGCAAAATCAAATGCTTTGTTATTTCCTTGACTTCTAAATAAGAAAATAAAGAAACCTATCATTATTACATATGGAAGAAGTGAGAAGATTATAGATAAAGCAAGGTTTTCTTTAAGTTCAATTAATTTAATTGAAACATTGCTATCTACGGTTAAATATGTAAATTGTTCGTCTGTAATTAAACATAAAAATTTAATATATTTTCCATCACTATCTTTTATTTGACCTACAACTTCGAACATATCATAGTTTTGTCCACCAACAGGTTGAGCTGATAATGTAGAAGTATCAATATCAGTCTTTTCAATTGCGGAAATAAACTCAGCATATGTTAATGTTTTTGGATTTGGTTGAGTCATTTGATAAATGAAAAATAATACAATTCCAATTAAGATGATAGAAACTATAAAAAATTTCCAATCTTTTCTTGGTTTTACTTTTTGATTTTGATTATTTGGCTGCATGTGTCCTCCTTATTTTGTGTAAATTTCTTCTTTTAAGACACCTATATAAGGTAGATTACGATATAATTCATTATAATCTAGTCCATATCCAACTACAAATTCATTTGGAACTAGTCCACCTACATAGTCAGCTTGGATATCAACAATACGACCTTCTGGCTTATCTAATAGAACACATAATTTGATTGATCTAGCTTTTCTATGTTCGAAAAGTTCAACAACTCTTTTTAATGTTCTTCCAGTGTCTAAAATATCATCTACAACAATGATGTCTTTCCCTTCAACATCTACTTGAGCATCATATAAAATTTTAATATTACCAGTAGAAGTTGTTCCACTGTATGAAGAAACATCCATATAATCTAAAGTACAATGTAGATTGATATGTTTTAGTAGATCCATTAAGAATGGATTGCATCCTTTTAAAAGCCCAATGAAAATTGGATTTTTTCCTTCATAATCTTTTGAGATTTGTTCTCCTAATCTTTTTACAATTTTTTCAATTTCTTCTTCTGATACACTTACTCTTTTGATGTCTTTAATCATTATTAATTACCTCACAAACTAAAAAAATATCACTTGATTGTTTTTGATTTATTACTGTATCACTTTTAGCAATTGGAACAACCCATAAAAGATTATTATTACTGTCAAATACTAATGGTATTGTTTTTCTTTCTTCTAGTGTTATTTTATGATCAATCATTAATCTAGATACTTTTTTATTCCCATAACTCATTTTTATATAGTCGCCATCTTTTTTATTTCTTATTATTAGAGGCAACTCTAGAGAATTATAACATAATTTAATATACTTTGCATTATTTTTAGGCAAATTTTTTGAAAAATAAAATTTATATTTATTTTCGATAATAACTTCGTTATTGATTGTTAATTTTTCTTGATAATCAGTAGTTTTTATTATCTTTTTTATTTCAGCTTTATCATATGAAATAATGAAGTAATAATCATTTTTAAGTGATAACTTTTTAGTACCATTAGTATTATTTAATAACGATAAACACTTTAAAATAATGTCATTATTTTTTCTAATTGGATAGCGTTCAAATAATAGACAAATAATATCTTTTTTTAATACATCATCTAGTGTAGTAAATGAAGATATTTCAATAGTATTTTTTGTTTTATTTAAATAATTTATACTTTGATTTCTAATGTAATTAAAAGCGTCTTTAGCTTGAATAGAAAATTCTTGAAGTTTGTATAAAAGGTTCGGTTCCTCATTTTTTAATAGTGGGATAATATTATGTCTTATTCTATTTCTTAAGTAATCATTTTCTTTGTTTGATGAGTCTTCAAAATAAGTTAATTGATATTTATGTACATATTCGTAAATATCATCTTTTGTAACACAAAGAAGAGGTCTAATAATATTATATGTATCATCAATTAGTTTATTAGATATTCCTCCATATCCAAAAAGATTAGAACCATTTAATAATTTTATTAATATAGTTTCTGCTTGGTCATCTAAGTGATGAGCTGTGGCGATGTATTTTGTATTATATTTATCAGCTATTTTTTTAAAAAAATTATATCTTGCGTTGTGTGCATGATCATGAAAATTTGATTTATTATTATAATGATAATTCAATAATTCATATGGTATTTTTAAACTACTAGCAAGCTCTTTCATTTGGATAGCTTCATTTTCTGATTCTAATCTTTTATGGTGATTAACATGTGCAAGTACAGTTTTATAACCTAAATCATAAAGTATATGAAGTAAAAAAATTGAGTCTACCCCTCCGCTGACTGCTACTATAACATATTCATTTTTATCTAATAAATTATTATCAATAATATATTTTTTGATTTTATTTTTCATAATTATCACCAAAAGATATTTTATCATAAAAAAAGCTATGATTAAATAGCTTTAATCGCAATTAAAGATAAATCATCTTTTAAATCATCTTGTTGTTTTTTCTTAATGTATTGAATTATTTTATCACACATTATATCTACTGAGTCAGTTCCGTTAGATACTAATGAATAAAATTCATCTTTTGTTATGAAATCACTTATTCCATCAGAAAATAAAAATATGTAATCGCCACTATAAATATCTATTTCATATGCTGAATTTACTTCGTCAAGTTTTAAAGGAAGTGATTTATTATCATAACTTAATAGTTTATGATTATGGAGTATATAAGTAGTTGTTGAACCCATTTTGTATAAATTTAATTTTCTATTAGCAGTATTTATATACAAAAAATCTAAAGTGGCATATCTATCATAGTTACTTTTTAATTCATAAACATCTTCGAGTAATCTTAAAATAGTTTTTATTGAAAAATGATATGAAGTTAATGTTGTTATTGTTTTTAAGGCATCTACAGATTCGATATATGCGTTATATCCACTTCCCATTCCATCAGATAATGCAAATATGTAGGAAGAGTTGTAATCTTTTTTTATATAATAGTTATCCCCGCTCATAAGATTGTTGTTTTTTGCTAGTATTGTGTGAGCATAAGTTATTTTTATTTCTGGAGATTTAAAGAAGTGAACAATTATATCAGATTCACTTTCAATTATTTTTATATCTATTTTTTCTCCAAATGCTTTATAGGCAAGTTTTAGGAAAAGAGATTCTATTATTTGTTTATCTTTAGTGAAGTATAGAGTAAAAAAGAGTGTTTTTGAAGAAAGATGGATGTTTATATTTGTTATTTCATAGCCATATTCTGTTATTAATGAAATAAAATTTTCATATTCATTTTTTAGGAGTAGACTTTGATTATAGATGAAATTTATTTCTTCAGATAGAGCTTTTATTCCGCTATATTCAGTGCTTGTTGTTTTGATTTCTATATTTTGATTTAAGTAAAAGTCTTTATAAAATGGGCAACCATACGTGTTAGGTCCTCCCATCATTACTGATGATAAAAAAGTATAACGTTTATCTATTTTGGTTTTACAAATGGTATTTTTATTACATTTTTCACAATAGTTTTTATTTATATATTCTATTTTTTCTTGTTTGATAGTTTTTAATAAATTGTTTTTATTAAACTCGTTAGATAATAGTTCTATATATTTAGAAAAATCTTGAAATAAAGAATTCATATAATCTAATTCTATGTTTTTATTTTTATTTTTAAGGTTTATAAATGTAACTATTAAGGTGTAGATAATTGGTATTATGTAGATATATGTGTCATACTTTAAGGTTAGTAATACTGCTGGTGGGAAAAAAGAAACAGCAAGGGCTTGCAAGAGAATAGGAATTTGATCTTTAGAGATTAATAAAAGAAGAACTGTATATATTATTGAAAAAAATATATTATACTTGTAATCTTTTAATATAAATAATTGCATAAAGAGAAAAAGGATAAATGTTGGTGGAAGCTTATAGTATAATATAATCAAAAAATAGAATAATAAGAGAGTAAGGGTTATTAGTTTTTGATTGTATACTAGGATATAGTTTTTGTTGTTTATTTGTTTAAAAGTGTGAAGATAATTTATTATCGAATAGATTACAAGAAGTAGTAAACTTAAGTTTAGATAGTCTATTTTATATGTATTATTTATTGCTAAAACAAAATTTGCAGATAATAAACTTAATACATAAATTGTAAGAGCATAATAACGATTTTTTTTAATAAAAATATATAAAATGATATTGCATGTAAATATACTTATTAGAATAAATGTTGTTATTGGTAGAAATTTTATACATAAAACTAATGGTAAAATTGAATAATAAAATTTATCTAAGATTAGAATAGATAATAATAGTATGCTTATTAGAAGAGCAATAGGTTCTTCTAAAAAAAGTAGTGTTGTTATAAAAAATATGTAGTGTAATCCTAGTGTTATTATTTTTTTCATTTTTATCACCAACGCAATTATAAAAAAAATAAAAATAAAAAGTTGTCGAAATCTCGATAATCATATATAATATTTTTGTTGTGAGGTGTTTTGAATGAAAATTATACTTAAAAGTGCTTCTCCAAGAAGAAAAGAATTATTAACAAAAGCTGGATATGATTTTATAATTGATCCTGCGAGTGTTGATGAAGAAATTGATGTTAATAAGACTCCATATGAAAATGTTTTAGATTTGGGTTTGAAAAAAGCTTTAGCTGATAAAGAAAAATACCCAAATGATATTTTACTTGGTTGTGATACAATTGTAGTTTATAATGGTGTTATATATGGAAAACCTAAAGATGAAATAGATGCATATAACACTTTAAAGAAATTATCTGGTAATAGTCACTATGTTATGAGTGGTGTTGGGATTGTATATAAAGATATTGTTCATAATTTTGTTGTTACTTCTAAAGTAGTTTTTAAAGAACTATCTGATAAAGAAATTTGGGATTATATAGATACTAAAGAATGTTTTGGAAAAGCAGGTAGTTATGCTATTCAGGGGATAGGTAATTGTTTAGTTGATTATTATGAGGGTTCGTTAGAAAATATAATAGGGCTTCCTATTAATGAAGTTTGTGAAAAGTTGGGTGAGATAATTGAAATGGAAAATTAGAGATGTTGAAATTCCTAATCAGTTTGTTTTAGCTCCTATGGCGGGCATCACAAATGAGGCTTTTAGAATCATTTGTAAAGAAATGAAATGCGGATTAGTTGTTGCTGAGATGGTTAGTGATAAAGCAATTGGATTTCAAAATGAAAGAACTTTAAATATGACAAAAGTTAACCAAATAGAACATCCAATTAGTATGCAAATATTTGGTGGTGATGTTGTATCAATGGTTAATGCTGCTAAATATATTGATTTATATAGTGATGCAGATATTATTGATATTAATATGGGATGTCCTGTTAACAAGGTGGCTAAAAGAGCACATGCTGGTGCATCTTTGCTTCAAGATCCTAATCTTGTGTATGATATTGTTAAAAACGTTGTAGAAGCTGTTTCTAAACCTGTTACAGTCAAAATTAGAATTGGTTGGGATTTTGATTCTATCAACTGTGTAGAAATTGCTAGGTTATGTGAAAAAGCTGGTGCATCAGCTATTACTGTTCACGGAAGAACTAGAAGTCAGTTTTATGAGGGGAAAGCT
Source organism: Anaeroplasmataceae bacterium (assembly GCA_045127955.1). Taxonomy (GTDB): domain Bacteria; phylum Bacillota_I; class Bacilli_A; order Acholeplasmatales; family Anaeroplasmataceae; genus Pelethenecus. Next base: position 122,471 of record JBGVRA010000102.1, read on the forward strand.
GATATTGAGTGGATTAAGAAAGTTAAAGAAGCTGTATCTATTCCTGTAATTGGAAATGGAGATGTAACTGATATTGCTTCATGTAAGAGGATGCTTGAATATACTGGCTGTGATGCAGTTGCAATTGGACGAGGATCACAAGGTAATCCGTTTATTTTTAGAGAGTTGTATGAATATTTTTATAATGGCAATATTATTGATAAACCAAGTAATGAAGAATTAATGGAGACCATTTTAAAACATCATAAACTTTTGTATGATTTAAAAGGAGAAAAGTTAGCTTTGTTAGAAATGAGAGGACATGTTGCTTGGTATTTAAAGGGTAGACCTGGAAGTGCTAAGATTAAAGATTTGTGTAATAAACAAAAGGATTTTAATGAAGTTATTAAGATATTAAAAGAATATTTGATGGTAAAGTAAGTTGTGTATAAGTAAAAGGACCAGATTTTTTCTGGTCCTTTATTGTATTATGTTTTCTAAATCAAAATCGCGATATGTCGAATAAATTTTAATAGGCATTTCTACATCATAATATACACCATAAGCTTGATATTCTTTTTGGTAAATAGTAGAAGTTTCTTCTAATTGGTGTGCAAGTTTTCCTTCTTTATATGGTAGTAACATTTTTACTCTTATAGTAGAAGGTCCTACATTAGATATTATTATATCCATGAGTTCTTTGATATTTAATTTAGTTTTGTTAGAAAATGGTAAAGAATGATGTCCTAGTATTGTTAATGAATTATCTAATGTGTTATCCCATTTATTTAATAAAAATAATGATGGAATATTGTTTACTTCTAAAGAATTTAAAACATTAAGGACAACATTTAATTGTTCATTAATATAAATACTAGAAGAATCTATAACGTGGATGATAAAATCAGCATATTTTATTTCTTGTAATGTTTGATAAAATGAATTAATTAGATGATGGGGAAGTTTAGACACAAAACCTATGGTATCAACTAATATAAAATCTTTTTTCTCATATCTAATTTTCCTATTAGATGTAGATAGTGTTGCAAAAAGCTGATCTTTAGCTAATACTTGTTTTTCTGTTTGGGAAACATATTCTAAGATAGTATTCATTGTGGAAGATTTTCCAGCATTTGTGTATCCAACAAGTGCAACTATTGGTAGGTCATTTCTTTTTCTTTTTTCTATTTGTTGTTCTTTCATTTTCTTAGTTTGGATCAGTTCATTTTTAATGTGGTTTATTTCAGCCATTAAATGACGTTTGTCTAATTCTTTTTGAGTTTCTCCTGCACCTTTACTTGATAATGCTCCTGATGCACCACCAGATCTTGATTCTTTTTCTCTTAAGAAGGATATTCTTGGTAGCATGTACATATTTTTAGCTAATTTTATCTCTAATTTACCTTCTTTAGTAGTTGCTCTTTGCTCGAAGATTTTTAAGATTAAAAAACTTCTATCTATGCATTCAACTTTTAATATGTCTGTGACATTTCTTAATTGAGATGGTGTTAGTTCATCATTAAATATTACGATATTAGCGTCATAGGCATGGATTGCGATTATGATTTCATCTAGTTTTCCTTTACCTACATATGTTTTAGGATTGGGTTTATCTAATTTTTGGCTTATTCTAAAGACAGTTTCTATATTAGCTGCAGAAGCTAAGTTATCTAGTTCATCTAAAGAATAATTAATATCATATTGGTCATTTATTGTTGTTACAGCAACTAAAATAGCTCTCATAGAATCGCCTCCTTATTTATTATACTTGAAAATAATAATTAGTTCTAGTGTATGTTAATTGATTTATTTGCATATAATAACTTTATGTGAGGAGGGATACCCCATGGAGGATTTAAATATACGTGCTAAACAAGTATTAGAGTTAATGAAGAAGTATTCTAAAGAACACGGCATTAAAACATTAGGTAGTGAATTTATGATTCAAGCCATGTATGAAACAGAAGATAGTTTGTGTCATTTTTTACTTGATGAATATGATGTTAGCTTAGATGAGATTATAGAAAAAACAGAAAGTGTTTTTGTTTTAAGGAAAGATAATGGTGATATTAATTCATCTTTACAAAATATTCTTAATCAAGCTAAAAGTATTGCTTCCGATAATTTAGTATCAGAAGAACATTTGTTTATGGCTGTTTTAATGAATAAAAATAGTATTGCTTGTTCTATTTTAGAATCACTAGGTTTAAATATTGATGATTTGATTGTTGATGTTAAAGAAATATATGATTTTACATCTTCAAATGATGAAATTTCATATATTAGAAATATTTCTAAACAAGCGAAAAATGGTGAATTACAAACTTTTGTTAAAAGAGAAGAATATTTAGAAAGATTAGATATTATACTACATAGAAAGTATAAGAATAATCCGCTACTTATTGGTAATGCAGGTGTTGGTAAAACTGCGATTGTTGAAGGTTATGCTAAAATGCTTGCTGAAAAGAAAAGTGATTTATCTATTTTATCTTTAAATTTAACTTCTATGCTTGCTGGAACAAGATATAGAGGTGATTTTGAGGAAAGATTTGATATGTTTGTTAAGGAAATTGCGAGTAAGAAAAATGTTATTGTATTTATTGATGAAATCCATACAATTATTGGTACTGCAACTACGGAAGGTAATTTAGATGTTGCTAATATGTTAAAACCATTTTTAGCTAGAAGTGATATTAAACTTATAGGGGCAACCACATTAGAAGAATACAGGAAAAGTATTGCCAAGGATAAGGCGTTATCAAGAAGATTTCAAGCTGTGTTTGTCAATGAACCTAGTTTAGAAGAAACTAAAGATATTATTTTTGGTATTAAAGATGATTATGTGAAATTTCATAATGTTGAAATTAATGACGATGTTTTAGATTATTTAGTTGAGGTTAGTGATAAAAGAATTACTAGGAAGTTTAGACCTGATAAATGTATAGATATTTTAGATGATTTACTTGCTAAAGCATGTGTTAATAATAAAAAAGGCGTTAGTTTTATTGATGTTGATAATACGATTGATTCTTATTTGGGTGGAAAAAAAGTAGTAGATAATATTGTTTTAAATTTTGAAAAATTAGCTAAATACGATTGGTTATATAAGAATAATTTATTAGATAATAAACCTATTTTAAAACTTGAATACAAAGGAAGTAAAATGGGACTGGATTATCTTACTTCGGATTTAAAGTCAATATTTAATATAGGAGATGAATGTGTTTTAACTATTGATTTACAAGGATATAAGGAATCTTTTATGTTATCTAGTTTAATAGGTGCTCCACCAGGATATGTTGGTTATGAAGATGAGGGAGCTTTGACAAGACATATTTTAGCTTATCCTTTTTCTATTCTTATTTTTAAAAATTTCAGGTTTGCTGGTGGTAGTGTTCAAGGTTTTATTAATAATCTACTAAGTAATGGGTTTTTTACTGACCAAAAAGGTCGTAATATTAGTTTAGATAATGTTGTTATTGTTGTTGAAGGTAGGGAAGAAAAACAAGGGATTGGGTTTAATTCTAATATAGTAGATGATGATAATGAGTTTGATGATGTTATTTTTTATAATAAAGATAATTATAATTTGAATAATTATTATGCCAAAGCATTATCAAAAATGAATTATGAAATAGCTTTTGAATTTGATATCGACTATAAAAATAAGAAAAAAGTTAATGATTTTTTATATGAATTTACTAAAAATAATCCAAAAGGTAAATATAAAATAAAAAAAGAAGATATATTATAAGTAAATCATTTTACTTTTTCGATAAAATCTTGTATAATTAATATTAGATGTTAATTATGTGAGGTATATTATGAATAAAGTTAAAATTATTACTGATTCTACATGTGATTTAGGTTCTGAAATTTTAAAAGAACTTGATGTTGATTCTGTTGCTTTATATGTTAATTTCGGCGAAGAAACTTATTTGGACGGTCAAAATATTACAACTGAAGATTTATATCGTTTGGTTGAAGAAAAAGGTGAATTACCTAAGACTGCTGCTGTAAGTATTGCAACATTAATGGATGTTTTCCAAAAATGGGTTGATTTAGGATATGATGTTGTTTATACAGGTATTGGTAGAAGACTATCTAGAACTTATGAAAATGCAGTTATGGCTGCTGATGAGGTTTCTAGTGATCGTGTTTTTGTGGTTGACTCTATGAATTTATCTACTGGTATTGGTTTACAAGTTTTTAAAGCTTGTAAGTATCGTGATGAAGGTTTAGATGCTAAAACTATCGCAGAAAAACTAGAAAATGATAGAAAGAACGTTCGTGCTCAATTTGCTATTGAGACTATGGATTATTTATATAAAGGTGGACGTTGTAGTGGTATGGCTAAGATTTTTGGTACATTCTTAAAAATTAAGCCTATTATTGCTGTTATTGAAGGTAAGTTAGAGGTTGTTAATAAACCTCGTGGTAAGATGAAAGTTGCCTTAGATTGGCAAATTGAACAACTTGTAAATGATTTACCTAAACTTGATTTAGATAGAGTTATTGTAACTCATTCACTTGGTTTTGAATATAATGATTATGTAGTAGCTAGATTAAAAGAAATTATTCCAAACGTTCCTATTGTATCTACTGTTGCTGGATGTGTTATTTCATCTCACTGTGGTAGAGGAACTATTGGTGTTTTATATATGGTTACTGAGTAAGATTTTGGCTGTTTCGACAGCCTTTTTTTTATGAAAATATATGAAAACGTTATACAATAAAAAAGTATAAAAAAGTTATTGATATGAGTTTTTGGTTGTGCTATAATGCTTGCGAATCATATAAGTGACTGATTTTTAAGAGTTAATCTTTAACTTTTAATTATTACTTTTTATTGATTTATGGAAGGTTTTCTTCCTAAAGATTAACTCACATCTTTAGTTATCAAGTTTCTTCGTCCTTAGCATGACGTTAAACTGCCAGGAGGAATTTGATATGAAAAGATATTACACTTTATATGGTTGTGTTGACAAGAAGGATTTCTATGTTAACAAAAAATTTAAAACGAGAGACCAAGCAATTGAAGCTGCGTTACGTCTTTTACCATTTAATTCTCAAGTTGAAGAAGAAACAGAATTAAAAGACCATGTTGTAGAATATAAGTGCAATACGTACACAAGATTTACAGTTGCTCGTCAATTCGCTTAAGCTTTTTAGTCTTAGACAAGTAAAAGTCTTTAAAACCTAGATTTGTTATTGGTACACTTTAAATCAAAAAATTTTATATTAAAAACTCACTTGATGTTGATCAAGAATTATATTTGAATTATCTATGTTAGCTATTATAGATTTTGTTATTTACAAACTTTCTTATGAATTTAAGAAAGTTTTTTTTTTTTTTAATCATAATATAAAAAAGGATGGTTATTATGGTGAGTAAGAGAAAGTATTTTTTGGAAATCTATATAGGTGTTATTGCTTTTATTGTTTTAATGGGATGGTTATTTAGTAGTATTATTAGTATGATTATTTTATTAGGAGTATTTATAGTAATTTTATTTGTTTTTAAAGATTTAAAGTATGGAATTCCTATTATTTTATTTATTATATTTAGTATAAGCGATGGTTTTGATGGTGAAAATATTCCTATATTTTATATTAGTGTTATTGGTGTTGTGGTGTTTGTTTTGCTTGTTTTTAATATTATTGAAGGTTTTAGTTTGAAAAATATGTCTTCATTTATTGGATTGTTGGGGATGGGAGTTTGCAATTTAATTCCTATTTTTTGGACTAAATTAGACAATGAAATTTTTTATAGTTTTTATTTTATTGGTTTTGGATATTTAATTTTATACGTTTTATTATTTAGTGGTATTAAATCTGATTCAATAGAAATGTTATCTACTAGTATGTCTTTTTTAGGTGTTATTTTAGCTTTTGAGTGTTTTATTAAAGTTTTGATGCTAAAAGATACGACTGAACACATTTTTGATTTATCGTATTATTTGGGCTGGGGAGTTTGTAATGAAGCTGGTATTTTAATGCTGATGTCTTTGCCTTTTTGTTTTTATATGTTTGGAAAGATGAAATCGGATTGGATATATCAATTTATTAAGATAATAATTGTTTTAATTGGTATGGTTTTTACAATGAGTAGAGGTACGTATTTATTTGGAATAATTGAGGTTTTATTATTAAGTATTAGTCTGTTATTTTTTTGTTCAAATAAAGAATTATATAAAAAGATATTTACTATAGCTGTGTTAAGTATTTGTGTATTATTAATTATTTGTTTACCTTTAATTGATGATATTATTTTTAGAGTTTTTAAAGATGGTTTTAGTTCAAATGGTAGAATTAAGATTTGGAAAATGGGTTTTGATATTTGGAAGAACAATATTTTTTTTGGTCCAGGAATTTGTAGTAAAATGATGATTTTAAATACTCCGTTAGGTTATCAAGAGGTGCCACTAGTTTTTCATAGTAGCATTGTTGAGGTTTTGGTTGTTGGTGGGGTGGTTGGAATTGTATTTTTTATAATACATTTATATGAAAAATATAGATGTTTATTTAAAATGGATAGGTTATTTATAGTTACATCAGTTATTGGATATGTTGTAGTTGATTTATATGGATTAATAGATAATACTTATTATATGTATTACTATATGATTGTTTTAGCGGTTATTATGGCTTCAATAGATAATAAAATTAAAGATTCATATAGTATGTAAACGATTCTTCTTGAAAAATGCTTATATTTTGTGTATAATAACTAAATGTAGAAAAATCAAAATGAAATCGGAAGGTTGTGTAATATATGGGAAGAGCTCATGAAGTACGTGCTGCATCTATGGCTAAGACAGCAGCTATGAAATCTGCAAAATATGCAAAATGGGGTAAGGAAATTTTTAGAGCAGCTAAGGCTGGTGTTCCTGATCCTGAAATGAATCAAGGCTTAAAGAGAATGATTGAACGTGCTAAGAAGGATCAATGTCCTGCTGACGTTATTAAAAGAGCAATTGAAAAGGCTCAAGGTGTTGCATCTGGTGCATCTAAAGAAAAAACTTATGAAGGATATGGACCAGGTAATGTAGCTGTTATTGTTGAATGTACTACTGATAATGATAATCGTACATTTACTGAAGTACGTACAGCATTCAATAAGACTGGTGGTAATATTGGTACTTCTGTAGGATATTTATTTAGTCGTAAGGCTGAATTTGTATTTGATGGTATGTCAGAAGATGAAGCTATGGAAGCTTTAATGATGGGTGATGCTGATTTTGAAGAATTAAAAACTGATGAAGATGGTTTTACTGTGATTTTAGCTGATCCTAAAGATTTTGAAGCTATTAAAGCTGCATTAGAAGCTGCAAATCCTGAAATGGAATATGAAGAATGTGGTGTTAATTTAATTCCTGCTAATTATGTTGACTTAGATGAAGATCATGAAGCTAAATTCAGAAGATTCTTAGATTTATTATCTGAGTTAGATGATGTTCAAGAAGTTCATCATAACGCTAATATTGAATTAGATGACGAAGAATAATTGGAGTGTAAACTCCTTTTTTCTTTTTGTCTTGAAAATGAATAGGGTTTCGGTGTAAAATTAATTGTAAGATGATATGAGGTGCACTATGAAGATAGTTATTGAACAAGAACAATTTGTTAGAACATTAAGAAGAATGACTCATGAAATTATTGAAAAAAATGATAATTTAAACGATATTATTTTGGTTGGAATAGAAAAAAAAGGAATTCCTTATGCAAAAGAAATTCAAAAACTTATCTATGTTTTTGAGGGGGTAAATATTCCTCTTGAAACTATTAATATTGATTATCATAGAGATGATGATAAAAAAAGCCAAAATGTTACGTTTAATTTTACTAATGATATTAATAATAAGGTTATTATTTTAGTTGATGATGTATTGTATACTGGACGTAGTGTTAGAGCGGCTATGGATGCTGTAATGGATTTTGGTCGACCAAGTAAGATTGAACTTGCTGTGTTTGTTGATAGAGGCCATAGAGAATTACCGATTAGAGCTGATTTTATAGGCAAAAATATTCCCACATCTAAAGATGAACATGTTGTTTGTGATTTTATAAATAAGAAAGTATCGATAGTTTAAGATGTGGTTTTCACATCTTTTTATTTTTAAAATGTTAGTTTTGTTGAAAGTGTGGCATAATATGGGTGGTGATGAATTGTGAGTAAGTTTTTAATTACTGGTGGTGCTGGTTTTATTGGTAGTAATTATTGTCATTATGTTGTTGATAAATATAAGGATGATTATTTTGTTTGTTTAGATGCGTTAACTTATGCAGGGGATATTGATAATATTAGGGTTTTATTTGATAAACCTAATTTTAAATTTGTTTGTGAAAATATTTGTAACAAAGAAGCAATTGATAGAATTTTTGAAGAAGAAAGATTTGATTATGTTATTAATTTTGCTGCTGAATCACATGTTGATAATTCTATTTTAAATCCAGAAATTTTTTATAAAACAAATGTGCTAGGTACTTTGATTTTATTAGAAGCTTCATATAAATATAAAGTTAAAAGATTTCATCAGGTTTCTACGGATGAAGTATATGGTGAGTTAAAATTAGAGGATACGGATTTAGTTTTTACTGAAAATTATCAGTTATATCCTTCTAGTCCTTATTCAGCTAGTAAGGCAGCTGCCGATTTAATGGTTTTAGCTTTTAATAAAACATATGGATTATCTGTTACTATTAGTAGGTGTTCTAATAATTATGGACCTTATCAAAATGAAGAAAAACTTATTCCTAAGACTATAATTAATGCTTTAAACGATAAAGATATTCCTATTTATGGCAATGGATTAAATGTTAGAGATTGGATATATGTTAAAGATCATTGTGTTGCTGTTGATTTAATTGTTAGAAATAGTAAAGATAAAATGGTTTATAATGTTGGTGGAGGTAATGAAAAGACTAATTTAGATTTAGTTAAACTCATCTTAAAAGAATTAGGTAAAGATGAAAGTTTAATTAAATATGTTGATGATAGATTAGGTCATGATTTAAGGTATGCCATTGATTCAAGTTTATTAAGGCGTGATTTAGGATGGACTCCTGAATTTAATTTTGTTGATGGTATAAAAAAGACTATAAAGTGGTATAAAAAATAGGTGTGTTTATGGGATGTGCTGATTTTTATATTAGTGTTGTTGGTAAAAAAGATGTTCTTGATGTAGTTAATAATGAAATTAAAAAGTATGATTATCTATATAAGATTTCATGTAGTGATAAAATAGAAATAGAAGGTTACTTTGATAATTTTATTATTACTGTTAAAGTTTTGTATAGCATATTAAAAAACTATAAAAATACAATAAAAATACGATCACTAAGAGATGAAATTATATTTAATTTTAATTCAGAAATAGAATTTTTAAATTGGTTATATAGTTTATATAATGAAAAAATTAATAACTACTATAAAGATTTCGGTGTTCTATTTATTCCTTCAGATGATTACTATAAAAGAAGAAATAAGTTTAGATTGAGAAAATATTATAAAAAAGTTTCCATTGAAAGTGAAAAATAAATATTTAAGTTATTTAAATAGAATAGTATCTAATATTTAAGGTATTGTGCTTGTTTTTTATGGAAAAAATATTGAAAATTGTATATGAAAATATAGTAATAAAAGAATTTGTAAATAGCTGTTATAATGATAGCTATTTTTTCTTTTCTTGTCTTTATTTATTATGTTGTTTAGTATATAATTATATTAGTTAAGAGGTGTGAAAAATGAGAGAAACAGATAAATTTAATCGTGCGTTACATAAGTTTTTAGAAGATAATCCTGATTTAGATTTTGAAGAAGCAAAAAGGGATTTTATTGAAATTTATAATAATGGTGAATATAAGGTAGAAGATGAATATGAACAAGCTGATGAGTTATATCAAAAAGCTTTAGAAACTAGTGATTTAAGTATGGCTAAAGATTATATTATGGAAGCTATTAAGATTTGTCCATTTCATTTTGACTCTAAATGTGAGTTGTTAAATATTGAAAATGCAGATGTATCTTTATATGAGGATTTATTAGAAGAAATTGAAGAATATTTAGAAGATGAATTAGATATCGATTTAGATGATGTTGAAGAAAGCTTATGGCTTATTAATGAATGTAGACCTTATCTTAGAACTATGCATACTGCAATGTTAAAAGCTAAATTTATGGGTATGTATGATAAAGCTATTAAATTTAATTTAGAATTATTAAGACTAGATCAGGATTGTAAATTAGATCAAGAATTTTTCTTAATTTGTTGTTATTTAGAGGCTAATAGAGTAGATGAAGCTATTAAATATTTTAGAAGTTTACCTGATGAAGAAAATCTACCTACTCATTATATTTTCTTGAAATTCTTAGCTTATTTAGATATTAATAATATTGAGTATTCTAGAAAATTAATGGAAATGATTCATTATAGAAATCCATATTATTTTGGTATAATTGTTGGCATTGTTTATTTAGAAGAAGAAGATTTTGAAAACTTAAAAAATGTAGATTATTTTATTCCGGGATCTATTGAAGAAGCATTAATGTATATTGATATGATTAATGTTGTTATGGAAAAATATTCTGAAAAAATATCTAATTTTATTAATGGAAATGAAGTGTTATTTGATAAGCTTTTTGTTCCTAAAGAAAAAGATTTTATTGTTCTTATGGCAATGCATATGATGCAAACGGCTAGTATTAATGAACTTGTTGGTGAATTAAGAGGTAAATCAGATAATGCTGTTACACAACTTTATAGTGTGTTAAGTGTTGATAATTATGACAATGTTGAAAGAAGAATTAAAAAGTTAATTGAAAGAGGATATATTGAAAAAATTGATGATAAACAATATAGTTTAAGTTTTTATGGTTTTTCAACTTTATCATATTTAAATGAAGTTTTTAACTCTGAAGAAGAATAATTTAATTACACTAAGAAAATTACGGTCTTTAGTGTTTATGTCTGTTATCTAAATAAGAAGAAAAAAGAGATTATGGTGGAAATTACTATTATGCAATCCATTAACTATTTTTGCTGATTATTTTATTAATAAGTGTATTTTGTGAATATTAAAAAGGTACTTCCGATATTTTGGAAGTACCTATTTTTTATCTGTTTAAGATTAATTTAGTTAATTCAATTGGATCAACGATTTTATCGCCTTTATAAACTCGCATATTTCCTGATGCGATTTCGTCAATTAAGATAACTTCGTTATTATAATAACCGAATTCAAATTTAATATCCCATAAATCTAAGCCAATTGATTTTAAATCATCTGCAACCACTTTTGTAATTTTTAGTGTTTGTTCTTTCATACTTTTAAACATTTCTTGGCTCATTACACCTAATGCAGCTAGTCCTTCAGAAGTTACAAGAGGATCACCTAATGCATCATTTTTGAATGTGCATTCAACATATCCACCTTGTAGTGGTGTACCATTTTTAATGTATTCTCCGTAGCGTCTAATGAAGCTTCCTGTTGCTACTAAACGACAGATTACTTCTAAACCATGACCAAAAACTGTGCCTGGTAAAACTTCCATTGTTGCATCGTTGATGTTGGCATTTACATAGTGTGTTTTAATTCCTGCTTTTTTTAATAATTCGAAGTAGTAGATTGATGTTTTTAAGTTTTCACGACCAATTCCTTCGATTGTTAATCCAACTGCATTTTCTCCTGGATCAAACACTCCATCTCTACCTGTACAATCATCTTTGAATTTTAATAAAACATTGCCATTTTCTAGTTTATAAACATCTTTTGTTTTGCCTGTATATATCTTTTCCATATTTACCTCCGGTGATTTTACTTTTTAATTTTATACCTATTTATTTTCATGTGCAATATTTTTTTAAAAAAATTATTTATTTTTTTTTAATGAAAATGCTTTTCGTTTACTTTAATCATTGAAATGATTAAGAAAAAATGATATTATAATTATGGGTTATACAACTGACGGAACGTGGAATAAACCACATGGGAGTATAATCGTTTATGAGTCGACCGTCTGGGCCAAATGACCTGGATTAGTTCGCTCTTTTTTTGTTTTATAAGAGAAAAAAAGCTAAAAAAGTAGGAGGAAGTATGAGAGTTGCAATTATAATGGGTTCTATGAGTGATTTACCAAAAGTTGAACCTGCAATTACAATTTTGAAAAAGTATGATGTTAAAGTTGATGTTAGATGTTTATCGGCTCATCGTGCTGCAGATGAATTAAGTTCTTTTATTAATGAAGCAAATAATAATGGCACAGAGGCTATTATTGCTGCTGCTGGTATGGCTGCTGCTTTGCCGGGAGTTGTTGCTTCACAAACTGTGTTACCTGTTATTGGGGTTCCAATTAGTGGATCAACTTTAGATGGTATGGATGCGTTGTTATCAATTGTTCAAATGCCACCGGGGATTCCTGTTGCCACTGTTGCTATTAATGGAAGTAAGAATGCTGCTTATTTAGCTTTACAGATATTGGCTATTAAGTATGAACATGTTAAAAAGAAGTTAGAAATTGAACGTGTAGAAATGAAAAATGCTTGTTTGAAGGCTAACGAAGAATTAATTTCAAAATATAATTAGGAGGAAAATTTTATGAGTAATAAATATAGAGAAGCTGGCGTTGATTTAGAAGCTGGTTATGAATCTGTTAGATTAATTAAATCACATGTTGCTAGAACAAAGGTTTTAGGAGCTGTTGATTCTATTGGAGCTTTTGGTGGAATGTTTGATTTAAGTTTGCTAGGTATGAAGGAACCAGTTTTGGTTTCTGGTACTGATGGCGTTGGAACTAAACTTATGTTGGCATTTGATTGTGATAAACATGATACTATTGGTATTGATGCTGTTGCGATGTGTGTTAACGATGTTTTAGTTCAAGGAGCTATGCCTATTTTCTTTTTAGATTATTTGGCTGTAGGTAAGAATGTTCCTACTAAAATTGAACAATTAGTTAAGGGTGTTGCTGATGGGTGTGTTTTAAGTGAATGTGCTTTAATTGGCGGTGAGACAGCTGAAATGCCTGATATGTATGATGTTAATCATTATGACATTGCAGGTTTCTGTGTTGGTGCTGTTGAAAAATCAAAATTATTAAATGGTCAAAATATTGAAGTTGGTCATACTTTAATTGGTTTACCTTCAAGTGGATGTCATTCTAATGGATATTCGTTAGTTCGTAAGGTTTTATTAAAGGATGCCAAATTAGATTTACATGAATTTTATCCTGAATTTGGTAAGACTTTAGGTGAAGAGTTATTAACTCCTACTAAGATTTATGTTAAAGCTATTAAGCATTTATTAAAAAACGGTGCTGATATTAAAGGTATGAGTCATATTACTGGTGGAGGTTTCTTTGAAAACATCCCTAGAATGTTAAAAGATGGTCAAGGTGTAAGTATTGATGTTAAGTCTTTCCCAAGACCTAAGGTTTTTGATTTAATTATGAATACTGGTAATATTAATGAATCAGAAATGTATAATGTTTTCAATATGGGTATTGGTTTTATTATGGCCGTTGAAGATAAAGATGTTGAATTTATTTTAGGATTGTTAAAAGAAATTAATGAACCTGCTTATGTTATTGGTAAGGTTACTGATAGTGGAGAAGTAGAATTAAAATGGTAAATATAGCAGTATTTGTTTCTGGTGGTGGAACTAATTTACAATCATTAATTGATGCTTGTAGTAGAGGTGAGATTAATGGTGAAATTAAATTGGTTGTTTCTAATAGAAAAAAAGCTTATGGTTTAGAAAGAGCTAGAAATGCTAATATCAAAGCTGAATGGATTAAAGATAATGATTTGATTATTAAGAGATTAAAAGAAGAGAAAATAGATTTAATTGTTTTAGCTGGATATTTAGCTATAGTTCCTGATAAACTTATTAATTTGTATGAAAATAAGATTATTAATATTCATCCATCTTTGATTCCATCTTTTTGTGGACCTGGGTTTTATGGAATTCATGTTCATGAAGAGGCTTTTAAAAGAGGTGTCAAGGTAGCTGGTGCTACTGCTCATTTTGTTTCAAATGTGGTTGATGGAGGGCCTATTATTTTACAAGAAGCTATTGATGTTAGTAAGGCTTCATCTCCAAGTGAAATGCAAGAAATGGTTTTATTAAATGTAGAACATAAATTATTACCAGAAGCAGTTAGATTATTTTGTGATGGTAAATTAATAGTAGAAGAAGAAAGGGTTATTATTTTATGAGAAGAGCATTAGTTAGTGTAACTAATAAAGAAGGTATTGTTGAATTTTGTCAAGGGTTAGAGAATTTAGGCTTTGAAATTGTTTCTACTGGTGGAACATATAAGAAGTTAGTTGAAGCTGGTGTTAAGGCAATTACTATTGACGAAGTTACTAAATTTCCTGAAATGTTAGATGGTAGAGTTAAGACATTACATCCTATGGTTCATGGTGGTTTATTGTTTAGAAGAGACTTAGAAGAACATGTTAAAACTGTTAATGAGTATGGTATTAGTCCAATTGATTTAGTATGTGTTAATTTATATGAATTTGAAAAAGCATTAAAAGCTGGTAAGCCTATGGCTGATATGATTGAAAACATTGATATTGGTGGACCTTCTATGATTAGAAGTGCTGCTAAGAATTTTAAGGATGTTTTAATTGTAACTGATCCTAAAGATTATAGTAGTGTTTTAGAAGCTATCGAAAATAAAACTGATGATTATGACTTTAGATTAAATTTAGCATATAAGGCTTTTTCTACTACTGGTGCATATGATGCAATGATTTCTAGATATTTTGCATCTGTTGTTGGTGATGAATTCCCTGAAACTTTAAATATCTCTTTAAAGAAAGTTGAACATTTACGTTATGGTGAAAATTCTCAACAAGCTGCAAATAAATACGAAGATTCTTTTGTTCAAAAGTCTTTACTTGATTATGAACAATTACATGGTAAAGAAATTTCATTTAATAATGTAAATGACCTTTATGGTGCTGTTGCTGTTGTAAGAGAATTTGGTAGTCAAATCGTTACTGCCGCTATTAAGCATTCTACACCTTGTGGTGTTGCTATTGGTGCTACAGGATATGAATCATATATGAAAGCTTATGAAGCTGACCCTCAATCTATTTTTGGTGGTATTGTTGCTGTTAATTATAAAGTTGATAAAGCTACAGCTTTAGAAATGAATAAGATTTTCTTAGAGATTGTTGCTGCTCCTGATTATGATGAGGATGCTTTAGTTGTATTAAAGAAAAAGAAAAATTTAAGAATTTTAAAATTAAAGAATTTAGATGCACATGATGCTAAGTATGATATTAAATATTTAGAAGGTAAAGTGTTAGTTCAACAACTTAATACAAAGATGATTGATGAAATGAAAGTTGTTACTAATGCAGTACCTACAGAAGCACAAATTTCTGATATGGAATTTGGTATGAAGGTTGTTAAGTATGTTAAGTCTAATGCTATTTGTATTGTTAAAAACGGTGTTACTTTAGCTATTGGTGGTGGTCAAACATCACGTGTTTGGGCATTAGAAAATGCTATTCATAATAATCAAGATAAAGATTTTAATGGTTCTGTTTTAGCATCTGATGCATTCTTCCCATTTAATGACTGTGTTCAAACTGCTGCAAATGCTGGTATTAGCGCTATTGTTCAACCTGGTGGAAGCGTAAGAGATCAAGATTCTATTGATTTATGTAATGAATTAAATATTCCGATGGTATTTACTGGTTATAGACACTTTAGACACTAGGGAGGACTATATGAAAGTTTTAGTTATTGGTAGTGGCGGTCGTGAACATGCGATTTGCTATGCTTTAAGTAAGAGCCCTAAGGTAAGTGAGATTCATGCAATTCCTGGTAATCCTGGGATTGCAATGATTGGGACTTGTCATAAGGGAAGTGTTGAAGACTTAGAGGGTATTTTAAATTTTGTTAATGAATATGGTATTGATTTTACTGTTATTGGACCTGAGGTACCATTATGTATGGGACTAGCTGATTTGTTAGAAGCTAATGGACATAAGGTTTTTGGACCTAAAAAGGAAGCTGCTACATTAGAAGGAAGTAAAGTTTTTTCTAAAAATTTTATGAAAAAACATCATATTCCAACTGCTGCATCTATTGAAGTGAATAGTTATGAAGATGCAATAAAAGCTTTAAATAGTTTTAATTATCCTGTTGTTATTAAAGCTGATGGTCTGGCTGCTGGTAAGGGTGTTGTTATTTGCGAGTCTTACGATATGGCTTTAGAAACATTAAAAGATATGATGATTAATAAGAGTTTAAAAGACGCTGGAGATAAGATTGTAATTGAAGAATTTTTAGCTGGTTTTGAGTGTTCTTTATTATGTTTTGTTGATGGTGATACTATAGTTCCAATGGTATATGCTAAAGACCATAAGCAAATATATGATGGGAATTTAGGACCTAATACTGGAGGCATGGGTACTGTTTCTCCTAATCCTTTTATGCCTGATATGGATGATGTTATTAAATCTACTATTCTAGATCCTTTTATGGCAGGTTTAAAGGTTGATAATATGGATTATAGAGGTGTATTATTTATTGGTTTAATGATAAATAATGGTGTTGCTAAGGTTCTTGAATTTAATGTTAGATTTGGAGATCCTGAAACTCAAAGTATCTTACTTCGTTTAGATAGTGATTTATTTGATATTATGTATGCTGTTTCTACTAAAACATTAGCGGATGTTTGTGTTAAGTGGAAAGAAGAACATGTTGCTTGTTTAGTTTTAGCAAGTGAAGGGTATCCTAAAGCTTACGAAAAGGGGAAGATTATTACTGGATTAGAAAATGTGTCAGAAGATATTATTATTTTCCATGCTGGCACTAAAGAAGTAGATGGTAATATTGTTACAAATGGTGGCCGTGTGTTAAATGTTTGTGCACTTGGTTCATCACTTGATGATGTTAGAAATAAGGTTTATGATGCTGCTAGTAGAATTAATTTTGAAGGTAAGTATTATCGTAAAGATATTGGTTTAAATTAAGGAGTATTTTATGAGTAGAGTATATCGTGTATATGTTGAAAAGAAAAAAGAATATGCTGTTGAAGCTTTAGAAATTCTTCATAATTTAAAGAAAGAATTATATTTAGATAAGTTAACTGATTTAGCTGTTGTTAATCGTTATGATGTTTTTGGCGTTGATGAGCCAACTTTAAATGAAGGTATCAATATTATTTTAAGTGAGCCTATGGTTGATAATGTTATTTTGGAAGATTATCCACTTGATGGAGCTCATATTATTGGTATTGAATATTTACCTGGTCAATATGATCAAAGAGCTGATGCTTGTGAACAATGTTTTCAGTTATTAACTGGTAAGAAAACTGTTAAGGTTAAATGTGCTAAGCTAGTAGTTTTATATGGTGACTTAAGTTTAGATGATTTAGAAAAAGTTAAAAAATATTTAATTAATCCTGTTGATCAAAGACTTGCTTCTTTAGATAAAGTAACTGATTTAACTATGGAAGAAGTGAAGATTGATTTAGTTCCTGAAATTGATGGATTTGTTGATTTTAGTGAGGAAGAATTAAAAGAATATATTAAGAAAAATGGTATGGCTATGAATTTTGATGACTTAAAAGTCACTCAAGATTACTTCAAAAATGAGGAACATAGAAATCCTACAGAAACTGAAATTAAAGTTTTAGATACTTATTGGTCAGACCATTGTCGTCATACTACATTTTCTACAATTATTACTGATTTAGAAATTGAAGATGGTAAATTTAAGGAAATATTAGCTAAGGATATTGATAATTATAAAGCATCAAGACATTTAGTTTATGGTTTTGATACTAAACGTCCTATTACTTTAATGGATTTAGCTACTATTTCAATGAAAGAATTAAGAAAAGCTGGCTATTTAGATGATTTAGAAGTTAGTGACGAGATTAATGCTTGTTCTATTGAAATAAAAATTAATACTGATAAAGGTGAAGAAGATTGGTTATTAATGTTTAAAAATGAAACACATAACCATCCTACTGAAATTGAGCCATTTGGTGGTGCTGCAACATGTTTAGGTGGTGCTATTCGTGACCCACTTTCTGGTCGTGCTTATGTTTATCAATCAATGCGTATTACTGGTGCAGGAGATCCTAGAAAATCATTAGAAGAAACATTAGATGGAAAACTTCCTCAAAGAAAAATTTGTACTGA
Source organism: Anaeroplasmataceae bacterium (assembly GCA_045127955.1). Lineage (GTDB taxonomy): Bacteria > Bacillota_I > Bacilli_A > Acholeplasmatales > Anaeroplasmataceae > Pelethenecus. The sequence continues at coordinate 140,623 of JBGVRA010000102.1, forward strand.
TGCTGCTCATGGTTTTTCTAGTTATGGTAATCAAATTGGTTTAACTACTGGTTATGTTCATGAAATTTATCATGAAGGATATGTTGCTAAAAGAATGGAAGTAGGGGCTGTAGTAGCTGCTGCTCCTAAAGAACAAGTGAAAAGATTAGAACCACTTCCAGGTCATATTGTTTTACTTATTGGTGGTAGAACAGGACGTGATGGTATTGGTGGTGCTACTGGTTCATCTAAATCTCATGAGTTAAAGACTACAACTTCAGCTGGAGCTGAGGTTCAAAAGGGTAATCCTGTAGAAGAAAGAAAAATTCAAAGATTATTTAGAAATAAAAAAGTAAGTGAAAAAATTATTCGTTGTAATGATTTTGGTGCAGGTGGAGTGTGTGTTGCTGTTGGTGAACTTGCTCCTGGATTAAACATTAATTTAGATGCTGTTTTAAAGAAATATGAAGGATTAAATGGTACTGAGCTTGCTATTAGTGAGTCTCAAGAAAGAATGGCTATTGTTATTGAACAACAAGATGAAGCTTTTATTAAAGAAGCATGTAAGGCAGAAAATTTAGAAGTTGTTAAGGTTGCGATTGTTACTGGTGATAACCGTTTAGTAATGAATTATTTAGGTCAAAAAATTGTTGATATTAATAGAGATTTCTTAGATAAAAATGGCGCAAAGAGATATCAAAATGCTAAGATTTTATTACCTGATTTTGATAATACACCTTTTGATGTTGAGGTTAAAGGTGATTTTGAAGAGGTTTCTAAAGATATTTTAAGTAAGTTATCTGTATGTAGTCAAAAGGGTTTAGTTGAAAGATTTGACTCTTCAATTGGTAATGGTACTGTTATTTCTCCTTTTGGTGGTAAGAAATTTAGAACAGAAGCTGAAGGTATGGCTGCATTAATTCCAGTTTTAGGATATGAAACTACTACTTGTTCTTTAATGAGTTATGGATATAATCCTTATATCTCAAAGTGGAGTCCTTATCATGGTTCAATTTATGCAGTTGTTGAAAGTATTGCTAAGATTGTTGCGATGGGTGGAGATTATCATAAAGTGAGATTTTCATTCCAAGAATATTTTGAAAAATTATTAAATATTGATTATAAATGGGGAAAACCATTTGCTGCTTTACTTGGAGCTTATAGAGCTCAAAGTGAGTTGAAGCTACCTTCTATTGGTGGTAAAGATTCAATGAGTGGTTCTTTCTTAGATTTAGATGTTCCACCTACTTTGATATCTTTTGCTATTACTGCATCTGATGCAAAAGATGTGATAACTCCTGAATTAAAAAGTAGTGGACATACTTTAGTTGAAGTTTTACTTCCTAAAGATGAATATCATATTTATGATTTTAAGGTTTTAAAGGAAACTTATGATTATGTTACTAAGTTAATTAAATCTGGTAAGGTTTACAGTGCTTACACAGTTAAAGATGGTGGTGTATTGGAAGCTGTTTATAAGATGGCTTTTGGTAATGGTATAGGTGTTAAATTAAATGATTTACCTCTTAGCTCACTTGTCCGCAAGAACTATGGTAATTTAATTTTAGAAGTTGAAAATGAATCTATAATTGATATAGATAATGTAAGAGTTATTGGTTACACTACAGATTCAAATGCTATTTCATATGGTGTTTGTGGTGTTGATTTAGATGATGCTTATAAAGTATATGAAGGAGTGTTAAATAGTGTATATCCAACTTGTTTAGAAGCTCCTACTAAAGATGTTATTGTTAAAGATTGTTTGGAAAGACCAGCTTTACATGCATCTAAAGTATACGAAGAAGTTAATGTGGTTATTCCAGTATTCCCTGGTACTAACTGTGAATATGATTCTAAACGTGCTTTTGAAAAAGCCGGTGCTAAGGTAAGTTTAGTTCTAATTAGAAACAAAACAGAAGAAGATATTAAAAATTCAATTGATGAACTTGCTTTAGCTATAGGAAAAGCTCAAATTATGATGCTACCTGGTGGATTTAGTGCTGGTGATGAACCAGAAGGTTCAGGTAAGTTTATTGCTACAGTATTAAGAAATCCAAAACTTAAAGAAGCGATTACAGATTTATTAGAAAATAGAGAAGGTTTAATGATTGGTATTTGTAATGGTTTCCAAGCATTGATTAAATTGGGATTATTACCATATGGTAAGATTAAGATGATGAATGAAACTGATCCTACTCTTACTTTTAATACTATTGGACGACATGTTTCACAAATGGTTAATACGAGAATTTCTTCTGTAAAATCTCCTTGGTTAGCTAATGTTAAGGTTGGAGATATTCATACTATTCCAGTAAGTCATGGTGAAGGTAGATTTGTCGCTCCTAGGGATGTTATTGAAGAATTATTCAATAATGGTCAAGTATTTACTCAATATGTTGATGAACTAGGTAATCCTACAATGGTTTCTCCTTATAATCCTAATGGGTCTATGATGGCTATTGAAGGAATTGTATCTTTAGATGGAAAGATTATTGGTAAGATGGGTCATAGTGAACGTCAAGGTGATAATCGTAATAAAAATATATATGGAGAAATGGATCAATTATTATTTGAAGCAGGAGTAAGTTACTTTAAATAATATAGGAGGATAAAATGAGTGGATTTTTCGGAGTTGTATCTAAAAAAGATTGTGTGATGGATTTGTTTTTTGGAATTGATTATCATTCACATTTAGGTACTAAAAGAGGTGGTATGGTTGTTCATGGAGAAGATGGATTTCAAAGAAGTATCCATAATATTCAAAATTCTCCTTTCCGTACTAAATTTGAAAAAGATGTAGATGATTTTAAGGGTAACTCAGGTATTGGTTGCATTTCCGATACTGAAGCACAACCCTTATTGATTAATTCTCATTTAGGTTCATTTGCTATTACAACAGTTGGAAGAATTAATAATATTGATGAACTTAGACAAGATTGTTTTGAAAATGGAAGAGTTCAATTTTTAGAAATGAGTCATGGCAAACTTAATCCAACTGAAATGGTTGCTGCGCTTATTAATTTAAAAGGAAGTATTGTTGAGGGGTTGACATATGCTCAAGAAAAAATTGAAGGTTCAATGAGTATAATGTTACTTTTTCCAGATAAAATTTATGTTGCTAGAGATAGAGTTGGTAGAACACCGATTATAATTGGTAAAAAACAAGATTCATATTGTGCTACGTTTGAGTCTTCTGCCTTTTTGAATTTAGGATATTCATATGTTTGTGATTTAGGACCAGGAGAAATTATTTCTATTACAAGTGATAGTATTTTAAGGGAAAAAGAACCTAATAAACAAATGAAAATGTGTTCTTTTTTATGGACTTATTATGGATATCCTACTGCTACATATGAAGGTGTTAATGTAGAAGTGATGAGAAATAAGTGTGGAGAACTTATTAGAAAACGTGATGATATTTCTGTTGATGCTGTTGCTGGGGTTCCTGATTCTGGTATTGCTCATGCAATTGGTTATGCAAATGCTTCTGGTATACCATATACTAGACCGTTTATTAAGTATACACCAACATGGCCAAGAAGTTTTATGCCTTCAAGTCAAGCTCAAAGAAATTTAATTGCACATATGAAACTTATACCTGTTGAGGATTTAATTAGAAATAAAAAATTATTACTTATTGATGACTCTATTGTTAGAGGAACTCAATTAAGAGAAACTGCTGAATTTTTATATAGTGCTGGAGCTAAAGAGGTTCACGTTAGACCTGCTTGCCCGCCTATTATGTTTAGTTGTAAATATTTAAATTTTTCTAGATCAACATCTGAGATGGATTTAATTGCCAGAAGGGTTATTGCTGATTTAGAAAATGATTGTAATGTTCCAATGGAAGTTTTAGCTGATTATGCTAATCCAGATCATCCTAAGTATGAAAAGATGATTGAAGAAATTGGAAAGAGAATGGGTTTTAATTCTTTAAAATATCATCGTTTAGATGATTTGATAGAAGCAATAGGATTAGAACCTTGTAAATTATGTACATATTGCTTCAATGGAAAAGAATAAATAGGAGGAATTTAAAATGGCATTTTATTATAAAGAACCATCACATACTTTTAGTGAATATTTGTTAGTCCCAGGATACTCTAGTAGCGAGTGTCAACCTCAAAATGTTAGTTTGAAAACACCATTGGTGAAATTTAAAAAAGGAGAAGAGGCAAGTATTTCTTTAAATATACCTATGGTTTCTGCAATTATGCAATCTGTATCTAATGATACATTAGCTATTGCGTTAGCTAAAGAAGGTGGAGTTTCATTCATTTATGGTTCTCAATCTGTTAAGGATCAAGCAGAAATGGTTAGAAGAGTTAAAAGCTATAAAGCGGGTTTTGTTAATTCAGACTCTAATTTAGCTCCTAATGCTACACTTGCTGATGTTATTGCTTTAAAGGAAAAAACAAATCACTCTACTATGGCAGTTACAGAAGATGGAACTTCTAATGGTAAATTATTAGGTATTGTTACAAGTAGAGATTATCGTGTTTCTCGTATGTCTTTAGATACTTTAGTTACTGATTTTATGACACCATTAGAAAAACTAGTTACAGCTTGTGTTGGTACAACGTTAAAGGAAGCTAATGATATTATTTGGGATAATAAATTAAATTCTTTACCTATTATTGATAAAGAAGGCCGTTTAGATTCTTTTGTTTTTAGAAAAGATTATGAATCAAAAAAGTCTAATCCAAATGAATTATTAGATAAAGATAAAAGATATATTGTAGGCGCTGGTATTAATACTAGAGATTATGCTGAACGTGTACCAGCATTAATTGAGGCAGGTGCCGATGTATTATGTATTGACTCAAGTGAAGGTTTTAGCGAATGGCAAAAACTTACAATTGAATGGATTAGAGCACATTATGGTGACAAAGTAAAAGTTGGTGCTGGTAATGTTGTTGATGAGGAAGGATTTAGATTCTTAGCTGATTGTGGTGCTGATTTTATTAAAATTGGTATCGGTGGCGGTTCAATTTGTATCACTCGTGAAACTAAGGGGATTGGTCGTGGTCAAGCTACTGCAACTATTGAAGTTGCTAAGGCTAGAGATGAATATTATAAAGAAACAGGTATTTATATTCCTATTTGTTCTGATGGTGGTATTGTTCATGATTACCATATTACACTTGCGCTAGCTATGGGTGCTGATTTTGTTATGTTAGGTAGATATTTTTCTCGTTTTGATGAGTCTCCTACTAATAAAGTTAAGATTAATGGCCAATATATGAAAGAATATTGGGGTGAAGGTAGTGCTCGTGCTAGAAACTGGCAACGTTATGATTTAGGTGGAGATAAGAAGCTTTCATTCGAAGAAGGTGTTGATTCTTATGTTCCTTATGCTGGTGCATTAAAAGATAATGTAGCTATTTCTTTAGCTAAAGTTAAATCTACAATGTGTAACTGTGGAGCTTTATCTATCCCAGAATTACAACAAAAAGCTAAGTTAACGTTAGTTTCTGCAACTAGTATTGTTGAAGGTGGAGCTCACGACGTAGTTTTAAAGGATAAAACAACATCATAATATAGTATGGGAGGGTTTTTATGGGTATCGAAAACCTATTAGAAGAGTATGGAAGTTATACTTTTAATGACGATGTGATGAGAGAAAGACTTCCTAAATCTACATATAAAGCATTTCATGAATCTTTAGAAAAGGGAGAACCATTATCAAAAGAAAATGCAACTGTTATTGCTAATGCTATGAAAATATGGGCACTTGAAAAAGGAGCTACACATTTTACGCATTGGTTTTCTCCACTTAATGGAACTACTGCTGAAAAGCATGATGCATTTCTTGAACCAGATGGAGATAGAGCTGTTTTAGAGTTTAGTGGTAAGACTTTAAGAAAAGGAGAACCTGATGCTTCATCTTTTCCTTCAGGGGGATTACGTGCTACTTTTGAAGCTAGAGGTTATACTGCATGGGACACTACGTCTAAGGCGTTTGTTAAAGATGGGTCTTTATATATTCCTACTCTTTTCTGTTCTTATACTGGTGAGGCTTTAGATAATAAAACTCCTTTATTAAAGTCTTGTGATGCATTAAATAAAGAAGCATTAAAATTATTACCCTTGTTAGGTCTAAAAGATGTTAATAAGGTTACTGCTTATGTAGGTAGTGAACAAGAATATTTCTTAGTTGATGAAGAATTTTATGAAAAGAGAATGGATTTAAAACTTACTGGTAGAACTTTATTTGGAGCTAGTGCTCCTAAGGGGCAAGAATTAGATGACCATTATTTTGGTAGTATTAATGAGCGTGTTGCTAGTTTTATGAAAGAATTAGATCACGAGCTTTGGAAATTTGGAATTCCTTCTAAAACTAAACATAATGAAGCAGCTCCTGCTCAACATGAAATTGCTTGTGTATATAGAAGTGTTAATATTACAACAGATAATAATCATTTACTTATGCAATTAATGAAAGATATTGCTAAAAAACATGGTCTTAGATGTTTATTACATGAAAAACCTTTTGCTGGTGTAAATGGTAGTGGTAAACATAATAATTGGTCTGTTATGACTGATACTGGCGTTAATTTATTTAATCCAGGAAAAGATCCAATAAATAATATACCTTTTTTAGCAGCACTTGCGTGTGTTATTAAAGGTGTTGATGAGTATTCTGATTTGTTGAGATTAAGTATTGCTTGTGCAGGGAACGATCATAGATTAGGCGGTAATGAAGCACCTCCTGCAATTGTATCTATGTTTTTAGGAGCAGAAATTGATAGTTTGATTGATGCTGTTATTAACGATGAAATGTTAGAGGATAATTCTAATAACAGATTCCAAACAGGGGTTTCTGTTATTCCTGATTTTTCGATGGATAATACTGATAGAAATAGAACATCTCCTTTTGCTTTTACTGGTAATAAGTTTGAGTTTAGAGGTGTTGGTTCTTCACAATCTATTGCTTCTACTAACACGATGTTAAATTCAATTTTAGCTTATGAAATGAAGAATATGGCAAGAGAAATTGAATCAGGAGAGTTACCTATTAATGTTATCAAAAAATATTTAAGTGAACATAAACGTATTATTTTTGGTGGAGATGGATATTCTTTAGCTTGGGAAGAAGAGGCATTAAGAAGAGGCTTACCGAATAGAAAAAACACTGTTGAAGCAATTGAATGTTTAAAAGATGATAAAATGACTAGTATTTTAGTCGAACTAGGTGTATACTCTAAAGTTGAGATTGATTCTCGTTATGAAATATTATTAGAAAGTTATAGTAAAACTATTCAAGTTGAAGCATTAACTGCATTAAAAATGGTAAAAAATGAAATTTATCCTGCAGTATGTTCTTATTTAAAAAATATAAGTGATACTTGTTTAAGTTTGAAGAATAACGGTATTAGTAATCAATTTATATTAGAAGAAGTAGAAGAATTAACTAACTTACTTTCTTCAATGAAAAAGAAGATTAGTACGTTAGATAATATGATTTTTAAGGCTCAAAAAAGTCATACTGATTGTTTGTTAACAGCTAAAGTTTGGAGAGACAAAGTTGTTAAGGCAATGGATGAATTAAGAAGAGTAGTAGATTTGGCCGAAACTAAAGTAGAAAGTAAATATTGGCCTATTCCTACATATATGGATTTATTATTTGGAATTTAAAAAGGTGGTATAAACATGTTAAGTGATTTAGAGATTGCTCAACAAGCGGAAATATTAAATATTAAAGAAATTGCAAAAAAAGTTAATTTAACTGAGGATGATATTGAACTTTATGGTAAATATAAAGCTAAAATTCATTTAGACGCTTTGAAAAGTGATAAAAAAGATGGTAAGTTAATTTTAGTTACTGCAATTAATCCTACTCCTGCTGGAGAAGGTAAATCAACTACAACAATTGGTTTGGCCGATGCTTTAAATAAAGTTGGTAAACAAACAGTTGTTGCTTTAAGAGAACCAAGTTTTGGACCTGTTTTAGGTGTTAAAGGTGGAGCTGCTGGTGGAGGATATGCTCAAGTAATTCCTATGGAAGATATTAATTTACATTTTACAGGTGATTTACATGCCATTACAACAGCAAATAATGCTATTGCTGCTATGTTAGATAATCATATTCAACAAGGAAATGAGTTAGGAATTGATCCAACTCGTATTATTTGGCATCGCTGTTTAGATATGAATGATAGAGCTTTAAGAAATGTGGTTTTAGGTTTAGGTGGTTCAGCTAATGGTGTTCCAAGAGAAGATCATTTTGATATTACTGTTGCATCTGAAGTTATGGCTGTATTATGTTTATCAACTTCATTAGAAGATTTTAAAGCTCGTATTGGTAGAATGGTAGTTGCATATACATATAATAAAAAACCTGTTACTGTTGATGATTTAAAGGCTACTGGTGCTATTGCTGTTATTATGAAAGATGCATTAATGCCTAATTTAGTTCAAACATTAGAACATACACCTGCTTTAATTCATGGTGGACCATTTGCAAATATTGCTCATGGTTGTAACTCTGTTATTGCGACTAAAACAGCTTTAAAGATGGCAGATTATGTTGTTACTGAGGCTGGTTTTGGTGCTGATTTAGGTGCTGAAAAGTTCTTAGATATTAAATGTAGAAAGGCTGATTTACATCCTTCATGTGTTGTTATTGTTGCTACTATTAGAGCGTTAAAAATGCATGGTGGTGTTGAAAAAGCTGATTTAGCTTGTGAAAATGTTGATGCATTATTAGCTGGTATTGCTAATTTACAAAAACATATTGAAAATATTGGTAAATATAATTTACCTTATGTTGTTGCAATTAATAGATTTGGTAGTGATACTGAAGCTGAAATTGCTGCATTAAAGGCTTGGGCAGAAACAAATAATCATCCTATTGCTTTATCAGAAGTGTTTGGTAAAGGTGGTTTAGGTGGTATTGAACTTGCTAATAAGGTAATTAATGAAATTGAATTACATGATGGTGCTAATACTTTTAAGCCATTATATGATGAAAATTTAACTATTAAACAAAAGATTACTACGATTTGTAAGGAAATCTATGGTGCTGATGGTGTAGAATTCTCTACTGCTGCTAAAAACTCTATGGCTGCATTAAAGAGAAATGGTTGGGATAAGATGCCTATTTGTATTGCTAAAACTCAGTACTCATTCTCTGATAATCCTAAATTATTAGGAAGACCAGTTGGATTTACTGTTACAATTAGGGATTTAAAACCATCAATTGGTGCTGGTTTTATTGTTGCTTTAAGTGGAGATATTATGACTATGCCAGGTTTACCTAAAGAACCTGCAGCAAATAAGATGGATATAGTTGATGGAAAGACTGTAGGATTATTCTAAGAAAGTTAGAGGGATTGATTATGGAATATGTGTCAGGAACAAACCAAGTGGTTTTAAATTTTTCTGAGAAGTTTTGTAAAAACGAGGTTGAAGTATTAAACTCAAGTTGTTTTAAGGATGTATGGGCTAAGTTTATTGACCATATTTATAAAGTGGAAAAACAAGATGTCTTAAAAATTGTTAATATTTGTGAAAATCCTAAGAAGGATTATATTAATTTATTCAAATTGTTATTTGAATTTGAAATTTCTGAAATTAAGAAAATTAGTCCATTTTATAAATTAATTTTAGATCATACTGATGTTTTATATGAACTTATTGAAAATTTTTATGATTATTGGCGTAGATTAGAACGTTACGGTGTTGTTTATGCTAAAAGTAGAATGGGTGGTTTAGAATCAACTTCTTTTACTAACGCAATGGATTCATTCAATAATGTTGTATTAAGTACATATCGTACTATTTCTCAAAAAGTGTTTGGTGAAAACTTTGCAATATATAGACAATTGCCTGCGGGTGTTAATGCTGGTTTGTTGATTTCTAAGCATAAATGGATGGAAAAAACTAGTAAATATGCATTTTTAGGTTCTTCTGAATTTATTGAAATGATTACAATTCGTCCTCCTTTTATTACATATTCTAAGAAAAATAAACGTACAGGAACTTATCCTGAAAGTGATGTTAATCCTATTTATGAAGTAGCTAAAAACTATAAGGCAGAAGAATATTATTGTTATGCTGCACATGTTGGTAGTTCTTTAGCTTATGTATATTTTCATAGAGATTATTTAGCTCATGGTATTACTTTATGTAACCTATTTGATTTTGTACCTCTAAATAAATGTCATGGTGTTAAGCCTGATTTATTATATGTTTTTGGTGCTAATATTGAAGGTGAATCAGTATTTTATCATGATGTAGAAGAAGATATTTATGTTGGAGTTGCTCCACATAATTCTAGTATTGATTATTTTGGTTATATGAAGAAAATGTTATTAACTTTATATAATGTTAAAATGATCGAAAGTGGTAATTTACCACTTCATGGTGCTTGTGTTCATATTACAATGAAAAATGGTGTTACTAAAAATGTGGTTATTATTGGTGATTCTGGAGCTGGTAAGAGTGAGTCTTTAGAAGCTTTAAGTAATTACGCAGGTAATAATATTTCAAGTCAATTAACTATTTTTGATGATATGGGTACATTTAAGATTGTTGATGATAGTGTTGTTGCTTATGGTACAGAAATTGGTGCTTTTGTTAGATTAGATGATATGGCATCAGGATATGCTTATAAAGAAATGGATAGAGCCATTTTTATGAATCCAGATAAAATTAATTCAAGACTTGTTGTTCCTGTTGCTACATATAAAGAAATAATGAAGGGATATAAGGTTGATATGGTATTATATGCCAATAACTATGAGGATACTTTTGACCAATTAAAATTCTTCAATAATAAAGATGAAGCTTTAAAAACTTTTATTCGTGGAGCTAGATGTGCTAAGGGGACAACTCAAGAAATTGGTTTAGTTGAATCGTTCTTTGCTAATCCATTTGGTCCAGTTCAAAAAGAAGAAAAGACTAGAGTATTATTAGATAAGTATTTTAGTAAGCTTTTTGAAGAAGGTATTTTGGTTGGTGAACTTTATACTAAATTAGCTGTAAATGGTATGGAACATGATGGTCCTGCTGGAGCAGCTAAAAAACTTTTTGAAATTTTAGAAAAATAAAAAAGGGTGATTAATATGGCAGTTATTATCAGTGGAAAAGATTTAGCTGCATGTAATAAATTGGCTATGAAGGAAAGCATTCCTCATTTAATAGAAAAATATGGAAGAGCTCCTCATTTAGCTGTTATTTTAGTTGGTGATGATCCTGGTTCTGTTTCTTATGTTAAAGGTAAAGAAAAGTCGTGTTTAGAAATTGGGATTACTAATACAACTATTAAAAAAGAAGCTGATATTTCTGAAGAAGAATTAAGATTGTTAGTAGAAAAATTAAATAATGATGATAGTGTTGATGGAATTTTAGTTCAGTTGCCATTACCTAAACATATAAATTCGGATTTAATAATTAATACAATTAGAATTGATAAAGATGTTGATGGTTTTCATCCTTTAAATGTTGCTTCATTATATTTAAAACAACCAGGTATTATACCATGTACTCCTAAGGGGATAATAAAGATGCTTGATAGTGTAGGGTATGAAATTGCTGGTAAAAAAGCTTGTGTTATTGGTAGAAGTAACATTGTTGGATTACCTGTTGCTAAGCTTTTACTTGATAGAAATGCTACAGTAACTATTGCTCACAGTAAAACTAAGAATTTAGCAAGTGTTACTAAGGAAGCTGATATATTAGTTGCTGCTGTTGGTAAAGCCAAATTTGTTACAAAAGATATGGTTAAAGAAGGAGCATTTGTTATTGATGTTGGTGTTAATAGAGATGAAAACACTGGCAAATTATGTGGAGATGTAGATTTTACAAATGTTGAATCGGTTGCATCATACATTACTAAAGTTCCAGGTGGTGTTGGTCCTATGACTATTAGTTGTTTAATGGAGAACACTATAGAATGTTTTATTAAGCATGTAGAAAAATAATATTATAAGAGAGGTATAATTTATGTATTTACCAAATAAAAGACCAGAAAATATGAAAAGAATTACAACTATGGAATTAGCTAATGCTTTTATTGAGGAACAAGTTGCATTAGTTAAAGAACAAGTTGGTGATAAGAAAGTTTTACTTGCATTATCAGGTGGTGTTGATAGTAGTGTTGTTGCAGCATTATTAATTAAAGCTATTGGTAAGCAATTAGTTTGTGTGCATGTTAATCATGGGTTAATGCGTAAGGGTGAAAGTGAACAAGTAATTGAAGTTTTTCAAAATGGATTAGATGCAAATCTTATTTATATTGATGCTACTGATAGATTTTTAGACTTACTTGCTGGTGTAACTGACCCTGAAAAGAAAAGAAAGATTATTGGTAATGAATTTGTTAAGGTGTTTGATGAGGAAGCATCTAAGCTTTCTGGTATTTCTTTCTTAGCTCAAGGTACAATTTATCCAGATATTATTGAAAGTGATGGGGTTAAAGCTCACCACAATGTTGGTGGTTTACCTGAAGATATGCAATTTGAACTTGTTGAACCTGTTAGATTATTATATAAAGATGAAGTAAGAGTTGTAGGTAGAGCTTTAGGTTTACCAGCTGAGATGGTAGATCGTCAACCTTTCCCAGGTCCTGGTTTAGGTGTTAGATGTTTAGGAGCTATTACTAGGGATAGATTACATGCTTTAAGAGAATCTGATGCTATATTAAGAGAAGAATTTGATAAGGCTGGATTAACTGATAAAGTATGGCAATTCTTTACAGTTGTTCCTGATTTTAGATCTACTGGTGTAAAAAATGGTAAACGTGCATTTGATTGGCCAGTTATTATTCGTGCTGTTAATACAATTGATGCAATGGTTTGTACTGTACCTGAAATTGATTGGAATGTTTTAAAAACTATTACTAATAGAATTTTAACTGAAGTTGATGGCGTTTGTCGTGTGTTATATGATTTATCACCAAAACCTTCAGCAACTATTGAATGGGAATAATTATTAGTTAATGTATGTATAAGAAAGTTTATATAGAAATTACTAATATATGTAATATGAATTGTTCATTTTGTCATGGTCATAAACGTATGCCTAGATTTATGACTGATGAAGAGTTTAAGTTTATTATTGAAAAATTAAAAGGATATACTGATTATATTTATTATCATTTAATGGGAGAACCACTTATTCATCCTAAACTTAATGAATTTATCAAATTGGCAAGTGAGCATGGTTATAAATCTATTATTACTACTAATGGCACTTTACTAGTTGATAGACAAGAAGAAATTTTAAATAATAGATTGCATAAAATAAATATTTCTTTACATAGTTTTGAAAATGGTAGTGATGAAGATTTTATTAGATATATAAGTAATCTCGCTAATATAGCAAATAAAGCTAATAGTATAGGAATAATTGTAGTATTTCGTCTTTGGAATCAAGGATATGATAATGGTAAAAACGAAATCGCTATAAATACTTTAAAACAATATATTACTGGTGAATGGAAAGAAAATAAGCAAGGTATTAAGATAAAAGATAAAATGTTTATTGAATTGGGACAACGTTTTTCATGGCCAGATTCTAATGCTGATATTCAAGGGGATAGGTTTTATTGTTATGGTCTAAAAGATCAATTTGGTATTTTGGTTGATGGGACTGTTGTACCATGTTGTCTTGATAGTGAGGCTATTATTAATTTAGGAAATGTTTTTAAAGAAAATATTGAAAATATATTAAACTCCTCTAAATCATTAGATATTGTTAAGGGCTTTAAATGTGGTAAAGCTACAGAAGATTTATGTAAAAGATGTGGATATGCCCAAAGATTTGTTTAAAAAAATTAATAAAAAAAAATAAACTTGTTGAGGTATTATTACTTCAATTTATAAAAATGAAAGATGCTACTATGGGATACTATCCGTTTTAATCAAACAGAATCATGGTAGCTCTTTTCTTTTTATTTTTGATATGTTATAATACTTTATCGAAAAGAGGAGTGATTATTTTATGAAACCAATTATTGGTATTACACCATTATATGATAAAGATATGGATAGTTATTGGATGATGCCTGCATATATTGATATGGTTAAATATGCTGGTGGTATTCCTGTTATATTGCCATTTACTAATAATTTAAAGGATGTTTCTAGAATTATAGATAAATTAGATGGTTTTATTATTACAGGTGGGCCTGATGTTAATCCACTTATTTATAAAGAAGAAAAAATGGATGTTTGTGGTGAAAATCTTGATATTAGAGATGAATTAGAAGTTGCTGTTATTATTGAGGCTATGAAAAAAAATAAGCCATTATTAGGGATTTGTCGTGGCTTTCAATTGATAAATGCATTTTTAGGTGGTAGTTTATATCAAGATATTCCGTCGCAGTTTGAATCTAATGTGAATCATCGCCAAGAAAAGCCTTATAGCAATGCTAGTCATAGTGTTAAAGTTTCTGGATATTTAAGGGATATTACTAATGTAGATTCATTGATGGTTAATAGTTGTCATCATCAAGGAATTAAAGTATTATCGAAAGAATTAGAAGCGGTTGGATTTAGTGATGATGGGTTAGTTGAAGCTTTCGTGATTAAAGATTATAAATTTGGACTAGGTGTTCAATGGCATCCAGAAATGCTTAATAAGGCTGATAATCCTAGTGTTGATATATTTAGATCTTTTGTAGATGCTTGCAAGAGTAATTAGATAGTGTTATAATAATGTTAATAAACTTTTAGGGCAGGGTGTAATTCCCTACTGGCGGTATACTCCGAGAACCATTATGGCCGAACTGGTGAAATTCCAGTAGCAACAGTATAGTCTGGATGAATTAAGTTGTTTTTTTGATTTTACCTAAAATGTTTATTTTAGGTATTTTTTTTAGGAGTTGATTTAATGAGTGTAAAAAAAATGGTAACAATAGCTATTTTGTGTGGAATGGCAATTGTTTCTAATATTATTTTTAATTTTCCACTAGTGGCATCTGTACCTTTTATGAAGTATGATCCAAAAGATATTATTATAGTTATTGCTGGATTTATTTATGGACCCATTCCTTCAATTTTGATGAGTTTTGTGACATCAGTGTTGGAAATTTTATATCATGGCGGTAACTACATTGATATTATTATGAATATTATTTCTACTTGTGCTTTTGTTTGTCCTGCTGCAATCATTTATAAGAAAATGAAAAGTAAATCAGGAGCCGTTATTGGTTTAGCTAGTGGTGTAGTTATTTCTACCTTAATTATGTTGGTTTGGAATTATATTGTTACACCTGGATATTATGATTTGCCTAGAGAAGCGGTAGTGGAATTGATGATTCCAGGGATTTTGCCGTTTAATTTAATTAAAAATGTTATCAATGCTGCGATTGCATTTATTTTGTATAAACCTATTGTTACTGTTTTTAGAACAACGAATTTATTAGAAAAATCTGAAACCAAATCGAAAATTAATATTGGTTTTATTATTTTAGCTTTATTTGTTATTTTGACAATGGTTTTAATATTATTAGTACTTAATGGTTATTTATAAAATTTAAAAAGTACTTGCATTTTGTTTGCAAGTATGATAGAATACCTTAGGAAACTTACTATGACTTAAAGTCATGGCGGAAGGAGTGTAAGAAACATGAAAAACGGTATCCATCCAAAATATAACACAGTTAAGGTTACTTGTACTACATGTGGAAACGTATTTGAATCAGGCTCAGTATTAAAGGAAATTCGTGTTGATACTTGTGCTAACTGCCATCCTTTCTATACAGGAAAGCAAGCATTTACTCAAGCTGATGGTAGAGTAGAAAAATTCAATAAGCGTTATGGCGTAAAGACAAACTAATCAGAACAGCCCTAAAATTAGGGCTTTTTTTCTTTGTGATTTTTGGTATAATTGTTTTAGAGAGGTATTTATTTATGGAAAAAATGGGTTGGATTGAAGTTATTTGTGGACCTATGTTTGCAGGTAAGACAGAAGAATTAATTAGAAGAGTAAGAAGAATGGATTTTGCTAAAAAAGAATATGTTATTTTTAAACCTTCTATTGACAATAGATATTCTGAAAATGAGGTTGTTTCTCATAATAAGAGAAAGGTTAATGCTTATAATGTGTCATGTGTTGATGATATGAGAAAATATATCAGTAGAGAACTTGAAGCTGTTGTTATCGATGAGGTTCAATTCTTTGAAGAAGATGTTGTAATGTTTGCTCAAGAATTAGCCGATAAAGGATATAGAGTTATTTGTGCAGGTTTGGATTCGGATTTTAGAGGTATACCTTTTAAGAATATGGCTAATTTACTTGCTATGGCAGAAGAAGTGACAAAGTTAACTGCCATTTGTGCTTGTTGTGGTAATGATGCTACAAGAACTCAACGTATTATTAATGGTCACCCTGCTTCTTTTTATGATCCTATTATTTTGGTTGGTGAAAAAGAAAGTTATGAACCAAGATGTAGAGTTTGTCATACAGTGATTAAATAATTATGAATGAAAAGTATATGAGATTAGCTTTAAAAGAAGCTAAGAAAGCTTATAAGAGGGGCGAAACTCCTATTGGTGCGGTTATAGTTTATAATGACGAAGTTATTGCTAAAGCATATAATCTAAGAGAAAGTAAACAAAGTGTATTAGCTCATGCTGAAACGCTAGTTATTGAGAAAGCTTGTAAAAAGTTAGGTAGTTGGAGATTAGAAGATTGTGATATTTATATTACTTTAGAACCTTGTGTTATGTGTACTGGTGCAATAATTCAAGCTAGAATAAAAAATGTTTATTATGGTGCTAAAAATAAACGATATGGATGTCATGAAAGTGCAATTAATTTATTTGATGTAGAGTTTAATCATAAAGTAAATGTTGTTGGTGGAATATTAGAAGAGGAGTGTTCACTATTGATTAGTTCGTTTTTTAAAGAATTAAGAAATAGAAAAGAATAATTCTCTTGAATTTATAATTACTTTGTGCTATTATTATAAAGTCCTTAATCAATTATCTACGGTGAACCAGGTCAGGATCGGAAGGTAGCAGCCTTAAGCTAGTAGGTAATGTGGTTAAGGCGTTTTTTATTTAAATATGAAAGTTTTTTCAACAAAAAAAATTTTTTATTTTATTTTGTCGAATATTGTTGTATAATAAATTATAGAATATAACGATAGGATGGTATTATTATGGCAGAAGTTAAACAAAAAACAATTTATCATGTTACAAAAAGAGAAAATGATGGTAGAGAATGGAAAGTTTTTATTCAAGGATCTTCAAAGGTAATTAAACTATTCCCTACTCAATTAGAAGCATTAGAATATGCTAAAAATCTTTGTAAAAACAAAGATGATGGTAGCTATGTTGTTTTACATGGTTTAGATGGAAAAATTAGAAAGTATTAATTAGAAAATCCCAAGCTTTTTAGCTTGGGATTTGTTCTATTTTAGTGGTTTTGTGTTTTCTTTTAGCCAGAATCTTTCTGTTTCTGATAAGTAAGGAGAAAGTGTATCGTATACTTTTTTGTGATAACTATCAATCCATACTCTTTCTTCATAAGTTAATAGTTTTGTATCAATAACTTCTAAATCTAATGGTGCATATGTGATTGTTTCAAATCCTAAAAATTCACCAAATTCAGATTTGCCTTTTGGTATACATAATAATTCATTTTCAATTCTAATACCGTATTTATTTTCTAAATATATTCCTGGTTCATTAGTAGTAATCATTCCTTCTTGAAGAATACATGAATCATTACGTTCAGGAACTACTTGCCATCTAAATCCATTTGGTGCCTCGTGAACAGAAAGTAAGTATCCTATGCCATGCCCTGTACCACATTTATAGTCAATTAATAGTTTCCAGATCGGTCCTCTTGCAAGAATGTCAAGGTTTAAACCTCTTACACCTTTTAAAAAGACAGCTTCAGATAATGCTATTACTGATTTTAAGACTGTCGTATAATGTAGTTTCATTTCGTTAGTTGGTTTACCTAAACATATTGTACGAGTTATATCAGTTGAGCCTTCTAGATAGTGACCTCCAGAATCTACTAGTAGAAAACCTTCTGGTTTTAATGTTTTATTTGTTTGTTCATTTGCACTATAGTGCATCATTGCAGCATGTTCATTGTAGGCACAAATTGTATTAAATGATATATCGATAAAACCTGGTTGTTGTTTACGGAAGTTTTCTAAAACTTTTGTTACTGAGATTTCAGATAAATTAATTTGTTTTATTTTAGTTTTGACATAATGAAGGAATTTTACAACTGCCACTCCATCTTTAATATGAGCTTGTTTTATGTTACTGATTTCCGTTTCGTTCTTAATTGATTTTAATAGTAATGATGGATCTTGTGAGTTTTTGAGTTTATTGTTATCTTTGATTAATAAATATGTTGTGTAATTGATTTTGTTAAAATCAACTAATATTCTTTGATTTTTTATTAGTTTAATAAATGAATAGAAATCTTCATAATTATTTATAATAACATTATTATCTTTTAAATATTTTTCTATTGTTTTATCAATTTTTCTTTGATCAATGAATAAATAACATTGATTATCTAAAACTATAGTATAGGATAAGAAAACTGGTGTGTGTTCTATATCATTAGCTCTCATGTTATATAGCCAGGCTTGATCTTCTAGAGAAGATATTATATGAACGTTACATTCTTGTTCTTTCATTTTACTTACTATTTCTGTAAGTTTTGCTTCAAATGTTTTCCCTGTGAAGAAAGCATCTAATTTGTAAAGTAGTGAAAATGGAAGTTTTGGTCTATCTGGCCATATGTTTGAAATTATATCTTCATCAGTTTTAAATTTTATTCCCGGAAGTGCTTCTTTTAGTTTATTTCCTAGATTTGCTGATACTACTTTCCCATCAAAACCTATTGTAAGTAAAGCAGCTTCTTTACTTTTTAAGAAATCTATTAAGTTTGGTACTTCAGGTAATCCTTGTTTCATTAATGTGATAGAGTTTGGAATTTCTTTTGCAGCTTGAATATGATATCTACCATCTGCCCATAAATAAGCATCTTTTTTAGTTACTAATAGAGTTCCTGCTGAACCTGTGAAGTTTGACAAGTAGGCTCTTGTTTTAAAGTAGTCACTGATGTATTCACTATTGTGGTAGTCTGATGTTGGAACTATGTATGCATCTATATTTTTTTGTTTTAATATTTCTTGAAATTGTTTTATTAACATTATAATCACCTATGAAATATTATATATCTAAAATTTATTTATTAAAAGAAAAATATGTTACTTTTTTATTAAATATATTGTATAATTAGTTTAGGAGGTATGTTAAATGGATTTGATTATTTGTGGTGTTGTTGATATAGTTATTATTGTTTTATTAATAATTATATCTGTCGTTGGATATAAAAAAGGTTTTTTAAATAAAGCTTTGGGAATGGTAAGTTTTATTGTTGCTGTTGCTGTTGCTTTTAGTTTTTGTACTCAATTAGCAACTATTTTTAAAAATATGGATATTATTTATCCAAGTATTTATGATGCTATTTATGGTAATGTATCTAAGTCTGATATTCTAGCAAATCCTGATGCTAGTATTGTTGATGTTTTAGTTTCTTTGGATATTCCTAAGTTTATCGCTGAGTTTGTCGCAAAAGGTATAGGAGAAAAAATGGAAGCAATTGATTTAGCAGTCCAAATATCTGAATATGTTACAAAAATCTGTATGAATGTTATTTGTTTTATTATTTTATTTGTTGGTGTATTTGTTGTTGCTTTAATTTTAAAACTTATATCTAAGATTTTAAGAGGAAATGCTTTTATTAAGTTTGTTGATGGAATTTTAGGTGTAGCTTTTTATGCTAGTGTTTATATTGCTATAATTTATGTTTTGTTTACTGTTTTACATTTTATGATGGATGCTTCATGGTTTAGTACCATTAAGGAATTTTTAGTTGTTGATATGATGCTTGATAATCCTGATGAGTTTAGGATTTCTAAATTTATTTATGAACATAATGTTATTTACAATTTAATTGAAAGTTTTTTATAAGCTGTATCTTTACAGCTTTTTTCTTTCTTTTTTATTGGTTTTCCATTTTAGTTATGATATAATATTTATAATATTATAAAGAAAGGTAATTTATTATTATGAGAATGAATCCAAAAGCATATAATGTAGCTTCAGAATCTACTCCTTTTGAAGTGGAAGAGTTTGATGGTAGAACTGTTGAGTTATATTATTTAAATGAATTTGATGTCCTAATGGACGAGTTTACAAATAAGGGAAAGTTTGATGTTTGGTCTTCAGAAGATGGTGTAAATTATCGTTTGTATATTGAAGAAGGATACTATAATGCAGTTAAAGAATTATATAGTCAACCAGTAAATAAGATAAGTTTAGATTTCTGGGATGAATGTGAAAAGATAACTAAAAAATCCACTTCACGTTTGATTGTACCATTAACAATTTTAGCATTTATAGCATGTATTGGTGTTTCTTTTATTCCTGGTGAAGTTGGTACGTATTTAAGTCTTGGTATTATTGCTGCTGCTTTCATAGGTATGATGGTAATTAATAATATGTCTAAGAAGAAAATTCACGACCAAAATGTTAAAAGTGTAGATTTGATTAAAAAGCATGTCGGTGAAAAAAGATTTGAAAAATTGTTAGACTTAAAAAAAGATTATGTTGATGAATATTTTAATGCTTTATATCCTGATGAAGAAGATGAAGAAAAATTAGAAGAAACAAAAGAAGAAGAAATAAGCGAATAATTTGTAGGGTGAATAAGATGGATAAGATGTTAGAAACTAAATGTATTAATACACTAAGAGTTCTTGGTGCTGATATGATTACTAAAGCTAAAAGTGGACATCCTGGTATTGTTCTAGGTGCTGCTCCTATAGCTCATACACTTTTTTCAAAACATATTAATATTGATGCAAATGAGCCAAAATGGATGAATAGAGATAGATTTATTTTATCTGCTGGTCATGGTTCTGCATTATTATATATTATGTTACATTTTGCTGGTTATTTAAAGATGGATGATTTGAAGACATTCCGTCAAAAAGGAAGTATTACTCCAGGACATCCAGAATACGAATATACTCCTGGTGTTGAAGTTTCAACTGGACCTTTAGGTCAAGGTATTGCTATGAGTGTTGGTGCAGCTATTTCAGAAGCTCATTTAGCCGCAAAATTTAATAAACCTAATTTTGATATAATTAATCATTATACTTACGTTTTATGTGGTGATGGTGATTTACAAGAAGGTATTGCTACTGAAGCAATGTCATTAGCTGGCCATTTAGGATTAGGAAAACTTATTGTTTTATATGATTCAAATGATATTCAATTAGATGGTGATGTGTCTTTAGCTATGTCTGAAAACATGGAATTAAAGATGGCTTCATTAAATTGGAATTATATTAAGGTTGAAGATGGCACTGTATGTGAAGATATTGATAGTGCTATTAATCAAGCTAAGGCCCAAAATAAACCTACATTAATTGAAATTAAGACTATTATTGGTTATGGCGCACCTACTGCTGGCGAATCTGCTGTTCATGGAAAACCTTTAACTGATGATGAAGTTAGTCAATTAAGAAAAAAATTAGAATACGATGTAGAACCATTTACTGTTTTACCTGAAGTAAAAGAATATTATCAATCAAGCATTGTTGAACGTGGTGTAAAAGCAAGTTCTACATGGAATAATTTATTAGCTTCATATGCTAATAAGTATCCTGTTGATTATGAATTACTTACTCATTATATGTATGAAGATATGGAACTTAATGATTTAAGTGATATGCCTAAATATGAGGTTGGTCAATCAGTATCTACTCGTGTAGTTATGGGTAAAGTATTAGATTGGTTATCTCTTAAACTTCCTAAACTTATTGGTGGTGCTGCCGATCTTTCTTCATCAACAATGGTAAAAGGTGCTGATGGTATTTTTGGTCCTTCAAATCATTTAGGAAGAAATATTAAATTCGGTGTTCGTGAACATGCCATGGCAGCGATTATTAATGGTATTACAGTGCATGGTGGTTTACAAGGTTTCTGTGCAGGATTCTTTGTATTTAGTGATTATTTAAAACCAGCTGTTAGATTAGCTGCTATTATGAGAATCCCATCTTTATTCTTATTCTCACATGATACGGTTTGTGTCGGTGAAGATGGGCCTACTCATCAACCAGTTGAGCAATTAACTATGTTTAGATCTATTCCAGATGTTAAAGTATTTAGACCTGCGGATGCTAATGAGATGAGTGCAGCATTATTATTATCTGTTAATAATAAAAAAGATCCAACTGTTATTGTATCATCTAGACAAAATTTACCTGTTTTAGATTGTACTAATTATGAAGGTGTAAGTAAGGGGGCATATATTGCATTTGAACCTAAAGAAAAACCAACAGCTATTTTTGTAACTTGTGGTAGTGAACTTACATTATGTGTTGAAGTTGCTAAGAAGTTAGAAATGGAAAATGTTTATGTAAGAGTTGTTTCTATGCCTTCTATGGATTTATTTGAAAGTCAAACTAAAGAATATAAAGAAAGTATTTTACCAAGTTCAATTACTAAGCGAATGGCTGTTGAAATGGGCAGCAGTATGCCTTGGTATAAATACGCATCTTATGTTCGCGGTATTGATAAGTTTGGTAGTAGTATGCCAATTAAGCATATTCATGAAACTTATGGTTTTACTGTAGATGCAATTTATAAAGAATTTAAAGAAAATATATTAGATTAATTAAAATAACATGGCAATTTTTTAAATTGTCATGTTATTTTTTCTTTTAGAAGTTTATTTTTTTTTTACTTAGGTGTAAAATAATAGTGTTTGGAGATGATATTATGAAAGGGTTAAAGAAGATATTTAGCCAAATAGATTTGACTAGTGGTTCTCCTTATAAGGTTTTATTATTTTTTACTATCCCTTTATTAATTTATCAATTATTAAGTTCATCTTTTTCATTGGTTAATTCAATTGTATTAAAAAATACGGTTGGTGGGGATAGTGTTGCTGCTATAAACGCAACAAGCAGTATATCATTACTATTGTTTCAATTTGCCTTTGGATGTAGTAGTGGATTTACTATAATGATTTCAGAGGTTTTTGGTAAAAAAGATTTAGATAAGTTGAAAAAAGTTTTTCATAATGCGATATATTTATGTATATTATTAGGGATTTTTATAACCTTTATTGGTAGTTTGTGTTATAAAGAATTATTAATGTTTTTAAAGATAGATGCTAGGTATTTTGATAAGGCAAGTTCATACTATCAAATTTTACTTATTGGATTTGTGTTTGTTTTGTTATCAAATTATTTAGCTAATGTGTTAAGAGCTATTGGTGATTCCTTTGCTCCATTGGTTATATCATTTATTACAACAATAATTAATATTATTTTAGCTTTTTTGTTGACTGGGGTTCTAAGATTAGATACTCGTGGTGTTGCTATTGCAACAATTATAGCAAATATTATTTCGGTTATTATTTCCTATTTATATATAAATAAAAAGTATTCATATCTAAAACATAATGGTGCTATGGAAAGTGTAGAGTGGTCTTTATGTGGTAATATGATGAAGGTCGGGTTGCCGTTAGGATTTCAATGGTCAATTTTATTTTTTGGTTCATTCTTTCAATCTAGAACAGTTAATGCATTTGGAGACGGTTTAGCAACCAAAGCTGCTAGTTGTTATTCATCTTTTGAAAGTTATATGGTTATCTTATACAGTTCTATTTCGGCATCTTTATTAAATTATGTTGGTCAAAATTATGGAAAAAGAGATTTATATAGAATAAGAAAGGGAATCAAGGGAACTCTATTTGTAAATACAATCATATGGTTGGTATTATTCATTGGTGTATTCTTATGTGCTGATTATGTTCCGTATATTTTTTTACCAGAAAAAGAAGTAAATGATCCTATAAATGGTCCGATTATTATTTATTATTGTTCAACTTACTTAAAAATGATTAGTGCTCTTTTCTTTTTACAAGGATATTTAACTGTTTTTAGATCTGTTTTACAGGGAATTCAAAAAACATTTATTCCTTTTGTTAGTGGAGTTGCTGAACTAGTCGCAAGGATAGCTGTGTGTGCTTTATTACCTTCAATTATCAATCCAAGTAATCCTATTAGTAATGAATCTTTTGTTGGTGTTTGTTTTGCAACACCGGCAGCTTGGTTTTTATCTTTTATGATAATGGGAATTGGTGTTTTCTATTATATGTTTCATAAAAAAGATATATTATTTAATTTAAACTCTAGCGAAAACTAGAGTTTTATTTTTTAAAAAAAATTTAATGTGACATCGATTATGTATATATAAGGTGTATAATATAATTGAAGGTGATGTTAAATGATATTTTGTATAGATATGAAAAGTTTTTTTGCTACTGTAGAATGCTCTTTAAGAAAATTAAATCCTATGACTACTCCGCTTGTTGTTTGTGATGAGTCAAGGGGAAAAGGAGCTTTAATTATGGCAACTAGTCCGATTTTGAAAAAAAGAGGGATTCCAAGTAGATGTAGGTTGTTTGAGATTCCTAGTGATGTTAAATGTATTAAAGCTAAGCCAAGAATGAAAAAGTATATTGAGTATGCTGGTGCTATACATAATATTTTTCTTAAATATGTCTCTTGCGATGATATTCATACTTATAGTATTGATGAATCATTTTTAGATGTTAGTTCGTATTTAAAATATTATGGAGTTACACCAAAAGAATTGGCATTAAAAATTTTAGGTGAGATTAAAGAGTCGTTAGGGATTATTGCGGTATGTGGTGCTGGGGATAATTTATTTATGGCTAAGGTGGCTTTAGATTTATATGCTAAACATGATGTTGATTTATTTTTTTATCTATCATTAGAATATTTTAAAAAGGTTACATGGTATCATGATAAATTAACTGATATTTGGCAAATTGGTAATGGTATTTCTAAAAGATTAAATAAATTGGGGTTATATAATTTATCTTGTGTTGCCTCTTGTGATGTTGAAATATTAAAAAAAGAATTTGGAATTATTGGTGTTGATTTATTTAATCGTTCATGGGGAATTGATGATGTTAAAATTAGTGATATTAAAGCATATAAACCAGATTCGAAAAGTATGTCTAGGAGTCAAGTTTTATTTAGAGATTATACTAAGGAAGAGGCGTGGATTGTTCTTTGTGAGATGATATATTTATTATGTGTTGATTTGGTAAGGAATAATTTGGCATGTGGTAATGTATTTTTTGGAGTTTACTACAATGATGATAATGCAACTGGCAAATCTTTTTGTTTGGATTATTACTCTAATGATTATTTCTATATAAAAAATAATATAAAGAGAAGATATTTTACTTATGTTGAGTGTTATAAAATTAGAGTTATTTCAATTGGATTTAGTAGTTTAGTCAATGAAAAAAACAAAACGATTAATTTATTTGATTTAGATACGGGGAGGTTTTTTGATTTGTCTAAATCTATTATTGAAATTTGGGAAAGGTTTGGTAAAAACAAGATTGTATTAGGGACTGCATGTTTGGAAGAATCGACATTGTATTTAAGAAATGGATGTATAGGAGGGCATAATAGCGATGTATAAAAGAAGTAGAATTGTAAAATATTTACCTTTTGATTCTTTAAAAGGGTTAAAAGAAAAAATATATGAATGTGATAATGATGTATATAAAATTTCTATGCCTCAATTAAGTGATGAGCAAAAAGAAGAAATGGATTATGTTATTATTAAGTGTTATTCAGGAAATAGAATCATTAATATATCTTATTATGAAAATGGAGATATAAAGTCATATAGTGGAGTTATTAATAAAATAGACTTTATAAATAAAAAAATTATTTTATATCCGAAGAAAAAAATTGATATTGATTTAATTGTTAATATTTTTTCCGAAGAATAATGTTGTAAGAATTTTAAAAAAGTGTTATAGTATAAAATGGATGAAAATCTATAACAAGGGGTGATTTTATGTACGATGTTATAGTTGTTGGTGGTGGGCATGCTGGATGCGAGGCATGTTTGGCTACTAGTAAAATGGGATGTAAGACTGTTTTAATTACTGGAAATCTTAATATGGTTGGTTCTATGCCATGCAATCCATCGATTGGTGGACCTGCAAAAGGTGTTGTTGTTAGAGAAATTGATGCTATTGGTGGTTGGATGGGTAAAAATGCAGATTTGTGTCAAATCCAAACCAAAATGTTAAATAGTTCAAAAGGACCAGCTGTTAGAGCATTGAGATTTCAAGAAGATAAAATTTTGTATGCAAAAGAAATGCTTAAGCATTTACAGCAGCAAGAAAACTTAGATTTAATTGAAATGTATGTTATAGATTTAGTTGTTGATAATGATAAAGTTATTGGTGTTGTTTTAGAAGATGGAAGAAAGATTATGGCTAAAGCTATTATCTTAACTACTGGTACATATTTGGATAGTAAAATTTTAAGAGGTCATTGGAGTAAAGAAGAAGGACCAGATGAACAAAAAACGACTAAAGGACTATCTAAAGCTTTAGAAAGACTTGGTTTTGAAATCCAAAGATTGAAAACGGGAACTCCTGCTAGAATTAAAGCATCAACTATTGATTTTTCTATGGCTAGATTAGAACCAGGCGATGAAAAGGTTTGGAAGTTTAGTTTTGATGAGGGAAATGATTCTATACTTGGTGTGCGCGTCCCATGTTATTTAACTTATACTAATCAAGAAATTCATAATGTTATTATGGAAAACTTGAAGGAATCTGCGATGTATGGTGGGATGGTTGAAGGTATTGGCCCTAGATATTGTCCTTCTATTGAAGATAAAGTTGTAAAATTTAGTGATAAGGAACGACATCAAATATTTTTTGAACCTGAATCTTTAGAACTAGATCAAGAATATATTCAAGGATTTTCAACTTCTATGCCTGTAGAAGTACAAGATAAAATGCTAAGATTGTTACCTGGATTAAAGGATTGTGAAGTTATTAAATATGCTTATGCTATAGAATATGATGCTATTGATCCTCTTGAACTAAAGCCTAGTTTAGAAACTAAGAGGATTAAGAATTTATTTACCGCTGGTCAAATTAATGGTACATCAGGATATGAAGAGGCGGCGGGACAAGGGTTAATGGCTGGTATTAATGCTGTACTTAAAATTAGAGGAGAAGAACCGTTTGTTTTAGGAAGAGATGAAGCATATATTGGTGTTATGATTGATGATTTAGTTACTAAAGGTACTGCTGAACCATATAGATTGTTAACTTCAAGAGCGGAATACAGATTGTTATTAAGACATGATAATGCTGATTTAAGACTTAGAGAATATGGATATAAATATGGATTAATTGATGAAAAGACTTATACTTTGTTAGTTCAAAAGAAAGACTCTATTCAAAAGTTATTAGTTGATTTACAAAATATTAAAGTTAAACCAAATACTCTAACAAATGAAATTTTATCACATTTTAATTCGTCTTTAATTGATGAAGGAATGAGTATATTGTCTTTAATTAAACGCCCTGAAATTAATTATCAAGCGGTTATTATGTTATTAGATAAAAATGATTTGAAATTAGAGATTAGTCATCCTAATTTAGAAGAGGTTTTAGAACAAGTTGAAATAGAAGTTAAGTATTCTGGATATATCAAAAAAGCAATTGATCAATCTAAAAAGATGAGAAATTATGATGAAAAGAAGATTCCATTAGATATTAATTATGATGAAGTTGATAATATTGCATTAGAAGCAAGAGAAAAATTTAAGAAGATTAAACCGACAACGGTTGGTCAAGCTTCAAGAATTAGTGGAGTTAATCCTGCTGATATTTCAGTTTTAGTTGTTTATTTAGAAAAACTACAAAGGATGGGAAGATAATGGATTTTAAAAAAGAGGTTGAAAATTTAAATATTTTTTTAAATTCAGAAATGGAAGAAAAGTTTAAAACATATTTTCGTGTTCTTGTAGAAACTAATGAGAAAATGAATTTAACTGCTATAACTGAAAAAGAGGAAGTTTATTGTAAACATTTTTTAGATTCCTTGGAAATTACACGAGCAATTGAAAATGATTCTAATTTTACATTATGTGATGTAGGAAGTGGAGCTGGTTTTCCTTCTATTCCTTTGGCTATTGTAAATGATAAATGCAATGTGACAATCATCGATGCTTTAAATAAAAGAATTAAATTTTTGAATGAACTAGTTAAGAAATTAGGTTTGGAAAATGTTTGTGCGATTCATGCAAGAGCTGAGGATTTTGCAAAAACAAATAGAGAAAGTTTTGATGTTGTTACCGCTAGAGCTGTTGCCAGATTGAATGTTTTAGTTGAATTATGCTTACCTTTGACTAAAGTTGGTGGTAAAATGATTGCAATGAAGGGAAGTTCTGGGAAAGAAGAGTTGGAAGAAGCAAAAAAGGCTATTTTTGTTCTAGGTGGAGTCATTGAAAAAATTATTAAAGTTGATTTGCCATCAGATATGGGGAAAAGAGAATTAATAGTGATTAGTAAAGTGAAAAATACACCGTTAAAATATCCTAGGGCATTTGCAAAAATTAAAGAAAGGCCAATTTCTTAATTATGTATAGTTTAGATCAAATAGTAAAAACTAAAAAACCTCATGTGTGTGGTTGCAACGAATGGAAGATAGTTAGAGTTGGTGCTGATATAAGGTTAGAATGTTGTAATTGTAAAAGAGTGATTATGATGGCATCATTTGAACTAGATAAAAGAATAAAAAAATAAATATATTAATATATTATATAAGGATGAAAGTGAGATAAAAATCTTGCTTTTTTCTTTTCTAAAATCAGCTAAAAAAAGATTAGAAAAAAAATTTTAAAAAAAATAAAAAAAATGCTTGATTTATTTTTTGAGTTGTAATATAATGAAAAAGCACTACGCAAGTGTGCAATAAAAGTGGTTGGGTAGCGAAGAGGCTAAACGCGGCAGACTGTAAATCTGCTCCTTAGGGTTCGGCGGTTCGAAACCGTCCCCAACCACCATCTTATCTTTAATGAAAAAAAGTTAAAAAAAGTATTGACAAGACATTTCATTAATGGTAAACTTAAAAAGCATGCAAAAAACATGCAGAAATTTAGTCTTTGAAAACTATATATGACGAGATAACAATAGTGTATAAGAATGAAATAACACAATTCTTATAAGAATTGAGCTAAAGGTTTAAAAAACAAACAAAAATAAATTTTTTGGAGAGTTTGATCCTGGCTCAGGATTAACGCTGGCGGCGTGCCTAATACATGCAAGTCGAACGGAGGCCTTCGGGCCTTAGTGGCGAACGGGTGAGTAATACGTAGGTAACCTAC
>JBGVRA010000103.1:0-7992 GCA_045127955.1 Anaeroplasmataceae bacterium
TAACCTCGATTCATTCGTAGCTACAACAAATAGATTAAGTGACATTTTGAAGATTGATAGCTTAAAGAATTTCTTTGAAGTCTACAATGAATCATCTACTCAAATATATGACGAATCCATAAAAGAAATAGAAGGTGCAGTCAATAATGTTATTGATTCATTTAATCAGGTATCTCAAAAGCCTTTCGAAGAACTTTTAGCGGAATTTCTTTATAACCTATTAGACTTTGGGTTGGACTTCTTTATCTATTTCTGTAACTATGGATTAAACGCTATTTTAATAGCCTATATTCTCCTACATGAAACATTTGCAGGAGAACAATTAAGGATTAAAACAAGCCCACTTGCTTATCTTTGGATAAAGATAAATAACCTATTAAATAACTTTAAAAACAGCGTTATTTGGCTATTTAGACAAGTTTTGAACTTCCTATCAAGCAACAAACAAATCATTGTTTTAAGCTTATTTTTAATGCTTTGTGCTAATGGATTTATATATAGATTTGTAGTTGAATTTGTAATATTCTTAATAACTTATGTTATTAGAATGGTTAACCTAGAAACCTATATTGTAATATTCCAAATCGTGCAAACACTATTCACATTTATCTATCCAAAATTAAAATTTATACCTTTATGGATATGGATACCAACATTAATCTTAACAATATTCTTTAACGCTGTTTCACGTGCTAAATTCAAGTTAAAAAAGAATCATGAAAGATTAAAAACGTTCGCTAAAGATGAGCTTACTCAAACTACATTTATTAATGGTCCACCAGGAACTGGAAAGACATTACTCAATGTAAGTTTAACACTAGCAAGTGAAGAAAATTATATTGAAGAACTAGAAAAGATATTACTAGATTATGAGATGCAATATAAGTATTTAAACTTTGCAAATATTCGTGCTCATCCTGAGCGATATCCAGAACATGAAGCTTATATAAATACATACAACATTCTAACTTCAAGAGGAACATTTATTATTTCTAACTATGCAATATATTCACCACTGTTTAGAGAGTATTCAAAGATATTTAACTTTGATAATATGCGTGTAAATTTACCCGCAAGAAATTATCCACTTGAAGAATATATAGTTATGTCTATATCAGAATTTGATAAAGAATATAACTCCCATGATGATAAGAAAGCTGTTGGAGAAGATGGTGCACATACCTTTTTTTCAACAGTATCACATAACTTAAAACGTCATACAAAAATCTTTGTCGATTATCAGCTAAAAGATCAAGTTCCATTAAGAATAAGAGGAAATGCTGAATACTTTATCACAATTAAAAAACGTGAAAAGAAATATCCATTATTACTTATGATATATTACCTTCCGTTTAGATTAATATATAAAATTTTAAGATATTACATCAAAAAGTATGAATTAAGAAAAAATACCATTTCACGTAAATCAAATCGTAAAGGAATAGCTTGTTATAAACGAAATGACTTAACACTTCCTTATGTAATGTTAAGAGATGCCGCTAATACATTTAAACGTATCTGTGATTGGTTTGATTCATTCTATTACTTTAAACTTTCAACACTAGTAAGCCAGGAAGGTGACGTAAAAGGAATTAAAAAGAAGTTATGCATTAACATCAGAGACCTTAGCTATAATAACCAAAATCTGTATGACTCAACATTCTTAAGCTATGCTTATGAACAAAAGAAAAATACAGCGTTTAAGGACCTAAGAACATTTACTAGACTAACACCACCAATTGAAGAGTTAGAATTATGTAATTCCAAATTCTATAACAAAATAAATAGTTAGTTTTAGTAAAATATTGTCCTTAAACAATCCATCTAAAAATCAAGGCAATTAAGTCACCAGTACCCAAAGGGGCTAAACTAATAGCCCCTTGTACGGTGACTTAAGCCGAATTTAGAGCATGTTTAACAACTTTATAGAAAGGAAATCACAATGGAAAAAATAGAAATTAAAATAGACTACTTCAGCGCTACATTTCCCTTAGATTGTGATGCTGATGACTCAATAATGTTTAAAGTCCATGAGATGGTAAAACTTATGGCACAATACCTGAATGTTAAAAACTTTGAAATTGTTAAATCAAAATATGCACAAAACAATTTTAATTATCAATATGTTTTAGGTGAACATATTATTCTAAGACTTGATGGTCCAATGAATGATTGTTACCAAAGAACATGTCATATTGAATTAAAAGGTGAAGGATGTCGAGACTTTGAAGCTCGTAATCCAAAAAAGACCTGGTCAAACTTCTTATTATTCATGATTCAACTAAACGCAAGATTTAAAAGAATCGATATTGCATTAGATGACTTTGAAGGAAATGAAGTAACACTAGGTTGGTTATATGAAAAAGTATCAAAGAAAAGATACACATCAGTATTCCGTTCTCCTGTATCACCACATGGAACACTTGATAGTGGATTAACATTACAGTTTGGTTCTAATGATTCACCAATCGAACTTGTAATATATGATAAACTTCAAGAACGAAAGAAAAGAAAAAAAGAATGCGATAAAACATTCTGGGTTAGATATGAAATGAGATTTAGAAATGAATTAGCTGAAAGAATCGCTCATCAATTAATCGCTAATTTAAAAGGTGAAGATTACGAATCTAAATTCACTAAATTCACCTTTGAACAGTTATATAGAATTATTGATATTAAAGAAGAAAATAACTATTCAATTAAAAATCAAAAGAAAGCTAAAACTGATTCGAAATGGAAAGCATTCTTAGATAATGTCGAAAAAGGAATACTTCCTAAAGTAGAAGATACATTACCTAAAACATTTAACCAATATATGAAAGCGGCAATCCCTTATGTATCAATGTTTCTATTACTTAAATACTTAGAAGTAGATCAAGTTCAAGAACTATTTGAAATAGAAATATACAAATTCATGAAAGAACAAATGAAGTTTTCAAAACAAAGATTCCAAAGATTAAATATCTACTTAAATCAATTAAATATTCAAACAATCGATGACTTTATGATGGCTGAACTTAAAGAAGAATTTGCAGGAATAATCTCAGATAGGGAGTTGCCATTCTAATGCGTTACGATAAAGATAAACATTGGATATATGTTGCAGTTCATAACAAATACTCAAATAATATCTTACCTCAACTACCACAACTTTTATCAACCTATCTATTATTAAATCCAGATAAAGCTAATCTATATTTTAGGTCTAAATTATCAATAGATGATATCTTATACTGTTTCTTTACTAAGTATAAAACTGATAAAGATATAGATATCTTATTAACATTAAGAGAATTAATTGAAGGTGATACAAATGTTTGATTACCTTAATACACTTAATGATAACCAATTTCAAGCAGTCACAACTAATAAGAAAAAGGTATTAGTAATGGCAGGTGCAGGAAGTGGTAAAACAAGAGTTCTAACAACTAGAATAAGATACTTACTTGATAATGGAATAGACCCAGCTGAAATATGTGCATTCACCTTCACTAATAAAGCAGCTAAAGAAATGCAAAGCCGTATTAGAAGTCAATTAGGTGATGATATTAAATGTCATATCCAAACATTCCATAGTTTTTGTTGGAGTTATATTAGATTAGATGAATTCTATCCACTTTTAGGATTTAGTAAAAGACCAATGATAATGTTTGAGAATCAAAAGGAAGAAACCATTAATCATATTCTTAAAAAATATGCAGAAGATTATTCCGATATTCCTTTTATTAAAGCCATTTCTAAGATTAAAAATCAATCTAAAATTGATGATATTTCTGAAAAAGATTTACTAATAGTAAATGCAGTTTATCAAGAATATCAACAAAAGTTAATTGAATCAAATATGGTAGACTTTGATGATATGATAATTCACTTCATTGAACTATGTAAAATTTCACCTGAATTTAAAGAATTTATACAAGCAAAACATTTACTTGTAGATGAATTCCAAGATACCAACCAAACACAATCTGATCTTATCAAAATGATATCAGAAGAACATGGTAATGTGTTTGTCGTAGGTGATGAACAACAATTAATCTATACATTTAGAAATTCATCAATTGAAATCATAAGAAACTTTAGAGATAACGCTGATGCGATATATATCTTAAATCAAAACTATCGTTGTAACCAAGATATCTTAAAACTTGCAAATAACTTAATTGAATATAATACTAACCAATTAAGATTAGAATTATTCTCTGATATTGAAACTAAGTATCCTGTTAGGTTTAATCAATACGGAACACAAAATGAAGAAGCATTAGAAGTTGTATCTAAAATAAAATATTTAATTGATAATAAGCTAACAAAACCAGAAGACATCGCAGTCTTATACCGTCATAATAATCAAGCTTATGCGATAGAACAAGAACTAAATAAACAACAAATCCCTTATATAAAATCAGGAGGAAAACAATTATTTAGTTACCGTGAAATACAAGCGATTATTAATACATATAGAGTATTATTTAATCCTTATAATATTATAGCCTTTGAAAACATGTTTAATTATCCAAAAGGTTGTGAGTATCTATATTACAGACAGTTTATAGATGAATACCATAAACAATCAAAAGACCTTATAACCTTCGCATCATGTTATGCAGCAAATAAACACTTTCAAGATTTAGGATATAATATGTTAATGCTGCAAGATGAAATGAAACATCTAAGCAACGAAGAATTCTATTTAAGATTATTAGAAGTATTAGGTTACTCTAAATTCTTAAAAGAATCCAATAAACAAAAACCACAATACAATCGTATTATGGCATTACTAGATATGATAAGAGATTTATCTAAAGAAGATTTAGAAGAATCCTTTAACCAAATGATATTAGAAAATCTAGATAAAATAGGATGGAATGGAGTATCACTTTTGACCATGCATCGAGCTAAAGGCTTAGAATTTAATACTGTATTTATCATTGGATGTAATGATGAAATAATACCTGGATTTTCTAAAAAAGGACCTGAGTTAGAAGAACAACGTCGCTGCCTTTATGTAGCAATGACAAGGGCAAAAGAAAGACTCTATATCTCATGTTCACAAATCCACTTTATCAATGGAATAATTAAAAAAATGAAACCATCTAGTTTCTTATTAGAAGCTGGATTAAAAGAAGCTAGTAGTATCCAATTCTTTGGAAACTATTGGTATAACAAATAACGCTTCATCAGGCGTGGTCATAAAAAAAGAAGAGTCGAAACTCTTCATAAAAATATTATTTATTAATAATGTTAATAACAATTTCTTGAATTTCTTTCGGAAGTTTTCTAAATTTAACTACCAATTCTTGTTCATCTTTAGTAAAAGTTAAATCATCAGTATAACCCATGATTTCATTAGGTGAACGATCAGTTGCAATACAAATCTTTTTAAGGTTTTCCATATCAACTTTACCATTATTTAACCACTTCATAACAGCTGTAGAAGATACACCACATTTAGCTGCTAGTTCTGATTGAGTCATTTCTTTATTAACTTTAATAATTTCATTAATAATCTCATTAAATTCCTTTTCAAATGGCATCATAATCACCTCGTCAACCTATTATACTACACTTTAAGTTATAAAAAAAGACACTTTTTCAACTTTGAGTTAAAAATAGCGTTGACAAATAACCTAGAGTTGAATATAATATAAGTAAATCAACCCACAGTTAAAATTGTTGATTTAATTTAAACTATAGGAGAAAAATTATGGATGAAAAGAAATTAAAAGAAGACTTTATTAAATACTTTGGTGAAGAAAAATGGAATCAGGAAGAAGTATTAGCAAAACTTCAACCTATTGTATTAGATGTATGTGAAAATTGGTTAGGAGTAGAACCTGTACCTGTGTTGTTTTCAGATGATATAGGTACAGATGAAGCTCGATTTGATGTGCAAGAACAAGTTATATGGTTAAATACTAAAAATCAAAATAATTGGATTGAATTATTAGAAAGTGTATTACATGAACTTGAACACCTATTCCAAGCATATTATGTATCAAACTTTGACACACCGAAAGCTAGAAGATGGAAGAAAGAAATGGAAAACTATATTGGTGCTGAAGATCCATTTATGAACCTTATGCAAGAGATAGAATTAGATGCTATGGCATTTGCTCAAATTGTATTGAGTACAGATTATGGTATCAAATATGAACATCAAGATCCAGTTATACAAGAAGTTATTAATAGATATA
Organism: Anaeroplasmataceae bacterium; assembly: GCA_045127955.1. Classification (GTDB taxonomy): domain Bacteria; phylum Bacillota_I; class Bacilli_A; order Acholeplasmatales; family Anaeroplasmataceae; genus Pelethenecus. The sequence goes on from JBGVRA010000103.1 coordinate 6,198, forward strand.
TACAATCTGGAAAAATATTAAACGATGACTAAGAGGTGAATTGACCATAAGCCTCTTAGATAAATGATGAGAAATGGAGGAATATGGTTAATGAAAATTCAATTAATATACCACAAGGTATCGATTTATCAAAATTGAATATTGCTTATGAATTAATGTGGCTAAATATCCTCTATAAGGAAGGATACATAGATGATGAGCAATATAAGAAATTAAAATTATTAATTAATAGAAAGTATTTATAAGGATGGTGTTATTTAATGCAACAACAAAGTAACGTTAAATTAATTAAGGCAGTTAAGCCTATAGGACAAGTTTTAAATGAAAATCATAAATTAAGAGTAGCAGCTTATTGTAGAGTTTCTACAGATGGCGAAGAACAATTAAATAGTTTTACATCTCAAGTCACATATTATAAGGATAAAATTAGAGAAAATAAGGATTGGGAATATGTAGGAATATATTCAGATGAAGCTGTAACAGGAACTAAGGTTGCTACTCGTGAAGGATTCCAAAAGATGATTGTTGACTGTATGGATGGAAAAATAGATATGGTAATAACAAAGTCAATTTCTCGTTTTGCAAGAAATACAGTTGATACATTAAACTTTGTCCGTAAATTAAAAAGTTACAATGTTGCTGTATTCTTTGAAGAAGAGAACATCAATACCTTAACAATGGATGGAGAGTTATTGTTAACAATTCTATCATCTGTAGCTCAACAAGAAGTTCAAAATACATCTGAACACGTAAAAAAAGGACTTAAGATGAAACTACAAAGAGGAGAAATTATTGGAAATCCTAGATGTTTAGGATATGACTTTGATCCTAAAACAAAAATATTAACAATCAATGAAGAGGAAGCTGATATCGTAAGGTTTATATTCAACAAATATGCTGAAGGTTATGGTATGGAAAGAATTTGCAAAGATTTAAGAACCATGGGATGTAAAACAAAAAGAGGTAATGTAAGATGGGAAGCAAGAACAGTTGCGGGTATTATTACAAATGAAAAATATAAAGGTGATATCCTATTCGGTAAAACAGTTACTATTGATCCAATCGAAAAGAAAAGAGTAAGAAACGGTGGACAAGGTGACCAATACTATTTCGAAAAGAATCATCCTGCAATTATTTCAGATGAACTATGGGAGAAAGCTAATAGAATATATCAAATAAGATTAGAAGAAGCTAAAAGATATCCTCAATGCCAAGGACAAGTATTTGTAGGTAAATTTGCAATGTCCGGTAAGCTAAGATGCGGATGTTGTGGAACAATTCTTTCAAGAAGAACACATATGAAAACAACTTCAATATCTAAAAATGTATGGAAATGTAGAAAGTCAGTAAAAGAAGGACATAAGTTCTGTGGTAATTCAAAATCAATAGATGAAGATGCATTACAAAAAGGCTTCGTTCAAGCACTCAATATGTTATTGCTATGTGAAGGTAATGTATTATCTGGGTTTATTAAAACATTAGAATCAGCTGAGGCTATAGATGAAGAAAGAAATAATGTTAATAGAATTACCAGTGAAATCAAAACATTAGAATTACGTAAATCAAGAGCATTAGATGCTATGATAGATGGTTCTATTACAAAAGACCAATATAATTCTAAAGTTAAAGAAATTAATGATATGTTAATAAAATTAAATGATGAATTAGCAACGTCAGAAGCAATTAGTAAAAAGAAAAACACAATAAGAGAAAAACTAGAAGAATTCTCTAAAATGATAGATCAAGGAACTAAATTTGAAGAATATGATGGAGATGTGTTTGAAGCTGTAATTCA
>JBGVRA010000104.1:0-12993 GCA_045127955.1 Anaeroplasmataceae bacterium
AAATGATGAATTAGCAACGTCAGAAGCAATTAGTAAAAAGAAAAACACAATAAGAGAAAAACTAGAAGAATTCTCTAAAATGATAGATCAAGGAACTAAATTTGAAGAATATGATGGAGATGTGTTTGAAGCTGTAATTCATAAAGTTATTGTTGGTGGAGATGATAAAAATGGTAACTTTGACCCATATCAAATAACATATGTATTTAACCTTGTTGGAACAGGATATTCATCTACAGATAATCACGTTGTAGTAGGTCACTTTGAATGTGATTATAAGTATTACACTTTTGATTATGATCCAATTGTTCAAATGAAAGTAAAGAAGCAAAGATACACATTACCATGTAGAATAGCACTTAAATTAGAATAATTAATGATGACGTTGAAAAAAATAGTAATTTTTGATATTATAAATATGACAATTTAGATAAGAATCAGTAGGTTGAGATAGGGCTCAAAGGAGGTCTTATCATGAATTGTCAAAAAGCCATATTAGACAAGAAAAATACAAGTAGAAAAATTAAATCCCTAATACTAAATTCAAACTACACAATCGAAGCGATTGCAAATATGCTTGAATTAGCATCTCCAAGAGTAATATACGATTGGATTAATGGTAAGAAATTACCAAGTATTGAAAGTTTGTATAATTTAAGTCTAATATTTAATATTAAAATGGAGGATTGTCTGGTTTTTATCAGATGATTCTCTTTTTTTGTACTATAGTACATTGTTTTTTTAGATATATAAGAATATATTAAATGAGGAAAGTTATTAGTGTTGTATGAGAAACAAAAAAATGATATAATTATAAACAGATACAATGTGCGTGTTCTGAAACTGTGGAGTAGGAACTTTACCTATATGAGATGCTAGAGCGACTGTTAAAATTGGGATATATTTTAACATTAGTAAACTAGTAGTTAGAAGCTAATTTTCAAGAGTGGTATTGCCGTATCTAATTAAAATAACATATAGGATTTTGTTATTTTGAGGGTGATAATGGGCGAACCACTATCATCTTTTTTTGTTTGGAGGGGTTTGAATGAAAAAAAACAGCAAAAAAATTGGTAAAGATTATTCAAAACTAGATCAATTTAATTGCGTTGATGATGTTGAATATTATGGTGTTCTTTTGCGTGATGGAAGAACTAAAATAGATACTAAACGTTATAAAAAGTTTTTTAAAATACCGGATTCTAAAATAGAAATTAGAAAAGCTGTTTATTATTTGCCAACAAAAATTCATAGAAATGATTATTTATGTAATTGGTTTCGTGATGAATTACAAAGTTTAAAACAATTGTGGAATACCGAATTTAGATTTGCTATTGAAGCTATTAAGTCACCAAAAGATGTAACTGATAACTATAAAATTTCGCATATAACTCAAGGCGATATGGATTACGAAGATGCTATAGCAAATTCGATAGTTGCTGGTGTTAAAAGAATTAAACCATATAAAAAAGTTATAAAAGCTTTATATGCCCAATTCTTTCACCAAATGATGGCCAATATCGACGCAGTATGTTTGAGAGTAATATCACATATGGGCTACCAAGAAGATGATTATACAAAAAAACAATTTGATACATATATCCAAGGTAGACAAGGAGAAAATGCCAAATCTTTTAGACAATATCAAGGTTATTTCATTTATGATAGAGCAAATTTAGTGTGGAACTTTTTAAAACATAATTCTTTAAAATCATATTCAATTTTAAAAAGATACTATCCGGAAATGATTTGGGACCCAAATAATGAATATAAAAATGGTGACCTAGCAATTTCGGTATTGAAGTTAGACGAAAAGTTTATATTACATTGCTTAGATAATTTACATATATTTTTTGATGAATTATGTGAAAGAGGTTTTTATGAGAATCCATTGGATGCCCAATGGGATTATGATGATTATTTTTTAAGTAATGTTAAAGAAAAAATCAAACAAGAAACAGATTATTTTGATGAGTAGGAGGAATATATATGTCATATTTATTTTTAAATTTTGCAGATAATTTAGATAAAGATTCCAAGAGTAAAATTGATTTTTATAATTTGTCTTTAGAAAAACAATATGAGTTATTATTAAAAAGAATCCCTTCTAATAGAAAAATAGAATCATTTAGAGAATTTATTGAAAAATGTTTTCCAACTGCTATGCTTAAAAAATATTATTTATCTTGTCCTAATTTTTTAAGGGAAAAACGCGGAGGCATAGATGGCTCACCATTATTTTTGAATAATTTAGTTGTTAGACCTGAATTAACTTTATCGATGAAATCTTGTTTGCCTGATGGTCAAAATATAATCCTTATAGGTGATATATACGAAGGAAATAAATTAAAATGTTTAAAAGTTAAAGGTATTCAGCTTATTGATGACACAATGCATTCTGAAAAAGATATAGTTGTTTCATTAATGGCATGTAATTCATTCTCAAAAGCTAACTGGTCAGTAACACACGTTGATTATAATGACACTTATTTTACTCCTAATAATATTAGTGATATTGTTTCTAGATGCTATACTGTTTCTGATCCAATTGCTGTAAGAAAAAGTTATGAATTATGGAATGAATACTTTAATTTTAGAAAGTATTATTTGAACGAACAAAGTAATAGAAATTTCTTATTAGATAGTTCAGAGTATTTAGAAACATACGCGATTAATAAAAAGGAATATAAATTAGATTCACTATTATATGATGATTATCTTCTTGAAGGTAGAAATGAATTTAAACAAGGTGATATGGTTATTCTTGATTCTAAAGTTGGAACAGCAGAATCATTCCCTTTAATATGTTTAAAAATCATTAGAAATAAAAAAGAATTTAATTCTTGTTCTTATATTAAAGGAAATAAAATGGTTAATGAAGAAGAGAGAAAAATTCGTTCTTTATCTAGTGATAATGTATTAATTAGTAAATTAAATCCAACTGGAGTTGAATTGAATAAATTAATCGCTAATGGCTATGAACTTGGCGAAAGATTTAAAATTTTAAAATATGATATTTATCCAGAGGAACATATTCTTAAAGTTACAAATGATTATACAAAACGTATTCAAGATGCACTGAAAACTATAGAAGTTAAATATGTTAAGATAATTCAAAAAGAACTTGAAGAAGTTGTTTTAGATTATTCTAATAACATTATTAATTCTAACAAAAATAAAATCGATACGTATGTTAATGAGTTAGAAGAATCATTGTTATTAGATATTGAAAGTGATGTTGATGGCTTAATTAAAAAAGCAGTTGAGCAAGTTAAGAAAACGATTGTTAAAAATAAAAAAGAAAGTGAAGAAGAATTTACACTTCGTTTAAATGAAGCATTAGGTACTATAAATAATAAGAAATTATACATCGAAAGAAATGCAAAATACATTAGAGATTATTCTGATAAATTAAATAATGAAGCATCAATATTAATTGAAAAATTTAGAATAAGTAAGCAAAAAGAATTAGAAATCAAATATAGTGAAGATGTCAAAAATGAACAAATAGAAATGAAAAATAATCTAACTTCTGAGTTAGAAGAAGTAAAAAATAGAATTATAACTGATGAAACACTGATATGTTTTGCTTTATTTTTCAAACCAAACGATAGAAAAGATGTTACTAAATCAATTGCTGAACAAATAGCACAATGTAAATACATTTGTTATGATCACCGAGCTGAAACCGCAAAATTAAAACGACAAGAATTAGCTTTAAATAATTTTTATTCTGGTAATGTAAAAAATCCGTATTTATCTACTTATTTATTTGATTCTCAATTTCTAGAAAATCCTGTAGTTAATTATGGTAATTTTACATGGTATTTAGAATCACTTAATGACAAACAAAAAGAAGCGGTTCGAAAGGCTTTATCTAGTAATGGTATATTTTTGTTACAAGGTCCACCTGGGACAGGAAAAACACAAGTTATTGCTGAAGTAGTAGCACATTTAGTTAAAGATGGTAAAAAAGTATTAATTTCATCTGAAACTCATAAAGCGATAGATAATGTGTTTGAAAGAATGCCTAAAATTGCTGAAATTGTACCAATTAGATTGATTCCTTCGAAAAACTCGAAGGAGAGTGAATATACGCCAAAGTTCTTAGTTGATAATTTTTATATCAATATTAGTACTAACATGAAAAATATTGTTGAAAAATATAAGAATTTCAAAAAGAATAAAGAAGAATTTGAAGAAAAATTCTCTTTATTGAAAATGTTAAACTCTAAATTTCAAAAGTCTCAAGCTGTATTCGATAAAGCACAATTAGAAATTGAAAGACTAAGTAACGAATCTAAGGAAAAGAACGTTAAAATAGCTGACTATAAAGATCAAATAGATGTATTAAAAGTTAGTATGGATATATTAAAGCGTACACTTAGACATGTTGAAAAAATTGATTTAAGATTAAGTGAAGATACCAGACAAGATTATATTGCCAAATTTTACGATAAACTATTAAATTTATTTGATGGTGAAATATATAATTTAGAAGATATCTCTTTGTTATGTAAAAACATACATAGTATTAAAGATTATGAAATTGAGGAAAGTATTAGAACCTTAAATCCTGAAAGTAGTGTTCAAATTTTAAAGGTTAAAATTGCTGAAATTAAAAATGAAATTTCAAAACTATGTGATGAGTTTGATGAACCATTAGAAGGAAACGAAGAAAAGGTAAATGCATTAAGAACTGAGGGTAGAAAATTAGCGAAGCAATTAAAAGAGTCTGGTTCTAACACTAATAATGATAATTTACTTTTAAAAATATTTAATTTCAATTATGCAAATGAAAATATAAATTCGCTTAAAAATGTCATTGAATCTAAAAAGAAATTAATCAATATTATTATAGACGAAATGCGTGATTTAATTTCAAATGATATTTTAGAAATAAGCAATAACATAGATTCATTGCAAGTGAAAATCAAATCCATAAATAGTGAGATAAAAATATTAAATGATAAAATAGAAGAAATAGAAGATTCTACAGAAATTCAAGAAATTCAAAACACAAAACATAAACTTGAAACTCAAATAGATTTATTCTTTAAAGAATTTTCTATTTTAGAGCCATATAAAGATATTGAAGATGCATTAGAAATTATTTCTAAAACATTTAAAGATCTTGAGGCTAATTATGAGCAAAGAGAAATAGAAAATAAAGAAAAAATACCTATGTATGAAAGAATATCTAATTTTTTACTTCAAGAAGATGTTATTCAACAAGACAGAAAGTTATATACGCGCAGTTTGTTTGAAAATGCTAATGTGTTTGGTATAACTTGTACAAGTAACGACAGGTATACAAGCGAAAATAATTCTGAATTAGGAGACTTTAATCTAGATGACATAGATATTAAAAATTTAGGTATTGATGTGGTAATAATAGATGAGGTATCGAAGTCAAGTTTTATTGATTTGTTAATACCAATGCTTTATGGTAAAACTGTTATTCTTGTAGGAGATCATAGACAATTACCTCCTATGTATGAATTTGCCAAATTAAGAGATGAAGATTTTGAAAATTTAGATGAAAGCATAATTAACGTTGATATAAATCGAAAATTCACAAGATTGTATGAGGAGTGTTTCTTTAAAACACTATTTGAAAAGATACCTTATGCATACAAAACAATGTTAGTTCAGCAATATAGATGTCACGAACATATCATGAAAGTATTTAACCATTTTTATCAAGGAGAATTGAGAATTGGTTTTAATGGTCAAAATAATTTCAAAAAACATGGAATAGATTTATATTCAAATGGAAGAAAGATTATCCAATCAGATAAACATATTTATTTTGTTGATTGTAAACAACCTGAAACTAGAGATTTTGATTCAACATCAATTTATAATATTGGTGAGGCATCAGTAATTGTTGAGTTACTTAAGAAATTAAAGTATTATTTTAAAAACAATCCAAATATTACACCTTTAAGTGTTGGTATTATTTGTACGTATGGAGACCAAGCTAAGAAAATCAAGGAATTAATGAAAGCAGAGAAAGTTAAGCCAGAAGATTTTAATAAAACAAGTGAGAAGTTTATTGTTAGTACTGTTGATGACTTTCAAGGAGATGAAAGGGACATCATTATTCTTTCAACTGTTAGAAATCCTCAGGAACCTTCAAAGTCCAATCCAGGATTTATTTTAGCTTATCAGCGTATTAATGTTGCATTATCACGTGCTAGAAGATTATTAATAGTTGTTGGTAATAGAAAATATCTTGAACAAAGAGGAGTAATTAATTTACCTGATGTTTATGGAAGAATAGGTTTTGACCAAAAAAATTTCAGAGTATATGAAGAAATAATCAATACTATAGAAACATACGGAAAAGTTATAGACGATATTGATGTATTAGAGTTAAAGGAGGGAAAGATAAATGCATAATTTTAAAATAGAAACAACATTACCTTTCCCGTTTCTTAAACTAACAGAATTAGTAACATATACTGAGGTGAAAAAACCTACAGGTGTATCTTATTTACTTCTTGTCATTTTAAAAGAAGCAAAAGATAAAAAACAAAAAATAAGTGATTTACTTGAAATATTTGGTGTTCCAAAGGTTCATCATGAAATATTTGCAGAAGAATTGCGAAAACTAATTTCAGATAATATATTGATTGCAAAAAACCCATATAATATTAATTATTTTCATATGTATGCATTAAGTAATTTTGAATTCACAGAAATGGGAGAGAAGGTTTTCAGAGAAGAACAAATTGCAACTGGAAAAGAAAAGTCTACAAAAATAGATTGTTATTATGATGTTGCTGCTAAACAACTATCTATGAAAACTGATCCTGATTTAGAAGTTAAGATGCTTTATGATAATGCTTTTGATAACTCATTCGTTTTATCGTTTGAGTGTGAAAAAGATGTAGAAAGTTTCTTTAATTTGCAAAAATCATCCTCATTTAAAGTAAAACCTGCTGAAGTTATAACAAGTGTTGAATTAATTGATAAAGGTTGTTATGTTGGTAAATATCCAGTTCAATTTGTAATTGATAATGACGAATTGAAGGTTAAATTTAATCATAATGGTATTGATGAGTTTTTTAGAAAAAATTATTCTATAGAAATCATTAATAAAGCGATCTCTTTAAAAAATAAATTTAAACTATTAAAATCAAATGAAGTTAAATTATCTAATTTAAGTTCTTTGAATATTTATGACGCAATCTTGCCAAGTGAATTTAATAAGTTGGTTAAAAATAATCATGATTTAATTATTTCAAGAAAAGATTATAATTTTAATTCGAATCTTTTAAATGTCACTGACGAAGAGGTGATTGATAACATATCAAAATATGTTGATTTTATAACTATCGATAATAATAAAATTAACGCCTATTGCCCTGTGACATTGCTGTTGAATTTATCAGATTTTGGCGTTGTTAAACTACCTTTGGTTTTAGTTGTTAAACCAACCTTTGAAGAAATTAATGAAGCATTAGAATTTCTGTTTAATAAATATGTAAAATTTAATCCTGAATCATTTGCTCAACTTGTAAAGATTTGTATTTTAACAAACAACAAGTATAAACCTATACAAGAAATTAATAAATATATGGGAAATGATTTGGCTGAAAATATTCAAATACTTACAAGCGTAAAAGTGTTGATTTCAAAAAATGAATATTTAAAAGAAGAATATGTTAATTTATTAAAACAAAACTATTATGATTATTTGAATACTGTGAATGAATTCTCTTTAGAAACAATTTTAAAGATTACTAATTGGATACCTTCATACTTAAATATTGGAGATTTAGATGTTTTAAATCTTATTGAACAGAAAATTTCTTCTATAAATAATAAGGTTAAATTATTTGAAATTCTTTCGAGATATTTCAATAGTGATTTAATTATTAATTATATAAATCCATTTAATGATATAATAAATGGTGAAATTAGTAGTAATGAAACATTAAATAATATAAATGTCTTTAATTACAGTTTAAATCAATTAAAAAGTATAACTGGTATTTCAAATTTCATTAAATATTCTTTTGATGAAGAAAAAATTGATAAAATGAAATTTAAAGAAATATATCTTGTGGCACAGGATAAGATAAAAAGCATAGCTGTTTTTAGAAAAACTAATAAATCATATTTTGACGAGACAGATGCATTTATGAGAATATTCTCAAAAATAAATGATAATTTCAATATGTTAGATCATGCTGTGAAAAATCCAACTAAGATAACAAAAGAACTTATTGATAAAAAAATAAACTCTGGAGATTATCAATTTGTATTAATTAATTTATCCACTAAGTTAGAATTGATTTTAGGTTTAAATTATGGTTGTGAAGGTAACTTATCAGACAGGTTAAATCAAGCAAGAAAAGAAAAAATGATTGACAAAAATATCATAGCTGATCTTCATTTATTAAGAGAAAATAGAAATGCTTTAGTTCATCCAGAAGATAGAAAAGAAAACTTTTCTTCAGATGATTTAAGAAGATGGAATGACCTAGTGTTCAGTTTGGAGGTGCAATAATATGAGTCATCAAGTGACTGTAGATTTTGAGGGCGTAAGTACAAAGATTCAAATTCAATGCGATCAAGCAGCACATGCTTTATGTAAAATTGATAAAGTGTTAGAAAATGTAAAAGCAAATGCGAATAAAATTGAATCGTCTAAGTTAAGAGAGTATGAAGAATATTTACTTCAATCTAAAGAGATAATTCAAAATAAGATTGATAGTTTTTTATTAAAATTAGAATCTTATAAGGCACTCAAAACACAAAGAGTTGATATGGATTTGAATTATGCTAGAAGTACTTCAAATATAAGCATAGCTTCCAAATGGAAGGAATTAAATGGCGCTATTACTAATGAAGCTCTTGAATTAGAGAAAATTGTTTTAGATTTGACTGGAGCTAAATTATCGGTAATAGATCAACTTGTAAATGAAGGGTTAATTTCTTTCATTGAAGAATCACAAAAAAAGATTTTAAATGAAATTAACGGAGTTAAGAATTATGATGAATCATTAGTTGAACAAATTAATAAAATTGATAATATTTCTTTAAGGGATTTAGCATTCCAACAACTAAGCAAAGGGATTACAAATTATGATGAAATAATTAATAATTCTCAAATTGAATATAATCGATTGTTACAAGGCTCTTCATTTGTTGAAAATATCCAAATTGATTTAAAAAATGCTGGAATTCCTCAAACTGAAATTGATGAAATTATCCAAAAGCCAATTAATATTTCAACTGTATCAAAAATACAAGAAGAAGCTCATTCTAAGATTGTAGATGAGTCTATTAGAAAAGAAACTTTAAAGGTAATAATTAAATCTATTAGAGATAGAGGATTTATTGTTGATACTAAGAAAAATCTTAAAATAGATAGAGAAAAGAATATTGTTAAATTAATTGCTAAAAAGCCAGATGGGAAAACTGCTGAGTTTGAAATATCTTTAAACGGTAAGTTTATGTATCATTTTGATGGATATGAAGGATTAGCATGTAACCAAGATATAAATCCATTTTTAGAAGACTTGAAAAATATTTATGATATTAATATACTTCATGAAGAAGTACATTGGTCAAATCCGGATAAAATTCAAACACAAAAGTATCAGTATATTAATACTAATAAAAATAAGAAATAGGAAGTGAATCAGATGTCATTAGAAAATAGTTTTAATAAAATAAAACGTAGTGCAGGGATAAAAAAATGTGTCTTGATAGACGGTAATGTTGGAGATGTTTATTTAGATGAAAACAATAAAATCGTAACTTTGCGTGAATATCTAGAACAAATATTAAAAGATATGGAATATCAAGATATTATATATTGGGATAGAGTTGAAGGAGCTACAGGTGCAATTGATAAATTACAAGTTATTGATGAAGTGGAAGTAGAAGGTGACAACTATGACTTTGACGATGAAGAAACTCCAAAATCACAGCAAGGTTTATTTAAAGCTCCATCTGAAATCTTAAATGTTGTTTATAAAAACGTTATAAACAAAAAAATGAAAGTTGCTTTTATTCTTAATTGGAGCGAATATTTATTCAGTACAACAGGCTTATCAGAAGATGAAAGACAAAATATTACATTATTAGGTAAAGCATTAAAAGACAGAAAAGTTGATTATTTGAATTCAGATGTGAATGAAAGTGTAGTTATAATAATTTGTAATAAAGCATCTGGTTTACCTTTATCTTTCTATAATGGAAATCCTGAAGTTGAATTAGTAACTCTTCAAAAGCCTGATAGAGAAGAAAGGAAGGCAATGATTGCCAAAATCGAAGATTCTTTTGAAGTAAGAGTTAAACCAGGAACTGATTCGTTATTAGATAAAGAAAATTTATCTTTTATTGATATGCTTGATGATTTTACTAATAGAGAAATAATTCAAATTTCTCGAATGTCACGTAAAGAAGAAAAAATGACTTTTGATAAATTATTCTATTTATTTAAATATGGTGAAAAAAATAATCCATGGGAAAAATTAGAATATGAACGTGTGAAGGATATTGTTAAAGAATTATCAGAAAGAGTAGTTGGACAAGATGAAGCAATTAAAAAGATTGAAAAAACAGTAGTGAAAGCCTACATGGGATTATCAGGATTACATAAAGCATCATCTCGTGCAATGCCAAAAGGGGTATTCTTCTTTGTTGGACCAACTGGTGTTGGTAAAACGGAATTATCAAAAGCTTTAGCCAAATTCTTGTTTGGTGATGAACAAGCATGTATTAGATTTGATATGTCTGAATATGCACAAGAAAACAGTGATCAAAAATTAATTGGTGCTGCTCCGGGATATGTTGGATACGAAGAAGGCGGGCAATTAACTAATGCAATTAAAGAACATCCATTCAGTGTGGTTTTATTTGATGAAATAGAAAAAGCAGCTAAACCTAATCCGAGAATTTTAGATATATTCTTACAAATTTTAGAAGATGGTAGACTTACAGACTCTAAAGGTGAAACAGTATATTTTAGCGATACGATTATAATTTTCACTTCAAATTTAGGTGCAAATCAAGTTCCAGCATCTGCAAACAAAGAGGAAACAGCAGCTGAATTTATAAAAATTGTAAAAGATTATTTTGATAATGAATTAAAACGACCAGAGTTATTAGGTCGTATTGGATATAATAATATTGTTCCATTTAACTTTATTCAAGATAGAGATTTCTTATATAAGATTGCAAAATCAAAATTAAAACCAGTAAAAGCTGGAATTCAAGAAAAATATAAATTAGAACTTGAATTTGTTAAAGAAATGGATGTAATAAATTATATCTTAGCTGGAGTTGACACAGCTAAAGGTGGTAGAGATATATTAAATGCTATAAATGATAGATTATTAGTTCCACTTGCTATGTTCTTGTTTGAAAATAAAAACGATTTAAAACTTTATAGAAATTGTACACTAAATGTTAAAGTGAATAAGGAAGGCCTTGCTTTTGAATTCGAAGACTAAATTTAATATAGCATATATAAAAATGATTACTAAAATTGAAGGTCCGTTTAATAGATGCTGTATATGGTTTCAAGGATGTAATATTAATTGCAAAGGGTGTTGTAATATCGAATTACAGGCTTTAAAACCCAAGAATATTGTTACACTAGATGAGTTGGTTGATATAGTTAATGAAGCCAAAGACAAGTATAATATTGAAGGTGTTACCTTATCGGGTGGTGAACCAACGCTTCAAAAAAACCTTCATTTATTTACTAGTGAAATAAAAAAACTTGGACTAGGAATAATTATGTTTAGTGGACAAAATATTAAAAATATTAATAAGCAATTAATTGATTCGGTAGATTTAGTTATTGACGGTCCATTTATTGAAGAAAAAAAAGATGATGAAAGATTATTGATTGGTTCGACTAATAAAAGGTTAATATTCATTACAGATAGATATAAAAATCATGAAAATTATTTTTATAATAATAATTCTATTGAGGAAGTAGTTGTAGATGATTATATATTTTTCAACGGTGATTAAATAAAAACTTTTGTACTATAGTACATTACATTTTAGATTTTCTTTGTGTATAATAAATTGCAAATTTAAAATAAAGGAGATTTAAATGAAGTTCTTTGAAATTTTAACACAGTATGATTTACAATTAGAAGATGGCTCTTACGTAGATTCATCAGATACTATCTTTGTAACAGAAGATGAGTATAGTGATGATTTACTTAAGGAGGTTACTGAATCAGCATATGATGAGGGTATGAAAGTAAGATTTGTAAGTGTAAAAGAGGTGACTCCAGAAGAAGTTACCGAGTATTACAAAAATCGTATAATTAATCAAATTATACCAAGCATTTATAGAGAAGGTCTTAACCTACCAAAAGACATATCAATTAGAGAATATGCTAGATTATGTAGTGGGCCAATTCATCAAGCATTAGCATTAAAGAAATTTGATGATAAGTATACTATCTATAGAATGTTATTACACGATTTAGATTTAACGAAGATAAGCGTTGCTGAACTATTTGAAAGAATAGAAAAGATATATGCAGCAAGATTAACTGATGAATATCTAACAGTGCTTAATGAAGCTATCTCAAAGTAGCATACTGTAATTAATCTCGACAACTTAATATAATAATTAATAGATATTGTTCATAAAAGAACAACATAAAATTTGCTAACTTCTAGTTAGCATTTTTTATTATATAAACGTTGAAGTTTGGTTAAAAAGTGTGCTAATAGCTACTGTAGTTATATTTAATAGTACACGGGAATATATGAATTTTTAATCAGTCAATATCAAAAAAATCTAGTCATTTTTTCGACTCAATCACCTATTAACATATTCATTTTTTCACGACTCCACATGTTGAATCTGTTGTACTTTTAGAATTAAAGAAATAGATATCCACAATTTAATACAATATTTAGGTAGTGTGATTTTAATTACACTATCTTTTTTCTAACCGCAAAAATATTGACTTTAAAAAGTTTTGCGGTTATAATTTT
>JBGVRA010000105.1:0-23078 GCA_045127955.1 Anaeroplasmataceae bacterium
GATAAAAGAATAATAAATGCAGATATAAACGCAGCATTAAATATTTATAAAAAAGCAGTAATTACATGTAACTCAACAAATAATAAAATAGATTATTTAATGAGTAGGGGTCTAACAATACCTAATCGAATATTAGTTAAGTTATAAGAAAAACACCAAATATTTTACATATTTGATGCTTAAATGAAACTAATATATCATTAAAATAGGCGAAGCCTAGAGTAATTAATGAAAAAATTGAATTAATTAATTACTTTTGTTCTTGAAAGACACACAAAAAACATTGGTTTAAAAACCTTGATAAATTTGGGGCTATAATTTGCTTATAAAAATACTCTTTTTCAAAGAAAAAAGATATGTGAAAAACTAATGTCGAGGATATAGTATGATAGAAATAAAAAATATAAGTAAATGAGAGTTTAATTACTTTTGTTCTAGATATAATTTATTATAATATGATATAATTCAATTGAGGTGTTTTAATATGGATTTACCTATTTCATTAATTTTAATATTATCAATTATTATTTTATATATATTTTTTATTGAAATTTTTACTATGTTATTTAGAATTAGTGGATTAACAAAAGAAAAATCTAAATTTCAAGTTATATCTATGTTTACAAATAGCGGATTTACTACTAATGAAAGTGAAATGGTAGTAAATAGTAAAATTAGAAGAAAAATTGCAGTTGCGTGTATGATTACTGGTACAATATTTAATGTTATTATTGTTTCATTAATTATTAACTTATTGTTTAATATTAAACCAGAAGAAGCAAGAGAAAGTTATATCTACATTATATTAGTTTTTTCTGTGTTTGTTCTTTTGTTAATAATTATAGAAGTTCCATTTGTAAAAAGAATAATAGAAAAAATAATTAAAGTGATTGCAGAAAAATTTATTAATTCTAATAAAGTTGAAAATATTATTACAGTTTTAGATATGTATGGAAAAAATGCTATTGTAGAGGTTCGTCTTAATTTTTTACCGGAGTTTTTAAGTGAAAAAAGTTTAATAGAATGTAACTTTAAAGCGAATTATGGACTAAATGTATTACTTATAAAACGTAAAGAACGAGTTATAGATGTAACTAAAGATACAATTATTCAAGTTAATGATAATGTGGTTATTTTTGGAGAATTACAAAATATAAAAGATTTATTTGGTACCAAAACACCTAAAGTAGTTGAGATTGTCGAACTTAAGGAAAATATTATTAGCATTATAGATAATTTTGAGAAAGAAGCTATGGTAGAAATATTAATTAATTTCGTTCCTAGTTTTATGCAAAATAAATCTATTATAGAAACAAGAATAAGAGAACAATATGGTATTAATATTTTAATTATTAAAAGAGATAATCAAAGAGTACCGATTACTAAAGATACTATAATTTTGAAAAACGATGAAATAATTGTACTAGGCCCATATACAAATATTAAAAAGGTATTTTTATATAACGAATGTTAATTTACTGTCAAATAAAGCATATAAAAGTATATTATAGATTGACCACAATGTTTTAATCCTTTGTGGTCTTTTTATTATATTTTTGTTGGTTTTAATGGAAAGTATTAAGAAAAAAATTGATATAAAAAAATCTAAAAAATGATATTTGTAACACATTTGTAATGTTAATTATGTTATTATATAAAAAATATTTTTTGGTGTATTTTAGGTGTAGAATGAAGTGTATTATATACATGTAAAAAATATTTAGGAATAAAAGGAGAAAAAAATTATGATAATAAAAAAAGAAAATATTGATGAAGTTTTAACTAAAATTAATGATATTTGTGAAGAATATGGAATTGAAAATGACTTTGATATCATGCAGATGACAGGATTCAATATATCTCTTGATGCTATAGCTAAAAAAAGTAATTATCAGGAAGGTCAAAAGATTTCAGAAGATGATTTAAATATTATTAAAGAAAAAGTTAATAGTCTTATTACATCTGTAGCAAGTGAAATAAAGAAAAAAGAAAATAAAATGACTGATACTGATAGAACTTATTTTAATGCATTTAATACATTAATGGCGGCAACTGATTATTTATATGCTCAAGCAATGAAAAAACTTGGATGCCCAGATATCCCAGCATCATTTGGTTTAGATGTTTGTGAAAATAATCAAAAATATGCAAAGGAATTAGATGCAAAAATTAAAAAATCTTATTTTGATAAGGAGTTTTCTACTAAAACTCATTTCGATAACCAACGTAAAAAAGATGCTGATGTGGTACGAAGAAATAATAAACAACTTATCAGTGATTGTAATTCAAAAATAGCTAATACTGATCAATTGGCAGAACTTGTTGCGGAATATCAAGCCCTTAACTTAAGACAAAAAGGACATGGACGTATATGGAGATTTTTCCATAGTGGAGAAAATGATGAAAGAACTGAACTTTTAGAAGATATGAAAGCAGCAATTATTAATGCAGTTGGAGTAGAGGTGAGTCTAGAACCTACAGAAAAAACACCAGCAGATATAGCTATACTTTTAAATAATAGGTTAATTGAACAAAAAGCAATTGAAGCAGCAAAACCTGATGTTTTTGCTGGCCGTTATAATATTACAGATATGGTTAAATATGACCCATCTGAACAAGTTATAAATGTATCAAAGGAAAATAATGTTGATAACCAAAAACGTATTTCTATAAATATTGATAACAATGAAATTATTGAAAACGATGGTGTAAATGTTTCACCTGTCGTTTCAAACGAATCTGCAAGTAAAAGTCATCCAAATTTGGAAAAATAATATGAGTTTTTTTATATGATTAAATAATTTTTGGGAATGAAAAGGAGTGAAAATTATGTCTATAGGAAAATATAATGAACTAGTGAATAAATTTAATGAAAAATATAAAATGGAATTTTCATATTTTGATTGTAAAAACAATGCAACGTATGAAGTAGATAGGTTGAAAAAAGAGTATGAAAATATTGATGTTCCATATTTTACATATGCATATATTATTAAAAATGCATTGATTGGTTATTTTGCTAGTGCTACTTCATTTAAAACCAATAAACATAATTTATCAAAGTTTAAAATCACAGAATTTGTATTAGATTGTGAAGAAATATTACAAGAATGGCACACAAGTCAAGTAAAAGATAATGAACAATTAAATCGCGAGCCATTTGAAGGTTCAAATTTAGAAAGTGTTTCAAGTCTATTATTACAAATTATTAAAGTTAATGTTCCCGATAAACCTGTTTCACAAATTTGGGCAGGAAGAATTATAAATGAAAATGTTAGCCGTAGTGAAATGAAAACTTTTACTAATGAGTTATCAAGGAATTTAGAAAATGTTACCCCAGAAACTTTAGGTGATAAAAGGAAAGACCTTGCTGATATTATTATGGCAAAAGAGGCTTTAGAGAATGTACGTAAAAAAAGAGATTTTAAATTTAAAGTATTTAGTTTTATTGAAAATATTAAAGAAGTATTATATTTAAGAGAATTAAAAAATAAAATTAAAAGTTATACTGATGCAGGTTTTCCAGTAGCAGAAATTGAAAAAGAAATTTCTAATCCTATTATTACTGAAGTTGACAAAAAGTTTAAAGATGAATTACAACAAAAAGTAGAACAAGTTGAAAATTCAAAAGAAGGTAAAAAAGAAATTATTAAAGATGCAAAAGAATATAAAAAAATATTAGACGAATTTACATCACCAGAAAATGCAAAAGATGCCATTGAAAAAAATCGTGAGTATATTAAAAATAAAGATAAACAATTAATCATTAAGGAGGCTTTTTTAAAGGCATTTCCGAAAAATGATATAGTAAAAAATCAACTTGATAACTTCGATTTAACAGAATTTTTTCAAGACCAAAAAGATATACTTAATGAGTATGATCTTGAAAATATGATTAATTCTAAAGAACAGGCTTTAGAAAATATGGCAGTTAAAGTATATAATGTTGCTTTATTAAATGTTGGTTTATTAGGATATAAAGATCCAATTTCTGATGAATATAATGAAGAAACATATGCGGTAGCCCAAATTTTCACTGATATTATGATGAAGAACTTTGCTCCTGATTCATCAGAGTATGCAAATGGGTATGTTTTAAATAATCATGATGTTTTTAAAAGAGTAAATAACGATTTATCAAGAAAAAGAAAATATGATGGTTCTAAAGATAGAGAGTTTTCATTTCCTAAAGGATCAAAAGATTTATATAATGAATTGACAGGTAAACGCCAAAATATTGAGATTAATTTAAATGAAGTTGATAATGGGGATTTATTGATTGAACAAAGTGAAGAAATAGAAGATTTACAAAACAGCAAAGATAAATCTAATAGTATATTAAAGTAATGTTTGTATAAAAGTTGTTTCTTTAAATTTTGATTACAATATATGTAAAAAACAGGGCAGCCACTAATGTGGTTGCCCTATTTTATATGTTTGAACTAGTTTATCATTACAATAGGTAGAAGACTAGAAAAATTAATGAAAAGTATAGATTTAATGACTTTTTAAAGAATCAAATTTGCTTGTGATTTCATCTAATAATTTTTGATAATTTTCAAATACTGCATCTATTATTGCATCATCTAATTCAATTTCAAATTTTTCTTCTCCGTTTTGTCCTTTTGAAACTTTGAATACTAAAGCCTCATCATCATTCATTCCTTCAATTAGTTTTACTGGTTGTAAAATTGCATAAAAACTACCATTATGTGAAATGCCTGCAATTTCAATAAAGTCTATTGCTTCTCCAGTTGCACTAAGTAATGTTACAACATCATCTTCATTTAATAGATTTTCATTTTCTGCCATAGGTTTTATCTCCTTTGTATTTCTTTGTTTTAATTATAAGTAAAAATAAATGATTAATCAATATTGTTATAATCATTTATTTAACAATGGATTTTCAAATACGAAAAATTACGGTATAATAGTCTTAATGATATGTGAGTAAAGCTAGGTAAAATTAAAGTGGGAAGACTATGAAATAATCTAAAAAAATGAACAGTTAACTTCAACTAGTAAAATTAAGGAAGCTTTGACTGATAAAGAATGACAAGAATTAAATGAACGAAAAATAGAACTTATCAACAACACATGAAGAATAAATAATAGTTATCAATGAACTACTACAATATTTATTAAATGAGCTATTGAAATAAATTTAGGATTTTTTAAATCAACATTTTTTAGATTTTATGTTGTTAAAATAATCTTCTTTAATTGATAAAATTTAATTGTCAATTTAAGGAGGAATATTATGAACACTGATAAGATTATTGCAGAAAAGATTGCAAGTGAATACGCACCAAAACCAACAAGTAAGTTAACAGCGTTAAAGAAATTAGATAGAAAGGCAAAACAACCAGCAGAGATATTTTCATATACTTTTGGTATTATAAGTTCATTAGTTATGGGAACAGGTATGAGTTTTGCTATGGGAGTTATTGGAGATGAATCAATTACTTCAATGTTAGTTGGTATAATTATTGGAGTAATTGGTATCTTTGGAGTTTCTATTAATTATTTTATTTATAAAAAGTTATTAGCCAAAGGTAAGATGAAATATGGCAGTGATATTACTAGGTTAGCTAGCGAAATCGCAAGTGAATAAAATTTGGAGGGAGAAACATGAATAAATCAG
Source organism: Anaeroplasmataceae bacterium (assembly GCA_045127955.1). Classification (GTDB taxonomy): domain Bacteria; phylum Bacillota_I; class Bacilli_A; order Acholeplasmatales; family Anaeroplasmataceae; genus Pelethenecus. The sequence continues at coordinate 5,645 of JBGVRA010000105.1, forward strand.
AATCTAAATATTATAATACTGCTTTATTAATGGATGAGGCTCTCCTTTTATTATTAGAAAAAAAAGATTATGATTATATTACTATAAAAGAGATTTGTGAAAAAGCAGGAGTAAATAGAAGTACGTTTTATTTACATTATGAATCTATAGATGATTTATTGATGGAAACTATGGAATTAATAAATAATAGATTTACATTAGCTTTTAATAATGAAGTTATAGATCCAAAATCTACAAATAAAAAAGAATTATTTTTGATTGATGATAAATATTTAATTCCGTATTTAAATCTAATAAAAGAATACAAAAAAATATATAAATTAATTCATAATAAACCACATGTATTTAATAATCAAAAAGCATATAAAGAATTATATAAAAATTTATTTGAAATCATATTAGATAAATATGGTGTATCTAATGATGAAAAAGAATATGTATTTGTATATTTTAGTTTCGGAGTTTTAGCTATTATAGATAAATGGATTGAAAAAGATTGTCAAGACGATGTTTATAAAATAGCTAATTTAATAAAAAAATTAATTGGTTATGAAAATGTGAAATAAAAAAACCTATAAAGTAGAAGTCTTTTGTAGATGAGGCTACTTTATAGGTTTTTTATATTTTTAAAGTTGAATGTTTTTGTTAAAGTATAATCCTATAATATTAAATATTGTAAAGTAAATTAAAGATCCCAAAATATATAATAAGATTTGATTAGTTGAAATATCAAGTGTTTGGAATACTGAAAGAAAATTAGAAAGCCATAGTTTTGATATAGTAAAATTTTCAAACGGAATAAATGTATCGGCAAGGCCTAGTAATACACCTAAAAACATTGGAGCTATAATAATACACGCAATGGCTCCACCTGTTTTACGTATAACAGAAGCAATGGTAAAAGCAAAGGTAACTTCGGCCATAGCAATAATGTATTGTGTTGCAAGTACTGGTAATAATTTATCACTATTTTTACCAACTCCATATAATGCTGTTCCTAGTGCAAATGCAACTAAATCAATAATAATAAGCATTACAGTTGTACTTATTAATATAGTGATTAATTTAGATAAATATACTTTTGTTCTTGAATATCCTTTAGCATATATGTTTTTAACGGTTTGACTTGTATAATCTTCACATACAAAAAGAGCAACAAAGATACCTGAAATCATAGTAAATGAACTACTACTTAAAGCACCAATTAAAGAGTTTATTCCAGATAGACCTAAATCTTCTGAAAAATCAGGATTTATTAAGCCGTTTATTGTAAATGTAGAAATTGCAAACATTCCTACCATAACGGCAATACAAATATAAAAACTTTTTCTAGTTTTAAGTTTTCTAAATTCTAGTTTTAATAAATTTTTCACTTTATTTTGCCATCCTTTCAATAAAGAAATCTTCTATATTTTGGTTTTCATTTCTTATTTCATATACTCTTACACCTTGTTTTACAAGCATTTCAACGATGATTGAAGTGTCTTCAATGATTGAAAAAATACGAATGATATTATCTAAGTGTTCTAACTGTATTTCAGGATGATTTTTAGTTATTATTGATACTGCTTTTAAAGGATCATCTACAGTGATTTTTAAAGAAGTACGGCATTTTTGGTTTAATTCTTCTGATGTAATTTCTTCAACTAGTTTACCATTAGATACGATTCCATAGTTTGTTGCGATCTTACCTAGTTCATCAAGAAGATGACTTGAAATTAGAAATGTTACACCTTTTGAGTTTAAATCTAAAATAATATCACGTATTTCTTTAATTCCTGAAGGATCTAATCCGTTAATTGGTTCATCAAGAATAAGTAATTCAGGTTTTCCTAATAATGCTAAGGCAATACCTAATCTTTGTTTCATACCTAAAGAAAATGCTCCAACTTTTTTCTTTCCCGTATTATCAAGTCCGACAAGTTTTAAAAGATTGTGTATTTCTTCATTTGATGTAGGTGAAAGTAGTGAGAAACGTTTTAGATTTTCAAATGCAGTTTCATTTTTGTAAAACGCAGGAGCTTCAATAAGAGAACCAATTTTGACTCTTTCTTTTTCAAGAGAAGTGCTGTTAAATAGGTTTATTTGACCATCATCTTCATAAATTAAACCTAAAAGAAGTTTCATAAGGGTGGTTTTCCCTGCACCATTTTTACCAATTAGTCCGTAGATATCGCCTTTTCTAACGTTTAGAGATATTTTATCCACAGCTATTTTTGTTCCATATTTTTTTGTTAGTGATTTTGTTTGAATAACGTATTTCATAAGGTCTCCTTTTTCGTAATTAAATTTTCTTATAGTGAGATTATATTATTATTTATACACCAATTGTACATCGAAAGAAAACATATCATTCACAAATTGTTACTAATTCAATATCTTTAGGGTAATCTCCAAAATATTTTCCAAATATATTAAATCCACCATGATGTAGGGCATCTTCTTTAGAATGTATTTTAAATGTTATACCCGTGTTTTCTTCTATTTTTAAATTTTTAATTTTAATGTCATTTGAGTATTTTTTTTCATTTATATACGTACCATTTTCATTGACACAAATTGTCAATAAAATACCATATTGAGAATTACAAGATGGCCATGTAATGGGGTTTAAGGTTCCTCTACGTTCACCAAAATCTCCAGGACTTTGCCAAACACAAACCTCTATACCGTTAATAGAAAAAGTGATATCACTTTTCCAATCCTCTCGGTAATATTGTGCTTCTGAACAAATTTCTAAAGAAAATTTTAGTTCTTTGACAGTTTTATTTTTAAATTTGTTTTTTGAAAATTGGTATTCTAAAAATCCTGATTCTGCCCATATTAATGAAGCGTTAAATCGTTGAGAATCAAGTAAATCGGTATTCATTCCCATTAATGTGAAATCAGTTCCTGCCATGCCACAATGACCATCAACATGATGATTAGTAAAACAACCGACACCAATAGATTGATAAAAAACTTCAGTTTTTGTTTTTTTGATTGTATTATCTATCGAAAAATGTCGATATTTTAAGGAAATGACTTGAACATGCCCTTTATTGCTGGGGAGATAATTTATGTCAATGATTTTAGCTTTATTAAGAATGTTAATATGGAATAAAATAGATGAATAACTAATATTATTCATTTTTCTTAATTCAGCAATAGAATAACTTTTTTCACGTAATTGTTTAACGATATTTAATCTTATTTCTGAAGCAAATGCTTCACAAATTGTTGCAAGTTCAGATATGTTTTCTGGATTTTCAAATTCGAAATTTGATATATTTAAATGTATCATTTTTATCACCAATATTTTAATAACATAATTATTTATAAATTTCAATAGATTAGTACATGATTATGTAAAAGAATATTTAATTTTACTATAAAAGTGTACTAAAAATTATAGTATAATAAAATTAAATTTGTAAATACCAAAAGGAGACAACGATATGAAATTTATAAGATTATTCGTTATGAGTGTTATTTTAGTTTTTTTAGCAAGTTGTAATGGCTCATCTAATGGATCAAAACCACCAGTATATTATAATGTAATTGTTGATGGTGTAAGTCAAAGTGTATTAGAAGGTACAACAGCAGTTGAACCAGAACTTTCACCAAAAGAAGGTTATACTTTTGATAAGTGGATAAGTAATGGAGTAGAATTTTCTTTTGACACAATTATTTATCAAGATTATGTAGTTGAATCAAAATGGGTTTTAATTTTAGATGATTCAACTGAAGAAATGAAGCACTTACAAGGTGGTTATACTAAAAAAGAGGATAAATTTGTAAGTAAAACAGATGGTTCAATTGGATTGTTAAAAAATCTAAGAATGAATCAAGGACGTTTTAATTTTACTGTTAAAGGTGAAGGTGGCTATGGAGTTTATTTTGATTTAGATAAAGAACAAATTAAGCGTGGACATCCTATTGGTAATTATTATGCTTTAAAGGTTGATAGCTTAGGAAATATGTATTTAATTCGTGCTATAGATGGGCATGAAATTATAGTACAAGCTTCAATAGTGCTTAAAGATGAGTTTGATAGTCAAAGTGAATATAATTTTGAGATTTTAAAAGAAAATAAAAGAATTTTGGTATATTATGATGGTGCTGTAGTTATGTCATATTTTGATAATTTACCTTTAGAAGGATATGGTATAGCATTTACAGCAGATAAAAAAGATACTGAATTTAAGATTAATAAGTATTCTTTTATTACTAGCGCATTTGTAATAGATGGTGTATTAAATTTTGCAGATGCTTCAAAGCATGATCAACATGTTGTTGTTATTGATGGGGTAGAACATATGGTTGAAGAACCTTATCAAATGGATTTAAATAAATTAAATTTAGACGAGGGTATATATCAAGGTAGTATATATAAAGTTAAAGATAGTAAGAAAGAATTTTTAATTGATTTTGAGTTTGGAACCGAAAAACAAGTTGAAGATATGACAACTTATAATGGTGATTTTGTATTATATGGAAATAGTTATATTTATAGTAAAGATGATTATTCAATGGGATTATTTGATGATCAAACATTTACTAATGGTAATGTAAAGACTAAAATTATCCCTGGTAATAATGATGATGCAGGTATTGTTTTTAGAGCAAATACTAATGGATCTACTAATTTTTGGGAAGATTCAATGGTTTCTTATTATGTGGCATTAATAAACATGGATGGCCTTGTTTTATTAGGTAAAGTTAATTTTAATGGAGCTATTTGGACTTTACTAGCTAGTAATAATTTAAAGGGTGGTTATTCACCATTAAATGAATATGAATTAGAAGTGCGAGCTGCAGATAATCATTTTATGGTTTTGGTTGATGGCGAAAAATATATTGATTATGTTGATAAAGAACCATTCAATGGTAATCAAATTGGTATTAGAACAACGACAAAGGGCACAAAATTTAGAGATTTTGAGATTTGTGAACCATCAATTGTCGGTATGACGGTTAAAACTCATACAGATAGTTTAACTTTAAATGAAAAATTTGATTTGAATAATATTGAAGCATTTATTGAATATGATAATGGATCTTTAGAAGAAATTGTTGTTACTGAGGATATGTTAAGTACTATAGATACTTCTAGTTATGGTAAAAAAGAAATAACTTTAGTTTATGATAATGGTGTTAGTTCATTTAAAAATGTTTTTTATATTGATGTAGTAGAAGATGATTATTTATATTATAAAAATTTTGAAAATTTATCTGATTCATTTTTATTACCTAGTGGATGGTACCCACAACAAGGTAATGCGACAACATCATCATATCAAATTATTAATGGTGCATTAAATATGAGTTCCTTAAAAACTAATTATCCTGTTGCTCTTCAGTTTGGTGCATTAGAAACTGATAATTATACTGTTGAAATTGAATTTGATATTACAGAAAAAATGGATAGCGGCCGTTGGATTGGTATTACAACTAGAGTTCAAGAAACTGATGGTTGGTGGAAAGGTAGTGTCGGATTAACAGGTGCATTAGCAATTAATAATAATACAAATACAAATTTAGCAAAACCTACTTGGGTACAAGCAGTTAAAGAAGAAACTGGTGTTAATATTGATTTTAATACTCGTCATAAACTGAAATTAGCTATTAATGGATTAGATGTTTATTTATATTTAGATAATGTTTATTATATTCATTATACAATTCCAGAAAAATATGATGATGGTGGGTTTGGTATAGTTATTTCTGGTGTAACGGCTAATATTTATAAGGTTACAGCAAGAGAAACTAACGCAGAAGATTTTAATCGCGAAGAAGGTATTGAGGTTATAGTACCTAACGCTATACAACAAGGCGAAATGTTAGAGTTAGAAGTTTTAGTTACGTTAGCAGATGGAACACAAAAATTATTATCTAGTGATGATTATATATTAGAAGGTTTTGATTCATCTAAAGTGGGAAATCAAACTATCGTAATTAAATATGATAATTATACTTCAATACATAATATAGAAGTTGTAGCAATAGAAACAATTGAAACTTATTATCAAATGGATTTAACTAAAATTAGTGATACATTTAATTTACCAGAAGGATGGATATGGAAATGTGAAAATACTTCAGCAACATATTCAACAACATCTGAAGGTATTAAAATTTCTTCTTTAACAAAAACCCCAGTTGTTTCATTACAATGTAGTGGTTTGGGTTTTGAAATGAAAAATTATACATATGAAATGAAAGTCAAAATTGTGGATTATCAAGATACAAATCGTTGGTTTGGATTAACTAGCCGTGGTACTGAAGAAAATGGATATATAAGAACACATTTAGTGATGAATGGTAAAGTTAGTTTTGGTCGTCAAGCAAATTGGTTTTTAGGTAAATCTGGTGCTGCTACTGCAAAAAATAGTACATCTGTTCAAAAGGGAACAGTTTCTAGTTTTGAAAAAGGTCAAGTAGTTACTTTAAAAATAGTTGCTTATGAAATGAATTTTGCATTTTATTTAGATGATCAATTATTATATGTTGCTAGATACGATGATTCATCATTTGGTGCTTATGATTTTTCTTACGGAACAGTTGGTTTTACATGTGGTGGCGGTGAATACTTGATTCAATCTGCAGTTGTTAGAAGTGTATCTCAAGTTGAGAAATTAGCATTTGGTAAAGGAGAATAGAGTTATGTTTAAGAGAAAAATTATTTTATTAGTTTTAATTACTATTTTAATAACTTCTTTATGTTTTGGATATATTTTAAATGCTTCTATTAATACATCGTATATTGAATCATTTGATGGTTTAACATCTTTACCTAACGGTTGGTATTTACCAACTGGAAATCCAACAGGTGCTAAAGTTTATGTTGAAGATGATTGTTTGCATATAGATTCTATGGAATCAATAACACCAGCTGCTGTATATTATGATCCAGAATTTGGTGATGATTACATTATTGAAGCTGATTTTACTATTGATGAATTAAAAGATTCAGGTAGATGGTTTGGACTTTGTTTTAGAGTTTTGGAAAATGCTGGATGGTGGAAAGCAAGCGTTGGGTTTGGCGCTAAATATGCGATTAATAAATATAATAAAACAAATATTAGTGGTGGAGGTTATGTTGAATACATTTCAGGTGCTTTAATTGAAACTCCATCTTTAGGTCAAACATATCATATTCGTATTACTTGTTTTGGTGAAAAAGTTAGTTATGAATTAGATGGACAATATGTGACTCATGGTGTGTTACCAGAAGAACATTTGACAGGAAATGTAGGAGTTTGTATTTCAGGTGTTAAAGCTAGAGTTGATAATTTTAAAGTTGTAAAAGCTACTGAAGCAGGGCTTGAAGTTAATTATCAAGTTAATGATATTCATATTCCTGAAACAGGCATAATTAATCCTCCAACAGTTATATCACCGTATAATAATTTAGATCAAATAAAGGCTGCCGTTTCGATTTTTGATTTAGACGATGATGGCAATATCACAAACGAACAAAACGAAAATTTAGGGAAAATAGGTGCAGAACAAGCAATATTAAATAATACCTCAATTCCTGCATTTTATATTCATAATGAAAAACAAGCTTCGTTATTGATTGATTATATTAAAAGTAGCCATTTGATTGATGTTTTTGTAATTACTGATGCTGATAACCAAGAGTTAATTAAAAATGTTAAAGATGAACTTTATTATATTCGTGGTGTTGTGGACTATCGTGATGCTTATGATAAAGTTAAAGAAAATATAAAAGATGTTTTATTGTCTATGAATGTAGATAATGCTAATGTTATTTTATTACCAAAAGAAGCAACAAAAGAAGAAGTATTTTATTTCCAAAGAAGAATGTTAACAGTTTGGGGATATGCTTATGATATTGAAGATGTGTATTCATTAATTTCGGTTGGTGTAAATGGATTAGTATATGCTAGTGCTACTGATATATACAATATTTATAAAGGCTTTACAGAGAAAACTGTTATAAGAGAACCAATTATTATGGGACATAGAGGAGTTTCTACACTTTATCCTCAAAATACGTTAAATGGTTATATATTAGCTTATGAGATGGGTGCTAAGGCGATAGAAATTGATGTAAATATTACAGTGGATAATCATTTGGTTATGTTTCATGATTCAACATTAGATGGTTTAACAAATGGTACGGGCGAAATTTCTAAAAAGACTTTAGCGGAATTGAAAAATATAAATGTTGATATTTATGCTGGCTCAGGAATTTTAGAAAAAATACCTACTTTAGAATCAGTGTTTAAGTATTTTACGGATAAAGATATTGTTTTTATGTTAGATATGAAAGCAGGAGCAAAAGGATTGCCATTGGTTAAAGAATTAATTGATAAATATGATATGGCAGATAAGTGTTTGATTATGAATAGTACACCATCTGTATTGGCACTGGCTCAAGAATTAATGCCAGAAGTTATACGTTGTCGAGGTGGATTTAATAATGTAATTGGCAATTTAGAACATGATAAATCAATTGAAGCTGGTATAATGGCATTAGCTCCACATTCTTTACAACCATTCCCTTATTGGTATAATACAGATGGAACATGGTCTTATTTGTATGAAATGGGAGCAAGGGGTTGGTTGACTTATGCTTCAACAACAAATGGACAAATTGCAATTGATGAACGTGCTCTTAATATTTTTGGAGCAACAAGTATTTTAACAGATGATTTCCAATTAGCACGTGATTATATTTATAATGTGAATGCTGATGATATGACAGTTTCTGTTAATAAGAGTTTTGAATTTAAATGTGAAGTAGAAGGATTTGATGGCACATATATTGAAAATTGTTCATTTAAATTAATTTCTGCAGGTGAATATGTAGAAGTTGATAGTAACTTTATGTTTACGAAAACCGGTGAATATATTGTTGTTCCATATTATGAAGTTACATTATATCGAAAAAATTCACAAGATTTACAGTATATAGTTTATGGTAAGCCTATTACTATTACAGTAAAATAATTTATATTTAAAATATACTGAAGAACAAACAAGTAAATAATAATTAATTTTATAAGATCACATTTATTTTGTGGTCTTTTTTTGTTTTAAATGTTAAAATATATAAAGGTGAAGAATATGAGAAAACAAAAGAACGATAAATTTAAAATGTTAATAGTATTTATGTTTGTGATGGTAGTGTTAATTACATTTTGGATATTATTTTTAAAATTTGGCAACGCTGATAAAATTTATCGTAAATCTTATATTGCACTTTCAAAAATGAGTTTTGAAAAAAGATTATTTCATACACTATTACCTAATTATAAATATAAAGGACATTCGCTTGAATATAAAATTATGGATTTTGTAAAAAATATAATTGCGTTAATACCATTTGGTTTCAGTATGAGTTTTTTAACAAAAAAGAAAAGATTAATTAAAGTTTTAAGTTCGGGATTTATATTTTCTTGTTTTATTGAGTTGTTACAACTTTTTTCTATGTTTGGAGGTATAGCGATTAATGATATGATTGCTAATACTTTAGGAAGTGCAGCAGGACTAGGTTGTTTTATCCTTTTTAATAAAATTATAAAGAATAATAAAGCTAAATTTTATATTGTTGTTTTTATTAATATTTGTTTAATTATAATTAGTATATATGCTATATATACATTAGTTAATAATTATGAATTATTTATAGATATGCTTTTAAGAAGAAATAATTAATATATAAAAATTCTTTCAGGAGATGCTAATTTTATGAGATTACAAATAAAAAAATTATTTGATGAAAAAGATTTTGATTTGAAATTTAATGAAAATTTAACAATTTTAATTGGAGAAAATGGTTGTGGAAAAAGTACCATACTAAAAATTTTAAACTATATATTTAAGCAAGATTTCATTTCTTTATCTACAATTCCTTTCGATGAAATAACACTAGTAGATAAATGTGTTGATGTTTACTCAGAAGATGAATTGAAAGAAATTGCAAATTGGATTATGAATTAATTTAAAAAAAATTATAAAAAATGAACTGAAACTGAAAATGATTAAGATATAATCAAAATTATTTTTCAGTTTATTTTTTATATATTGATTCAAAAAGTAAGTAATTAAACATTTAAATGGTCTTTTTATTGAAATGATAACTTTTATTATGATAAAATAAAAATAACAAAGCTTGTTAAAAAAGCGAGGTGATACGATGAAAAGAGTTGATAATGAAGAATTTATAACTGATGAAGTTCAAAAGATTCAAGAAAATTTATATTTTGAAGCTGAAGATTTTAAAACTTTAGAAAATATTAATAATGAAATGGAAGAGTTTAAAGTTAGTGAAATTGGTAATAAAGATTTTGACGAAACTCCTAAACTCAAAAAAAATGATAATTATAAAGAGTTGAGAAAAAAATTAAATCATTTAAAAACTAGCATTAATACAACTGCTACAACGGCTCTATCTACTTCGGTTATTGTTGTTGCTGCAATAGGGGTTGGAGCTATTGTCTTAGATGAACCAAAAGTTGATTTTGGTAGTGTAGAATTTCTTAATTATTCACTTGAATATTTGGTTGAAAATGATTCTTTATTTCAAAATGTTAGATTGCATTTTGATAAGGAATTAAATGATGATTTTTATACTGTTGTGGTAAATAAAGAAACTAATGAAACAAAGAATTTAAATTATAATTTTATAACCTTTTATGATGTTTCTAGTAATCCATCTTTTGATGTTATTACCAAAAATAAGAAAGATGAAATTATTGATGTTTTTGAAATTGATTTAGTAACTTCAAGTAATACTCAATATTTGGGTATTGGGGATATGAATTATAATATTATTAATAATGATGATGAAACTATTAGTTTAGAGTTAGAAATTGAAGAGAATGTTGAAGGATTAATTCCTAAAGCATATCTTAGTGATTATGACGGTAATGATTTGAATTATGAATCAAGTTTTTTAGATAATAAAATTACTATATATAATATTAAAGATAGAAAATTTAATTTAGATGCTTATTTATATCAAGAGGAAAATGGTAATTATTATGCAGTAAAAAGTTATAAAATTCATAATTATAACGTTAATAGTCCGATAAGTGTAAATTTAGATAGAGTAGAAGTATTAAATGAGTCATATTCTTATGATGGTAGTATTCCTACTCAATTATACTTTGATGGGTATTTATCAGAAAATGATTATTTAGATATTGAGGTTTATAATAAATCTGGAGATAAGCTTGCTGAGCATTTGAATGTTAAAGATTTTTTAAATCCAATAGTATTTAGTAATTTGTCTACTGAAGAAGATGTTTTATTTAAATATAAGTTATATCATTATAAAAATATAATTCAAAAAGGAGAATATGAAACATCTCTTATTATTAAAAATGAATATTTAGATGCATCATATGATTTTAATAGTCTTAATCCTAATGATATAATGGCTACTTATAATGGTGATGGTACATATAATGGTTATTTTTATACTGCTTTTGTTAATAATAGTGAATATGATTTAGTTTATAAGGTAGAGCTTAGTTGTGAAGATATTTCATATTATGAATATATTGGTAATGATTATATTGCTTATATAGATAATATTAAACCTGGAATGCAGTTTTCATTAATTAATAAGGTTTTTGTTAAAGAAAATAAAACATATTATTCAATATATAATTTCTATTTAGCTAGTGGAAGTTTTGGAGTTGATTATCAAGATGGCAAGTGGCAAACTAATACATATATAGAAATTATACCTATAGAAAACAAAATTTACCAATTACAAACAAACCAAGATATTAAAGAAGATGTTTTGGTGACTGCAACACTTTCTAATGGACAAATTGTAGAATTTGTTTTAACAAAAGAATCTTTTGAAGATTCTTCAATTATTGATTTATCTAATTACGAATATACTGGTGTTAGATTTGAAGTAAAAATTATGGTAAATGGAGCTTATGGATTAGGTGATTTAATACTTGCTGAAGGTATAGATATTATTGGTGATCTTTATATTGAAGAAATATTAGAATTTGAATTTTAAAGGAGAAAAAGATATGCAAGAAAGAAAAAATAAAAAGGTAATTAATATAATTGAAATTGTATTAGGTGCATTAATAATTATAGCTTTAATTGTTTCTTTAGTATTACAATTAGTAGTTCCTGAATTAGAATTAAGTATATGGGTGAAAGATAATATTTGGAATGTTAAAAATACAATAGAAGGATTTAAAACTCAATTACCTGAAATTATTCAATGTGTTATTTATATTTTCTTAATTTTAGCTGTAAGTAAAATTTTAAGAAAAATATTTAGATATCAAATTAATAAATCTGATAGAGCTAAAACGGTTGTAACATTATTTGATGGATTAGTAAAGTATGGCTGTGCTATTGCAGTTATTATCTTTATTTTAAAAGCATGTGGAGTTGATACAACAGCGTTAATTGCTAGTGTTGGTGTTTTAACTTTAATTATTGGGTTAGGTGCTCAAACGTTAATTGCGGATATTATTGCGGGAGTATTTATTATATTTGAAAACGAATTTAATAGTGGAGAAACGATTTCTATTGATGGTTTTAGAGGTAAGGTCGTAGAAATAGGTATTAGAACAACAAAACTATTAGATGCAGCTGGTAATATTAAAATTATTAATCATTCTAATATTGTTAATGTAGTTAATTTATCTAGGGAATTATCATTAGCGGTTGTTGATTGTGATTTTCCATATGATGTTCCAATTGAACATATAGAAAATTTATTTGAAAAGAAATTTGATATGATTAAAGAAAAAATTCCTGCTATTGTTGATGGTCCATATTATAAAGGTGTGACTATGTATAAAGATTCTAATGTTACAGTTAAGATTGTTGCTAAATGTCATGAAGACGATAGATTTCAAGTTCAAAGAGATTTAATGAGAGAGTATCGTGCTATTTTAACGGAAGAAGGTATTGATATTTCATATCCACAAGTTGTTATTAATCAAGCTGAACCTAAAAAAATTGTTGTTTCTAAACATAAAAAGCAAAATGCTGATGCTTTTGTTGAAGAACAAAAAGAATTAGCTAGTGATTTAGAAGAACAACATAATAGTTAAATAAAAAATATAAATTAAACTAATATTTATATGAAGGAGTGATTATAATGAATAAACCAAAACATTTTTTAATTTTTAAAATAATTGGATTTTTAGGTATATTGATTGCTATTACTGGGATTGTATTTTTTATAACTGGTTTTGGTGATTTTGAAACAAATAATTTTATGATTGGAATGTTTATGTTTCCAATTGGCATTTTTATTGGTATTTTTGGTTTGATAACCGGTTTTAGACCTGAGATTAGCAAAATTTCTACTAAAACCATAAAATATATTCAAGAAGAAAATAAAGAAGATTTGCAAGATATAATGAATAATACTGCTGAGATTGCAGCAGATGCAGTAACAATGACAGCTAAAGCAGTAAAAGATGGATTACAAAATAGTATATATTGCAAGCATTGTGGCAAAGAAATAGATGCTGATTCTGCTTATTGTAGATATTGTGGTAAAAAATTATAATTTGATATTATTTAGATAATTGTAAAAATTTATAATAAAAATCATTTTTATATAAAAATATGAATTAAATTGATTTTTTTAAAAATGTTATATTGATTTTACATTAATTGTAATGTCTATTTTACAATTGAAAATTTAAATAAAAATTTATTGATTTTGTTATTGATTTAAAAAAAATGGGTGGTATAATCGTTTTTAGTCTTTAAAAAAGGAGAAGTAAAAATGAAAAGAAGAAGTACTATATTATTTTTATTATGTATCTTTACTTTATGTTTAGCATCTTGTTGTATTAAACATAAGTATTCTGATACATTAACACAAGGCACAGATACACACTGGTATGAATGTGAATGTGGAGAAAAGAAAGATGAAAAAGCCCATGATTATACAATTGCAAAAGAAGTAACAAAAGAAGCAACATGTACAGAAGCGGGAATTCAAATTTATGCTTGTGAATGTGGAGCAACAAAGGAAGTAGAAATTCCAGTAGTAGCCCATGAATATGCATCTACATTAACACAAGGCACAGATACACACTGGTATGAATGTGAATGTGGAGAAAAGAAAGACGAAAAAGCCCATGACTATACAATTGCAAAAGAAGTAACAAAAGAAGCAACATGTACAGAAGTTGGAATTCAAATTTATGCTTGTGAATGTGGAGCAACAAAGGAAGTAGAAATTCCAGTAGCAGAACATGAATATGCATCTACATTAACACAAGGTACTGAAACACACTGGTATGAATGTGAATGTGGTGCAAAGAAAGATGAAAAAGCCCATACATATGTACCTAACGTAGTAGAAGCAACATGTAATGCTGAAGGTTACACAGAATATACATGTGAATGTGGACATTCATATATTGATGAAGAATCAAAAACACCAAAATTACAACATATCGATGAAAATATTGATATTTTATGTGATCATGGATGTGGTAAAAAGGTAATCCCTGCAACAGGATCAACACTTACTATAACTCATGCTATTAATTTAGTTCTATCAAATATGTCATTATATAGCTATAAATTCTATTTAGAAGGTACAATTACTGAAATTACAGACTATACAAACGGTGGTATGTATATTAGTGATGGAACTGCAACTTTCTTTATCAGAATTTCAAAAAATTCTGATGGTACAATTAATTATAAATCATTGGATATTAAACATGTTGTAGGCGATAAGATTAGAGTTTATGGTAAAATCGAAAAATCAACAACTAGTCCATATAATCCTCAAATGGCAGAAGGATGGGTTGTCGTTTTAGAACAACATACACATGAATATGCTGATGCAACATGTACAGAAAAGGCTATATGTCGTTGTGGACAACAAACAGGAGAACCATTAGGACATAAAGATGAAAATGGTGATAAGATTTGTGATGTATGTGAATTTAATACAGCATTTACTGTTGAAACTGTTGTTGTAAGAACAGATAATAATAGTGGTGTATTAGATGAAGTTAATTTAACTTACACTTGGGGAAATGATAATTTTGATGTTACTGTTGCTAAAGCAGGTGGAGGGAATTTATATAAGACGTCAAACGATCATATGCGTTTTTATAAAAACAATGAATTAACACTTACAAATAAAAACAATATAATGGTTTCATATATTGAAATTGTTGTTACAAATACTACCCAATTAACAAATTTCCAAAAAATCTTAACAGGATATACATTTGAAGCTAATACAGAAACATTAACAATTAAGATTGAATTAAATTCTTCAGAAAATTTTGTATTAAAAAATACAGGTTCTTCAACATTACAATTTAAATCAATTACTATGTTCTATGAAGCATAATTATATTTAATAAAAAAATAAAAATAATAGAAAAAGACACACCAGGATAAACCCCTGTTGTGGTATCGGTTTAGTAGACAAATAAAAAAAAGACACTATTATAAATAAGTAAATATAATTAAAATATGGTTACTAACATAATTTGCTAGTAACCATTTTATTTTAAGGAGATTTATTTATATGAGAAAAACTAATAGTATTGAAAATTTTAGAATGTATTGTAACAGTTATGAATGTCCAGAATATATTAAGCGATATATCTTTAGAATGAATGAAGAAGAATTTTACAACTTCTTTAAAGAAGTTAATCGAGCTGCTTCATATTTAATAGATGAAGATTATTTATTGTATAAATTATTTTGGATATTAAAATATAATTTCACTGATTTATCTAAAGAATTATGTGATGAATTATGTTTCAATGTTGAAGGATATAATTTAGATAAAATAATATCTGATGATAAGCTTAATGAGTTAATATCTTTATATCCTAGTTATGAGGAATATTTTTAACTTCTAGTGGATATTGACCAGTTATTACATAATGATAATATTCAACAGGTGTAAGGTATGATAATCCCCATTGAGGTCTATCATCATTATAATAGTCAATATAATCAATTATTATGTTTTTAACTTCTTCAAATGTATTACATTGAGTAATGTCTATTTCATCTTTCATATGCCCAAAAAATGATTCTTGTGGTGCGTTATCCCAACAATTAGCTTTTCTAGACATTGATTGTCTTAGTTCATGATTACTCAGTAATTCTTTAAATGAATATGCTTTATAATGAATGCCTTGGTCTGAGTGTACCAAGGCATTTTGTGGTATTTCAGTTTTATGTTTTGTAATAAGCATATTTACTGTGTCTAACACAAAATCTTCAGCTAGTGATTCACTTATTGCATATGCGAGTATTTCGGTTGTACATGCATCTTTCATTAGTGATACATAACATTTCTTACATTTACCATAAAATAGATATGTAATATCTGTTAAAATCACAAATCTTGGCCCTCTATCTTTGAAATTTCTATCAACATAATTAGGTACCACTGAGTTTTCATCAGTGTTTTTAGCTACTTGCTTATAAGGGTTAGGTTTACGTATAGGACAAAATAAGCTGTATTTTTTCATTAATCTTCTGATTTTATTTCTACTCATTGGATGTCCCATTCTCAGTAATCTCATGAATATTGAACGACTTCCCTTCTTATAACCACGATGATTATAAGCTTGTAGAATTAGTTCAAAATCAGCTCGATCACACAGTTCTTTGCTATTAAGGATTTTACTCCTTTTAAGATATTTATAAAAGCCAGAGCGAGATACCTGCGCCCAAGCACATAATTCTTTAATCGTTAATGTATTATCATCTTGACTAAGAGCCTTTTCAATTGCTATATATCGATCTATCGCTTTGACTTGTCCTGTTTCACTTGCCTCGCTAAAAATTCCATTTTTTTTAGGAATTCTAATTGTTGTTTCAACTTTAAATTTTCTTCCTTAAGTTTAACAATTTTTTCTTCATCAGTAAGTTCATGTTTTAAAGGTCTTCCTGAATTTTCTTCTCTAGTGTCCTTGAATCCTTCAATTCTCTCACTCATTTTTTTAAATCTATTTGTGTTAGATTTAATTCTTTTATTACCTAATATATTGATATCAAAACCAGCTTCTTTAAAGATTTCTTTAGGTAATTTACCTTGTTTATATTGATTAATAAAATATTCTCTAAATTCTTCAGTATATGTAATAGATTTATCTGTTACATTTTTAACATATGGATTAACTCGTAACTTTTCCTGTTCTTCAATTGTAAAAATTTTATTCGACATTGTATCACCTTAATATAATATATTTTATATTATGATAACACAAAAATCCTTCATTAAGTTCAATTTAATGAAGGATTAGGGGTCTTTTTTTTGAAATGTCTACTTTTTTAGAGCCAGTTCAGTTTAAGGAGTTTTTTTTATTATGAAATATTATTCATCTAAAACAGTAACTCAAATATTAGGAGTTACTGCTCAAACTTTAAGAAATTGGGATAAAGAAGGCAAATTAAAACCTGCATATGTTAAAAGTAATGGTTATAG
>JBGVRA010000106.1:0-1662 GCA_045127955.1 Anaeroplasmataceae bacterium
AAACTAAACGCAGTTTATTAAGCTCGAAACTGCATTTATTTTGCAAAGTTGCGTTAGTTATAATTATATTGCCCTCATCAAGAAAAAAGGAGGTAATTAATATGGCTAATAAGGGCAAACATTTAGATTTATCAAAAAGACAAATAATTGCAAACGGATTAGAGCAAGGTCTTACAGCCAAACAAATAGGTGCTTTAGTGGGATTAGATCCAACAAATATATCTAGAGAAATAAAAAGACATAGAGTATTAAGAAGATTTTCGAATCCACCAGATACAACAATATGCAGAGATTGTATGAACAAATTATCGTGTACAAAACAAAGAGCTTGTAGTAGTTCGAAGTGTATAAAAAGATGTGTTGGCTGTAAAAATATTAAACATTGCGGTTTTTATACTTTGATGAAATGTAATAGACGAGAAAGATATCCATTTGTATGTAACGGATGTAAGCAAAGAGATTTATGTCCTCTTGATAAATACACATACGAAGCGAAAGGTGCAAATTCTTGGTATAGAAAAACATTAGTAGAATCAAGAAAAGGTATTAATCAAACAATAGACGATTTTAAAATAATAAATGAAGCAGTACTAAATGGCGTCGATAAGGGTCAATCCATATATCATATTGCAAATTCATTAGAAGATGTAAAAGTATCTCCATCAACACTATATAGATATATTCATAACGAGTATTTAACAGTACAAGTACATGATTTACCAAAAGCAATAACTCTCAAAAAGAGAAAAAAGAAAATACCTTCACAATATGAATATTTAGAGAATAAAGGAATGGATAGAACTGGACACTTATATAAAGATTGGATTGTTTATCGAGCAAAAAATAGAATAGTGTTATTTTGGGAGATGGACTTTTTAGGAGTTCCTCATTGTTCATCTAAAATGATTTTAGCGTTAACTATACCTCAAATATCATTTATAATGCTTTATATAATTGAAAAGCCAGATAATAATAAAGTTCTTTCAATATTTAATAAATTAGAAAAAGAACTAGGTATTAATGGTTTTAAGAATCTATTTGAAGCTGTAGTAACAGATAGAGATTGTAAATTTAATGATATACCAGGTTTTGAATTTAACTTAAGTGGCGAAAAAAGAACGTCTCTATTCTTTTGTGATTCAGGAATGAGTAATCAAAAACCAAATATAGAAAATATTAATAGTCAATTAAGATTATTTATAAATAAAAAAGCCGACATATCAAATGTAACTCAAGATCAATGTTACGAATTGTCAAGTCATTTGAATAGTCGACTTCTTAATTCTTTAGGTGCTTCTAGTCCAATAGAAGCATTTATTCAAATTTACGGAGAAGATACACTTTCTAAAATTCATCAACATAAAATTGAACCTAAATATGTTTCACCTAAACATATAATCAAATAATATATTCACCAAACTTGATGAGGGTATATTTAATTATAAATTATAGAACCACCTTAAATGCTAAACTGCATTTAATTTAAAAAACTGCGTTTAGTATTGAGTTTTTGTATGTTTTGAAACATATTTATATTATATCATTATTCAATTTGAATGCATATTTAATATTTTAAGATGCATTTAATTTTATTTTTCTAATATAAAAAATGCTTTTTCTTGGTTTCGAGCTTAATAACTGCGTTTAGTTTAAAAATTCACG
>JBGVRA010000107.1:0-1859 GCA_045127955.1 Anaeroplasmataceae bacterium
TGTGACTAATTTGCGAAAATGTCTCTCTTATAGGTTTTAATTATTTAGTGAAAATGTCTCTACAGAAATATAAAAAATATTATTTCTGTTTTTTTGAATATTTAGTAAAAATGTCCCTAAATGATATAATACGTGTTGCATCTTTTGATGCTAGTTAGGGGGAAATGCTGTTGGAACTTAATGATAAAGAACTTATGAAGTATGAAATAATAGAGATGGTAGTATTAGGTAAAAAAACAAGAAAGGAAGCAAGTTTTGAACTTAATTTATCTTTGAAGCAAATAGATAGATTAAAGAAAGTTTATATTACTTGTGGTAAAGTGGGATTCATTCATAAAAACAGAGGTAAAAATAATCCAAATAAAAAAGATAGGAAGTTAATTGAAGGGCTTGAGGAATTATATTTAAATGAATACTACGATTATAATTTTGAACAGTTCTTTGAAGAAATAGAAGAAAAATACAATATTTCATATTCTGTCATGCTTAATGAATTTAAAAAGGATGATATAATATCACCGCTTGCACATAAAGAAACACTCAAATTATATAACGAAAAAATGGAAAAAGCAATTCATAATAACATAGAAAACATTCCAGAAGAAAAGTTAGATTTATTTAAAACACGACAAATAGCATTTGAACAAGCACACATTAGAAGATCAAGTAATATGTTTGTATTTGGTCAAGAAGTTCAAATGGATGCTTGCGAAAAAATGTGGTTTGGAGGAATTGTATCTTATTTACATTTAGCTGTTGATAAAGCTACTAAAAAAGTTCTATTTGGATGGTTCGAATACGAAGAAATAACAAGAGGATATTTTGTACTATTATATAACATAATAGTTAATTACGGTATTCCAGCTAGGATAAAAACCGATAATAGAAATTCGTTTTCAAATCGTAATAATAAAGTAAATAATACACAATTTGGTATTGTTTGTAATATGTTGGGAATTGAATTGGTAACAAGTAGTGTATCAACTGCTAAAGCAAATGTTGAGCGTCAAAATAAAACATTTAAAGATAGATTAATAGCAGAATTTAGGCACGAAAACATAACTGATATAGATACAGCTAACAGATATTTGAATGAAGTATTTATTCCTAAAATGAATAAAAAATTTTCTTACGAAATAGATCCAAGAACTTCAAAAATGAAAACGAATAACTATTCTCAAGATGAACTTGGCTTAATAATATCAGAAAAGTATAATCGAATAGTAGATAATGCATCAACAATAAAATATAATTCTAAATACTATATTCCCGTAAATCCTAATACTGGTGAGGTTACATGTTTTCTGAAGAAAACGCAATGTACATTTATAATAACCTATCATGGTGATTATTGGTGTAATATAGAAGGTAATTATTATCAAATGATTGAAATTGAAAATAGAGATACTGTTATGATAAAAGAAAATGATAATAATGACAAAGATAAGATTAAAGAAAATAAGCAATATATCCCTCCCAAAAGCCATCCTTGGAGAAAAAATATGATGATGAGATAATTTATATTGGGGCTTTGCCCCAAACCCCAAGGTTTATCGCATTTGGGGTTTCCAAAAAAGAAAGCTAAATACACAAAATAAAAAGAAGCAAATTACTATAATTTAATAGTTTAGCTTCCTTTTTTGTTTAACCATTACTAAGTGCTCTGGTCACTCCTCAGTGTTGCCATATCCCCACAGTAACAATTTCTATTATAATCTATATTTTAATTAATACAATTAAAATATAGAGACATTTTTACTAAATATTAGCAACGTTAATAACAGGTTAATTATATAATTAGGGACATTTTTACTAAATATTCGTTTATAATTTAGGGACATTTTCACTAAATAATCACA
>JBGVRA010000108.1:0-2054 GCA_045127955.1 Anaeroplasmataceae bacterium
ATTGTTTTTAATGATTATTGGTTTGGAGAATTTACTGGAATACATAGTGATAATTTAAAAGAAAATATTGAAACATGGAAACAACAACATCCAAAACGTAAACATTTACCTATGGATTGGTTAGGAAAAACAAGAAACGGAATGTTGCCTAGTTGGAACAGATTTATTAACTGTCCTAGTAGAATTATACAAGATACATGGAAAAAGGATTTAAACGAATATACAACATTTTGTATAGAACAGCAACACGTACCACGTGCATATTTGGATGAATGTATTGTAGCAGTTATACAGTTTAGACCAACAAAAGCAAAAGCGGACAATGATAATACTTACATAAAGGCAAGTTTAGATGCAAGTGTTAAAAATGAAATAATTAAGGAAGATAATTATACGGTTGTTAGGTATGTTGGTAGTTTTACGGTATATGATAAGGAAAGTCCACGAACTGAATTAAGATTTTATCCTATTTATGCAGGAGTATTTGATTTTGCTTTTGTTATGGACTATATGAATGAGGATATAAAACATTTAGAAAAGATTTATGGTTAGAAGGAGAACGATAAAATTGCAAGAAGAATGGAAGGATATAGTTATTGTTCAAGGAAACAAAAAAATTGATTTTACTGGAAAATTTCAAGTAAGTAATTTAGGAAGAGTCAGAAATATTCAAACATTTCACGTAAGAAAACTTCAAAAACACAAAAGTGGATATTGGTACATAACGTTAAAATACGATAAAAAACCGTACACTTTTAAAGTTCATAGATTAGTTGCAACAGCCTTCATTGCAAATCCAAATAATTTACCAATGGTTAATCATAAAGACGAAAATAAATTAAACAATAGAGTTGATAATTTAGAGTGGTGCGATGCAAAATATAATTCAAACTATGGAACCGGACATCAACGTCAAACAGAATCAATTAGAAAATCGGTTAAACGTGGTAAAGAAAGTCCATGCTATGGTATAAAACGCTCTGAAGAAACTAGAAAAAAAATAAGTGATAATCACGCTGATATGAGTGGAGACAAAAATCCAGCAGCAAGAGCAGTTATTTGTTTAAATACAAAACAGGTATTTACTACCGGTAAAGAAGCGTGTGAATGGTGTGGGTTAAAAAATTCGGCTAGTATTAGTTTTGCTTGTAATGGAAAAAAAGAAACAGCAGGAAAACATCCAATAACCAGAGAAAAATTAAAATGGATGTATTACGAAGATTATTTAAAATTAAATAGTTAGGGTTGAAAATCCTAACTATTTATACTATAATATAGATGTAAGTTAAAAAAGGAGATTGATAAAATGAAAAAATATACTATTACTTCAGAACATAATTTTGATGCTTGTCATTATTTAGAAGGACATAAAGCGGCTTGTAAAAATTTACATGGACATTGCTGGAAAGTACGTATTGAAGTAGCAGCAAACGAAGTAATTGAAAATGGAAGTAGCAGAGGCATGATTTTAGATTTTAAAGATTTAAAAATGGAATTTAGACGTTTAGTTGATTCTTTTGACCATTCAACAGTAATTGAAGCACCAGTAGATAAAGTAACTTATACAACAACAAATGTAGAAATTAAAGATAATAATTCAGATATTATATTGCAAGTAATTGAAAATCGTACAGTCCTAGTTCCATTCAGACCAACTTGTGAAAATTTTAGTAAATATTTTTATGATACTTTAAAAGAAATGTTCCCTGAAGTGTATGCAGTAACGGTTTGGGAAACTGAAATTAATAGTTGCCGATATGTAGAAGATGTTGAATAATTAACGACTTGCTATTAATCCCAAGAATAAAACGATTAAAAAGGAGAAATGTAAAATGAGATTTGAAAACCATATTGAATATAATGAACATAATGAAATTTTAATGCCAGTGTTAGAAATTTTCTTAAGTTGTAATGGAGAAGGATTAGATGTAGGAAAACCAGTAACGTTTGTTCGTTTAGTTGGATGTAATTTACGTTGCTGTTTTGGTAAATGTGGACATTGTGATACACCAGAAAGTTTATTATTCCCAACACAATATAGAAAAAATGGGTTG
>JBGVRA010000109.1:0-47128 GCA_045127955.1 Anaeroplasmataceae bacterium
TCGTAGGCTCGAAAACTTTGCTACACCACTTCCTCCACCCCAGCATTACTGCTTTCGGTTTGTGGTTCACTACACTTGGCGGTAAACTACCCGTGACTGGACTTTCACCAGTAAGATTAGTGCCATGCCCGGCACACTAGAAAAAGACTAACGACAAAAAATCGTTAGTCTTTATTATTTAATCTAAAAAAGATTTAACAATATAAACTTCATTTTTTATAATCTTTCCATTTTCAATTTCTAATGGAATTAAATCATAATTAGGTAAACAAGAAATTGTAGTATATTTGACACCACCATTAATATAAATAGATAGACCAATAGTATCTACAATAATTCTAACGTCTATTATTCCTTCTTTTAACTCTAAAGGTAAGGGTATTTCTATACCAAAACATCTAATAACGGAATTTTGATTAACATCTATATTAGCTTTAATATCATAACCACACTCATAATCAGGTTTAACACCAGTATATAAACATCTTTCAACATTATCAAATTCTTTAACAATATATGTATGTAATTCTAATTTACCATCTTTTGTTTTATGCATTGTGACTTCTTGTGGTAAAGATAAATTAGATCCCCATGGCATATCACTATAAACAGTTGATTTTTGCCAATTAACTTGAACAATACGATTGCCTAAATTAGAAAATGATTGAGCACAATAATCAATATATTCACCATATAAACATGATTTAACATTTAAATCAAATTCGAATTTACCATTATTAATATTTCCAACAATATAGTTTCCACATGCACCTTGTAAAACATATACATAATCATTAGTATCTTCTACTTTAATCTTATAAATATCAGGACACTCATAATCCCCTTTTATAGGAACTCTTTGAATTTCTTCCCAATCTAACAAGTTATTAGATTTATATAAAATAAAATTATTATCTTCATCTTGTAAAAATAAAGCCATTACATAACAATTAAGTTCTTCACATTTAATAACCTTTGGATCTCTATTCCAAAATGTAACAAAAGGAATAATTGGATTTTTCTCATATCTTTTAAAAGTTTTCCCTTTATCTGTAGAATAAGCAATACACTGATTAAACCTAAATCCAGCAGCAGTATAAAATAAAATTATCGGATCATTTTCATTTTCTTTTAATCCTGATACATTCTCATAATCAACAATTGCAGATCCAGAATAAACAGCACCTAAAAAATCAGGTCTTAACGCTACATCTACTTCTTTATAATGAATCATATCACTACTAATCGCGTGACCCCAATGCATATTTTGCCATGTATTACCTGCAGGATTAAACTGATAAAACATATGATATACACCATCATAATAAACCATACCATTTGGATCATTATTCCAGCCATTTGAAACAGTATAATGAATCTTAGGTCTTAGTTTTTCGTGATATAAAGTATTACTTTTTTCATTTGTAAAACTATATTCATTTTCACTAAGATTAATTGATTTTATTTTACCCAAAAAAGAAATATCAACATAAACATAATATTTTGGATTAATATGATCTAATCTAACCGATAAACCATAATTAGTGCCATCATTAGAAACTAATAAAACATCTTTAATATCTTTTTCATTATTTATTGGTAAAACTAAATATTTTTTCATATTTACCTCCAATATCAACTAATAATAAACTATCTTTCTTTAATTCCAATAATATCTTCTTCTTTATAATCATATATAAAAGAAGGACATTGACCACCAAGTTGAATAGTATAAGTAATTTTGCCATCTTCTAAATATGCCATATAAATATAACCAAAACATAATTCATCACGATATCTAAAATTAACAAAATCTCCTTTTTTATACTTAGCTAAATTAGGATACTTATTCTTCTTTTTAAAAAACATATATTACTCCGCAGCATTTAAAACTTCATTTATAGCTGCAACAACAGTATAAGTAATTAAATCCATACCAACAGAATTTGGATGTAATCTATCAACAGTATATGAACCAATATTAGATCCATTAATACCTGAATCATTATATAAATCAATAACATTAACACCTAAATTACCACTAATAGTTTTAATAGCATTTAAATAATCTAAAATACTAATACCAGAACCATTAACATCACTACTCATTCTCTTTCTATCAGATAAGAATGTACAAGCAAATACCTTAGCCTTTGGATAAGTATTTTTAATATTAATTAACATCCTACCATAAGCTTCACTAAAATTACTAGGAGTAGATGGACAAGTCATAATGCCATCATAATTACCAACAGGTGTGTTTGCAGCATAATCATTAACACCAATAAATACAACAATAATATCAGGAGCATGCATTAAATTATTATGAAGATTTTTAGCACGAACATTATAAGTTTGAGCTGTATTAACAACAGAACCAGACCATGAATTATTAACACAAATTTCATAACCTAATTCGTTAGCTGTTTGGTACCACCAAGTTTCACTAGGTGCAATATTAGCTCCAGAATAATTATTATTTGGATACCAAATTACATTTGATCCTATTGTAGGATTATAAGATGTTGAATTTGAAATACCACTATATGTAGAAATACTATCTCCTAAAAAAGAAATATAATCAATATCATCTTCTGCAAACTCACTTCCAGTTTGACTACCAGTCTTATAACCTTCAATATTAAAAATAAGTGAATGATTATTAGCACCCTTATTAGCGAAAATTCTATTCCAGAAGCCATATGTAGCATTATTTCTTAAGAAACCAGGTAAAACAGTCATACTACTATCACCGAATGCTAATGTTTCATCTTTACCTACAACAATATTTAAACCATCACAAGTTACCCAGTCACCTTTTTTAACACCAATTAACTTGCCAGTTAAATCTAAAATAACTAATTTACCATTTTCAACACTACACTCTGATTGCTTAGTTGAATAATCACTTTTAACTACATAAATAGGAACAAATAAGTTATTAGAATGTTCGTTATATCCACTTACAAATGAATGAAATGGGAATGAAATACTTGTTATTACAGAATCTGCAAAATAACTAGTATCATATAATGAAAATGGCGCATACCCTGGCAAAAACTCTGATGTAGGTGTTAATGATGAACTATTAAATAATGACTCAGTAAATGTATAAGTCGCAGTATTAAATGTCACATCATAATTAGGATTGTTCCATGTACCTTTAATTTCTTTTTGTCCTGAACTAGATGAATCAACTGTTAAATTAACACCCAAATCATCACCTTCTAATACACCACTTGTAGTATAAGTTAAATCCTTAACACTATTAATACTAGATTGTTGATTATCAACAACAACACTAGCCTTACGCTTATTGATAACAAGTTCAGCAGTTAAAGTCTTTAATATCTCATTATCTTTAATTAAATTAGCTTTAGCAGTATAATTTCCAGCATTAATACATTCATTATCTTCATAAGTAACATTAATACCATCAGGAATATTTACTGCTTCTAATGAATGTTTTTCTCCATCATATTCAACAACCTTACTTTCAAAAACAACACCATCTAAATTAATCACTGGTGTTTCAACCGTAGGTTCTTTTGTTGGTTCTTTTGTTGGTTCAACAGGTGGAGTATTTACTGTTGGATTATCAGTTGGTTGTTCTGTTGTTTTACAACTAACACACAATAAAGCAAATAAACAAATAAATAAAAATCTTTTTAATTTCATATTTTTCCCCCTTATATATTTCATTTGATATTTTTTTACAATGGAGTTATTACCTATTTTATTATATTATAAAACCACAATAAATAAAAGAGCCAAATGGCTCTTCTTCTTTTATGTTATTAATTTAAGCTAAAGATATACTATCTGCAATCATTAAATATTCATCAATAGTTAAAGAATTTGAATATATAGTTACTTGATAATCATCAATAAAATATTTCATTTGATTTTCATTAACTAAACATAATCCAACTTCTAATACTTCAAAATTATTATATTCATCAAAAACAATCACTTCACTATAAGATATAGCTTCTTCAATAATAATAGTATAAGGTTTTTCCCCTTGATAAACCATAATAGTCTTATTATCTTCATTAGAGGAAGTAATAATAGAATTACCTTCTACTTCATATCCTACTGTAACATCTAAACTAGATGTTTCTGAATCAGTAGTTCCTTCTTCTTGATTAGATAAATATCTTTTTTCATTAAAATAATCTTTTCCCAAGTCTTTATCTTTAGTAAATGAATTAAAATCAACAGTGATAACCTCATCACCTTTTTCATTTAAAAACACACACTTTTTAGGAGCTAAGTCATCTTCTTTACAACTATATCTCATCTTAGTCAAATTATGATTGGTTTTGTGAGTAATACCACATTCAATATTAATAGTACCACTATCTAGGCTACCAACACTATTACTATCAGCTTTAATATCCTTACAAATAGCTTCTAATAAATATGCATGACTACTATTTAAAGGCCAATCACTATCAAACTTAAACTGCTTATTAAGTGATGGAGTTAAAACAAATACCCCACTATCATTTTTAATGATAAGTTGTTCGTTGTCACTATTTTTAAAACTAACTTTATAATAACTAGGAGCTAAATAATCAACATCAACATTCATAGTAACCATCTTATCAGCTCTATTTATTTTCATAGTAGATGATAAACTATAAGATTTTAAATCCCCTAAATACTTACTAACCTTAGAAACAACATCAGTATTATCACCTTTATTACAACCAACAAAAAACATCAATAAAAACAACATTAATCCACTAATTATTTTTTTCATATTTCCACCTATCTTCATTATCACTTAATGTTATGCACAAAAAAAATATTGTATGCATAACTTTTATATTTTTTGAAAACAATAAAGATAAAGGAGGAAATGAAAGTGTCAGTAATACAAAAAATAGCCCTAGCATTAACCATTGTTGGTGGTTTAAACTGGGCTTTAATCGGAATATTCGATTTTAATCTAGTAACATGGTTGTTTCAAACAGAAAGTATTGCAGCACGTATAGTATACATAATCATTGGTATATGTGCCCTATTTAATATTGCCTTACTATTTATGAGAAACACTCATGAATTTATGGAAGATTAATACATATCGCTACACTATATGAATCCGTATGCGATAAACTAATTTGGAGCTTTTGTTCTACGTTATCAATCAAAACGTAAGGAGCTCCATTTTCTTTATTTAAAATAGAAATCTTACTAAAGCTAATCTTTTTACCAAAACATTTAATAATAGCTTCCTTACACGCAAATCTAGAGGCTAAATATTCTAATCTTCTTTTATCATTACTAACACTTAAATAATATTCATATTCTAAACTAGATAATACATATCTAATAAATCTATCATCTTTATCAATAAAATCCTTATGTTCAACTAAATCAATACCAACCATTAAGAAGCCTTCTTTCTTTCTTCAAAATCAATCGCTATTTCTTTTATTTTTCTTAAACGATGATTAAGACCAGATTTAGTAATCTCTTCATCATATGTACTATTAATAATATCAACCATCTCTAAAAGTGATGCCTCAGGGTTTTCTTTTCTAACCTTCATAACCATTAAAATCTTAGGATCAAGCTTTTCTAAAGGATAATTAAATTCTAAATATTTAATATATTTAATTTGT
Organism: Anaeroplasmataceae bacterium; assembly: GCA_045127955.1. GTDB lineage: Bacteria > Bacillota_I > Bacilli_A > Acholeplasmatales > Anaeroplasmataceae > Pelethenecus. Next base: position 5,634 of record JBGVRA010000109.1, read on the forward strand.
TCTTTAGCAGAAGCGTTAGTCTTTTGTTGATTAGCAACATCAATATTCATTACTCTATTAATATTAGCAGCTAATGTTCTTTTAATAACCGTATTTTCAAATTCATTCATACTAACATTAGCACCAATTCTTCTTAAAAACTCAACAATCGCATCTTTTTCTTTAATATAAACAATTAAATGATTTCTTCTTTTACTAATTCTAGCATTTAAAGAAAAATGATTCATACATCTTTGTAAAAACAAAGCTTCAGTTTCCTTATCAGTAGACATCTCTAAATGATAATTAGAAGTAAGAGGATTATTAACCGTACCCTTAATTAAGAAAGCCCCCTTCAAATAAGCAACCATCAAAACAGGGTCATTTAAAATCTCATCTTTTCTTAAACTTACAGGATCTAAAATCCCCAAATCATCAATGATATCCTTAGCTCCATCACTAATATAACAAGAATAAATAGTTTGATGATTTAATTTTTGCATCTGTCTTGATGCAACCTCAGTACTAACACTTGAATAAAATTGTTTAACCAAAGAAATAAAATATCTTAAAACATGCATATTAGAACAAGAAAAAACAAGTTTTAAAGGTCTACCTAAAACAATCTCCCCACCGAATCTTAATAAAGATTCAAGTTCTAAAATACGTGATTTATTATCTGTATTAACTTTTAAAATATCTTCTTTAACTTCAATAGAAAAACTCATAAACTACTCCACTAAAATAACTAACAATTGATTTAAATCTTTAATAGTATAAGTAGGATTAGCATCAATAATTTGTTGTTTACGATTAGAATATAAAACACCAACAGTATCAATACCAGCATTCTTACCAGCTAAAATATCACCAACACCATCACCAACATATAAAGCCTTCTTACTATTTAATAACTTCAATGCCTTATTAATCCCTTCAGGATCTGGTTTAGGATTAGAAGCTGCTTCTTCTCCTAGAATAACTTGCATCTTATCTTTTAAACCAAATAACTCCAAACCATGCTCAACTAAATCTGTTCTTTTTGAAGATACAACCCCAAGCTTATACCCCTTTTTATATAAAGTCTTAATTAATGCCTTAGCATTAGGAAAAGCCGTAACCATTTCATCATGATTTTCAATATTAAAAGCACGATAATAATCAATCATCTGTTTTACTTCTTCTTCATCTTCACTAAATCTAGAAAAAGTTTGTCTTAAAGAAGGTCCAAAGAAAGAATCTAAATCTTCATCAGTAATAACCATATCCGGTCTAAAATGATGGAAAGTATGAATAAAACTTCTATCAATTAAATTTCTAGTATTTAATAAAGTACCATCTAAATCAAATAAAATAGTATCATATCTATTATCTTTAATTTCCTTTAAAATATCACAATATAACCTTCTAGGACCAACAAATCTCTTTAAAATAAGAATACCAACACCACAAACAATAAAAATAATACTTAACGCAATACTAACAGGAATAGGTCCTAACATTAAAATCTCATTGGCTCCTGATTTAGAACGTAGGATTTCAGTAAAAATTCTTACCATACCATACCAAACTAAATAAAAACCAATAAAATCGCCACTTTCTATCTTTTTAAACTTACGACGAGCAACAAGCATTAAAACCAAACCAATAAGATTAAGACCAGATTCATAAAGAAAAGTAGGATGACGATATAATCCACCTATTTTCATATTCTCAGTAATAAATTCAGGAAGTAAAGTCTTAAATAAGTTAACATTTTCAACAACAGGACCATATAATTCTGAATTAAAGAAATTCCCCCATCTACCACAAATTTGACCAATCAAAAATCCAGGAGCAACAACATCTAAAATTCTATATAATGAAATCTTACGATACCTACAATAAAAATAAATAGCAATTAAAGCAGCAATTAAACCACCTTGAATAGCAAGCCCAGCAAGACCATTACCGTCTAACCCTAAAACTTGTTGGATACTATGGAAATCACTCAAATTAAACAATACATACCAAAGCCTAGCACCAATAATAGCACAAGGCACAACAATTACAACCCCTGTAGTAATATGATCACTTGCAATCCCAATCTTCTTACCTTCTCTTATCCCAAGATACACAGCAAGCAAAATCCCAGTTAAAATACAAATAGCATACCATCTAAGTTCAAATCCAAAAATATTACAAATACCATCTTCAAAAATAGTACCTTCAAAACTTAAAAAATCAATCATTTTATTTTCCTCCACCAGCAGCTTTTTTATCAACTTTATCTACAAAATCTTTAGCAGCAAAATGACCTAAAGCCTTAAGTTTTTCATTCATAGCCGCAGATTCAATAAGTAGCGCAACAGTTCGACCAGGAGAAACAGGAATAGTCACCTTAGTAATTTCAGTATCAAAATACTTAACTTTTTCCTCTTCTACCCCAAGTCTATCATAAATTTTTTTATCATCCCAAGACTCTAACTCAACAACTAAATTAATACTCTTTCTTTCACGGTAAGCACCAGCACCAAACATCGTAACAACATCAACAACACCAATACCACGAATCTCCATATATCTTTTTAAAATGTCAGGAGCAGTACCAATTAAATTACCAGGTTCTTTTTCCATAATCTCAACTAAATCATCGGCAATAAGCTGATGTCCTCTTTTAATTAAATCTAAAGATGTCTCCGACTTACCAATCCCACTTTTACCAATAATTAGAGTACCAACACCACTAATATCAAGTAAAGTAGCATGAACTGAAATTCTAGGGGCCAAATGATATTGTAAATAAGTATATAATTTAGAAGATGTTGAAGTAGTTCTTAAATTGCTTTTCAACAAAGAAATCTTAAACTCATCAGCATAATCGATAAACATTTTAGGAATCCTAGCATTAACACTAAACACAATACAAGGTGGAGCAAGTTCAAATATCTTTTTAACATTTTTCTTACTAACCTCTTCATTTTGTTGAGCTAAAAACATAGCTTCCTTAGAACCAATTAATATAACTCTTTTATAATCAAAAAAATCAAAAAAACCAGCAAACTCAACCCCAGGTCTTGCGATCATATCTTCAGTTAAAACTGTAGATAATCCATCTTTTCCAGCAATAAGTTCTAGTTTATTATCAATCATTAATTTTTGAACAGTAATCTCCATTACACACACCTCCCTGTGTTTCTACTTAATTATATAATACAATAACTAATTATGCAAATAATTAAAGAAAAAAATAGGTGTAAAACACCTATTCAATCCAAGCCTTATATGAAGTTACATTTAAATAAGTTTCACCATCAATTTGTAATGAAGTTGGCTTACTAAAAATAACCTCAATCTCTTTTGCTTCCATATTTATACAATGATTAACAGACTTTAAATGTTCACCAGTAAAAATCTTAGGGAAAATCATTAAAGTCTTGATTCTACCAGAACCATAAAATAATGAGAATGTTAACTTACCACTTAATCTATCTTGCTTAGGTGTAGGCATCATACCACCACCATAATAACGGCCATTCATAGCTGAAGCAATCCAAGCTTTCTTAAACTTAAACTCTTTACCATCAATATATACAGTAGCATCAGGACATTTAAATTTAAACAACAATAATTTAATAGCAATACCAGTATAATTTATTTTCTTTTTTCCTTTTGCTTTTAAACCATCAGCTATTTCACATACCATACCATCAATACCAAAACCAACACCATTAATAAATCTAGTTGTTTTACCATTAATAGTAACATTAGGTAATTTCTTTAAATATTTAGTAATCTCAATAAGTTTTTCTTGACTATCACTAGGTAAAATATCTTTTAAGAAATCATTACCAGTCCCTGCCTTATATAAATAAAACTTATTTTCTAAACCCCTACCATAAATAAAATTAGCCATACGATTTAAAGTACCATCTCCACCTACTAAAATAATATTATCTATAGGTTTTAATTCACCAAGAAAACTTTCAATCTTTAAATCTAATACATTAATTTCTGTTATTTGTCCAAATACACTTTTAATCTCAGGTAAACAAGCATTTTTTGCATCTACACCAGTACCATTATTAGCTAATGGATTAAATAATAAATAATTCATACCCTACTTCTCCTTATTTTGAAATTCAACTATCATATTCCTAGCAATATTAGCCAATTCTTGAGTATTCATATTTTGATATTGTTCAGGATAAATAACATCAATAATATCAATAATGGCTTTATTTCTCTTAAACGGGAAATTCTTACTAATCATATTTGTACCAGTGAAATTAGCAACAACAACAGGAGCGTTTACTCTATAAGCGATATTAAAAGATCCAGCATGGAAATCTAATAAACTACCATCTTTACTTCTTGTCCCTTCCGGATAAACAAAGATATTTGACCATTTATTTTCAATAAAACTATTAGCTTTCTTAATAGCAGTAATAGCTTTTCTAGCATTACTTCTATCTAAAGCAATAAAACCAGCATTATGAATAAAAGGTCCACAAATTGGTATTTTTTCATTTTCCATCTTTGTAATACCTAAAATAGGTTGGGCCTTCATTTTGTCAACAACAACTATAGCATCAAACATTGAAATATGATTTGATACCATCAAGAAATGTTCATTAGGTATTTTATCTTCACCATTAATAATAACCTTAGTTCTTGAAAAAACATCTAATTGATGACAAACCTCTCTAACCCACCAATAATAAAACCTATTAGGTTTAGTAACATCTTTTTTCTTACTTAAAAATAACGACCATATAAATAAGAAAATAATAGTCACCCCAAAACATAACGCATAGATTATAGGTATTAACACTACAGCAACAATATATAAATACCATCTATCATACCACTGACCAAAGGTAAATAATAATGCTGATGTGAGAATACTAATAATCCAGTAAACAATAGAAAAACAATACATAAATTCACCCCTCAATTTCAAGAAAACATTTTTCTTAAAATCAATTCTATTTATTTTACTCTCTACTCATTATACCACGTTTCGACATAAAAAGTAAAATAAACGATGTTTTTTTCTAAAAATTACACTGATACATCATAATAATTTTATCATTGTACCATAAACTGAATCTAAACTTTTTGTCAATTTTTATCAAAAAAAGAAAAAGTAGATTAAAAAATCTACTTTAACAAATTCTTTAAATACTTAGCAGTATATGATTTTTCATTTAAAATAAGTTCTTCAGGAGTACCTTCAAAAAGTACATTACCACCCTTATTTCCACCCTCAGGACCTAAATCAATAATATAATCTGCCATCTTAATAACATCTAAATTATGCTCAATAATAATAACAGTAGCACCTGCATCAGCAATTCTCGAAATAACTGCCATTAATCTTTTAATGTCATCAGCATGTAACCCAGTCGTAGGTTCATCTAAGATATATAAGGTATTAGGAGTAATCTTAGAATGAAGTTCATAAGCAAGTTTTACTCTTTGAGCTTCACCACCAGATAAAGTAGTTGAAGACTGACCAAGTTTAATATAACCTAAACCAACATCATTAATCGTTTTTAGTTTCGATTTAATCTTAGGGAAAGCATCAAAAAATTCTACAGCATCTTCTATCGTCATATCTAACACATCAGAAATGCTCTTACCCTTAAACTTAATATCTAATGTTTCTTGTTGATATCTTGTTCCTTTACATACCTCACAAGGTACATAAACATCAGGTAAAAAATGCATTGAAATTCTCTTTACACCATCACCCCAACAAGCCTCACATCTACCACCTTTAACGTTAAAAGAAAATCTACCCTTATCATATCCTTTAGCTTTTGCATCTGTAGTTTGAGCAAATAATTCTCTAATATCATCAAAAACACCAGTGTATGTTGCTGGATTACTTCTAGGAGTTCTACCAATAGGTTGTTGAGAAATATGAACAATACGATCAATTTGATCTAATCCTTCTATTTTCTTAACAGCCCCAGGAACAACCTTCTTAGCAGAATATAATTTAACATAAGCATTTTTATATAAAATTTCATTAACTAATGTGGATTTACCAGACCCAGATACCCCAGTAACACAAGTAATTACGCCTAAAGGAAAAGTAACATTAATATTATTAAGATTATTTTGCATACCTCCAATTATCTTAATAAAACGTCCATCGCCTTTTCTTCTAGTTTCAGGAACATCTATCTTCATCTTACCACTTAAATAAGCACCTGTAATACTATTTTGGCACTTCATAACCTCTTCTGGAGTACCACAGGCAATAACCTCACCACCATGTACACCAGCTTTAGGTCCAATATCAACTAAATAATCAGCCGCCATCATTGTTTCATCATCATGTTCAACAACAATTAAAGTATTACCTAAGTCTCTCATTTCTTTTAAAGTCTTAATTAATCTAGCATTATCACGTTGATGTAAGCCAATAGAAGGCTCATCTAAAACATATAAAACACCAGTAAGTCTTGAACCAATTTGAGTAGCAAGTCTAATACGTTGAGCCTCACCGCCAGATAAAGTATCAGCACTTCTAGATAAAGTTAAATACTCTAAACCAACATTAATCAAGAAAGATAATCTATCCATAATTTCTTTAACCGCAAGCTTAGAAATAGCCATCTTTTCTTCACCCAATTTTAAAGAACTAAACCAATTATATAATTCTTCAATAGACATTGCACAAACATCATAAATATTCTTATCATTAATAAAAATATTCATAACACTAGGATTAAGTCTAGCCCCATTACAAGTATCACAAACACGTTCAACCATGTAACCTTCAATCCAGTCTCTAATCCAATCACTATTTGTTTCAATATATCTTCTTTCGAAATTAGTAACAATTCCTTCGAAAAAATCCTTCTTATCATGATTTCTACCACTAGTAGATTTCATCTTAAAATCAATCATTTCATTAGAACCATATAAAATAATCTTTTTATGTTCATTAGATAAATCCTTAAAAGGAACATTCATATCAATCTTATAATGTTTACAAGTTTGTTCAAGCATTGCGTTATTAAGATTTTCTTTTTCTTGATTCTTATAAGGAATAATACAATTATTATTTAAACTCTTGTTTTCATCAATAACCAAATCAACAGAAACAGATAACTTCTTACCCAAACCATTACAATCAGGACAAGCTCCAAGTGGGCTATTAAATGAGAACAATCTTGGTTCAAGTGTAGCTAAACTATACCCACAATGAGGGCAAGCATGAACAGTTGAATAAAACTCCATTACATCCCCACACATAACTTGACAATAACCATTAGAAAACTTAGTAGCAAGTTCAACTGCCTCACTAACTCTACTTCTAACTCCATCTTTCATAACAAGACGTTCAATAACAATATCAATACAATGCTTTTTATTTTTATCAAGTTTAATATCACTATCTAAATCTAACATCTCTCCATCAACAATAGCTCTAACAAAACCTTGTTGAAGATATTTAGCAAAAACTCCCTTATGTTCTCCCTTTTCTCTAAAAACAACAGGTGAAGTAATAAAAATCTTACTACCATTTTCATATTCCATAATCTTATTAACTATTTGTTCATTAGAAAATGAAGAAATAGGAATATGATGAGTTGGACAATAAGGTGTCCCAATTCTAGCAAATAATACTCTCAAATAATCATAAATTTCAGTAACAGTACCTACCGTTGATCTTGGGTTATGACTTGCTGATTTTTGGTCAATAGAAATTGACGGAGACAACCCCTCAATACTATCAACATCAGGCTTATCCATTGAACCAATAAACTGTCTAGCATAGCTAGATAAAGATTCAACAAATCTTCTTTGACCTTCTTGATAAATAGTATCAAAAGCCAAAGATGACTTACCAGATCCAGATAAACCAGTCATAACAATAAGCTTATTTTTAGGAAGCTCAATATCAACATTTTTTAGATTATTTTCCCTAGCTCCTTTAACAATAATCTTATCCATATTTACTCCTTAATCTTTTCTAAAAATTCAGCCTCTTCCATAATATAAATACCAAGTTTTTTAGCCTTATCATACTTACTACCAGGATTAGCACCTAAAATAAGTACATTAGTATTTTTACTAACAGACTCACTCATTATACCACCAAATCCTTCAATAAGTTTTTTAGCTTCACTTCTACCCATACTATCTAAAGTACCAGTTAAAACACATTTTTTATTAGTAAAGAAATTTTCTTTAATTTCTCCCATTTCATATTCCATATTTAAACCTAAATCTTTTAAATCAGCAAGTAAATCTAAATTAGAATCATTTTTCATATATAAAGTTAATTCATACGCAATAGCATCACCAATATCAGGAATACCTAAAATATCATCATAACTTGCGTTAATAATATTATCAATATTTTTAAATCTCTTACAAATTAAAGATGAAATCTTAGCACCAACATGACGAATACCTAAACCAAATAACAATCTATCTAAATTATTATTCTTAGATTTTTCAATAGCGTCTAACAAATTATCAATACTCTTAACACCTAAACCAGGTAAAACAATCAATTCATTATAATGGTCTTTCAATTTGAAAATATCACTAATAGTCCTTAAATAACCAGCTTGATATAACTGTAAAACAAGCTTATCACCTAAAGAATCAATATCATACGCAGGCTTAGAGGCAAAATGAATAAGCTTGTTAACAAGTTTTTCTTCACATAAAGGATTTAAACAATAGTAATCAGCTTCTCCACTTTTTCTAGATAACACACTACCACAACAAGGACAATTAGTAATCATCTTAAATTCAATAATACTACCATCTCTTTTTGAAGTAACAGGCTTAACAACCTCAGGAATAACATCCCCAGCCTTACGAATAATAACAGTATCATTAATATGAATATCTTTCATTTTAATATAATCTTCATTATGTAAAGTTGCCTTAGAAACTAAAGATCCTTGAACAAAAACAGGAAGGAAATTAGCAACAGGAGTAATCACACCACTTCTACCAACTTGATAAGTAATATCTAATAGTTTAGTAGATACCTCTTCAGGTGGAAATTTATAGGCAATAGCCCATTTAGGATATTTAACAGTTTCGCCAATAATATCATGTAATTCCATCTCATCAACCTTAATAACAATACCATCAATATCATATGGAAGTTCAGGTCTAGCTTTACCCATTTCTTCTATATAAGAAATAACATCTTCAATAGTCTTACAATGACGATAAAGTGGATTAACCTTAAATCCTAATTCTTTCATATGAACTAAAGATCCTTCTTGAGTTAAAGCATTATCATCTAATAAATAATAAAGATACGCATCCAAATTACGTTTAGCAGCAACCTTACTATCTAACTGTCTAACAGACCCTGCAGCAGCATTACGGCAATTAGCAAATAATTCTTCTTCATTTAATGCACGTTCCTCATTTAATGCCTTAAAACTCTTCTTAGGCATAAAAATCTCACCACGTACTTCTAAAGTATGAGGTTCTTTTAACTTTAAAGGAATGCTCTTTATCGTTTTAACATTACTAGTAATATTTTCACCAACACTACCATTACCACGTGTAGCCCCTAATACTAAAACACCATTTTCATATTTTAAAGAAACAGATAACCCATCAATCTTAAGCTCACAACAATAAGTTGCAGAAGGTGCTGCCTTTCTAACCCTTTCATCAAAAGCTCTTAACTCATCATAACTAAAAGCATCAGCTAAAGACATCATCTTAGATGCATGAGTAACTTTTTCAAATTTAGATAAAACTTCTCCACCAATTTTATTAGTAGGAGAATCAACAGACCTATATTCAGGAAACTCATTTTCTAACTTAATAAGTTCATCCATTAATCTATCATATTCATAATCTTCCATAGTAGGATTATCTAAAACATAATATTCATATGCAGCTTTATTTAAAATGTTTTTTAATTCTTCTATTCTACCTTTAAACATAATTAAAACCTCACTTTTCAATATCTATTATATCACAAATAAAACATATTAAGAAAATTTTCTTATATTATATATAAGAATTTATTAATAGGGCAAAGAAAACACTCACAAAAGTGAGTGTTTCCCCTAAATTATTATCCATTTTAAAGTTCAAGTAATACAATTTCATTACTAGCTAAAGTTTTTTTCATATCGATAAGTCTTTGATTAGATGAACCTCTAAACTTTAAAGTAATATCCTTTAATCTTTCAACAAATTCACCATCGACCAAAACATCTAAATATGATAACATTTCATCAGTAACTTCACATCTAGCTCTTCCAGTAAGTAACTCAGTATCAAGCAAATACCCAGAATAAGCCCAAATATCTTTTTCAGGCAATTCTTCTTTTACTCTTCTTAAGAAATTAATCAAACCTCTTTGATTTCTAGGTTCAAAAGGTTCGCCGCCAAGAAGCGTCAATCCCCTAATATGACTTGGTTTTAAAGCAGCAATAATCTCATCTTCTACTTCTTTTGTAAATTCCTTGCCATATAAGAAATCCCAAGTTTCTTGATTAAAACAATTCTTACAATGATGAGTACAACCACTAACAAACAATGATACCCTAACTCCAATTCCATTAGCTATATCATATTTTTTAATATTAGCGTAGTTCATTATAAGTGTAATACTCTTTCCTTAATTTCTTGAGTTCTACCTTGATTCCAGAATTGAGTACCAATATAACCACAAGTACGACGTGCAACATTTAACTTAGCTTGATCTCTATTCTTACAATTTGGACATTCCCAAACTAATTTACCATCTTGATCAGAAACAATCTTAATTTCACCATCAAAACCACAAACTTGACAGAAATCACTCTTAGTATTTAACTCAGCATACATAATATTTTCATAAATATGCTTCATTAAAGCAATAACTGCAGGAATATTATTTTGAAGGTTAGGAACTTCAACATAACTAATAGCTCCACCTGGAGAAAGCTTTTGGAATTTAGCTTCTAATTCTAATTTAGAGAAAGCATCAATTTCTTCAGTAACATGAATATGATAACTATTAGTAATATAGTTCTTATCAGTAACACCAGGAATTACACCAAAGCGTTTTTGTAAAGCTTTAGAGAATTTATAAGTAGTAGATTCAAGTGGTGTACCATATAAAGAATAATCAATTCTTTCAGCAGCTTTCCACTTAGCAGTATATTCATTAAGTTTTTGCATAATTTCTAAACCTAATTTTGTACCTTCAGGATCTGTTAATTTCTTACCTGATAAATAATAAACAGTTTCCCATAAACCAGCATAACCTAAAGAAATAGTAGAATATCCACCATATAATAGCTTATCAATAACTTCGCCCTTCTTTAAACGAGCTAAAGCACCATATTGCCATAAAATAGGAGCAACATCACTAACAGTACCTCTTAAACGATTATGTCTAGCTTGTAAAGCTCTATGACATAAATTCATTCTTTCATCAAAAATCTTCCAGAATTCATCCATATTACCGCCAGATGAACAAGCAATATCAACTAAATTAACAGTAACAACACCTTGATTGAAACGACCATAATACTTAGGATTACCAGCCTCATCAATATATGGAGTTAAGAAACTTCTACAACCCATACAAGCATAACAGTTTCCATTTCCATTCTTATCAATCTTATATTCTAACATCTTCTTTTCAGAAATATAATCAGGAACCATTCTCTTAGCAGTAACCTTAGCTGCTAATTCAGTTAAATACCAATACTTAGAACCTTCATTAATATTATCTTCTTCTAAAACATAAATTAATTTAGGGAATGCAGGAGTAATCCAAACACCCTTTTCATTCTTAACACCTTTATATCTTTGATGTAAGCATTCTTCAATTAATAACGCTAAGTCAGCTTTAGTACGAGGATCTTTAACTTCATTTAAATACATAAATACAGTAACAAATGGAGCTTGACCATTAGTAGTCATTAAAGTAACAACTTGGTATTGGATAGTTTGAATACCCTTCTTAATTTCTTCTTTTAATCTCTTTTCAGCAATCGCCATGATTTGTTCTTCAGATAAATCAATAGAAGCTTCAACCATTTCTTCTCTAACATCTTTAATAAGTTTTTGTCTAGAAATATCAACAAATGGAGCTAAATGAGCTAAAGTAATAGTTTGACCACCATATTGACTTGATGCAACTTGGGCAATAATTTGAGTTGCGATAGTACAAGCAGTAGAAAAACTCTTAGGTTTTTCAATCATAGTCTCACTAATAACAGTACCATTTTGTAACATATCTTCTAAATTAACTAAACAACAGTTATGCATGTGTTGAGCAAAATAATCAGCATCATGGAAATGAATAATACCTTCTTCATGGGCTCTTACCACTTCTTCAGGTAATAAGAATCTCTTAGTAATATCCTTAGAAACTTCACCTGCCATATAATCTCTTTGAACACTATTAACAGTTGGGTTCTTATTAGAATTTTCTTGTTTAACTTCTTCATTATTACATTCAATTAATGATAAAATTTGTTCATCAGTAGAATTAGCTTTACGAACTAAAGCTCTCTTATATCTATAAGTAATATATTTACGAGCAATTTCAAATGCTTTTATCTTCATTAATTCATCTTCAACAAGATTTTGAATTTCTTCTACATTTAATGCATATTTTGCTTTCTTACAAGCCTTATGAACATTATTTGAAATAAGATCAATTTGTTCTGCAGTTAATTTATCTTTTTCTAAAACTTCATTATTTGCTTTTTCAATCGCATGTGTGATTTTCGCAATATCGAAAACAACTTCAACGCCACTTCTTTTGATAATCTTCATAACACTCACTCCTTATTTATTTTTTTACATTATTCGACTATCCGGGCTGGAAAGTACTCCTATTATAGCACATATATTTATGAAAAAAATATGAAAATAAAAGTATAATTTTTATTAATTTTCATACTTCCTTTCATAAAAAAAATTTATAGAAAAAGGGCTTGACAACTTTTTTCAGTCCTAAAAACTAAATAAAATTCAATAAAAAGGGCATTTTCAAGCATTTTTATGCTAAAAAACACCCTCAAAATACCTTTTTCTATAACAAAAATTTATAATCTATTTTTATGCATTATTCTATCTAATTTTCAATATTACATTCCCCGTTTTTAACATTAGATTTGGCGTTTATATAAACACAATATTAAAACAGTAAAAAGACAAAATAAAAGGCCCATCAGGGCCTAATATTATAAAGTAATGTATTCACATTCTTTTAAAGCATTAATAGTTTGACTACTAAACATAGATATAGAAGAACTTACAACTTCACCTATACTACTATCATATTCAATAACAGAAACATCACTAACTGGAATAATATGATAGAAATTTGTAAATACAGGAAGTGGAATAGTACTTAACGCCATATCAGCACCAGCAATAACACCATTATACTTACCAACAAGTTCATAAATACTATAACCGCCATATGCTTCTTTATTTAAAGCATCATTAATTAAATATCTATAAACACTAGAACCTTTAATAGTATCAATTAGGTGAGCTCTAGAAGCTTCATCTAAACCAAATAAATAAGCAACATCAAAGCTAATATCATCAAATTTACCAGTACCACCACTAATAATGTCAATACCATTCATAATAGTTACTATTTCATTAACAGTTAAGACAATAAAATCATTGCCATCTACTTGGTCCATAGTATAAGCTACACCAACACTACTAGTCTCAATCTTAATATCTTTTTCATTTGCGAAAACTTGTTCAGTAATAGTAGCACGTAAAATAATACTAGAAATTAATGCCGTTCTCTTATCTGGTTCAGTTGGAACACTTAAATCTTCTAACTTAGTATCAAAAGTAGACACACTACCACCTTGAGTAATAAGTAAAGCATCAATCAATTTTGATAATTCAGCCTTATCAATCATTTCTTCTTTACCCACACCATAAATAACTTCATCGGATAATACTGAATCAACAACAACAATACCAGTTATATTATTAGTAATATGAGTTGAAATAGTTGCAGTCATAATTAATGATGATAAAATCTTATCTTTATTACTATTTTTGATAATAATATGATCATTAATATCATTATTAACATCAATACCATCACCATCTTCATCAAATAAATCAAATAATATATCAAATACTACTCTCATCTCTTCACTATGAACAAATGGCAATTTAATATCTCTGCCATAAGTATCAATTAAGGTGTAACTAGACTCAGGAACACTTAACATATCATTTGCAACCATGTTATGAGAAATGGTAGCTTTCATAATCTCTGATTCAACAATTAAATCAATTTGATTTTCTTTAATATTTAAATTATTAACATCAATATTATGAATATCTAACTGAATGTCTCCATCAACTTTAGTACCAAACATATCAAATACAGCGTTAAACAAATGATTCATTTCAACTTCGTTAACTAAAGCTATACTACTCTTATTATAAATATCAGTTAATTCATTACCATAAGTAGATGTAGGAACATATAACATATCTTGAACGATAAACTCATGAGAAATAGTTGAAGCTAAAATCTTAGAACTTAAAATAGTAGCTAAATCAGATTGACATAGCATCATAGAATTAATATCTATATCATTAATATTAATACTATCACCAAAAATAGCAAATAAACCATCAAACATCTTCTTCATTTCAGCACTTGTAATAACATTATCATTAACTGAAGATAAAGTTTTTGAATATATAGATACAGCATTTAAGACATCATCTAATAATGGAACATAAACAGAATCTAACTTTAAAACTTCTTTAGAAATAGTTGCAGAAATAATACTAGATTCTAACACAGTATCTACCTTACTACTATCTAATGTTAAAGATGTTGTATCAATATTATTTATATTAATACTATCGCCAAATAAAGCAAATACACAAGCAAATAAACTATCTAATTCATCAAAATTAACAATCGATACAATATCACTATTATCAACAAGTAAAATATCATTTCTTGTTGTATTAAAAGGAATAACTAAAGTATCTAAATCAATAATCATAGATGAAATATTATAAGCAAAAATCTTCGAACTTAAGGCATTATCAATTTGAACTTTACTAAATTCTTTACTAGAAATATCAATATTAGATAATTCATTCATACCTAAACTGCCATCAGTACCAAATATATCTACCAAATTACTAAATAAAACAGCAAGTTCATCAACAACTATTCTTTCATCTTCATATACAACATATCCATCAACACTAACAGGAATATACATATTAGCATTTGTAATACATTTAGCAATAGTTGAATTTAAAACAGCTGATAAAGCAATAACTTCATGAGAATTACGCTTAATAGAAATATCATCTAATCCTGATTCAAAATCAAAATCATCACTAATATTACCACCTAAAAGTTCTTCAACACCACATAAGAATAAATATAGTTCATCATCGGTAATTAAATCAGTATCACCAAACCAAATATTTTCTTCTAAAACTTTTATTTGTTCAGCAGCCACTTCATATGAATAAGGAATACCAATAACACTATCCTCTTCACTAGTCATTTCATTTAATAAATTAATAACAGTAGCTTGAATAATATTACTAGATAATACTAATTCTTTTTCATTAAATAAAACACTATATTTAATCTTTATATTTTCTTCTTCAAAATCAACAAGATTAAATAAAACATCTAAAGCATCAACCAAATCAGAAGAATTAACTAAATTAATACTATTATTATTAATATCTAAATGATTACCATAAACTAAAGACTTCTTAGGAATAACAATACTAATGCCAGAATCTAAAGTATCAATAACATTACTAAATGTGTAATGTAAAACCTTAGAATTAAGCATAGTATATAAAGTAGTAGATGGAATGTTTTCTAAAATAGTAACATCAAAACTACCACCCATAATTTCATTAATATCAAATCCTTCAATATCCTTAGTAGATTTAATAGCATCAACTAATAAACTTAATTCACCCTTAGTAACAACATTACCATCTTCATCCCTTGTATTAACCCAAGGCTCAGTATTATCATATCCTAACGGTAAAACAACAGAATCAACAGAAGTTAAAGTATCAACCAATAACTTGGCAACAGTTCCTTCTAAAATTAAAGACTTATCTAAAGATGACATTAAATTATCATCATAAATAACACTATTAATATCAATAGTTTCTGAATCAACAAGATTCATAATAGTATCAATACTTTGACTTAGCGTATTAACAAGTTGTTTAAGTTCAGTTTTCTTAATAACTTTATAAGTAGTATCATTTTCAGTAATAAAATCAGCCGCTTGATCAGGAACAACAAGTTCAAAACCTTCTAATTCAATATTAATTAAAATCACACCTAAAGTATATTGTAAAACCTTAGACTCTAAAATAGAATCTGCAAGAGTTAAATCATCATCATTCTTATAAGCTAAAACATTAACAATTCCCTTTAAAGATTCAACATCCATTTCTTCAGCTTGTAAAATATCCCATAATTCTTTACCACCACATTCAATAAAATCCTTTAATGCAGTTAATAAATTATAACATTCACCATAAGTAACATTCCCATCTTCATCATAAACATTACCAAATGAAACATTACCAAGCGGAATCTTAACATCTTCCTTACCTGTCATAGTAACAAGCATATCATCAATAACGTCAGTAACAAAAGATGACTTGAAAACGACATCTAAAATCTTAGACTCTGACAAACAATCAAGTAAAATATTATAAGCAACCTCATTTTCAGGAGCTTTCTCATTATCCTTATCAAACATTACAAATAAGTTTTCAACTAAAGCATCTGGATTTTCTGGATCATATAAATTACTATAAATAGTTAAAGCAGGGTCAACAACATCTAATAAAGTATTAAGTTCAGCAACCCAGTCCATATCATTAGGAACACTAGGAAGAGTAAAATCAGTAACAAAAGTATTAGCACAATAAGTATATAAATTGCCTAAAATCTTATTGCCGATATCTTTTCTATCTTTAAATATAGATAGTTCTTCAACATAAGGAATAATTTTTTTAGCATACTCAATAGTAACCTTAGTACTATCTGATTCTTCACTAGGTTCTAAATCAATATCAGCAATCAAATTAACAACACTCTTAAATAAGTTTTTAACATCACTTTCAGTAGCTAAATCAGTAACCTTAATACCATCTTCACCAAACAAGCATTTAACAATACCAACAACCTCAGGACTATCAGTAACAACAAGTTCAATATTATTAACAACAGTAGTTAAACTAGCTAAAGCCAAATTAACAAAATAAGTTTTAGCCTCAAAATTTTCAATCAATAATCCAAACTCTTCAGTAAATCCAGGTTTAGATATAATACCTAAAATAGTATTTAAAATCTCTAAATCTTCTTCACTAGAACCTTCCATAGGATAAGATATAGGAGTACCATTTTGAACACCAACAACATTTTCTAAAATAACATCTAAATCTTCTTGTTCAGCATATTTTAAAACAAGTTTCATAACATCTTTAGTAAAACCTAAATAACTACCAATCTCATCTCTAATATAGAAAGTGCCATCTACATCAAGATTATCATCTTTAATTCCACCCTGTAAAACTAAATCACAAATATAAAAATAATATGGAGTATTATTTGGATCTTTAATATTATTTAAAACTTTAAAAATACCAGTATCTCCTATTTGACAAACATAACTATAATAATCATAAGCCATATTAAAAGTTTCATCACCAAAACTAATTTCAGTATCATCAGTACCTAATTCTTCACGACTAGGATTAGTACTACCTCCAGAAAGTACAAAAATCAAAGCCCCAAAGAATGACAAACCAACCAAAGAAACCATAATACCCCTAATACCACCAACAAGACCACCTAATAATCTTCTTCTGTGATAAGGTTCAGAGACTTTACCTTCTTTAAATGCTTTATTATGCTTCTTAATCTTTCTCCTAACAGGATAAAAAATCCAGTAAATAAATTTCATAATAATTAATAAAATAGTATATACAATAGAAAGTCCAAAGAATAATACCAAACGGTAAGCCATCTCAACAATTGTAGCAATGTACGCACCATTATCATTAACAATATGATAGATTATTTCATCTTGACTCATATTGGATTTAATCATCTCTAATAACATAGAATGAAGTGTTGTATTACTAGAAGAAACACTTAACAATTCCTGAATACTATATCCAAATTTACCAAGGATCTGATTTACCAAAGAAACAATCATGCCATCCATATCAGGTCTATTAACAATAAATAAAAATACAGCTAAACATAGTCCGGCAGCAACCAGCATGTGGATAAATAAAATCACACTTTTTCTAAATCCTCTAGCTAAACCTACTAATATTGCAAATAAAACACCAAATAGAAATAATACAGTTGGTAACCATGTAATTCCCATAGCAATATAATCTTCATATTGTCTTAATATTTCCATAATGTCCATGTCATCATCTCCTATAAATATAGTATACTATATTTTACCAAAACTTGAAGCAATAAACAATTAAAAAGTCAAATATATTTTTTAAATATTTGTAGTTTTTCATTGCAAAAAAGTTTTTTTTGTGTTATACTTCTTTATGCGTACTTAGGAGCATGGTGTCAACGGTAGCACAGCGGTCTCCAAAACCGTTAGTACGGGTTCGAATCCTGTTGCTCCTGCCAGGTTAAAATCATAGCTTAGCATCGTCTAAGCTTTTTTTATTTTAAAGGAGGCCTATATGAAAATCAAACTAAAAACATCATATATGTTACTATCTTTACTTATGTTTATATTTATAGAATTATTATTTGGTATTATGTTATTTGTAAACTTTAGAAAAATCCTACCAGATGATTCATTATTTCAAGTAGATACAATTTATTATCTATTTAAAATATTACTAGTTATAATCTTAATAATACTAATAATTTTAACTATATCATTTATCATAAACATATTATTTTACAAAAAAAATATTATAGAAATACATGATGATTATATGATTAATAGATTTTTAATAGGAAAACAAATAATCTATTATAAAGATATTAAAGATTTAAGAATAACATCAATATATTTATATATTAAAACTCAAACCAAAGACAACAAACAAAGAAATTTCTTATTAAACGAATTAAATATTGATATGAAAATTAGAGATTTAAAACAAATACTTCTAGAAAAGATTAACAAGCAATAAAACTTGTTATTTTTTTTAACTTTTTTTTATTTTTTTTAATTTCTTAACTATTTATTATAGGTGAATTACAAAAATATTCAGTAATTCAGAAAGGAAAAGAAAAAAATGAAAAAATTATTATTTAGCCTAGCGGCTAGCTTTTTAGTCATTGGATTATATACCCAAAAAACACCAATGACTTCTTCTGCATCAACATCATATCACATTGTAGAAGATATGGTAATAAATCCAGAGTATAGTAAAGTACTAAACTGTGGATACTACATCTTAGTAAATCAAGACATAACATTTAAAAGTAGTATGTTTTTAGGAGATGTAACATCATATAATGATTATATGAGTATAGCTAATGTCTTAACAGACTATGTAAAAAAAGTTTCAGTATCAGAAGAAGATTTACCAAAAGTTGAAGCAATGTTACAAGAATTTGATGATTATCACGGTCTAACCAAAAATAACACATCATGGATAACAAACATCTCAATGGTAAAAGTAAATACATCTGCCGTATTTGACCATAACTCAAACGATACTATGCATCACTTTGAAATGTTTTATGCACCAACAAACCAAAATACCGATAACACCATAGCTGGTGGTATGACTCACTTAGTAAATGTTGATAGCCCTTCTACCCTAGATGAAATCAAAGCTAGATACACAGCCTATGATGAAGTTGACGGAGATATTACATCCAAATTAGAATTTGTATCTGACTACAGCCTAGAAAATTTATCACCACGTCCTTACTACATCCTAGCTTCTGTTACAGATGAAGCAGGTCACACCGCATATGCTGCTGATACTATCTTAGTAAAAGATGTTTCCGCCCCTGTTACTACTTTAGCTCAACCAGAAATTAATATTGAAGTTGGAACAGAATACACACTTGAAGATGCCAAAGAATTATTTACATTTTCCGATAACTTCTCAACAGGAGAAAAACTTCACACCTACATCCTAGATTGTTATAAAGATAGTTACAATACTGTTGGAACATACTATGTTGATGGAAGATGTATGGATGAAGCAGGAAACTATTCAGAATATGTTAGATTAACAATCAACATCGTTGATACCCAAGCACCCGATGTTTTCTTAACAACTAACTCAAACAGACTTGTTGCTGATCACGAACTAACTGTAGATGAAATAAAACAAAGTTTTAGAGTTGAAGATAACTACTACACAATTCCTAACACAGAAATTGAAATCATATCAAATCCATGTGATGGAACAGAAGGTTTTGATTTTAATTTAGTGATTGCGGTTGAAGACCCTGATGGCAATAGATGTGAAAAAACATTCCTTTATTATTTATCAGATACCCATGCTCCAATCATTAATGTATCGAACACGATCTATATTCAAGAAGGAACAACCCTTACAAATGCTCAATTTTTAGAATTATTAAAAGAAGTTGGAGCCATACCTGATGATGCAACTGATATAACAATTGATGAAGAACAAACAAATCAAAATCAAACAACTGTATCATATACAGTAACATTTAATGATGGAACTAAACAAACTAATAAAGTAATATTAGAATATTACCCAAGACATGTTTCTAAATCTAATAATAATTTACTATTAGGATTATCACTAGGTGTAATCACATTAATCGTTATAGGTTGTGGTGTTCTTGCTGCTACAAAAAAGAAAGATTAAACTACTAACACTAATTATATCAACAAGCCTTATTCTTCTATTTTCTATTGGAATAAACGCTAAAACAAGTTCCTGGGTACACCTAGTAGATATCCAAAATCCTATGCCCTTAGAACAGATAAAACAAAGATACACAGCCCACGATATAATTGATGGTGATTTAACAAATAAAATAACATTTTCCACTTCTTACAATCATTTATCCTGTACTGTAGGAGAATATGATTTAATAGTTTCAGTAACAAATAAAAGAAACATAACAAAAGAACAAATAGATAAAATATTAGTTAGAGATTTTATTAATCCAACAATATTAATAAAAGAGCCTTCAATAACTATTTCTTTAGGTAATCAAACACCTTTAGAAATCATTAAAAATAATATCATTTTTAGTGATAATTTAGATACTAACCTCTTAGAAGAAAATATAATAATAAAAAATCAACCAACCTTTTTAGAAGAAGGAATCTTTCAACTAGAAATCTATTGCCTAGATACTTCTTTAAATCCTTCTAATACAGTTAGTTTTGAAGTTGAAATAATAGATAACACTATTAGCACAATCTTAAGTACAGTTCTTAACGTAACTAAAAAACATACTAAAAATGAAATAATAGAACGCTTAAAAAAAGAACATAATATCTCAAATGAATACAAAAATATATCTATTGAATCTTCTTATTTTGATAAAGAAGCTAAAGAAGGAATCTATTATGCGAAAATAATAATCACCCATAATGATGATCAAATAGAAACCATAACGTTTAAAATAAACTACAATCAAAACAACTTATTTGACATTCCTATGTGGATATTTTATACGTTATTTGGAATAATTATATTAATAATAACCCTATTTATAATCTACAAAAAGAGAAATTAATTATTAATATTAATAACAATATCTTCATAAGATAAATTTTTATTATAAACATTATTATAATATACCAAATTAAAAGGATCCATTTCTTTATAGCTTTCTATAAATAAACTTATTTTATCCTTAACAATTAAATCTAAACTTAAATTAGATTCAAATTTAACATCAATTATAATTTTATTTTTAATCATTAACCTCCAATCATAATCCTTTATCTCAAAATAAAATTCACCCATTTTATCAAAGAAATGGGTGTTTTTTTTAACATAAAAACCTAAATTATCCAAAACAACCCTATATTTATTCTTATAATAAAGCACCATATTAGAACAATGAAAACTACTAATTTCTTCTTTATTATCAATCCAAATCTTATCAACAACCAAATAAGGAATCTTTATACATCTATCTTTAAAATAATCTCTACAAAAATTTAAAAAATGAAGAGGACTACAAGACAAAAACAAAGCTGAACTATCAGTAGTTGAAACAATAATAGAATTTAAAACACTCTCTTTATTTGGATTTTTAAATCCATATATATCTTCAAACTCATCTTTAGTAACAAAAAGATAAAAATTAAAATCACATAAATTGCTATTCTTAAAAAAATCAATCATTTCATTAATAAATTCTTCATTTAATAAAGATTCATTAATAATAATACTTGCGACGTGCCTTAGATCCATCTTAAGTTCAACATTACTTTGACTCTTACCAAAAAGCATCTCCAAACTTCCTGCCCTAATCTTTGCATATTGACCGACACCAGTTCCAAAATCATTAGTTTTACCTACATCCTCACTACTAGGTAAGTAAAAATAACCAACATACTCATCTTCTTCTTTTTCTATTCCAATACTTGCAATAAAAAGAACCTCTGTAATTCTTTGAACTGAACAACCACTAACTAACAATAATATAAAAATACTAATTATTTTTTTCATTAATCTTTCTCCTATGTTTATTCTTAACCTCTAAAGCATAATCCCTATTATTAACCTTCAAATTAGAATTAGCTAAAAAAAATCTCTTAATCCCCTTAATATCAAAAGGCATAAAAGGATAAAAATAATAAACACCTAAAACTCGCTGATTATACATTTTATAAGCAATTAAAACACTAACCAAACACACTCCAATAAGACCATAAAACAAACTAGAAGTTAAAATAACAACCCTTATAATACTAATAGCTAAAATATTAGTAACATTAGAACTAACAACAAAAGAAAGCATAAAACAAACAGCAGTTGAAACAATTAAAAATACACCAACTAAACCGCTAGTAACTAAATTCTCGCCAATAATCAAACCACCGATTAAAACAATCGTTGATGAAACTGTAATCTTAGACTGCTTAAACCCAATCAAATAGTAAAGTTCGAATAAAACTAATACCAAAAATATCTCTAAATAAATAGGTAAAATAATTCCTGCTTGAGAGACCTTAATTGTAGATAAAACATTTAAAGATAAGCTATCTCTTTGAAATGTAACAAACGAACAAACAATACCACAAAATAAAACAGCTAATACTGCAGATATTAAAACAAAAAATCTTTCAATAAAAGAAAAAGACATAATATTAATATTGTCTATTCTCATTCTACTACTATAAGCTAAGGTAGTAGGTAAAGATATTGCACAGCATACCCTATCAATAAGAATAATAAATTCACCATTATATAATCTTTCACATGTAGTAGTAGGATTACCAATATATTGATATGAAGGAAATAAATTATCCTTTTGAAAATAAGCCATAACATCAGGAATAGAAATGACCGCATCAATATCAATCTCTTGTAAAGTTTTAATAATCTCTTCTTTAATACTTTGATTATGAATATCTTCAATAGATAGCAAAGAAACAATAGTCTTACTTCTTCTACCAATATTTACTTGATCAATCTTTAACTTATCATCTTTAATCCTAGTTCTAATTAACGCAATATTCTCCTTAAAATTTTCAACAAAACCATCACGAGACCCAAAAATATCCTCAGGATCAGAAATCGAATCAGAAGTAGGCCTAGATGGGGCCTTAGATAAATCAAAAACATAATAAACTCCATTTCTTTCCATAACCATCAAACCACTAAAAACAAGCTGTAAAATAACTTCTTCATCACACTTTATTTCCTTACAAATACCCGGAAAAAGTTCATCTAATCTAATCTTTTCATTTGCCACAATACAAGGATAAAAATCCTTCATAAATTCTAAAACATTACATAAATGTTCTTGATAACAAATACTACAATTTGCATTAGTTTTTCTATAAATAACATCTTTATTATCTTTTAATTTTCCAAACATTTTTTATCACCCAAATAACTAAAATAAACTTCAACATATTTATCCAATAAATAACACCACCAAAACTTTCTCTTCCAATAAAAAACTCAATCAGCAAACACCCCAAAATCAACATATAATTAACACATTTTTTAATAATATTATTATCAAAACTATTCTTAACAATACTCATATTAAAACCCAACTTAAAAACAATGATTAATAACAAACAAACAATATAAACAAAGTCAAAATTACCAACATACTTTGCTACAGGTTTAATAAGCATCACCACAAAACCTAAATTATCAATTCCCTTAAATAATACATCACCACTACTACCAAGGACCATAAAATATTCAAAACCAAATAATAAAATTGAACAAACAATAGGAACAAATAAATTACTACCAGTAACTTTAAAATCTTTTCTATCAATCAACATAAAACTTAAATTATCCAAAACTAAAAATATACCAACTAAAACAACACCAATATCAAAAGCCTTAATAGGAAATAAAAAACTAACATCTAAAGGAATAAAGTAAATAAAACTAAAAATAATTAACAATAAACAAACAATAAAAAAAAGAGTAGACATATCAATTATTGAAGAAGTTTTCATATTAGAAATAACAATAATAACTAAACAAATACCAATAATAACACTAATAAAATTCAGTTCATTAACAAAACCTTCTAAAAAATAAGTAGTTAACACAATACCAAGTATTGATTCAACTATTAATATAGTATTATAGATATATTTAAAGTAACTCTCATTATAATTATACTTTCCTTTAGGAATTAAAAATAATAATAGGCAAATCAGCATAATAATCAAAATATACCAAAAACCCATATTTTGATAATTATCATACATAAAGGGGAAAATAAACATTCTAATCCAAATATAATTATAAAAAAAGACAAATAAAAAAAAGCTCACTTTAGACAATCTGATATTCATAATATCACCATCTATATTATGTCTAATATGAGCTATATTTATTAAAATGTTTTCTTAAAACTTTCTTAGAAACAATAACTTCTACCTGTTCAGGAATAACCTCTATGTCAATCTTACAATCACCAACACTCTTTTCACCATCAGTATTATAATTAATAGTTTCATCAACCTTAATTGAAATTTGACTAGCTTCAAAAGAAATAATATTATGTTTATATCTATCCCCCAAAATCAAATATAACCCCAAATCAATTAAATTAATTAACCTATTCTTTTTCTTAATAAGAACAACCGAAAGCTTACTATCATCTAAAAAAATTCTTTCTTTTTTTCTTAATTTAAAAGATGCTAAATATCTAGAATTAGTAGCCAAAAAAAGAAAATACAAACCATTGTACCTCTTTTTATCAGCAACTATATCTAAATTAATACTCTTATCTTTAAAAACTCCATGAAGAGCTTCAATATAATAAGCAAATCTACCAAATCTTTTCTTCAACTTATGACTAGCATTATAACTAATATCAACCAAATTCCCCATAGCCATTCCATATCCAAAAAAACTATCATTTATCTTAAATACATCTAAATAAGTTTTATTATCTTTTAAAATAATTTTCATAGTCTTTTTAATATTGCGACTAAGCCCCAAAGATTTAGAAGCATCATTACAAGTCCCCATCGGAATGTAAGCTAAAGTAGGTCTTCTTTTAAGTTTCATAACAGCATTAATAACTTCATTAATAGTGCCATCACCACCCGCAACAGCAATAAGCTCATACTCCATATCATGACTAATAATATATTCAGTAATAGATTTAGGTTTATCACTAAAGAAAAGTTCAACAATTTCATATCTAGTTTTTAATTTCTCACAAATATAGTTAAGCCATTTTATATTCTTCTTTTTACCACTATATTTATTATAAACAACCAAAACCTTCATACTATCACCACCACTTCTATTATACAAGAAAAAAAACAAAAAAAAAGCCGAAAAATCGGCTTATAAATTTTCTGGTAAAGCTTTACTTAAAGCAATAGCTAATGCTCCAGGACCAATATGACAAGAAACTGATAAAGATAATGGCTTACAAACAATTAAAGCATTAGGAAACTCAGTTTGAACTTGCTTGACAAAATCATAAGCAACCTTTGTATCAGTACCAGTATACGCAACCGCAATATGAACATTATCAGTTCTACCATCTTTATTTAAAACATTATTTATACTTTCTTTAGCAGAATCAATCATAATTCTTTTAGCGTTTTCTAAAGTACGATTCATCATACGATATTTATCAAGTTTTTCACCCTTAATTTGAAGAATAGGTTTTATCTTTAATGCACCACCAACAGCAGCTGCAGTAGGAGTTATTCTTCCACCCTTCTTTAAGTATTTTAGAGTATCAACCATAATATAAATGTCAGACTCAAACTTAACACTTTCTAATATTTCCTTAATCTTCTTACCATCATATCCTTTAGATACCAATTCTTTTGCATCTAAAACAGATTGACGTAAAGTAACAGAAATTCTTTGATTATTAACAACAAAAACTTTATCAGGGTATTCATTTATAGCTAAAGAATTAGCAGTATCAAAAGTCTTAGATAATCCGCTAGACATAGGAATAAACACAACTTGATCATATTCTTCTAATAATCTATCCCAAGTATCCATTAAATAACCAATAGATGGTTGAGAAGTAGAAACACTAACATCACCTAATAACTTCTCATAAAAATCTTCTTGAGTTAAATTAATATCTTCAAAATATTCCTCTCCCTCAATAGAAAAAGGCATAGGAATAATAGTAACACCTAATTTTTTAGCCTCAATTTGAGTAATTCCACTATTGCTATCTGACACAATTGCTACCTTCATAGTAACCCTCCCTTTTTGTCATTTTATAAAAATGAACCTTGCACACATGAATAAACAAGTATGCGGCTATAATTTATCAAAAAATGAAAACTAAGTCAATAAATTTTTTTAATAAATATTATAAATCTTTAAACTCCGCATTAATAACATTGTCATCTTGATTAGATTCATTAATCACATTACCATCTCTATAAATTCTAATTGCATAAACCAAATGAAAAATAGAAGATAAAATAATTAAACCACCAATCACCTTAATTATAACACTACTAACAAAACTGAAACTAAACACAGTTAAAATTAAGCCAATAATTAATAAAGGTAATTCTTTTTTTAATTGTTCATTATGATTAGGGTGAATAATAATTCTAACAATAGGCATAATTATAAACCAACAAGCTAAAATAACACTTAAAATAGCTCCAGGCATTACCAACAATAACAAACCTAACACAACAGAAATAACAGAACTAACAAAATCAACAGTATACTTCTTATCATTATTCATCAACATAAAATATTGAAAACAAGGAATAATATTGCAAATAATAAGAATAACACCAATAGTTCCTAAAAAGAAATTAATAATCTTATCAGCTGGTAAACATATCAATAAAATACCAACAACAATCTCTAAAATAATAAGTAATAAATTACTAACAAATTTAGTTTTATAATCAAAAATAACATGCATAGAACATCTTTCCTTTCTATAAATAAACATACACAATTATATTCTACCATAAATTATTCTATTTTACAAAACATGAACAGTTTTTGTGCAAAAATCAATCCAATTATTAATTTCTTCTTTAGTTTTTTCTCTTACGTCTTCTAAAAAATCCCAGTCAACACAAGGATACTTCTTTTTCACATCATTAAAACAATTAAGTTTAGAATCAATAAAAGCATAATTAATATTATCTTTCTTTAATTCTAGAATAACATGGACAAGTTCCACAATTTGAATCATTTTCATCACCTCCTTTCTTGTAAAAAAAAAGTGTATACGAAAAGCCTTGAGGTACTCTCAACCTCCGCTGGAGTTTACGGAAATCTCCATAGGCTACGACGTATACACGCAAAATCATCTCAGGCGCTACTCTGAGGTAGACGATTTAATTTACTAAAATGATTATACCATTTTAAAACACATTTTTCAATCACTTAATTACTTTTTTCAAAGTATATTCATGCATAATAATCATAACAAATAAAATAACAATAAGATAGAAAGGAAATAAACCAATCGAAACATTATTAGCAATAACACCAAATAAAGGCGGCATTAAACAAGTCCCAACATACGCAAAAGCCATTTGAAGACCAATAATAGCTTGAGAATACTTAGCACCAAAAATATGAGGAATCGAATGAATGACGCATGGATAAATAGGAGCACATCCTAAACCAATTAAAAATAAACCAACAAGCGGAGTAACATTACTTTTAATAAAAACCAGACAAATACCAAATAAAATAATACCCTGTCCTAATCTAATTAAATTTTTATCACTAATCTTATAAGAAATAAAACCATTAACAAATCTACCTAAAGTAATACCAAGTAAGAACATAGCACCAAAATTTGCAGCTAGTTCTTCTGCCATCCCATTTTTTAAAACAAGGTAACTACTTCCCCACAAAATTGAAGTTTGTTCTAATGCACAATAACAAAAGAAAGTAATAAGCAAAGGAATAACACCCTTAATAGAAAAAACTTCTTTAAACGGAATAACTTCTTTACTTTCTTCAACTAAAATAACTTTCTTCTTATTCTTATCCCATAAAGGCAGTGCCATAAAAGCAATAAAAGCAATAACCACTTGAACAATAGCTAAATATGAATAGCCATTATGCCAATTAGAATTATAACTTAACGCAAAACCCATCACATTAGGCCCAATAGATGCTCCAACAGCCCACATACAGTGAAGCCAACTCATATGTCTACTTTCATAATGAATAGCAACATAATTATTAATTGCAGCATCAATAGCTCCAGCACCAAGCCCATAAGGTATCGCAAAAACTAACAACATCCAAAACTTACTACTAATCGAAAAACCAAATAAAGCCACACATGTAATTAAAATAGATATCGCACAAACAAGCCCTGGTTTAATTAATTTAGTTAAACGATCACTTAACAAACTAGATGTAATAGTACCAAGAGAAATTATAAAAGAAATAATACCACAATAAGAAACAGGTACACCCAAATCTAAATACATACTAGGCCATGCCGCTCCAAGCATCGCATCAGGTAAACCTAAACTAATAAAAATTAAATAAATAATCGCCAATAATAAAATAACCATAATTAATACCTACCAATAAATTCTTTGATAACTGATTGATATAGCTTTGTTTGTTTATACATACCATTACCATGATTACATCCAGGTAATATAATAATTTCAGTTTCTTTAGGATATTGTAAACCTAACTCACTTCTTTTCAAAAACTCCAAATCAGTTATTCTTTCTTCTTTAATAGTAAACATAAATACACCTATAAATTAATTTAATAAAATCTATTTCTTTAATAATTATACGCTTAAAAAGAAAAAAAGTATAGTCAAACTATACTAATTTCTTTCCATCGCTAAAAGCATTTCCTACTTTTTCACCTATCTTATAATACTTATGATCAGTTGGAGAATAGACGATAGGCTCAAGTTTTTCTAAGGAAATATTACCATCTTCATCTAATACATCTTCTTTTGCATTAACATTAACAATTTGAGCAAGATATAGATCTTCTTCTAAGATCTTAATCAATCTACATTCTAGACATAATCCTAATTCATTAACAATAGGAGCATTAACATATTTAGCTTTAGTTGTTGTAAATTTAGATTTTTCCATTTTGTTAGGTTCTTTATCCATAGATACAATTCCAACATAATCACATTGCATAACACAAGAAGCATTACCAATTGAAATAGTAAATTCATTAGTAACTTCAATATTTTTCGTAGTTTTATGGCTAGACATACAAACCATCACTTTATCATAATCTGCCATTCCGCCCCAGGCAGCATTCATAACATTAGGATTACCAAAAGCATCATAAGTTCCAATAATCATAACAAGTTGAGGACATAAAAACGGCTTAACACCAAAATCTTTTCTCATATTTTTTCTCCTTTTAATTCTTTAAATAATGTTGTAACACCAGTATATATCAAATACAAAGAAACACAAATAGTTCCAACAAGATCAAAATAAAATGAAACATTTTTATCCTGTGAAACAAGTACAACAAAAAGTGCTAAAACAACAGAAGCATCAACAAAAGTTTTAGCTCGATATAATTTACTTTGAGTAATTAAAATCGTATTTAAAGATTTACCACCAAGTATTTTATATCTTATCCAAAATATACTATTAGCAGTAACACCAAGTCCTGCAATAACAAGACCTGGAATAACATTTCCCTTGTCTTCACTCGGGAAAAGTAAAGCAATTAAAATCATAATAATACCACTAATAATCATACTACAAGAAACAAACAAGTTATTATTTTTTTCTAATCTTCTTCTTTTATTATCACCATAATTTTTCTTGCTAGTTAAACAAAAAACAACAAAAGATAATATAATAGCAACAAGTTCAATACTTCTTCTTACAAAATCAGCAAGTTGAGTAGAACTTTGCCCCACCATTAACCCAAGCCCAATAACAATAGGACCAGGTGAACTCATAATAACAGACATTAACAAAGTGTTTTTTCCAGGTTTTTTCAAATTATCACCCCTCCAAATGCTAATAACATTAAAATAAGAACAACCATCGAAGATAAAGGACAACTAACAGTATCTAAGCCATTTGGAGTATAAAGTTCAACAACACTACCAACAACCGCAGTAATAAATGAACAAACCAAATAATTATACCAAGGCATTCCACCTCTAATTAATAATATAGATAAAACTATAACAAAAGAAATAATCACATAAGCTAATGTTCCTTCTAGACTCTTCTTTTGATAAATCTTATGTTTACCAAATTTAGTTCCAATTAAGGCAGCTAAAGCATCACCAAATCCCCAAGAATAAATAGAAGCTAAAGCTAACATTTTATCATTTAGCCAACCTAAACAAACAACAATCACCAAAGAAAACATCCCAAAAACAAAAATTAAACTAGTCTTTAATTCTCCACTTTTTCTTTCTGTAACCATGTTAGAATAAGATTTAAAACGTTCAAAAAACATTAAAATAGGATAAACTAAAACAACAAATACACCACATGTAATAAGACCAATCCACCAAGTTTCATAAACATAAACAAAAATTAAAAAAGATCCAAGTAATATAAAATGTAAAATTTTTCTAAATATTTCATTAAGTATTTTAAATAATTTTCTCATCGTTAAAGCTATTAAAGCTAAAACAATAAAATAAAGACATAAAACCAATCCACAAGTTAAAAATTCAGCCATAATATCACCTAATATTAATCTTAAATTCTAACATTTTTTCTTCATGTTCATTACCAATATAAACTCTACCTACACCAGTTTTATGACAGCTCTTAATATAAGTTCCAGCCATACCACCTCTTAATGTAATCATCTTAGGACCAATAATTTCAATTGGGCCTTCTGTTTTAATATATAACGAATCTTGATAATAAGGTAATGTTGAATTAAATTCATCAACCGCTCTAATTCTTACCGCAATAACATCATAAGTGTTTTCTTCAATCAAAACATCACTAGATGTTGTAATATCAAATTTCACGTTCTTAACAGGTTTTCTTACTAAGGTTTTAACAACCTTACCATCTTTTATAGCCTCAAATTTATAAACAGTATCATCACATCCAAAATTACCGACATATTTATTATATAATCTAACAGCATCTTCCATTTTAACTCCTCTAAAAACCATACATTTAAGAACTAACATCTTAATCTTAAAGGTGAGATTATCTAAACCATATTTCTTAACTGCCATTAAAATCTTTTTAATATCTGAAGCTTTTTTATAAGAAAAACCTTCTTCTTTTTCCAATAATCCTCCAACAAAATCATCAATTAAAATAGGACCATGAGGCATATTCTTATATATACTTTTATCATATTCTTTAATAAATACATCATTTTTATAAAGTTTAACACTACTAGCATTAGTAAGTACATAAACATCCTTAGCCAAATGAGCAGGATGCTCCCCAATATTCATCATAGATGACACTTCTAAAACATCATCATATTCACTTTGTGATGAATACACATAAGCTGCAAGTTTAGGATTTCTAAACATATCCAAAACACCATGATAACAAATTCTATCACCACTACCAAAATCTTTATGAGTGTTGTAATCAGCCATGCACCAACCAATCCCACCAGCAATATTATTCTTACCATAATATCCATCAACAACATTAGCGTGTCTTCTCATATGCTCAACTCTATGTTCTTCTGAATCAAAGTTTTTAGTAGGAAACATATGACCATTATATTCAGTAACTAAATATCCTTTATTAATATCACTAGTAACCTTAGATTTATCTAAAACACCATCATTAGGACCATTATGAGAAAAATCATTAAAAGTGTAAACATCTTCTAACAATGAACTCTTTTTCAAATACCTAACACCTGCAGTTTGACGTGTTAAATCAAGTTTATGAGCCACATCATTAGTTTTTTCATACAACTCATCATCATCTAAAGATTCATTAATTCTTACACCCCATAAAATAATAGACGGATGATTTCGATATTGTAAAACCATATCAGAAGTATTTTTAATAGCCTGTTTTTTCCACTCATCATTTCCAATATGTTGCCAACCTGGAATCTCAGTAAAAACCAACAACCCAATTTCATCACAAGCATCAATAAAATGGTGTGATTGTGGATAATGTGAAGTTCTAACCAAGTTCAAACCAAGCTTATATTTTAATATGTAAGCATCATCACGTTGAATTGATTTAGGCATTGCATAACCAACATAAGGATAGCTTTGATGACGATTTAAACCTCTTAATTTAATCTTTATATTATTAAGGTAAAAACCATCACTTCTAAATTCAACACACCTAAAACCAATCCTATCTATTCTTTCATCTAAAATAGAATCATTATATAAAATGGTCTTTAAATAATATAAATTAGGATTATCAATATCCCATAACTTAACATTACTAACCTTATGAATAAGTTCATTTTCTTTAAACTTACAAATCAAATTATTATCTAAATCATATAATTCCTGTCTAATTGAAGCCCCTTCATTATTAACACATTTAATCTCACAAGCTAAAACAATATTATCATCATTGATACTAACCTTAGGAAAAACATCACTAATATATGACTTATTCTTAACATCTAAAAATACTTCTCTATAAATTCCACCATAAGTCATATAATCAATAACATTACCAAAAGGAGGCACATTAATACTTTCATTACTATCAACTTTAATAACAATAATATTATCCTTATCAAAATCCAAATAAGAACTAATATCTACAGTATATGAAGTATATCCACAACAATGTTTAATAACTTCCATACCATTAACATATAAAATAGACTCATGAGCTGCAGCTTCAATAGTTAATAAAATACATTTATCTTTATATTTGCTAACATTAATAATCTTGCGATAACAACTAACCATTTGATAAATTCCTTCATCAAAATAGTTAAAAGGAGTTTCTACTACACTATGAGGTAAACTCACCTTTTTCATATTAGAAGTATCATATTCAAAACTTAACATATCATTATCAAAATTATCAGAAAACAACCATTCCTTATTCAAATAAATCCTCATATGAACCTCCACTATCTATATTCTTTATTTATATACTCTTTTAAAATAGGATATAATTCACAAGCTTTTTCTTTTAAATTATATTTAAACTTAGTAACCAAATCTAACGAATAAATATATGAACAAGCATCTTCATATCCATCAACAACTATATCCATATTTTTACATTTTTTATTAATACCACAAAGTAAAATATCAATAAAAATATTATCAATATCAAAATTATTAACAACATATTCTTGATATTTATTAATACCATCAATAACTAATTTATTATCTTCTTTATAATATTTAGGTAAATGATAACCAAAACTTTCTTCAGTAATTAAATCATTAGGATAAGTAAGAAGTAAGGCAATATCTAAGATTTGCCATGAACTTAATTTTTCATATTCATCTAAATTAATCATCAACTTATCTTCTTTTTTTAATCTACTAAAACAACTACCACCAACCATTAAAAGAAATTTATTAATACCACCAAATAATGCATTAACTTTATAATATCTATATCGTAAATTTTTATTACTTGGATTAAGTTCAATAGCTTTTAATAACACATCTTCGCTTTGAAGTTTTTTATCTATCTTAACTAAATATAAAATATCATCATCAATATTAACCTCTTTATTAAGATAAAAACTAACAAAACATCTAATAATATTTAGATCAAAATCTAAAGCCTTATATGCTATTTCCTTAAAAAATTCAAAATCATTAAGATAATATAAAATATTAATAATAATCCAAGACTCATAAGAATAATTAAAATATTGGTTAACAAATCTTTTTAATATTTTCTTAGTAACCTTACTTTTAGAATTATTAACAACAAAAGAAACATCATAACTATAAAATAATTCTAATAAAGTATTAAAATTATAATCTTTAATACATTCCTTAAATAAATCATTAGCCTCATATCTTAAAATAATCATAGGCATACGTTTATAAACTTCTCTTTTAGGCTTAGAATAAACAATAATCTTATATTTACCATTAATTAAATGATGATTCTTAAAATCAATTTCTTTTTTATTTCTACCAATATCAGCAACTAAAAAATCTAAAACTTCATCACCACATTTTAGTCTTAAAGTATCATTAGTATCAATAGAACTTAAACTATCTAAATCTTCTAAATAAAAAGGATTACAAGTTTTAGCAATATCAAATAATTCCTTGCAAACACAAACCTCAAAATGCTCATTTTCAAGTTCTTCAGAAACAAAATTATCAACATCAAATTCATCAGTTGGAAATTTAAGATATTCATCATCTATACTTTCAGCAAAAGTAAACCTAGCATAATCATAATCTCCATCATAACCATAACTAGAAGCCATAATATGCCCCCAACCGCGTTGAGAAAAACATCTCTTCTTTCCATCATTTAAAACTGGAACACAACAATCATACCATTCTTGATGATGCCATCCACTAAATAGATATTTATGTTTTCTAATTTCAGCAATAATTGCATTACTTTCAGCAAAACCAATAGTATTTTTAGAATCTAAAATATCATAGTTTTCATAATTAGTCCAACCTATAACTTTATATTTCATATAAACCACCTACTTAAATAAAGTATAACACAAAAAAAGAAAGCCTAACAAGGCTTTCATTATAAATTATAAAATTCTTTAGCTACTTTACTAGCAACATCGCAATTATTTAAAACAAGCTTAATATTAGCTTCTAAAGAAGCACCACCAGTTATATCCTTAATCTTGCCTAATAAGAAAGGTGTAATTTCTTTACCAACAATATTATTTTCTTTAGCTTCCTTTAAAGCTTGATTAATAGCATTATCAATCTCACATCTATCATAAGAATCTTCATCTTTAATAGGATTAGCTAAAAGAAGCCCACCATTTAAACCTAATTCCCATTTAGCATGCATAATCTTAGCAACTTCCAAAGGAGAATCAACCTTATAATTAACCTTATAATCAGATTCTTTAGTATAGAATGCAGGCATAATCTTAGTTTTATACCCTAACACAGGAACACCCTTAGTTTCTAAAAACTCTAAAGTATTAGAAATATCTAAAATAGATTTAACACCAGCACAAACAACTAAAACATTAGATTTATCTAATGATTCAATATCATTTGAAACATCAAATGCTTCAAATAAATCACGATGAACACCGCCGATACCACCAGTAGCAAAAACCTTAATACCAGCAAGTTCAGCAACAAACATAGTACCTGAAACAGTAGTAGCTCCATTAAGCAAGTTTGCAACAATATAAGGAATATCTCTTCTAGAAGCCTTAATAACATCTTTAGATTTAGCTAAATACTCTAATTCTTCTTCATCTAATCCAACCTTAAGTTTACCATTAATAATCGCAATAGTTGCGGGAACACAACCATTTTTTCTAACAACATCTTCACATTGTTTTGCAGTTTCTAAGTTTTTAGGATAAGGCATCCCATGAGAAATAATAGTTGATTCTAAAGCAACTATAGGTAAATTATTTTCTAATGCCTTTTTAACTTCTTCACTATATGTAATATATTTTTCCATATTAATTCCTCCAGTAACATCATTATACAATAAAAATTAATTTTAAACTAGATAATAAATTATCCTTCAATCTTAATTAACTCATATTTTTTATCTATAGTAGAATCATCTATAATTGTACATCGATAATACTCATTTTTATCTTCATCAATATAAAATTGCACTTCTTTATTATCAATTCTAGTAAAACCATCAAACTTCAAAGGTTCACCATCAACAAATGGTAAAATCATACTACAATATCCTAAATCTCTTCTTTTTCTCTTGGTAACAAATATTTCCCTACATCTTTGGTTACACCATTTGGTTAGTTCTTTCCCCTCAAGTTCTTTAGGAGCTTTTTTAACTATATTTTCCATAATATAATTAGCTGTATGTTCATATACAAAATACCAATCTATTTTATATTTTCGTGATAAAATAACAACATCTGATTGAATCCAAGCATGGTCTCTTATAGCAGCCCATTCAGCATGTCCAATTTTAATTGCTGCGTCTTTATATAGTTTATATGGTGTTCCATATTTATCTTTTGACATAATTTCAACTAAATTAGCTACACCATCTATGCAATTTTTTTCAAAAGGTTTTATATATTTTTTATATATTTCATCTATTTTATTTTGAAACTCATAATCATAAATTTCATAAAAATCAAACATATGTCCTTTATCATAAAATAATTTCATTGTACTAAAATTATCTATTAGCATTTCGTCTTTTAAAATTTTCTTTGTAATCTTACATATTTCAGGATGACATTCTTTAATAATAAAATTTATATATAATTCAGCACATGACATGTAAGTTAATTGTTCTAATATAATAATTGAATCTTTTAAATCTAAATAAAATAACTTTTTACCATAATTTTTAAAATTATATTTAGCTAACGATCTAATTAATAACTCACCTAATAATTCTTTGTCCATACTTCCCACCATCTAATCTATTAATTCTAATTTAACAATCAATTTATAATTTAATAAACACTATGCTTTAAACATAAAACTTTATTTTTTTAATATTTCAACATATTCTTCATAAACATATGTTCTTCTTTTTTTAGATTCATCTGAAATTTTTAAAATACTTAACTCAACATATTTATTTATGGTTCTATTAACTTTATAGTAATCTATTCCTGTTTTATCGCTAGTATGTTTCGCATCTATTATTGGATTTTTCTCCAAATATGCCAATAACCAGTTATTTTTATCGTTCAGTAATTTCAACTTTTCACTTCTCAACTGTACTAATTTATTAATACATTCTATTGATTCTCTACATATTTCAATTACACCTTGTAAGAAAAAATCTATCCAACCTATATAATCATCTCTTAATCTTACATTTGACATTCTATCATAATATTCTAATTGATTTCTTTTTAAATAGTATGATAAGTTTAAACAAGGAAAGTCCAACTTTCCTCTACTCATCAAATAAGATAAAATCAAAACTCTTCCTACTCTTCCATTACCATCTAAAAATGGATGAATAGTCTCAAATTGATAATGAATCAATGCAATTTTAATTAAATCGTCAATAGGTGATTCTTCATTAATAAATTTTTCCAAATCTGACATACACTCATTCATGTCTACTATATTTGGTGGTATATATTTAGCGTTTTTCAAAGTGGAACCAGCTGCACCAATCCAGTTTTGAGAATGTCTAAATTCCCCAGGGTTTTTCTCTTTTCCTCTTACACCTTGAAGTAATACTTCATGTATTTTTTTTATATATCTATTACATATTGGAAGTTCCTCTACTAATTTGACAGAAAAATTAGTAGCCTTAACATAATTAATTACATCTTCAATATCTACATTCGGACTATTTTCGTTACTAGTATCTAAGATATCCTCAAGTGTTGCTTGTGTTCCTTCAATTTGACTGCTATATAATGCCTCTTTTCTAACATATGAACCTAAGAACATATCTACATCAATTATGTTAGATGCTAATCCATTTAATTTTCCTAACTCAAAATTAGCTTTTGTTAATAAATCTATTGTTCTATAATCAAAATTTTTTAACTCTATTTCTTGTAATGGTGTTGGATAAAATGATTTATAACTCATTTCACCACTCATATTATTTTTATAATAACCTGATTTCACACTTATCACCCAAAATTATTATACTTAAAAAGTGCAAATTAATCAAGCATTCCATTGTTTTAATTTGCATTTTTATTTACTTTTCGCAAATTAAATTTTTTTTAACAAATATTAATTTACAAATTTGTTTTTTTTCTCAATAAAAAGGTAGTGTTGTCAATTTTAAAAGGTATCAACTTTTATAAAACAAACATCTAAGATCATCATATTATAAATGGTATTTTATTATTTTTAATATTGTCAATAATAATAAAAGTCTCACTATTAACACCTTAAAAGATGTTTAAGTAAGACTTAATAATTATTTAAATTATTATTTGACTTAAAGTTTTATTACTTTTTTGCCAGCGTAAGCGTACATACGCACTCGTCGTGCAGGCCCTTGTACTAATTTTGAACTGTAGATATCAACTGCTGCTCGTAATAGGAATTTAACAGTTAGTCTGCTTTAGCAATTTTTTATAAGTATTATCAATTAATATAGCACCCATCGGAGCGGTAAATAAAATTGACACTACTGCAGATGTTAATAGTATATCTCCACAAGCTAATCCTTCAGTTAATGCTATCGCACCTATAGAAGCTTGGACTGTTGCTTTAGGTAAATAAGACAATACTATAAATAGTTTTTCTTTCCAATCAAATTTTGTAGCAATCAAACAAACAATTACACCTAAGCTTCTAAATGTTAGTGCAATTATTATTAATCCTAATATAATTATACCATTATTAGAAAAAGCATAATTAATGTTAGTTGCAATGCCAACTAAAGCAAATAATAATATTTCAAAACCATTCCATAATGAATTATAGGATTTTTGAATTTCTTTTGATTCTTCTTTTCTTATTAAAGCTATAATTAATCCCATTATGATAATCGCTAATAATGCTGATACACTTATATAAGGCTTTAATATTTCCTCTAGATATAACATTCCAAATGATAAACCTAACATTAATATTACATTTATTATTGTGTTAGTTTTAATTTTTCTGATAATTAATGCAACTAGACATCCGACTATTATTCCTAATAAAGTCCCTAATATTATACTAATAGGAATTTGTATTATATTCCATCCATTAAATACATTAGTGGATATCAGTCCTTTAAAAGAATAAAACAAGACAATAACAAAAATATCATCAACTGAAGCACCGGCAAGAACAAGTTCAGCTACATTTTTATCTTTACCATAGCCTTCTTCGAGTAATTTTATCATTCTAGGAACTACTATAGCAGGAGATACTGCAGCAAGCACGCTTCCAAGTAATAGTGCTTCTAAATAAGTAATATTTAAAAATATTGGTGCAAATACTAAAACACCTATTATCTCAAAACAAGCAGGAAGAAAACACATTAATATCGCAGGTCTTCCAACCTTTTTTAAATTATTAATACTTAATGATAATCCTGACCTTGTAAGTATTAATATTAAGGCTATTTGTCTTAAATATGATGAGATACTTATAAGTGTTTCATCTACAATATTCAAAACTGAAGGCCCTATAAGAATACCTAATAAAATAAACCATATTAATTTAGGTAATTTGATTTTTTCAAATATTAAACCTCCAAATATACCAAGTGTAAAAATAATAAATAAACTTAAAAACATATTTTCAATCACCTCAAAATAAATAAAAAAACGCCAACACGAAAAAACGTGTAGACGTCATCAGCTAAAATAGCGGTTTTGCAAAAAGCAAGGGAGAACATCATTCCCACAATTATTATATAAAATAGTAACTAATCTTTCAATAACAATCTGTGAGATAACTTCTAATTTAACTGTCATTATTCACTAAATATATTATAGCATTTTATAATGAAATTTGCTATAATATAGGTAAAGATAGGAGTTGGTAATTATGCAATTACCATATATCCAACTTAATAACATTACATCCCGTAAGGCATAAAGCTTTACGGGATTTTTATTTTTGAGAAAAGAAAAGGTTAATGCTATGATAAAAGAAAAAGAAATTATAATTATTGAGAAAGATTACTTAAAAGACTTACAAAAAATTAAAGATACTATTAAGCATAGCCAAAATAAAGCAATGGTTATTGTAAATAAAACTATGGTTATCGCTTATTATGAAATAGGTACTATAATTAATCAAAGAAAAACTTGGGGAAATAAATATTTACACAAACTTGCAATTGATTTAAAAAATTATAATGGTATGTCATTAGCAAACTTAAAGAGAATGTCATTAATTGCTAAAACATTTACACCTGATGAAATTAGCTCACAACCTGTGAGCCAAATTCCTTGGGCAACATTATTAACACTTATCCACAAAACATCTACACACGAGGAATTATTATGGTATGCTAACTATACTTTGCAAAATAATTATTCTAGAACAGAAATAGAAAGAGAAATTAAACACGGTACATACTTATTATGCAAACAATCATCTGAAACCAAATTATCACAAATCAATCTACCTATAGATAATATGTTCAAAGATACATATATTATTGATTATCCTGGAATTAGTCAAGTTAATAATGAGAAGGAATTAAAAGATAAACTATTAGACAATATAATTATGTTTCTAAAAGATTTAGGTAAAGGATTTGCTTTAGTAGGAAAAGAATATGAATTAATTATAGAAAACTCTATTAGAAAAATCGATTTGCTATTCTATAATTATCAAATCCATGCTTTTGTGGTAATAGAAGTAAAATTCACAAAATTTGAACCAGAAAATATTGGTCAATTAATATTTTATGTCAATGCCGTTAACAACTATTTAAAAGATTCTATCGACAATCCTACTATAGGATTACTTTTATGTCGCGAGGCTGATAATGTCACCTGCAAATTATCACTCGAAGGTCTCACTCTCCCACTTGCAATATCCAAATATAAATTCATTGAAGAACTACCTGAATACTTAGAAAAGAAATTAAAAAATATAAAATAAAAAGTAATACCACAATATTGTAATATTACTTATATTTGACATCTATTTTTCGACTTTTGATAAGAGACAAACCGTCTCGACGTGCTATACACGTTCTGCAAAACATATCTATTTTTCATTCATATCTATAGTGATTAATTAATAAGAATTTATTTTTCATCAGCTATTAATATTGCACGGCACGGCGCGCCATCAGTTCCCAATAAATTCAGTGGTGCAG
>JBGVRA010000110.1:0-2339 GCA_045127955.1 Anaeroplasmataceae bacterium
TTAATGACTGTAGAGTACAAACCCTATCCAGTAAAATCATACCATATACAAGCATTAAAGTCATTAACTAGAACTAGAGAGAATCTTATAAAAGAACGTTCTAAATATCTTATAAGAATTACAAACGTGTTAGACAAGATATTTCCTGAATATAAACCATTTTTTAAGGAAAATCTTAAATCAGCGACATGTATGTATATTCTTAATAAGTATTTAACTCCTCAGAAAATTTCAAGAATGAATGTTAACTCATATAATGAAATGAAATCTGAGTTAAGACATACAATATCTTATACACAATTTCTTCACTTAAAAGATTTAGCAAAAGATACTGTAGGTAATTGTAACGACATCTTGGAATTTGAATTAAAGACATTGTTACATTTATATAATAATTTGGATCACTCTATAGAAGAAATAGATACCCAAATTACTAACATAATGAATTGTTATCAATTTAAGATAACAGGATTTAAAGGCGTAGGTATTATATCAGCAGCTTCCTTTGTAGCGGAAATTGGAGATATTAATAGATTTAATAATCCTAACCAACTTTTAGCCTTTGCTGGATTAGAACCATCAACTATTGAATCAGGAACAATGAATAATAAAGGTAAGATGGTTAAACATGGTTCATCATATTTAAGACAAACTATCATGAACATTGCTTCTTTTTCTATAATACATAATCCCGTATTAGCGGATTATTATCACAAAAAACGTAATGAAGGAAAATGTCATAGAGTAGCTTTATCACATTTATGTAGAAAACTTGTTCGAATTTTCTACATATTAGAAACCAAACAAATTGATTTCAATATTAATTTAATGAGATAAAATATTAGTTTACTCTTTAATAACCTACTCTAGTAGGTCTTTTTGTCATACTTTTTTTGTTTTTCTTTAGTTTATCTCTTGATTAATAATAGTTAATCACCATTAAATTATAAGCAATTATTTAAATAATAATTTTTTATTTATTTTTAATTTATAATTGATTTATAATTTTTTAATAATAGGAAGTGAAGTAATATGAAAAAATTATTAGACTTTATTGCAAAAACATCTAGTGGTATGGCACTAGGACTATTTGCAACATTAATTGTTGGAACAATTTTAAAACAATTATTTAGTATTGGAGACGGATTTCAAATCGGAATTGATATCGCTACAACTTTAATGAATTTAATTGGGTTAGGTATTGCTTTAGGAGTAAGTTTATCTATTGATAAAAATATGCAACCATTAGAGCTAATTTCATTGTGTGTTTTAGGTGGTGTTTCTTCTTCCATTAATTTAGAAGCTCCTAATAGACCTATTCCAACTTTCACTATTAATGGTGGTAGTAAAAATCCATTACATATTTACCTAGTAATTATCTTTACTATTTTATTAGTTAAGAAATTATTAATCAAAAAAACTCCAATTGATATATTGTTAATTCCATTAATATATATATTTTTTGGATCAGTTATCGGATTTATTTTAATTTACCCATCATATTATCTAATCTATGTAATTCAATTATTTATTGAAACATCAATGCCTCTAATTCCATTTATCATGTCTATAATTATTTCAGTAATTATGGGAATGATTTTGACAATGCCTATATCTTCAGTAGCTGTATGCGTCGCTATTTCAATTGGAAATGTTCCTTTAGCAGCAGGTGCAGCAGTAATTGGTTGTAGTGTACAAATGATAGGCTTTGCAACTCAATCATTTAGAGCTAAAAATCCATTAGGAAAAACCATTAGTGTTGGTATTGGCACTTCAATGTTATATTGGCCTAATATAATCAAAAAGCCTGCAATATGGTTACCTACTATAATTTCAAGTATGATTTTAGGGCCAATTGGAGTATGTCTATTAAACACTACATCTACTTCAGCTGGAGCTGGAATGGGGAGTTGTGGTCTAGTTGGTCAAATGTCAGTAATAGAAACAATGGGCGCTGCTAATCC
Organism: Anaeroplasmataceae bacterium; assembly: GCA_045127955.1. Lineage (GTDB taxonomy): Bacteria > Bacillota_I > Bacilli_A > Acholeplasmatales > Anaeroplasmataceae > Pelethenecus. Next base: position 1,965 of record JBGVRA010000110.1, read on the forward strand.
ATTAACTTGGATTTCAATTATTGTAATTCAAGTGTTAGGTTCAATTGTATTAACATTATTATTTGATTATCTATTCAAAGACAAACTTCACTTATATAGTGATGAAGATTTAAAATTAAACTAATATTTATCGCACTTCGATTAAAGAAGTCCTTTTTAAATAGTACCAACGTGAAATCACGTTGTTCTGACTCGCCCCTATAAGGGCTAATACTCCACCGACCCATAAATGGCCATGGAAGGTCTGACAACCGTGTTCAATACTTGCTACCCTTTAAAAGGGTCAACGTATTCCTTTGTAGACATTGTATCTGTCATCAAGTCTTCTTTTTCTTGGTCTCGAATGTACTCTTGTACCTTTTTTGTATCTAATCC
>JBGVRA010000111.1:0-14036 GCA_045127955.1 Anaeroplasmataceae bacterium
TTGGGAATCAATTGAAGGAATGTAGAATGGAATTGATTATCCTATCCTTTATTGTCCTAAATGTGGTAAAACTAAATTTGTACCTTTAGAAATTTGGAAAGCTAAAAAAATGAGAAGATAACTATATCAAAATAGTATCAAAACCCTAGATTTGAACCATTTTCAGTCTAGGGTTTTTGTGGTTATATCTAATAAAAACATCTTAACATAGAATTTCCTAAGAAATAAAAAAACCGTTCTTTCGAACGATCTTCTATATGCCTTTTCCAAATCTATTTTGTTATAAAAGTTCAAATTAGACTTGTCCTATTATATATTAATTATAATTTTCTTAGATAATATTTGCTACATATAATAATCCATAAATAATCGATTATTAATCGTCAAATTCCTGAAATTCGATTGTATCCAAAAATTCGTAAATTGGTAAAAACGGTGCTTTGTTTAACATTAATTTAAAGTCATTGATGTACTCTATATATTTATCATAATTGGTTGCAGTAATACCATTATACATAATGAGATTTGCAGAAAATTCACTAGAACAAATAAGATCTATTCCATATATTATCTTTTCTAATACATCAGCACTTGATTCTTGTTCAAAACTCTTTAAATTTTCGCTAGTAACAGTAACCCACGCATTATCTAATATTTTATCAGGATCATTTCCATCAAGTGGCGTTATTGAACCATAGAATGTATTAGGATTGCCATCTTTTGCAATAGCTGCAATTACGGTATGCGGAAATCTGTTTGTTTCTTCATCTAAAATTACAAAATAAGTCCCCATATTTTCGATATATTTGCCAACAACAATACTGAAAGGGTATTCCACCTTTCCGATAATAGTGTCATCATTGTAATAAAATGCATCAACATCAATTTGACCCATATTTTCATCGTCTAATGTAAATGAATTCTCTGACATCCATTTAATTTTAATGTGTTTTAAACCTACTATTTTATTGTTTTCTTCCATAACAAAACCACCTTTATTTTAATTATTTTATTTGTCTACTTTGGGATATCATATCAATTAAAATCGACCCGTAAAAATATTTTTTTTAAACTAGATTTCAAAACATTTAGCATATGAACTTTTTCTAATAATTTTCCATCTTAATTTAGATGATGAAACATATGGAAAATCTTTAATGTCAATAGGCCTTAAATCTTCTCCACCTTCTAACCAATAAAATCTACCCTCATGCAGTAAAAAACTTGAGGCAAATATGCGGTCTGATAGAAAACTTAATTCCATTTTTACTTTTACATCATTTCTAAATTCAATCCTAATATCATAAGCATTTTGATACATATCAAAATCTAATTGAAGATTCATATTATGATTTAATTTAGTGGGATTACTAAATACACCTTTATAGCACTTTAAATAACAATCATGAAAACATCCTGTGATATATTCTAATTCTTCTAAATCTTTTTGAGTTTCTACATTATGCCATCTATATGGATTCATATTTTTATGAATTTCTTTAGCCATCTCAATATATTCTTTCGGAATTTCTTCTTTATTATCAATCGCTTTAATTAAATCAACATTATTAATCAACCATGGATATCCTATACATTTAGTTAACACTGTAGAATCTAATTCTATTAAATCTTTTTTAATAAATCCTTCATACGTATAATCAAATGTATAAATACATCTTTCTGATAAATCTAGTTCCTTTGTAGAACAAACTAATTCAAATCTTTCTAATTCATCATTAAAAACAATAAATCTTTCTCTATATTGAGTTATGCCCATTAAAAATACATGAGAAAAATAAGATTTATTTCCAAAATTAATTTTTACAATCATTTTATCACTCTTTTCTTCTTAATATCAATTTTATCACAATCTGGTTTAAACTTAAAGAAAAAGAAAAGTAATAAACTTAACTATTTTAATGTAAGAAACTTTAAATATGTTAATTTAAAATTAAAAAAGTAAAATATCTTGTGGTATTTATTTTAATAAATGATATAATTACAAATGTTTGTAAATGGAGGTGAAATTGTGAACAAATATAAAACTATTTTATTTTTTGCATTATTTTTCTTACATTCTATTTGTATTAATTTGGTTCATCCTATCACAACAACTTATGTTAATAGCTTAATATTACCAGACTATTATTTTGGTTTTTTCTTTTCTTTAATGTCACTTGGTCAAGTTTTAGGTTCAATTGTATTTGGTTTTCTTTCAGATAAAATAGGAAGAAAGTGGTTGATTGTTATGGGAATCATAGGATATGGCTTAGCTCAGTTAGGATTTGGTTTTATTAACACATATCCTTTATTAATCTTACTATTTAGAGTGCTTGCAGGAATATTTATATCAGCTCCTAACACACTTTTCGTATCATTATGCTTAGACATATCAACTGATGATAAAAAAGTTAAATACCTATCATTCCTTAGTTGTGCTTCTATTTTAGGTGCCTCTTTAGGCTACGAATTAGGTGGTTCTTTATATAACTACGCTAATTTCTCCATTGCTGAAGTGTTCATATTTCAATTTTCTTTATGCATAATTACTAGTTCAATATTTGCTGTATTTATGAATGAAAGTAAAGGAAATATCACTACTAATCAACCTCCAAAAAAATTCTCATTTAAAAGCTTATTATCACTTAATATTATAAGTTCTATATTATTAATTGCTTTATTAGTTTTAACAATTGGACAAATATTAATTAGTAAATATTTGGATACTTATATTATCCATATTGGCTATGAACCAGCTACATTAGGACATTACGTGTTATTAACAGGTATAGTTGGAGCATTAAGTAATTTATTAATTATTCCACTAATTAAAAAGATAAAAAATAATCACTTATTATTTATTCTTCTTTCTTTAATTTTATTTTCTTCTATATTAACTTTTATTACATTCTCTTCTAAAGATAATATTATGGTGTTCTTATTATCTACTCACTTAATTTATAGCATCTGTAAATCAATAATAACACCACTAGAACAAAACGAACTATCAAAACACACTTCAAACGAAAACAACGGAAAAATCATGGGAGCTAGACAAACAATGTTATCTATTGGTAATGTTTTAGGCCCACTTTTGGGAAGCATAATTTATACAAAAGGTAACCCAACAGTATTTATTATTTCTGGATATATTATTCTTATATCACTAGTTATATATATAATCTATTTCTTTATTTTTAGAAAAACATATAAAACAAAATAACTATTAGTTAATTTATTATAAATAATGACACTTATCTATAAACTTGTTTGTTCAAATCGAACAAACAAGTTTTTTTTATTTAAAAAAGACCACTCTATTTTGAGTGGTCTCACATTTTTTTACTTTTATTATTTACACACGATGATTGAATGTCGCAACACAAGACCTCATCTAAACATAATTTTAAATCTTACTACTCCTGAAAATCAAAGAAATTTTCTCCACAGGCAATACATATATTTTCTTCATATATATGGCCCTTACTTAGTATATATACTTCATTATTAAATTCATTATCCCAAACTGGAATGTTCACAGCAACAACACCTTCTGGAACAGTTAAATAGCCATTCAATAATACTTCCTCATACGTTTCATTTGGTGAAAGTGATTTAATTGCACCACTTTCAAAAAACAAAGTAACACGAATCCCGCTAGTTGAGTTTGTGGTGTTTCCATTAGAACCATAAGCTTGAAATGAAGATGCCCATATTTTGTCATCACAAAGAACAGGGATTGTAATAGAATAGACCTTACCATTTGCTAAATTTCCCCAACCAGTAGAAGTGTAATATATATTCTGTGGTTCTAATATCTCCCATAAATTTGTGTTATAACAAATGTTTTCCGGTAAATCTTGTATATAATCGTCATATGCTTTTTTTTCTTTTCCTTCTGCTATTATAAGTATATCATCAGTGACACATGGTATAGTAATAATACCATTATCATAGACAAATGAAGTTATATCCACATCACCCATTTTAACAACAACATTAACCTCTTCACCTGAAATGACAGTGACAAATGATTTACCACTAGATATAGCCTTATAGTAACTTAGAGAACTTTTAGCATTAGACAATTTATGAACCACTTGGTGTACAACATTTTCTCCAGGTTCTATTACACATTCTTTTGACATTGCATTTAAAACTGCATTAGTAATATAATCCATACCCTCTGCATTTGGATGAGTTCCATCTGGTAAATGACTAGTAGTAATTCCACAATTACGTAAATCAATATATGGTATTTTATAATGCTTACATATATTTGCAAAAACTGTATTATACTTTTCAATTACAGAATTTGTATTATTAGATGTATATGTTGGTAGCATAGCTATTATTTGAGCATCTGGATAGTAATATTGCATACGCATAATAGCAGTTACATATGCCTCTGCAACAGTATCCCATTTTACTGAAGTTAAATCAACATGTAAAGGTGCTGTTTCAGTGCTAAAATCTCCTACTATTCTACGTTGAGTAATATCATTTGTGCCACCATAAAATAAAATTATATCTGGAGTCCCATTACTACCTAAGTTTTGTATACGTGTTAGTGAAGCCATACAAGCTTTAGTGCCTTCATAACCACTATTAACTTCTACATCATAAATGTTACCAATCTCTGTACTTCGCCAACTTTCGTTTACACCTAATTTGGCATTTAACTTAGTAACAACTTGCATCCACCAAGTTTCATTAACATCTGTTAGCAAATTGCTTTGAGGATATCGGGCAACATGCTCTAAATTGAATCCATCAGCTGCAGGAATATATCCCTCATAAGTTGAAATAGAATCTCCTAAAATTGATATGACTTTGCCTTCTATCTTTTCTAAATTAGGATGTAAACTATTACATCCTGAACAAAAACCATCCACATAAGTATGTTCAAGAAAATCAAGATATCTTGATTCAGTGTAATTGCATTCTTCACAAAATCTTAATGATAATCCCTTTTGTGTACATGTCGCAGCTTTGATAGATTCCCATTCAGTAAATGTATGAACATGTTCTTCTTTCTTAGGTAAATCTACAGGTTCTAATACTGTTCCATCAGTAAGAGTAATTACTAATTGTCCTTGCTCATTAAATACTACACTTAAAATGCCAGCTCCATTTTCACCTTTTGCTCCTTCTGCCAAAACATCAGTATTCATACCGTCTATATGCCAATAACCATCTTCTATTGTGATTTCAGGAACTTGACCATCTTCACCTTTTTCACCTTTAGCGGTTACTTCTGTATCTATTCCATCAATAAACCAGTTCCCATTATCTCCAATAGTAATGACTGGTGAATGACCATCTTTTCCAGGTTTTCCTTCTGGCCCTGTTTCTCCCTGAATTCCTTGTTCTCCTTGTGGACCTTGAGATCCTGCTTGACCACAAGATGATAAGATAAATATAAATATTAAAATCAAAAATATTAATTTGAATGTTCTTTTTCTCATATTTTATCACCATTTTTATTTTACTATAAACTTTCCCACAAAACCATATTAATCCCTATAAAAATAATAACACAATCTATTTCTTTATCAATAAGACATTTAAAAGTTTATGAACAACAAAAGACCACAAAAAAATTTGTGGCCTTTCCTATTTATATACTAAATGTTAGCTAGTACCTATACTTATTTTGGTAAGTCGCTAGGAACTGTAACTTTTGTCCCTCCAACCTTAGAAATATCCATTGATATTTTTACATTTAAAACAATATGTGTTCCAAGAGAAGACATTATAGCAGTTGTGACAATATCAACCTTAGAAATATTATTTCCTGTCATTTCCATATTATATTTACTGACATTTAAAAAATCAATATCCAATTCCAGATTTTCTTCAGCAATAAGATCTATTAAGTAATCTTCATAAATATCAGTTATTATTTCAGTATCACCAACCCAAACATTATCTTCTAAAGTAAAAACATCACTCGTATTAACATCTATAAAAATAAAACCGCTATCTGATTTATAATCATCTATATCTATAACTTCTTTTTCCCATCCAGAGCCTGAATCTGTATAATTAATAACTTGTTTTCTTTTAATTTTAGTATATGAAGATATAGTTCTTCCATCTTCTGTTGTATCTGAATAAACTTCATTTCTATTAGATTGAATAAATAATTCAACCAAAGTTTTTTGAGTTTTTGAGTAACCTGAACTATGTACAGCCAATTCTAAATTCATTGTGCCTTCCATAGTATAATTATTTCTTAATAGTTTTCTACAAGCATTTTCAAACTTCAATTCTTCACAAGAAGATAAAAATGGTATTACCAAAATTAACATAAATAAAGCTAATATTTTTTTCATTAAAACTCCCACCTTTATTAATTTTATTCCTAATATAACTTTTTTAATAAATATATTCTTACTTATTATTCTATGTTATTTTTTAGAATAAACTAAATAATCGCATGTCCAATAAATTCGGTCACTAGATTATCCGTGTCATCTTTTTGTATATTAATTATACTGTGAAAATGCGACAGCATCAAGATATTATTGAGTTTTAGAAGTTTAATTATACTTTTTTTAAACTTTTTCTTTTTTAAAGTTAAATGTTATGATGGTTCATTGGGCAACAGATATTATCTTAACTCATACTGTTTTGAAAACTTATAGCATTAATCATGTTCTAAACAAGTTCAACTAATGATTTAAACGTAGCATTATTTTCTATCAACTCATTATAATTACCACATTCAACAATGTTTCCATTTTTCATAACAATTATTTCATCGAATTTAGTTAATATTTCTTCGTCTAATCTATGAGTAATCATAATTTTTGTTGTATTATTTATTGCTAGTAAATTATTGGTAATGGATGCAGATGTTTCATTATCTAGAGCGCTAGTTGCTTCATCAAGTAATAATAATTGTGATTTTTTTACCAAAGCTCTCGCAATACTTATTCTTTGTTTTTCACCACCACTTAAGTTACAGCCGTTTTCTCCACAACGATAATCTTTTCCTTTTTCTAAAATCAAATTAGCTAAACCAGATTTATTAATAGCTTCATTTAATAATTCCTCATCAATATTTGAATACATTGTAATGTTATTAATGATTGAATCATCAAAAACAAATACATTTTGTTCTACAAATGATGATACTTCAAATAATGAATCTATCGATATTTCTCTTAATTCAGTATTATCATAATGTATATCACCAGAATAATTATTATATTTTCCTAATAATAAATTTATTAACGTAGTCTTACCAGAACCACTAGTACCAACAATAGCATAAGATTTATTTTTTTCAAATTTATGATTTATACCATTTAATATAACTTTATCATCATACATAAACTTAAGGTTTGAAATTGTTATTTCATTAATATTATCAATAGATATTCCTTGATTATTATCTTCTTTTACTTTGATAATGTCATTAATCTTTGTAAAAATAGGCTTACACGCGAATCTTTTTGATAATGAGGTTGGAATTTGCATAAGTGGGCTAATAATATAATTCATTAATTGAACAAATAATAATATTACAGATGGTTCAATATCTCCTGTTTTAATTGAAATATAAGCTCCTATAAAGAATACTCCAAATTGAGATACAAGACTCAATACTGTTTGAACCATTTCCATTAATGCTAAAGTTTTTGTCTTATTAGCTTTTTTATTTTCTAATACATTGTTATTTTTAATAAATAATTCTTTTATTTTATTTTCTGATTTAAAAACTTTTACAGTAGAAAACCCTATTAAATTATCTTTTATAAAATGCATAAAACTAGCATTTTGATCACTAATTTCTTTTTCATGAAAAGATAGTTTACCACCTACTATAATAGCTCCTATAAAAGGAAGTAAAGATAATATAATTCCAGATAATGTTAATACTGGACTATAAATAAGCATTATAACAATAGTACATACAAATAATGTTATATTTGTAATTAAATCAAAAGCTGAAAATAAATAATCTTCTTCTATTTTATGAACATCATTAGTCAAAGCTGAAATATATGTAGCAGTATTATTTCTATTAAACTCCGCTATATTTTTACCTAATATCTGACCATATATATTATTTTTATATTGGGTAATAGCCTTTTTTTGATACCTAGGTTTTAAAAATATTATAAGAACATACATTAAAATTCCAGATCCCAATAATATCAGAAATATTATACCTTGTTCATATAATGCATCTAAATCTTTAGACATCGCAATAGCCATTATTTTTTCTAACATTAACGAAGTTATAATCATTGCTGCAGTTTGAAGTAACGACGTTAAAGTTAAAACTATAAAATTAAGAATATTTCCTTTATATATATAAGATTTTACTGATTTATTCATCAATCTCGCCTCCAAATATTTCATTATAGATATTAATTAAAGGTTCATAATATATATCACCTTTTTCTGTTTGATTAATTATTTCTTTAAAAGTATTTTTAATATTTGAATCACTTAATAATAATATATCTGGTTTACCAAAATAATGCTTTATAGATTTTGACTCAGATGATATGTTTAAATTTATTGTATTATGATTAATATCTTTTAGTTTCTTAATAGTTTCGTTACAGTTAATGTTTAATAATTGTTCACAACTAGCTTTTAAATATAAAAACGGACAAAAAATACCTTCAAAAAAATCATCATCATTTTGGATAGAATTAACAAATGAAATGGTCCAATTAATTAAATCATAAGCTTCTTGTATTTTCTTAATTTTTAATAAGGCCATTATTTGAACAAATGATGCGTTCATTATATCAGATGTTGACTTAAGATAAATTTCTGATGCTTCCTTTAACGCATCATCGTATTTTTTTAAAGCTAAGTCACATTTGGCAAGTAACACTTCGCATCCATGAACACTATTCTTTTCGACATAATTTTTTGCAAACTCATATTTTTGTTGTGTTAAGTAAATTTCAGCAACACTACTATGTAGATCATTTAAACTCACAATTTGATTGTACTCTGGAGTAAAAAGAGTAATTACTTTATTTATATAAGATAATGCCAAATTTAAATATTCATCGTTGTTATTATTAAAATATGAAACATATAAATATTCTGCTGCACGTAAATGCAAGTTAAAATTATTTGGATATTTTGAACACCACAATCTTATATCATTAATATTTATTATGAATTTATTGTTTCTATAACAATCTTTTAATTCATCCGCAAAAGCATCGATATCTGAATAATTAATTTCATAAGATAATAAATAATCAATAGAAACATTAAATAATTTTGCAATTTTTATTAACTTATCAACATCAGGCTTAGATTCATTTCTTTCCCATTTACTAATAGCCTGCCTTGAAGTGTTAAGAACATTTGCAAATTCTTCTTGAGATATATTTTTACTTCTTCTTAATGCATATAATTTTTCACCTAACATATTATCACCAACTTTTAATCCTTATTATAACTTCATTAATTTGCAAATTCAATACACTTTGGATTGCAATTGTAACATCATAAGGCAACCACAAGTAGCGAACCTTATCTTTAAATACAAAAAAAGACCGCTCTTTTAAGCGATCTTATATAATCTTTTATACATTTGCTATCTGTATTTTTTCAAATTCAAATTGTCATATCTTTCCAAAATGAACTTATAATATTACATATTTTATTTAACTATATTATATTTTTCTTTTTTTAAAAATAAAGTAAACTAATATTCCTATGCTACATAAAGTTCCACAACAACCTGATATAATCCCCATATAACTTAGAATATTATTTTCTTCATTTGTCGCTTTTATATTTAAATTATCCCATGTAGTACCATTATCATAAGAAACTTCCCATTCATTTGTTTCAGAATTAATTCTTAAAATAGGGGTGTTCCCATCCGTACCTTGGATCCCATTTTTACCATTTGTTATGGTAAATGTAGTTGTGCTTCCATCTGTAAAGTAGATTGTATATGTATCTACTAAGCCTTCACTTGATGTTAATTTAATTGATGAAATTCCGTTACCTGTCTCACCTTTTAATCCTTCTGCTAATACATTTGTATTTACTCCATCTATATACCAATAACCTTCTACTATTGTTATTACTGGTGTATGTCCATCTTTTCCCGGCATACCTTGGATACCTTGTACTCCATCTACACCATCTTTACCACTTGTCACTGTAAATGTTGTTATACTTCCATCTGTATATTTGATCGTATATGTATCAACTAAACCTTCTGAATTTGTTTTTTCTATTGATAAGACATAAATCTCATTATTAATATCACTACCTATTGATAATCCATTAATTAAAAAATTAGCTTGTAATTTGCCAACCTCTTCATATCCATAATCAGTTAAATGTTTTTTGTCAGATTTAATATACTTAGAATAATTATATTCATTAATACCGCTTTGATTAAACATATCTAAATAAGAAATTCCATATTTAATACAACACTTAATTTGCATTTGTGTAAAATAATAGAAATTTTTATTATCATATGCTCCATACTCTGAATATGGATTATAACAACTGTCTCCTAAATCTGGATATACAGGTGAAGATGTTACAAAACATTTTAATGAAGTAAATAATATAATTTTCGCATTAGGATTAGATTCGTAAATGCGTCTAATAGAATAATTGATTCCACCTGTTTGGGTTTTAATTTCATCCAATGTTTTTGGATTATCGTTTACATCTCCCGCTGGAATTCCTTTTCGATAATCATTTGTACTACACCATAAAATATAATAATCATATGTTTTTGTTGATATTGCTTTTTCAACTTGTCTTGGAATATTTTGATTTCCATATACAAAACCCATTCCAGGAACGCCGTAATTATCTATAGATTTAAAACCGCATTTTTCTATCCAAATATTTTGTGCAATAGTTGAATTATATGTTGGTGTTGATATTGAACCACCAAATACTGCAACAGTTTTGTCAAAAGTATGTTCAGGATAAATTACATCACTTTCAACATAGTACATAACCTTTAATTCAGGTAAAATTGTTTCATGAGCACTTGAAAGCTTTACCTTATAAACTTCCTTCCAATCAAAACTAACATTTTCAATCAAATAATCTTCATAATAATATTCAGTCCCTGTTGATTGTAACAAAGTTGTAATCAATTTATCTTCTTTATCAAAAAAAGCTATCAAATGCATATCTTCATTGGTTCCAAGACGACCACTAACTTTTATCTTCCCACTACTTAAGTCAACATTTTCATATGTATATGTTACAGTTTTACTAGTATGACCTTGAATCATTTCTCCTGTTGAAGATATAATTGGACCTTTTTCAACATAATCAGGTTCAAGTGTAATGTATTTTTCATAAGTAGCGGCAAACACTTTATTTTGATTATTGATAAGCACAAAAAAAGTCATTGCAAATATAAAAATTAAAAAAAATTTTTTCATCATCCAAATCCTCCTCGTATAATATATTTTTATATCATTTATAATTTTTTAGAGTTCATTCTAAAATCATATCATCCTTCGATAGTTCTCTTTATACGTTTGCTGTTTGTTATTTTTCCAAATTAAAATGTTATATTACATATTATTTTTATGATGTTTCCTCATTAAGAATTGTCTTCTTATCACCAGTCTTAATATTATTGGCCTCAATTAATATCCACCCAAATGCATTAGAATATGTTTCTATATCAGTATCATAGGCATTTTCAATGAATTCTTCATATGTTTCGTCATATTCAATTCTAACACTAAATGTTGCTGCTCCTTCTTTATCTTTTTTCCATTTAATTGGTATAAACTCATATTCTTTGTTATCATAAGATGATTGTCGGTCTGGCATTACACCATCATAGCCATGAAATCTAGAATCAAATAAAATATACTCTTTACCGCAAGAAACACATTTAATCTTCACAATTTGAGTATAATCAAAATCTGTGATTTCAAGTTTTTCTCCAATTTTATTTTTAAATAAACCTTTCATTCCACATATATATCTAACACCATTTTCCGTAACGGATGTAAAGCTGCTATATTTTCTATAAAATGCTTCTGTATGTTTTTCATCTTTTAATTGTTCGGGCGTTTTTATTAATACATTCTTATATCCAACAAACTGGTTTGAACCACATTCACAAATAACATCACAGTATATCCAATTATCTTTATGTTTAGTAATCTCTAATATATTTTCTAAATATTTAGGTTTAGGTATCATAATTTACACCTTCTTTAACAAATCTTTATTATATATTATATACTCCTCTACAGCATCAACAAATGCTTCAGACTCTTCTTTTGTTACTTTAGCATCAAATGGATAATACCAAAATAAACTTCTTTCAATCTCAAAAGGTTTATTTTCTTCTCTAAAGATAGTATTAAAATATAGTTTATTTCCATCTTTATAGAAAACCATTGCTAATCCATCATCAGTACAACCATCATCAATTAATAAAACTAATTCTCTATCATTTAAATAATCAATCATTGCTTTATAAAATGTGTATACTAATTCATCATTTTCGATTTGTTCTAATATATTACATCTTAAATAACCATTCTTTTTATATATTGAATCTTGAATGCTTTTATAAACTTTTTCATCAACAACTTCATTGATTTTTACATAATCACTTTTGTAATTTCCTTCAACGTAATCCTTTTCTATTTTCTTAAATAAAAAATGTATGCCTACTGAAAGCAAAATCATACCAACCATTATAGAAGGTAGCACAATTATTGATGTTTTAAAATTTTTAGCATATCTTTGATTACAATCATCAATGCTTATAATTGTTTCCCCATTAGATACAAGTACAATTACACTATTTCCATTTAATCCTAACTCTAACAAATCTCCTTGTTCTAACATATCCAAATGTTCATCGTCAGCAAGAATTTGAGTTATATGATACTTATTTCCACTTTCACAAGTGATATGATAACTACTTTTAGTCTTTTTACTATTTACAAAAACCTCAGTTGTAAAAGTTAAATCTTGTTCTTGAATATTGGCATACTTATGTTCGTTAATCAACGCAAAAGTAAAACCACCAATCATAACTATATATAATAAAGTAAAAATAATTTTATCTTTTAATTTCACAATTATCACTTCCTATAAAAATTATATCATATTACAACTATAAAATAAATTAACTATAGTAATCTAACGTTAATATATATTTACTAAATAATTCTAGTTATATCATTTCTTATATTACTAAACTTGTTTTAGTAATAGCATTCTTTAGAATGCAAAAATATTATTTTTTATTACTTTATTTATTATTAAATTATTTATGTTTCATTTTAAGACAACTGTATAATTGCATTATTAAAACTAGCTAGTCATAAAAATTTTCAAAAGTATACAATAAAGTATACAATAAATATACATTGGATATTTAACAATTTTTCCTTATTAGACGAAATGTCACTTTGAAACTATAAGCAATAACATTGTTTTCAAAACCTTTAAGCATGGAAATTCATCTATAACAAAAACAATTTCATTATAATTAGAATTAATAAATAAAAATAAATCATAAAAATTATCAAAATTTATATTATATTTTATTATTTTATTTCTTAATAAATCATTAACCATATAATATAAATTTTCTTCTAGACTTGTTTTTAAACATTCGAAATAATAAGTCTTTCCAGAACTTTGGATATATTCTTTTATTAATGATGTTTTTCCAACTCTTCTTTTCCCATATACTATAACATTTCCATCACTGCTTAAAGTATTTAATTCTTTTTCTCTATACAAAAACATATTATCACGCTTACTGATTTATTTTTCACTGAATCTATTTTCAGTATTATTATAACTTATATTTGTACACTTGTTAAAGTATATATAATATTTAACAATAAGATAACTTTTATTTATTTTACTTCACTATATAATAGAGTAGAGGGAAAATAATTTGATTTATCTTCGCCCCTCTCGCCGAACCGTACGTACGGGTCTCGTATACGGCTCTCCAAATATATTTCAAATTACTTAGAGTAATACGCTAGGGGATTGACTAAAGCTGGTCG
>JBGVRA010000112.1:0-35310 GCA_045127955.1 Anaeroplasmataceae bacterium
ATACCATTATAATGAACAAAAATCAATATAAATACAATTGATAAATTTAATTTATATTTGACTAATAAATAGTTTATTTTAAGTTTTTTCTCAAATTTTTGGTATACTTTTATTGGTGATTAATTTGTCTATCGTTTCTAATATATGCCCTAGATTGAAACTTGTTTTCCACCTAGGGTTTTTGTGGTTATACTTCTTTATTACTATTAAATATATAATTTCCTAAAAATTATCAGAAGCTTCTCATAATAATATAAAAAAAAAAGCATTCTTTTAAGAATGCTATTTATATATTTTAAGATAAAGTTTAGCTGTATTTAGTAATTCATCTTTTAACCAAGTTGGTTCTATTACTTCGACATTATTACCAAAAGATAAGACTAAAGTTATTATTTCTTCTTTGTTTTGAATATCTACTTTTAATATATATTTATTCTTTTCAAATGTTATTTCTTGGTTTTTACCATAAACTCTTTCTTTTATTTGACCTATAAAAGATTTATCTACTTTTAATTCTAAATGATACCATTGTTCTTTTTTAAAGCCTGTTGGTTCAAGATAGTCACTGCTATTATAGCTTTTCCATTTTGTGTATTTCTTTTTTAATCCTGTAATTAAATTCATTCTATTGATTTTTAAATAATCAATATCATTAATTTGTTCATTCCAACCTATTACATACCAAAAATTATCATACATAAATATTTCATAAGGATGGAAGTTTATTTCTTTTAAATCATCATTAAATTGATATTTAATATTGATTATTTCTCTTTTTTTAATGGAATTTTTTACTTGATCATATCTTATTCTTATATCAGTATCACTCATTTGATATGGATATTTATTTATTACTAATATATCATTAGATAATCCTTCATGGGCTATTGTTGATATAATTTTAGCTACACATAAATCAAATTCTTTTTTGTAGGGAAACTCATATCTATTTGTTAGATAGTTATTTCCTTCTAGAAGAATTTTCTTTTCTTCATCAGAAAACTTTAAGGCTGGTAGTAATACTGTGTTTTCTAGTCTATATCCACCGTATCTTCCAGGAATGTTTTCAATATAGTAGCCAAACTCTTCTAATTCCTTTTTATATTCAATTATATTTCTAGGATTAGTTTCTAATAGCTCGGCTAACTCTGAAACCTTGTATACTTTGCCAGTATTTAAGATTTGTAGCATAGCTATACACATTCCTGCCTTTCCCATTTCTTACCACCTTTACTCGATTTTGATGTTGCCGTTTGTGGTGCTTACTGATAGTTTAATTAAGCACTCTTTAATAAATATATCATCGATTATTAATCTTGTTTTACCTGGTATATTTATTATTTTAGAATTTAATTTTCCATCACTAAATTTTCCTGTGATGTTACCGTTTGTTGTCTTAGTTCTAATACTTAGGGTTTTTCTTGTTCCTATTCCTAAGTTAAAATCGATATTACCATTTGTTGTTTGGGCTATGACTTTATCGATATAGCCTTTGATAATAATAAATCCGTTTGTTGTTTCTAATTTTATTGATTTAGAACTTACGTTTGAATAGATATTTCCGTTTGTTGTTTTTATATTTAGGTTTTCGATTCTAAATTGGATTTCATCACTTATATCTATTAATGCGTTTGTAGATTTTATTGATACACTTTGATATCTATTTGTTGGTAAATATAAGAAGATTACTTTATCTTTTTTAGATAGATTCATTTTTAAGGTTTGGTCTATAACTTCAAAATTTCCTAAGCTTGTATCTTCTTTATTACCGATGAAAACAGAGATTTTATCAGTATTTGCTGGTTTTATGATTAATCCTAAAGCTTCAACTTCTATTTCTAGTTTTTTTATTTTTGAATGCTGCATAGGATTGTATTTTACTAAGCCTGGTTTAACTTTTGTCTTTTCTGTTAGATTAAGTTCTCCGTTATTTACTTGTTCTTTTAATTGTTTATGGATTTCTGTATTATTAACAACTATACTTTTCTTTTTTTCTTCTGCTTCTTTATATTCTTTTGGACAAATCATTTGTGATATTGGATTAATAGCATCTGCAAATTCTTTGCCGTTACATAATTCTTTATATTGTTTATAAACGTTATTTAAATATAATCTTCCATCTTTTAAACCTTTTTCAGAGAATATATTAAATAAGTCATAATTTTTTAATACTTTACAGAATATATCTATTAATTTTATATCATAATAGCTTGATCCGACTAAATCAGATAAAATAGCACGAGTTCTAAAATTGTCTTTTAGAATATCTAAGCCATATGTAAATATTAATTCATTAAAGGCATCTTTAAAACTCATTTTTTTCACCTACTACTTATAGTATTTCTTAACAACGTTATCTTTAATAATAAAAGATAAGCTTACATCATCACCATTTCCTAATTCTTTAGCTAAATTTTCAATAAATTTATCAATATAGATTGTATTTTTTTCTTCGTAAATCTTTTTTACTATTGGTTTGATAAATGATTGATTAAAATTAGTGTATGATTGATAAGGACTTGATAAGCCGTCTGTACATAAGATTATACCATCTAAAGTTTTAAAATCCAAGACTTTAACTCTTAAATAACTATAAGCATCTTCTTGACACATCGAATATGTGACATTTCCTACTGGGTCATCATCATCTTCTAGAACTCTTGTCATTTCTCCTTTTCTAAAAGAAATAACTTCTGTATCTCCTATTCCTACTACTAGTAATTTATTTTCTAATAATAATGCTCCTGTTAAAGTTGTTCCATAAGCTTTAGTTGGATTTATTTTTAAAGCGTCGATTTGATCTTCATCTAAATCTTTTAAGTCTTGTCTTCTTATTTTTTTCTTAGATAAGTTTTCTTCTATCATTCTATTCCATTCGCATAAGATAGATAGTTTTATTTTGTTGGCTAAATCTTCATTTTTAACGCGATGAAGCATTGATGGAGTTACGCTTAACAAAACATTTAAAACGGCTGTTGAAGCCATTTTTGAACCTAATTGACTTCTAATATATTGAGCTCCTCCGTGTCCATCACAGCATGTTATGATTGTTCTTTCTTTATCTTGATAACATGCACTGTAATCTTGACATGGTTTTTTATCTTTTATATGGGCGTACCCTTTTGTTGTTTTTGCAAAAACGTGTAGCATCTTACCACTCCCAACTTTCTGTTTCAGATAATGACTCAGCGATTAACTGTTGCATTTCCCTGTTTCTTGACATACGAGGTTCATAAGAAATATTAGCACTTCTTGATTTTACTTTTGATGCGGTTAAAACTATGATTTTTATTATGTTTTTTAACATACTTGAATCATAACATTTAATTACATCTCCGTTATTTCCTACAAATTCTCTTAATACGTTTGTTGTTCTTTGGTCATTTAATTCAATAGCAATACCATAACGTAATGCTGCTTTATACCAAGGAATCACTTCAATATCTTTTAAACTATTTTTATAGGCCATACTTGAAGGATGACCATCTGTTAACAATAATACAATTGGAGCTAATCCACCAAAGTCAGGCATTATTCCGCCTTTTGATTCTTTCTTTAAGATTGATCCTAATTTATCGTAGGCAAGATGGAGGTTACTCCATCCTCCTACCTTAATTCCATCAAAATCAAAGTCATTTATATTCATCATTACTTTATCATTATAAAATTTAGCATCTGTTGAAAAAGGAATAATAGTAATATAAAAATCTGCGTTTGTGTTTTCATCTTGAAGATTTACTAGATAATCTTTTATATCTAGAATAGCTTCATTTACTTGACGGATTCTTTTTCCTTGCATTGACTTTGAAGCATCGACTAGCAAAATTATATTTAATCTTTCCTTTGCTATTCTATCTTCCATATTACCACTCCACGTCGCTTATTTCTTCTAATCCTTTGTTAATTTCTTGTTGTGCTAGTTGGTTTTGAGGGATTACTTTGTTACCTCTCATTTGACTAGATGATGATTTAATTTTTGATGCTGTTACAGCTATTACCTTAATAACTTGGCGTAATGCTTCTGCTGTATACACCTTTAATACTGTTTCTGGGTTTCCTGTAAACTTAGATAAAACATCCATTGCTTCTGCTGTATCAATTTGAATTGCAAGTGCATATTTTAATGCTACTTTAAACCATCCTTTTTTCTTTAAATCATTTAAATGATCATTCCAGTCTGGGCTTGTAGGCATACCATCACTCATTAAAATAATTATTGGAGCAACACCACCTATATCAGGCATTTTTCCGCCATTTTCCCTCTTACATAAGAATGATGCTAGAGCATCGTATGCTTTTGAGTAGTTTGTTCCACCGCCTACTCCTACATCTTTCCACTTAAATTCTGTTACTGATTTTGGTTCTGATTGGACCCACTTAGCATCTACTGAAAATGTTAAGGCACTAATCATAATATCAGCATCAGCAGTATCATCTTGGATATCTGGCATTATTGCTAGGATATCTCTAATTGCGTTATTTACTGCCCCTATTTTTTCTCCATCCATTGATCCTGAATTATCGATTACAAATATTAAATTTAATTGTTGTCTTGCGATACCTTCGCCTAAAATTCTATCGTTAGCCATGTTATTTTCCTCCTTAATTTTCACATATTACTAAAGCTATTGTTTTTTCGTTAAACTTAATTTTTAAATTAGATATAATTGGAATTACTCCATCTTTTGATATTGTTTTTTCAACACCGTTTGCATCTTTAATTAATACATCTTCTTCAAGTTCAAGTTTAATTCCCCAGATTTGTGGGTTGTTTTTACTTTGAATTACTTTTCCTACTTTTGTGTTATATTCACTTGAATATTTATCGATATGAATTTTATATAGATATTTATTAGGTTCTAATAAAATTCTATGGTTTCTTCCAATTTGAAGATAACAAAATCTTCTAGTTGGAGTTTTACAGTATGGACATTTATTATTTTGAATTTTTTCACTAAATCCATAAATAAATTCTTTACCACATGAACAAGATATTAATTCATCACGATATCTACATAATAATTTCAACCATTCTATTTCTGTTGTTCTACCGTTTTCTCTATCAATAAGACCATCAACAAATGTTTTATGGAATGCTTCTTTAATATAGATTGGTAGATTAGGATATCTATTTAAAACTGCTTTATGGTATCCTCTTATAGGTCTATTTGATGGATTATCTTTATTATAGATATATATAGGATTTGAACCATACATTTCATATTCTGCTTCTTCATCTATTATGACATAATTTTTTAAACATTCACCTTCGAATGGATTACCTAAACATAATGTTAAGAATAAGATAATTCCTAATGAAAATCTATCTGAATGAGTATCTGGCATTTGACGATCGTTTGTGTGTTTATCTTTATCTCCTCTTACGATTTCAGGTGCCATGTAACGCATTTTACCTAAGATACCTAAGCTTCTTTTGTTGGCAGTAACATTATCGTTATCACAGATTAATAAAGCTCCTGTTTCAACATCTATGAAAAATGAACCATCATTTAAATCTTGATATGAGAAGCCTTTTTCGTGTAATTCTTTAAAACTCTTAACAAGTTCAATACACCAATTTAACATTATTCTTTGGTTTTTAAATTGATTTCTTCCTGTTAAGTAAGAAATAAAAGATACATAATTACTTGGTCTAATATCCATTAAGTATCCACATGTACCATTAGAAAATTCAATATATTCTTTTGGCCATAAGAAATTATTAGAAGGAGCTCCTTTAATAATATTATTTTTTAAATTATACTTAAAATCTGCTGAAGGTATTTCTTTATAATATTTAAATGCTAATTTTTGGTTAAGTACATCAACTAAGTATACTTCCCCTTGTCCTCCTTCACCTAAGACATCAAGAATTTCTATTTTCTTGTTGTCATGATTAAAATAATCACCTTTGTTAAACTTCATATACTACACCCTACCTTTAACAATTTACATTTTAAATATATCAAGATTTCTAACATTATTTATGTAACGAATAAATTTTGATTATTTTTTTTACATTTTTATTTTAAACTGATTCTCTACATTATTTATGTAAGAAAGAAAAAAACTAGCTTTTTTTAATTTTAGCTAGTTTTCAAACTATTAAAATGGTAAATCATCATCTGAATTATCAGTATAACCAATCGAATTAAATTTTGTTTTTTTCTTTTTAAGTTTTCTTTCTTCTCTTGATTTTTTAATATTTCTTGTTTTTATTATCGCTTCTTCAAAACCTAAACATGCTAAATCTTTATGAGCAGCTTCATTATTTAAATTATATTTTTTACGATAGATAGTTTTAATATCATAATAAGGCATATCTTTATATTCTTTTAACCATTGTTTAGCGTCGTTAATTCTTTCTAATCTTCTTTTCTTCATCATTATTTTAAAATATATTTTAAATCCTCACTTGTTAATTTAGTTATACTAGAATCATCATTTGATATTAATTTATCTATTAAATCTTTTTTAAGATTTTGAAGTTCTATTACTCTTTTTTCAATACTATCTTCAGCAATTATTTTAATTACTTCAACATTTCTTTGTTGACCTATTCTATATGTTCTATCGGTAGCTTGTTGTTCTACTGCTTGATTCCACCATGGGTCAAGGTGAATTACTGTATCTGCTCCTATTAAATTCAAGCCTGTTCCGCCTGCCTTCAGTGAAATCAAGAAAATCTTAATATCATCTTTGGCATTAAAATCGTTAGAATATTTAATTCTATCTAATGCATCTGTATCACCTGTTAGATAATAGTATTTGATATCTTTAGCATCTAAATACTTTTTAACAATATTTAAAGCTTTGACAAACTGTGAAAATATTAAAATTTTATGATCATTTTCTATGTAGTCACAAATAATTTCTTCTAAGACTTTCATTTTGGCTGAAGATCCTTGATAGTCTTCTATTATTATACTTGGGTCTATACAAGTTTGTCTTAGTCTTAGTAAATATGGTAAGACATCAAATGCCTTTCCTGTTAATGCTAAAACATTTTGAGCTTGCAGTTTGAATGAATCATATATTTTTTGTTGTTCTTTTTCCATTGATACAGTTATAATTCGTTCATATTTATTTGGTAGATCTTTTAAAACACTATTTTTGGTTCTTCTTAAGATAAATGGGGCAATTCTTTTAGAAATTTTGTGAACAAAATCATTATTTGAAGTATATAATGATTTAAATTCTTGTAGTTCTTCAAAATATGAAGGCATAATAAAATCAAAAATGCTCCATAAATCTATTATATTGTTTTCTACAGGAGTTCCTGTTAAGGCAAACTTATATTCTGATTTTATATTCTTAACTGCTTGGCTTTTGCCTGCATATACATTTTTGATTACTTGTGCTTCATCTAATATAAAATATTTAAATTCTTTATTATATAATTCAACATCACTTCTTAAAGAATCATATGAAGTGATATATACTATATTTTCATCATAATTAATATTGCTTATTATTGATTTTCTGACATTTGAATTCCCATATATTTCTACTACTTTTGTCTTTTCATCGAATTTTAAAAACTCACTTACCCAGTTGAAAATTAATGTTTTAGGACAAACAATTAAAGATGGTTTTAATGTAGTATCACTTTTTAATAATGTAATAATTTGAAGTGTTTTACCTAGTCCCATATCATCAGCTAAAATTCCACCTAAATGGTACTTACTTAAAATTTTTAACCATTTAAATCCTTCTTTTTGATATTCTCTTAAACTTACATTAACTTTAGGAATTTCAATGTCATAATTTTTAAAATTTGATATTTCATTTATCATATTTAATAGATAATCATCTATTTTACAATTATTAAGATGAGCATATGCTTTAAGTGATTGATAAATAGGAATTGCTTGATGTGATAATACTTTTTTCTTATCTATTTTTAAATCATCAACTAATTCATAAAATTCGTTTGCTTCTTCATTATCTAAAGTTATAATTTTATTATTTTTTAATAATACATATTTCTTTTTTAATTTTATTGCCTTAAGTATTTCATATAATTCTTCATTTGAATATATACTTTCTTCTACTACAGCTTCCATTACAGTAGATTTTTGAGTTAATACTACTGTTTGTTTAGAAAATGTTTCTATTGTTTTATTTGTTATTGAATCAGATAAATATACTTCTGATAGTTTTCTTAGGTCATTAAAATCCATTGTAAAGAAGTTTATAATTTTGCCACTATCTTCAATTTTATTATTTTCAAAACCTATTGTATATAGATAATTTAAATATTTACGATACTTTATTCTTTCATTTTTTGATAATTTATCTATGTTTAAGATTTTGTCTTCTAAAGATGTTATTTCTGTTTTTACAGTAATAACTTTATTAGTATAATCAAAATATGATTTTATTTTTATATCTTTTAATTTAAATGTATCTTTTAGTTCATCACATATATTTATTTTATCTTGGAAATAAATATATATTTTTTCTTTAAAATCTTCTATAATGTATTCTATTGAATTATTTTTATATTTTTCACTAAATTCAATTAATAATCTTTCATTTTTTATATTTGTTAGATAATCTATGACTTGATTATCTTCATCAAATAATAAAGTTAAATTATCAAAATAATAAACAGTATAATTATTATATTTTGTTTGAATTTCATAATTTTTATTAATATCTATTTGATAATCAATTTTATTTAATCTTATTGTATAGTCTTTATTATTAATTCTAATCTTATTATTGATTAATTTTTTAATCAATATACCTACATCTTTATTAGATATCTTAGCTTCCTTAGAATTAAATTGATAATTATTTATATTAATTAAATATTCTAAAGAATCTCTATATTCTTCTTTAAAATTATCTAAATTATGAGAAAATGCTAAAGATTTACCATATTCTACCATTTGATTATTTTCAATATTAATTAAGAAACTATAGATATTTTTAACAATATATTTCTTTATATTACCTACTTTAAGAGATAATGTATAATGATTATTCGTATATTTTTCAAGACTAAATTCAATATCTATTAACGCATCTTTTGACAAGTAAATTGTTTCTGGTGATAGCCTATCTTCAAAATCTTTTAATGTTTGTTTTTGTTCAGCTATCATTTTTTGTTTATTTTTTTCTTTTAATTTTGTTTCTATGGCTTCAATTTCAGCCATATATTTCTCACCATAACTTCTTATTATTCCTTGTTCTAGGAATAAATGAACATCATTAGTTTCTAGTTTATCAAAACCAAAAACATATTCAATTTTCCCATTTGAATAATTACCTTCTATTATTAACAATACATCATCAAACATAGAAAATACTTTTTCTACAATTAATTCATTATCTCTTATTGAAATCTTATAATTAAACTGAAAGTATTTTAATATTTCATTAAAATCTATTGGATTTTTGTAGAATTCATTAATTTCACGTTCAAAATAAGCATAAATATATTTAGTATTTTCTTTTTCTTTTATCTTTTCTTTAATTTTCTTTTGGACTTTAATCTTACAATCTTCATATCTATAAATAAGCGTAAGAATGGTTCTAAATTTATTATATTGGCAATAAAAATCAATATTATCACAAATATAATCTATTAAATTTTCATTTACGATTTTAAAAGATAAATCTAATAATTCTTCTTTTTTATATATAGTTAACAATGTTTCTGGTTTTAAACCAGTGTAGTTTTCTTCACTAATATAGGTAAAAAATTCATCTTCTGTTAATATTTTATATAGATATAAAAATAATTTATCATTTATCTGGTAATGTTTTATTTGTTCTAAAAATAATTCTTTTAAATTATATTCAACTATAATATCAGCATCTATAATAAATGATATTACTGGTTCAGGATTGTCAAATCTAAATACTTGTCTAAATAAATTTTCATACCTATTATTCACTATAAAATATTTAATTGCTAAATCTAAGTCACTTTTTGGAATGTAATATAATCTTTCCATGTAATTAACTTTACTAGATAATTCTTTATAGATGTATTTCATTTCATATGAATTACATCTATTATTAATATAATTACCTATAACACTAGAATTAATATATCTGTTAGCAATTAACATCCATAATACATCTCTTATCTTAGTTGGATCTTCTTTACTATATAATTCTAATTGATATAAATACTGAATAATATTATTACTATACTTTGTTTTAAATTCTCTATCCTGGTTGTAAAATCCAATATATGATGAAAAATCTTTGTCGAATGATATTATTTGGTCAACTGAATCCATATCAATTAATGATTCTTGAATATCATAATTATTATTAATTAAATTATTCAGTCTTCCTACTTCGGCATTAGCTTTGTAGATGGTTGCGCAAACATGCTTACAAACTCCTTTAACAGGGCATGTACATCTATAATTTATTCCTCTAGGAGTAATGTTAATAGAAACATGATAATCATATGTACCAGATACTATTGCAAATATTTCTGTATCTTTATATGTAATATTAGAAACTGCACCATCTAAATAATAGTTCTTTCCTTTTGTCTTTAAACTAGAGCTAAAATTGAAATTGCTAATTTTAGATAAATAATCAATAGTGAATTTATCAACTTTATTTAAAAACGGATTGTTATCATCATTTACAAATTTATTTTCTTTATTATCAATAAATTTAATTATTAATTCATCTTTATTTAAATCTCTTACAAAGCCTAATCCAAAGCTATTTTTATGAAATACAATATCTTTTTTCTTCATCTTTCATCATTCCTTTAATGTATTCTACCAAATTTTAACTATAAATAAAAGAGTAGATTACCTACTCTTTTACTTTCCAGATAAATTCATATTTTATCTTTTTAACCAAACCTTCAAAATACTGTTTTGTACCAAAACCATCAACATATCTTCCTGCAAAAATATCAACTTTATCAAATTTATCATTTATAAACTTCTTAATTTCTGCTTGTCTTTCCATTTCAGTTCTTGCTTGTCGGTTTTGATTTATTCTTTGGCTACTATTAAGATAAGTATTATTATGAATCATAGTTGCCACATCTTTTTGTTTTGCATATTCATTCCATGACATCACTTTTGATAACTCACTACTTTGAAATGCCATCATTTCATCTGCGATAGGATCACTATAATTTTTTTCATATGTAATTATTCCTCTTATTGTTATTGTTATTTCTTTTGCATAAGTAGGAACTGATACTATCATTCTTTCTACTCCTGTTGCATTACTTATACTTCCACCTTCACTGTTGACAAATTTATAATTTGATGCAGTAATTGAAATTTTATTTTCTTCTTCAAAACTTCTAAATCTAGAATTATACTCATCTTCACATTGTTTAATAAAGTTTTTAACTGTAAGTATTTGTGATGAACTAGATAACCTCCATACTTTTTTTCTATAACCATTATAATCTGCGTGAATTTTATTAGGAAGTTTATATAATCTTTGATAATATTCATTTATTTTAGATTCACGTTCTTCTAATTCTTGTAAATATTTCTTTTCTCTTTCTTTTTTTGAATGCTTAATACCATATTTATCATATTCAGGCATCATTTGAGGTTTTGTAGGATAATTCAATACTTTTCTTAAAGAAGCTATTCTTTTAGCTTCTATTTCTCCAGTCCTTGTTTTAGTATATATTGCTAATTCTTTATATAACGGATCATCATCACTCATCGGAATAACATTACTTGATTTATTAGCTGCTGGTTTAGCTTGATTGGTTGGTTTTGGTTGTTCTTGTTGTTTAACTGCTTGTTGAATAGTTTTAACTTCTTGAATTTGAACAGTTTCTTTTGGTTTAACTACTTGTTGAACAGTTTTAACTTCTTGAACTTGGACAGTTTCTTTTGGTTTGATAGATTCTAATCTTTTCTTTTCTAATCTATCTTTATATAGTTTTTGTTTCTTTAGTTCATTGCCAACAAACTCGCCTTGTTTATATATTTCATTTAAGGTATAACCTAAATCTAATAATTCATTTCTTATTATTAATTCTTTTTCTAATACTTCTTTTTTCTTAGATTGGTTACGAAGTTTAATCATTTCATAAGTTTTAGGATTATCTTTTTCAAACTGGGAAACTTGCAAATTATTGTATCTTCTTTCTAGGTGTCTTGCATCTGTTACATAATCATAGACGATGTATTCTTGTTTTTTTCCTGATAAGTCTTCTTTTAATATTTTATATCTAGAACTATCACATAATTTATAATACTTGATGGCAGTCTTTATGTTCTTTTCAACTCCTAAACCATATTCATAACAATAAGCTATTGTTTCACATAGTCGTTTGTTTGTTAGTCCATGTTTTTCTTCTAGGTATTTATATTTTTCAAATGCTTGTTTTGGATCATAGTTGAAATTATCAGATTTAAAATCTTTAGTTCCTAAGATTTTAGCTTGGGAATAGATGATATCAAAATCATCTATATCTAGTTTTAATATTACATCCATTACTTTTGGATTTGATATGATGTAAGATGAATCTGTATATCTTGGGCATATTTTTTTTATGGCATACATTTGATTATTTAGAGCACATTGACTAAGTAGATTAAGTATTGATTCTTTATCGTTTAATTCTTCTAAATAATAATTATATATAAAATTAAATGCATATTCATTAGAATTAATTGCTTCATCTTCAAATACTTGTATTACTTTTTTGGTTAATTTAATATTATTAAAAGCTATTTTTATTTTTTCTACTGAGCCTTTATCATTTTGATTTGCAAGCTTTAGCATCTCTTTTAATTTATCTTGATTATTTCTTAGGTCTTCTTTTACTTTTTTTATTACTTCATTATACTTTATTTTTGCATCACGATTTGTTATGCTTGCATGATAAAGATAAGATAAAGCTTTAGAATCATCTATTCCATAATATAAGTCAAATAATGCCATCATTGAATATGTATGTTCATTTTTGGCAGCTTCTTCTATTAATTTAAATCTTTTAGCTATATTTTCTTCTTTGCAAGCTTTTTTATAATTTAGGTCATTAGTATCATATATTCTCTTATAAGATAGATCATTTTTATATTTGTAATTATTAATTGGTTCATTAACATTTTCTAATAATACTACTTTTTTTCCAAATTCTTCTATTAAATATTTTCGATATTTTTCTTGTTTTTTTAACTCTTCTTTTTCTTTTTCTATTTCTATTTGTTTTAATTTATTTATTTCTTCTTGTTTTTTTAACTCTTCTTTTTCTTCATCTAGATCAATTTGAACTACTTCATCTATTCTTTTAGAATATTCTTCTATAATTGTAGGTTTTAATTCTTTTATTTTTAATGCTGAGTCTTTGTAATTATTAGATGCTAGATATAATAAATAAGTATAAAAGATATTTTGTTTAACATGAATTCCATGTTCATAACATTTTGCAAGCTTATAGATTATTTCTAGGTTTTTTGACATTATTCCTCTAAGTAAATATAAATATGCTAATTTTTCATTTTTTTCTTCTAATAACATATCTACATATTCTGGTATATATTTTAAATGATAGTCATCTATGACTTTAGCTATATAAAGTTTTCTTTGTTTTTTATCTTCTATGCCTTTATCTAACATTTTTACCATAGCTTCTTTATGTTCATAATTTGCGGCTATTTCATAGTATTTGTAAGCTTCATCTAACTTATCTTTACTTTCATAATACCTACCAAGCACAAAGGCTCCAAGTGGTCTATTATGTTTTAAGGCTAGATTATAGAAAAATAATTTGATTTTTTCGTTTTTAAATTTATCAGCAAGATTATCTAAAAAATTTACTTTTTTGGCTGCTTTATAGTTACTAAATGTAGGATAATTTTTGATGTTTTCTAATGCTGGTGATAATTTATATCTTTCTTTACTTAAATTTTTTTCATGTGAATTATTTATTTGGTATGATATTAAATAATAGAAAAAGTAATTACCATCTTTAATAATATCATCGTTTAATTTTATTAATTCATTTAATAAATCAAAGTTACCATCTAATAGATATTCCATTAAAATATCATAAGCTATTTTATTAGCTTTTTTACTGCCATTTTCTTTAATGTAATATTTATATAGACCTTTAGATGATTTAATACTTTCTTCTTTTCTTAAGTGGATAAGTTCTAATTTTTCCATAATTTAAAAACTCTTTTCTTATAATCTATCTAATAAATAACATAGCATATTATAAGCTACTTCTTTTTTAGCTTTCTTTTTTGATGTATCTTGATATTCAAATACTTTATCTACTTCATTAATTGTTATAATACATTTCCATATAGGATTGCCATCCTTATTATAGCTTTGGCTATATGTATAGATAGGAAATTCTATATAGCCTTTTTGAGCTAATTCTTGAAGTTGGTTTACTGCAAGTTCATAATTAGGTTTTCCTATTTCATTTGATAATAAAGATAATAAATTAGCTTCTTCTAAGTAAGCATAAGCTTCACTTGCTGCCATCATTCTTGCGTCTGACTTTGAATTACCACGACCTATAAATGTCATTTTGATGTTTTCTAATGTAAGATAACACGCAAAGTCATTGAAGTTATGTTCGTATGTATAGGCTGGTAATTGTTTTGATACTTTTTGAGACCATTCTTGGATTTCTTTTATGTAGTTAATTTCATAATAATTTTTGTTTTCAAAAAACCAAATAGGATCAAGCATTAATTCAACTACTTCACAGATTACACTAAAATTCCAGTTACAGTCTAGTGTTACTGCCCCTATTATTGCCTCAAATAAATCCTCTTTTACGCTTGTTATTTGTTTGTTATCACCATTACCAACATTTAATAATTCACTAAATCCTAGTATATCAATTCTACTTGATAGGGTTTTACTGTTTACTAATTTACTTTTTAATTCTGTTAATTCTCCTTCATTATAGATTGATGAATACATGCCTTCTCCTTCGTATTGGCTGTATCTATCTGATAAGATTTTAATAACAGCTAGGTCTAGGGCTTTATCGCCTATAAATTCTAATAATTCGTTATCTTCACCTCCTAATTCATTTTTGTAGGTTGTTCTTGTGAAGGCTTGTTGTAATAGGTCTTTGTTATAAAAAATATAACCTATTGTTCCTTCTACGTTTGTTAGTTGTTCTTTTTTCATATCGATTCCTCCTTAAAATTTTAAGGCATTAAAAAAGTCTAACGAAAAATAAAGACACTTATCCTTATATTGTTAGACCTAATATATTAATTTATATAACATAAATTATTATTAATTATATATTCATACTTCCATAATCATATGTAATTAAATTTATTTTATGTGGTATAGTTAAAATATTATGCCTAATATTAGTTTACCACATAAATGATAAAAATGGAATCACGAATTATATTTGTATTGCTACAGGCTTCCGTTTGAAAGTTAATTAATTATTATTCTACATCTGAATAATAATACATTTCTTCTTTTAAGATATAAGCTTTACTGTTATTAATTTCATTGTCATCAACTTGATTAATAATCAATCTTGTGTATTTATAAGAAGAATGATAAATTAATGTTAATACAGCCATTGATTTAATTGTATTTTCACTTTTTCCCCTATCAGTTTTTATATCCTCCTTCAGTATAAGAGTAGAAAAATATTTTATCATTTTCAATTTTATAATAAAATTTTTGTGTCAACATTGAAGTATGATAAGTAGAAGAGTCATCTGTTGTTTGATATATCATAAAAGTGATACTTCCATTTTTATTACCAAAAAAATCTTTTTCTATCACATATTTTTCACAAAATTTATTTTCTATTTTATTTCCATTTTTAGAAAAGTAATACTCTTGCTTAGAAAAATCTGTTATACTGTAAAGGATTGTTAAATTTTCATCATTCAAATTTCCCTCTTTTGAATAAGCTAAAACAACTTTATTGTTTTCAAAGTAAGTGAAATTAGATTGATAGTCAGGATTTAATCCCATTGATACAGTAATTTCAACTTCTGAATTCAAGTTATAAAAATCTTCAAATTTAATTTCTATACTATATTCATCCATAATGACATCACGTTCACTACAACCTATAAATATTATGTTCAAGATTAAAACTAAAAAAAATAGAAAAACTTTTCTAATAATTTTATCTTTCATTAAAAAACACACCTTTCTATTTAATAAAAGAAATATATATATATATATATTAAACATACAAAACACATCTACGTTAATTATATCATCTATATAAATATACTTCAATATATTCAAAAATTACTTTATCCGTATATAACTTCATTTGTTTGCATATAATATAAACTTTATTTATTCAACTTGAGCCATTAATAAACGATGTTTATTTCGTTAGGGTTTTGACAAAAAAAAATAAGTTATTAGACCACTTAGAAATATTTAAAAATTAAATCACCTTTGCATACTTCAAAATATATAATCATAAATGTATAAATAAAAACACCTCCAAAATATACTTAATAATCTCGAGGTCTAAAATCCCCTTGGGGATTTTCATTCCTTTTAATTATTTTATCTGTATACTTTGGAGATATCATATCACATACCTGTTTATTTTTTATTGTAGGTTATTAATAGCGTCATCTAATTCAAATGGAGAAAATTCTCTTCCTTCACTTGCTGATTTAACATATAAGAAGATTAATTCTTTAGCAATTGCTTCCTTAGCTTCTGTTTCTGTTTTTGTTTCTAATAATTTTTCATAAACTGTTTTATGAGGCTCCATTTTAACTAGTTGTTCAGCCATAAGCATTGTCATATGATATAATCCAGCTAAAGTTTTATCTAAGTTATAGTCATCTTCTTCATCTTGTTCTAAATCAAAGTTATCAAAATCATCATCGTCTAATAATTCATCACTAGTATCATCTGAATTATTATACAGTTCTTCTCTTTCGATATATGCTTCTCTATCATATAAATATAGAGCTTCAAATGATTCTTTTTCTTCTTCTAAATCGAAGTTATCAAAATCAGAAAACTTTTCATTTTCAAAATTCCATGGTAAAGAATATTCATCATCAGCTTCACTAGCTTCTGGGTCTAATTTGCCATCTAAGTAAGCACATAATGAATGAATATTATCTTCCCAAATACCTTGACCAGCACCTGCAATTAAAATAACATCATCATTTTCATCTTCATTATAAGTCATATCTGTATCTTCTACTTCGCAAGTAAAATCATAGCCTTCGCCTGTATCATAAGTGAATTTAAATTTATCTCCTAGTTCAACTAAGTTATAATCGTTCATTAATAATTCAGTTTCAAAAATTGAATCTTCTAAAAATACTTTAGGATTATAAGTTAATTTATCTTTACTAAATGAGAAATAATGTTCAAATGTTCCATTAAAAGCTGATACAATGGCACATCCTAAATCTACTAGATTAATGTTTTCTTTTACTAAAAGCGTACGGTAAAATCTATTTGGTTTTGCATAATCAAATGTTATTTTTATTTGTTTATATTTCATTTTAGTTTTCCTCTTTTTCTTTAGTGTTGGGGGTATTATGATATTATTATTTAAATTCTATAGCTTGACCTAAGATTAATAGTTGGGTATCATTAATCTTTTTATCCGTATATAATTTAATTAATTTATTTGTTATGTTATTTTTAAATAATTGACAAGTTCCATCTATAATATGATAATCTTCAAATTTTATAGTTCTAGCAAGTAATATATAATCTTGATAATTTTGATATTCACAATAAAATGATAATCCTTCATCTATTATTTTAATAACTTCTTTAGTAACAATATTAGATAAAGTAATTAATCTTGTTTCCTTATCGAAATCTACTATATTAAATAATCCTACCTTTGAATTACAAATCACATTAAGCATATTAATTTTATCTAATCTACGATACTTACATCTATTTAGATAATGCTTAGCTGCTGGAATTTTATCACCAGCATAATTATATATTAATGTTAATATTATGAATTGTTGATCACTATCTGATTCTATACTAAAACTATTTATATTTAAGATATTATAATATTTACTTATTGTTTTTTGCATTAATTCTACAATAGCACTAAAATGATAATCATAAAAAGAATCTAATTCTTTATTAAAGATATCATTCATTACTTCTTGCAATAATTTTCTTCTTTTTCTATATTCAATTATTATAGGGTTTTCTCTATTTGAAAACTTATATAAATTTAATAATCCCTTTTCCATAATTACTACCTCT
This sequence comes from Anaeroplasmataceae bacterium, assembly GCA_045127955.1. Lineage (GTDB taxonomy): Bacteria > Bacillota_I > Bacilli_A > Acholeplasmatales > Anaeroplasmataceae > Pelethenecus. Next base: position 18,196 of record JBGVRA010000112.1, read on the forward strand.
TAAGACTATTATATAGATATTAATAACTATATTCAAGAATTAAAATCTTTTATTCTGATAATTTTCAAACATTTTATTACTATAATTCTTAATATCTGAGACTTTGTTTATATTATATTTTTTTGATATATCTATAGCAAATTCTTTCATTAATTCTTTTTCAATAACATCATTTTCTAAAGTTTTGATCCATGGCATTTCATTATGAGTGAATTCTTCTAACACATTGCCACCATAACAGCCAAAATACTTAATTATAGCATTGCATAATTCTAATAAATCTTTATCCATTTCTACTTCATTTTCTACATTTTTATCAATGGTACTAAATCCATAGTTTTTATATTGATAATATATTTTACCAAAAACAAAACCATCATGATTTTTTTTACAAAGGCTTGAAAAAGCTGGGATTGATAAAAACTTAAAAGAAAATATTTGAATATAATATAATATTTTTTGTAAAGCTTTTGGTGTAACATCAATTTTAGAAATTATATAATTAGATACTAGTGATATATTTTTATCTTCAAATGAATCTTTATCAATATAACCCAATACAGCTTTTAATGATTTATTATATGCTATATCTTTGATATTCTTTTTATTTGTTAACAAAATAGAATAATAATCTTCAGGATTATTTAATATCCTTTTTAACATGATTGAATTTTTCTTTGAAGGTACATATCCATTTAAATATCTAGTAATTGTAATTTCTCCAAAGCCTAATAATAAAGATAAAGGTCTTTTTCCAATATCATATTTTTCTAATATTTCAGTTATTTCTTCCGTTGTAATTATCTCATTTAATTTACGATATTCATTTTCAAATTGAGACTGATTATAATCTTCAACTTCATCTACAATTATTTCTTCACCACAGTTTTTACATATTGCCTTCTTACCACAATATTTAAAACTCACTTCATCATCATCATATTGGTATGATGTATTAATAATTTCATATTCTACGTTAGCTTGACAACTTGCACATTTTAATTTCTTCATTTTCTCTTCCTCCACTTTTTATCAAAATTCAGCCTCATGAAAAGAAATAACCGGAACAACTTTATCTTTTATCATTTTTATTTATATATATATTCTAACTTCTTCATTTTCGCCATGAAAGTTAACAAGATTACAGGTTTCAATCAAAACAACTATAGGATCACCACCAAATTCATTTTTGTTAATATCTTCATCTATTTTATCTATAGATAAATAGTTCAAACTTAATAATATCTTTTTAATTGATGTATGATTTAATCTGAATCTTCGCATAAACGTTTTATTTTTATCTCTATTTACAATTATAAAATCATTTTTTTCTACCGATTCTTTAATTATATCAATCATTTTAATTTTTAACTGTGTTTCGATACTATTCCCAATGTAACCACCTCCATTTTTGTATCAATGATACGCAATATATTATATACTATTAGTTTTTGCATGTCAATATTTTTGTATCAATGATACATTATTATACAGTTAATTTCAAACATTTTATTAATATAATTCTTATTATCTGAAATTTTGTTTAGGAATTTTTATAATGATTACTATATTTAGCATAAAATTAAAAAAATGTTTATAAACACATTTTTTGTGTCTACAAACATCTTATCAATTCAAAATAATATTCATTTATTTTAAAGCTAGTAGCATTGTTGTATTAAAAAATAATATTTCCATTTAAAATATTATCTAATATGAATCTTTGAGCTACTTCATTATATTCTGTATATGGATATACTTTTCCATCATATGTTGTTTTTAATGTATATGATATTCCTATTTCTTCGCCTTTTTCTGTTGGTTGTTTTTTATTATCTAAACTTACACATAGATAATTTTCTTTTACTAACCAATCTACTATTGGTTTTACATAAGCTTTTTTCATATTATTAGTGCAATTCATCTCATTTAATTTTTTAACAAAATTTGATATTACTACATTATTAACTGTAATAACATCTAGATTAGTTAACTTAAATGGTATTGTACGTCTTGGATTATCTTCTAGATATCCTTTAATAGAAAATAATACTCTTATGATATCTATTCTATTTAATACTGAATCTTCACTTATTGATTCTTTTGTCTTAGGATCGATACCATTAGCTAAATCTGTTATAAATTTAATACATTCATCTTTTGTCATAATACTTTGCTCCTTAATATAATTTATTTAATAATCCATTTACCAGATTTTGTTGAACCTTCTCTTTCTATAATTCCTTCATCACGTAATTTATTCATGTGATACCTAATAGTTTTTTCTGTTGTAGATAGTGATAATGCTAGTTCACCAACTGTTAACATTGAATTCATTGACAATTCTTCTAATATTAGATTAGTAATTTCTTTGCCCTTTTCTTTGCCCTTTTCTTTACCCTTTTCTTTGCCCTTTTTATAATTGGCATTATATATTACCACATTAAAATTGGTCTCATTAGCATTGAATTCAACATGATTTTTATTATCATTAAACAATCTGTTTGTTCCATTTTTTATTTTGTCAAATCCACTACCACGACGATCCATAAATTTCATTCTTGCAAAGATATCTGCTAAAATTGGATTTCTTCTTATTGATGAAGGTTCAATTACACTATTAATTATATCATTTATAAATCACAAGTTGAAAAATGAGCTAAAAATAATAATAAAAAATTTTTTTCAGGAAAAAAGTTTTAGATTTTCATACCTTTAATATATAAAATCATATTTTTATTCTCGTATTTTCTCAATGACTATTAATCATTTACAAATATAATAAAAAAAGCCTAAGACTTATTTTTATATCTTAAGCTTTATTATTAAATTATTTATATTGTCTATAAAACAAAACTTTCAACTATTATTTTTGATTATTTTGTTCATATTTTATTATGACATCAACTAATTTGATACCATAAGTTTCATACATTTTTTCGCCTGTACCCTTAATTTTTAAATATTCTTCTTTTGTTAAAGGCTTGTAAGTAGCCAATTTAATTAACATAGAATCATAAGCAACAATAAACGGAGAAACTTCATTTTCTTTTGCTAGTAAATATCTTGTAGATTTTAATTTTTTAAATAATGATATATCAGTTAAAATATTTCCATCTTTATCTTTGATATAATCATATTCTTTTTCTTCCTTAGATTTATTATCTTCTATAACCTTCTCTTTATTAATATTTATTTTAACTTCAACATATTCATCATCAATATTCTTATCATTAAATTTAGTGATTGGTATTAATTCTTTTGGTTTTTCTACTTTATTTTTTTTCAAATAAATAGTAGGTAATATTAACGCGTATTCTTCATTTGATTCTAAATCTTCTTTATCTTTCCACGCAACAATAAATCTTATTTCAGCATAATTAATAAAATATTCTTTTTCTTTAAGTGATTCTATATATTCATTGGCTTTTTTTGATAACTTAAATAATTGTTTATTTTCTGAACCACTAACATACAAATATTCATTTTCAAATTCTAATTTATTACCACTTAAATATTTAAATATTTCATTTTTCTTTTTTAATGATTTAAAAGAATTTAAATTAACATCCTTATGACCTAATTGAAGTATTAGTTCATCTGGTTCTTCATATTCATTATCATCAAATAAATACTCACATTGATATCTATATTTATATAGTGAATTATTATTACAATGAATATACAATTCATCTTTTGCTCTAGTCATGCCTACATATAATTTTCTTTTTTGTTCATCTGTAGATAAATATGGATTATCTAATAAAATATGAACTATATCAAACTCTTTACCTTTAGCTTTATGAATAGTTGATACTAAAACTGTTGTCTTATCAATATCGACAAAATCTTCATATTTTGATTCCTTGATAAAATTAATAAAATCTGTTCTATACATTACTTTATTGACTTTACTAAAACTTTTAATCATACTTATTACAACTTCTAAAGCGGAACTATTTATATATTTTATAGAAAGTTTATTTAAAGCTTCCATAAATACTTCTAATGAAATAACTGGAGAATCATCTTCTTGACTTAAACACTTAATAAAATATCTTACTTCTGCTAAAGAATATAGACTAAAACCATCATCATTTTGGATTAATTTAGCTTTTATTCCATACTTATTTAATAATCCAAGTACTCTTAAAGCTTCTTCATTCTTTTGTGTCAATATAGCTATCTTTTTATTTCCTTGTTTAATTTTTAATATTTCATTAACCAAAGGTACTTCTAGGTTATTTGTTTTATAGTTTCTAATTGTGACTTTACCTATATCTTTTCTCACATGAACAATAGGATTTTCTTTCATTCTATCTTTAATATTTTTAGAAAAGGCATTATTAAAATCTATTATTTTTTTTACACTTCTATAATTTTCTAAAAGTTCATATTGATTAGAATTTTCTTTATTATGAATTATTTCTTTTAAATATTTAGAACTTGAACCTCTAAATTCATAAATGTTTTGATCATCATCACCTACAGCAATAACTTTCATTTCAGGATTCTTTTCCATTAATGCTGAAATCAATCTAAATTCATTTGAATCAATATCTTGAGCTTCATCTATAACTAATACTGTCTTTGTTAGTTTATTTTGTTCTACTTCACCATTTTCTATCATTTCTGTAGCAGCTAAAATACAATCATCAAATTCCTCTTCATTACCTAGTTTTCCTAATAAATCAAAACAATAAGAATGGAATGTTTTTATATCTATATAATGAGCAGCGTTTCCAATTAAATCAATTAATCTTGTTTTAAATTCAGTTGCAGCAGCTCTAGAAAATGTCAACATTAATAGTTGTTCACTTTTAATATCTTCTAACAATAATAGTGATGCCAGTTTATGAACTAATACTCTTGTTTTTCCAGATCCTGGACCTGCTAATACTGTAATATATTGAGATTCATCATCATCTATAATTTTCTTTTGAATAGGTGATAAACATCCAAATAATTTATTATACTTAGCTGGAGTAATCGTTCTTTTAATTTGACCTTTTCTATCACCTTTAAAATATTTTTTTATGAATCCATCATACTCTAACTGAAAATAATCATTAACAAATTCTAATGCTTGATTATAATCATTAACCATCATATTAGCATATTCACCAACAATATGAATTTGTTGTATTTTAAGTTCATAATGTTCTTTAAGGGTTTTATAGTCATCATTTTTATATTGTTTTTTATTATCTGTAACTAAACGTTTAATTTGCATTGCATTATATAATACTAAAAATCCACCTTCAACTGTAAGTAACGACATTTTAGATAAATATAATAAAGCATTTTGAATATCTTCATATTTACATTTTAATGTTTCGGCAAATAAATTATCTCTATTATTATATGATTCTAATAATTTTAGCATAGAAAAATCTATTGCACCTGATGATGATTTATTTGGTAAATTCTTTAAATATTTAAATATAAAATCAGATACATCTAATCTCTTTTCTATCAAATCTGCTATTTGATTCATATTTTTTAATGGATCGATTTCAAATTTATTATCAGCCACATTAAGTGTTTTTCTAATATACCCTTGTATTGTCCAAAAGAACAAGATAGTTTTAATATTTTTAACTGACGGCCTTTTAATATTTTCATTAATTGCAGCTTCATTTATAACTTTTAAATCAGTAATAATTCTTTCATCATTCAAATATTTTACTAAAAATCTTTCTAATGATTTCAATCTTTCCATTTCTGTTTCAATTCTATGAATTTCTTCATTTTTAATGTAAGCTACCATATCATTTGAATCAGCTAAGATTTTTTCATGTCTCAATTTATCAATTATTTCAATTATTTTTTCTTTCGAAATACCCAAAGTATCTGCTAAATAATCTACTCTTGACTCAGCATCTGAATTCTTTTCAATATATGTATATTTTTGAGAAAACAATGCTTTCATTATTCTTATTGCATTTTCTTTATCTTCTTCTATAACAAATAATTTCGATTTATCAATGATTTTTCTAACTTCTATTAATGATCTTACTTGTATACTTGTAGCAAATACTCTTGGAGAGTTTAATCCTCTTGTGACATATCCTGATGCTTCAAGTGCAGCAACTGCAGTTTTCACTCTTGTTTCAATGTCTGAAATTTGATCATCCCAACCTGAAGCTCTTGCTAGTTCTAAAGCTGAACATGAAATAGTATCTTTTTTAGATGTCATAGACTTAATTCCTTTCCAGATTTGTCTAATTTCATCCATACTTAATTTCGTTTGATTAAATAACATAAAATGTTTATCTAAATCATTTTCATTATAAAATACAACGCATTCTGCTTGAATACTTTGATCACGCCCTGCACGACCTGCTTCTTGAATATAATTTTCTAATGAATCAGAAATCTCATAATGTACAACCAGTTTAACATCTGGTTTATCTACTCCCATACCAAAAGCAGAAGTTGCAACCATTATTTGAACATCATTTTTAATAAACTTTTCTTGGTTTTCTACTTTTTGGCTTGTTTCCATTTTTCCATTAAAAGCAAGTGCTGAGAAACCATCTTTATTTAATTTATCAGCTAATACTTCTGTTGTTTTTGTTCGAGAAGTATAAATAATAGTTGGACATTGTTTAACAGATAATAAATCTCTTAATGCTAAATACTTATCATCTTCTGTTTCTTTTAATTCTACTTTGTATCTTAAATTAGCTCTTTCTGATGTTGTTGCATAAATTTCTAATCTAAGACCTAATTTTTCTTTGAAATAATCACAAATGTCAGATACAACTTTTTGTTTAGCTGTTGCAGTAAAACAAGAAACTGGAATATTTTCTTTTAAATTTTTCATTTCTTGTAGTTTATTAATAAACTCTGCAATATATAAATAATCTACTCTAAAATCTTGACCCCAAGCAGAAAAACAATGTGCTTCATCAATTACAATTCTAGCTATATTTCTTCCTAATAACATAGTCTCAATTGTTTTTGAGCGTAGTAATTCTGGTGAAATGTATAGAAGTGATGCCTTTCCTGAATTCACTCTATCAATTGCTTCTGCCCTACTAATAGGATCTAACATTCCATTAATAGTAACAGCATCTGATAAACCTCTTCTTTCTAATCCATCAACTTGATCTTTCATTAATGATTGTAAAGGTGAAATAACTACAGTAAGTGATTTAGTAGCATCACCTTCAATTAATGCTGGCAATTGAAATGTTATCGATTTTCCGCCACCTGTTGGAAATACTGCCAGTAAAGATTTATTATCTACCGCAGCCTTAACTGCATTTTCTTGAAGTGGTTCATCATTATATTTTCTAAAATCAGGATATCCAAATATTTGTTTTAATCTTTTCTTTAAATCAAATTTTTCATTACAATATTTGCAACCAGAACATTGTGTTCCTCTTAAATCTTTCATAACTCGATTTATAGAAGGGTAATTTTTTTGTACCCAAGGCGAAACGATATCATGTTCTTCTGTGGAATTTATTAAGGCTAAACAGTAAGCTAATTCTACAGGATATTTATCTATCATCTTACCTAAATTACAGTTTTCACATATTCTTCCCTCAAATGCAGATAAAATATCTTTTTTTAGATTCCAACATTTATTCCACTTTACATATTCAAAAAATCCTGAAAACTCAGTTTTTTTAAATAACAAAGAGCCAAATATATTTTTTATTTTATCAGGCAATCTATTAAAAACATCTACTTCACAATAGAATAAATCTTTAGCTTTAATAGCATCGTTACAAGGGTTATTAAATTCTTCTACACAAAGTTTATCGTCTTTAAGTAAACTATGGTATTTGTTTTTAGGGTATATTAAAGGAGAAATACATAAAGTATCTATATATTCGTATTTTCTTTGGCTAATTAAATCCTCTATATATCTCGAATCAAAAGCAACTATATTATGTCCACATATAAAATATGCATCTTTAATAAAGTTTGTAAACTCGTGCTTTTTAGTAGTGTGCAATAAAGAATCATTTTCTTTTACTGCACCTAAATCTATTATTGATTTACTATCAATAGATATTTCAGCATCAACAAATACAATCTCCTTCATATTATTACCCCTTTACAAAATAACTCTATTTTTTTAATTTTACCATTTTTTACCAAATAGTTAAAGCGAAACCCAATTATTATTTATAAAAAAAAGAGGTTTATTAAAGATTCACATCTAATAAACCATCATTTTTATCAATTAAATCTATTCTTTTGGCTATAATAAAGAGTTACTTCTATTATAAATATTTAATAAGCTATAAGATTTTATGATTATTTGAGAAAAATAAGTCTTTCTCTATTTTTTCTATGTTACTAAATATATGATTTAACATATCAAATGCTACACCTTTTTTAGCATCTTTTTTATTTTTAGAATAGCAATCTAATTCACAATTATAACTTTGAACTACACATGTACAACACCAGATAATATCGCCAGTTTGTTCTTCCGGCTTTGAAGTAAATAAATAAATTGGTTTTGAAATTTTACCTTTTTGATGCAATTCTTGTAACTGATTAATACTTTTTTCAAACTGTATTTCTCCAATTTCATCTCTAATAGAAAATAACAATCCATGCCCTTCTAAATATTTATACATCATCTTTGCAACATTATACTTGGCTTCATCTTTTGATGAATAGACATTAACATCGAATTTTGTTAAATTTAATATTCTTACTGAAGCAGAAAATCCCTGACCTACACTAATATAATTATATACAGGGGCTTCATTATATTTCTTCTGACTCCATTCTTGTAATAGACCAATATAATTCTCATCATCATCTGGGAATCCATAATTCAGATAATAAAATGGATCTAGCATCTTTGTAACAACTTGTTCAATTGTACTTGCATCATTATGGCTATCTATAACAATAGCTCCAATTATTGCTTCAAATAAATCTTCTTTAACAGAAATTTCTTCATCAACATTCTTTGCTTTATCACCTTTGCCCATAATAAGGTACTGTTCTAATCCCATCATTTCAATTCGTCTTGCTAACATTTTTCCTTCAACAAGTTTTCTCTTGATTTCAGTAAAGTCACCTTCGTAAAGATTTTTAGTATAAAAATATCTACGACACCAACGCTTTCCAAAATCATTATAATTACTATATTCTTTCATTAAAATTATAATGACTGCCATATCTAAGGCCTTATCTCCTATAAATTCTAATATCTCGTTATTTTCTCCACCTTTTTCATTAGTGTAAGATTTGCGAGTAAATGCTTGAATTAATAATTCCTCATCTGTGAAAAAATAACCCAACTTTTCTTCAATTTTTCTTAAATCGTTTCTTTCCATGTTCTTCTTCCTCCTAATATTGTTTTAGAAGGCATAATAAAAAGGTCTAACTATAATGAGAGACACTACTCCCTATGTTGCTAGACCTAATATCAAATTATAAGACATAAGCCATTATTGATTATAAACTCATACTCTTTGAATAATTATAAATAATCACTATTATCTTATGTAGTACATTTAAAATATTACGCCTACATAAATAGAATAATATAGAAATAATATTTTGTCAAGTACTAAAATTAATAAAAAATATCCAACTAGGGATACTTTTGTAAAAAACGATAATTTATTTTTCGAGTTCATCTATGACATCACCTTCGGGCTCAATATAATCATCCCTAAAATGTCTGTCTATATTTTTTATTAAATTATCATTCCAAATTCTAATAACATTATTATATATATTCTGTAAAGTTTTAATAATTCCTGATTTCTTATAAATCGATGCACCAGTATCATTGGTAAAGTCAAACATTGAATTGAATAAAATAATTGCATTATTAGACGAGTTAAATTTTTTTTCATAATTAAAATAAATATTAGGAAGTTGTTCTTCTAGCAATTTAGCAAAACTTGAATACTCTTTTCTAATTCCTTTATGAGGAGAAAAATAAAATAATGCTGAGCCATCTTGAGGATTAATATAAATATGATTATAGTGATCAATATCAATTATACTTCCATGAATAAAGCCTTTTCCACCTATTTCTTTTACAAATTTTGCTATTTCAATTAATTGATGATTAAATTCTTTCATATTCTCTTTTATTGATTCGACATAATAAGTCATATTATTAAAATAATAATCGATATTCTTTATTTTTAACTCTTTTTTCTTACCACCATTTAATATGTAAAGATTTTTTTTATATGTGTCTTCTATCAAAAACATATACATCTCATTCTTTTTTAACATAACTATATCATTAACATCGCTATTAAAGTTACAACTTATATTTTTACCACGATTAAAATTAATATATTGATTTCTATTAATTTTATATATACCATCCTTATAGTATTTAAAAACATCATAGTTTGAATTAATTAAAAAATACTTAAGATATATATTTCTAGATTTATATCCTATTTGATTATCTGCATATAAAGTATATTCTTCAGAGTGATAAAATTCATTTCTATGAGTATGCCCACTCACATAAATCCACTTAGGAATAGGTGTTTTTTTCGTCCAAGAATCAATAGGCATATGTGATAAAACTATTACTTTATCCTTTGGAAAAACATTATACAACTTATCATATACTTTCTCACATTTTCTTGTATATAGCAACTCTTCTTCAATGCTTGTTATTGTATTTTGATAAATACCATTTAAAACATTAAATCTATCATTATAAGCAGAAAAGCCAATACATCCATAAACCATCATATTACTTTTTAATGCTATGTTTGATAATTCTCTTTCACTCATTGATAATATTTCATCTTCAGATAATATTTTTGAATCAAATTTATAATTAACAAACAAAGAATTATTAAGAAATTTCATTCCTAATCTTGAAAATAATAATTCGTATTTTTTTATTATTTCGTTAATATCTTTTTCTTTACATTTGCCTTCTAAAACATTCAAATCCCACAATTCATGGTTTCCCAAAATAACTATTATCTTTGATGGATTCCAATGTTTACATAATTCAGTATAAAAAATTTCAGATACTTCAAAATTAAATGATAAATCTCCGCCTATTAATAAAAAATCATCATCCTTTTTATAAATTATATTATCTACCATCTTAGTGATTACTTTAAATATATAAAATTCAATTTCTGCCAATGAAGCATTGCAGTTATATTTATCAAATAGATGATAATTTATATGTATATCTGTTATGTAAAATATATGTCTTGAATTCAAGTTAAAATCATCATAATAATACAAACTAGGAATCATTTCAGACTCCATTTCTTGATTTGAAACACCAAGGGAAAATTTCATTTTCTCAGAAATTGGTATCAAAAGTTCACTATTTATACTCCCCTCTTGTATTTGTCTTTTACTGCTCAAATGAGCTCCATTCAAATTAAAATTAGATATGTTCACTCCATCAAAATCATATTCAACTAAATAAGAATCAGTAACATCTTCGTTTAAAAATAAATAAAAATCTTTAAAGTTATTAAAGGCAAATATTTCTTTTTTTCTATAACAAATTTCCATTACAACAAAATTTGATACCTCTTTGTCATAATAAGCTTTTTGTATAATTCTTAGCTTCATTGTTCTTTCCATTTTAATAATCTCATAATCATATTCTTCATACTTTATGGATGAAGCAAATCTCATAAGTGTTTCGATTATTGTTACGGAATTATAATTTTCATCATCTTCATAATCACATAAATTCATATCATAAATATAATATCTTAAAATCATTCTATATAAATCTAGTGTTCTATATTCATGAGGTATACTATCAATAAATTCAAAATTTTCTTTTATACAGCTTATAAAAAAATCATTATTATAATAAGTAGTTGGAACGTAAATAAAAGCATCGAGATTATCTTTTATAGCAGTTAAACACAAGTTCTCAGTCTTTTCTTCATTAGTAACATATTCTAATAATTCTCCTTTAACCTCTACGCACTTTCTACAAATGTCAAATGTAAGCATTGAATCTGGCAAAAATTTTATTAAATTAACATCTTTTTCAATAGCTTTATTGCACATAAAACTAGTTTTATATTCATCAGGGATAAACTCTACAGATTTAACATTTTTAATAAAAACTAAATCACAAATTTCTTTTGTAATAATAATCGACGGAAGATATTTTATATTTTTCCAATTCGATTCTATAATTTTTGTTATCATATTAGTACTTAACTTTAATTTTTGCTTTTCATTCAAATATTCAATATTTTTACAAGACTTAGTTATTACGTATTCACACAAAGCTGATGAAGCTTTCTCTATATGTTTAATAACTTTAGGATTAATATCTATTAATTTCTTATAAAAATCATCATTTTTAAATCTAGATGGAATATACTTAACAATCTGTATATTTATATTCATGGCATCAACAATAAGTTGCTCAGTAAAAATTTCTTCAGGAATAAATTTCAAATACATATATCTAATTTTTAAAATAGACAAAATAAAATCACAAGTTAGTAATTTTAAAGGAATGTATTGTATTAAATTGTCGTTGCCATAATTATTCTTTAGTGCACAAATAATAATATTTTCTGTGATTAGTTGCTTTGGTATATAAGATAAAATTTTATATTCATATTCAACTGCATTCATATATTCAGTTTCACTTAAAATACAATTGTTATTTTTTATCTGATCACATGTTTCTTGCATTTTTTTCTCTTTTTTAGTCATAATTCTTAAGTATAATTCAAAAAAAACTATACATTCCCTTCTAAATTATAAATTCCTTATAATTTATTATATTTAGTAGATACACCTTTAGATTTATCTACAGGATATTTCTTTTCAGTTTTATCCATCTTACTGTTAATAATATCTATAATATCAACACCTAATACCATAGACATTTGAATACAATAATTCATTACATCAGCTAATTCTTCTTTAACCGCTTCAATATCATAATTAGTATCACTCCACTGAAAACATTCTAATAGTTCATTAGCTTCTATTGATATAGATTTAGCTAAATTAGCTGGTGTATGAAACTGATCCCAATCTCTATCTTTATTAAATTTATCTATTCTTTGTTTTACTTCTTCTAATCTATCCATATTAATCACCATATCTATTTTATTTTAATATTTATTACAGGTCTTATTCCTTCAACTATATATGTAAAGTTTTCTTTGTCAATATTTCCACCTTTAGAAACATGATGTACCATATAACTACTATTATTACATGGTGTTCTTAATAACCAATCTTTATATCCTGGTTTAAATCCTGTACATAATAAATTCATAATTGCGTATTTGGTTGGTGTTGTTAGCTTTGTTTCATCTGATAAACACCATCCTTTAAAATATAATAATGACTCATGATAGCTTAATAAATATACTTTATCTAATGTATCATTTTGTTCTCTTAAATATTTAGATGAAAATGAATTAAAAGAATTATGATTATCTAATAATTGGGCTTTTATTAATTCTTTTTCAGTTTCATTAAAAGCTGTATTATAAAAATTATTATTTAGCCATTTTCTAATATTAGAGTGTTCCCAATTATTAGGATATATTATCTTTCCATTAATTACTCTATCTTTTTCATTATGATAAAATTCCATATTATCTAAAATAAATTCAGATATAAGCATTAACTCATCTTCTGTTTCATTTAATATACGCCATTTAATTGGACAATATTTAAACCAATAAACAGTACCAACTTTAATATTTGGGAAAAGTCTTTGTTCTTCTTCAGCGGTGTATTCATATTTATTTGTAAATAAGATTCTAATTTTATTAAAATATACTCCTCTATATTTTTCATTATTATAGATAATGTCTTGATACCACATAAATGGGGTATCTACACCATTATTATAATAATGAAAGTCTATCCAATTATTTTCATTAATTAAATTATTTAATTCATTAATAATATCAATATTTATTATTTCTTCTATTGGATATGATCCAAAATCCATATATTTATTTTCCAAATAAATCACCACCTTCTATAGATTAAAACAAAATATAGGAACATCATAAAAAGAACCTGAACCTTTAAATAAACTTTTAATGTAATTTAGTTTATATTTATCTTGTTTTATTTTTTCAAAATATACGTTTCTATGTGCTGCATTTTTAGTTACATAGTTTGCTGAATATCCTTTTTGAATTAAATCACATAATAATTGAATAGCAACTACTGACTTTCCTGTACCTTGCAACAGTGAGTATTTTTTTATATCAATTCATAAATTTCGAATAATAATTCTATTTTTTTAATTTAACTTTTCTATTTTGTATAGATAAAGTAGAATACTTGCGAGATAAATAATTTTCTATTTTTTTAAAATTACTAATATCGACTTTTCCAGTATAAAAATATTGACGATCTTCAACAATTTTAGAATGTGTTATTTCTGGTCCATTAGCTTGTGAAGCCATTTCAATAAAATTTTTATCCTTTAATAAAAAATCGTTAAGAAGCGGTGAAAAATAACATTCGTCACTATATGAAAAAATAATACTTTGTATTAATTTCAATTTTTCATCTAAATTTAGTTTCTTATATTGAGAAATAAAATTTATATGTCGCTCTTTTGTTATTTCAATACCAAATAAAATTATAATTGTTTTATTCTTAACAGGAAAGCAAACAAAACAAATATGTTCAATATAATAATCATTCGAAAAATTATATATATTATTTATTAAATTACCTTTTAAATCATTTTGTAAAGCAATTAAAGTTTGTGTAGCAATTGCAACTTCATAAGGAAGTTCTATAAAATCTATAACAAACATATTAGTAATACTATTCCCGTTAATTATTTCTTCAAGAATGTTCTTTTCGCGATAATAATCTCTTAAATCTAATTGATAATTACTATATATTTGGTGACCATCTAATATGCCTTCTTTTACTAATTCATCAAATTCTTTTCCATTTTTATATTTATCATCTTTTTTTGTATATATTTCCCTTAATAAACATTTATAATAAATTTTTGCCAATTTTATTTTCGTTTCTCTAGAAAATATAAATTTATTTTTTGCTAATTCATTACGTAGTCTTTCTAATTCGTCTATTGATTCATATTCTTTAAAAAAGAAATTATCGCAATTACGACATATATTAAAGAATAAACCCGCTTCATTTATACCAAGTTTGTTCTTTTTAATTTCATTATCTTCTACATCCATAGTGCCACTTTGAAGAACCATTCCATTATAGCAAATATTGCTTAAAATAAACTTAGGTATAGAATGCGAATTACAAAAACTCGAAAATTTTCCACCACATATAAGGCAAAATTCTTCTTTGTTGATCTTAAATGATTCTTTAGATAATTCACTGTTTCTCTTTCTATATTCTATAATCTTATTTTTATCCATTTTTTCTACACACCATTTATCAAATTAATTAAAACATGATTTTTATATATTTTTCTCAAATAATTGCTAAAGATACCATGTTGGTATCCCGAAGACTTAGATAGACTCTATTCTTCTTTTAGAAATATTAAAATACTCTTTTTCCTTTTCAATTCCTATATATTTTCGATTTAATCTCTTTGCAACATAACATGTAGTACCAGATCCACTAAATGGATCTAATACTGTATCACCAATATTTGAACAAGCTTCTATTATTCTTTCTAATAAAGCTTCAGGCTTTTGTGTCGGATGATAACCAAACTTTTTCTCACTCATTTGAACAGCTGGAATTGTCCATACATCCTGCATTTCTTCACCTGCAATATCAAACATATCTTGATAGTTAAAAGTGTGTTTTCCGTCTTTTTTAGCCCATATAATAAGTTCATATGAGAATTTAAACTTGTTCTTATAAATTAGTGGAGGTGGGTCACTTTTGTGCCACACAACTATATTGATAATTTTAAATCCTATTTCATCTAAATAGTTTTTAACATCAAATATGTTATGGACTGTTCCACTAATCCATATACTTCCACCATATTTAAGCACTCTAAATGATTGTCGTAACCATTCTTTAGTAAACTCTAGATGATTATCATATTTTGATTTATCATCCCAATCACCTTTATTAACAGATACAACCTTACCACTATGAATACTTTTACCTCCATTAGATAAAAAGTATGGTGGATCTGCAAAGATTAAATCAATAGAATTAGGTTTAAGAGTTTTTAATACTTCTATACAATCTGCATTGTATAGCAATTATTTCAACCTTCTTTCTATATATTTGTCCTTAAGGACAAGTATATTATAGCATTTTATGTTGAAATATGAAATAATCGCTATTCATGATTGTGAATTTGTTTAATTCTTTTCATGAATTCTTTCTTAAAATAGAATGCATGATTCTTATTAGATATATATTTCCCTACTAACTTAGAATACATTGGATGATATGTTTTAGAATCTTTGCTTCTAACTTGCATTAATTCTCCACTTGAAGTATGAATATTACCGGTTCTTTCAATATGTTCTTTTAATTTTTCACATATCGTATAATAATCTTCTTCTAATTGAGCATAAACTCCAGCATATTCTGGATTATTCCTATCTACAATATAAGCATCATAAAAATACCATTCCTTTGGATTGCCAACCTTACATACAGGAACATAAAGAATTCTATTAATCTTCTCAAATAAATAGGTTTCTTCAAATCTCTTAGATTCTAATAAGTCATCTATCATGCTTGCAATTTGACAAATAAACATTGTTTCTAATGGTTTTCCACTAGCATCACACTTATTAGTTTTAAGTTCGCCATCTTCAAAATCTAAGCCACTACTTGTAAGATTTAAGCCTAACGCTAATTCTAATATTTGACCTGTCTTACCTTTAGCACGAATAATATTATCTAATTCAAATTCAGTAAATAGTGTTCCAAATGGAATATTAAGTATTTGTTGCATTCTATTTAAAGCATCAATTATTCTCATGATTTCAACCTCCTTCCTTAATTAATAATACTCAGTTTTAGGGAAAAATAAAAAAATAAACTCCACTTGATGGATTCTGTTTGATTAAAACGGACACACAATAAAAAGACACATTAGAAAACAATTTTAGTATTGTAAACTAATGTGTTTTTTGTTTATATAGAAATAAAAGGAGGTAAAACAATGAGAAAGACAAAGAAACATAAAGTTTT
>JBGVRA010000113.1:0-2603 GCA_045127955.1 Anaeroplasmataceae bacterium
CGACCAGCTTTAGTCAATCCCCTAGCGTATTACTCTAAGTAATTTGAAATATATTTGGAGAGCCGTATACGAGACCCGTACGTACGGTTCGGCGAGAGGGGCGAAGATAAATCAAATTATTTTCCCTCTACTCTATTATATGTAGAAATAAAAAAAAGTTATATTATTATATAATATAGAACTATCCTACGGTCTATATATTCAGCCTACATTGCACTTTCTATTATATACAGTATAAATACTTAGTTCGTTCGATTGGGTGCGACTATGAGCTTTAAATAAGCTAAATAAATCCAGATACTTTTTGTAAAATTTGTCCAGATTCGGTCTGTATCGCTACATTTTTTGTAATATTACAAGTCTGATTTGAACTTTTATTACAAAATAGATTTGGAAAAAATTACAGATAGCATTCGTTAAAGAGAACTAAGATCACATTAATTTGTGGTCTTTTTTATTCTTTACCGCCAGTATTAATAGTAATAACAAAAAAATAAAATAGATTAAATAAATACAAATTATAATAGAAATAATACGATTTGGTTCAAATAAAAATGGTCATTTATAAACAATTAGAATTTTTTTAATCTTTTAATCATATAAAGGATTGTAAATTAAATTGATTATGTGTATCAAATGTGATACAATATATATGAGGTGATATTTTGTGAAAAATGAAAGTAAAAGTGAATTAATACATATTAGAATCGAACCTGAAATAAAACACAAATCTGAACAAATATTTAAAAGATTAGGTGTAAATACATCATATGCTGTATCAATGTTTTTATCTCAAGTAATTCTAAAAGAAGGGTTCCCTTTTGAGATTCAGTTACCAAAACAAAATAATAATGAATATGTTGCTCTTGCTAAAATTATTGAGTCAACTGCTGGTAGTGGAGAAATAAATAGTAAGAATAATAATATATTAAATTTATTCGCAACTGGACAAATAGATTATGAAACAGCTGTTTTTGCAATTAAAAGGAGTTTTAGTGAATAATGAAAGATCCATACTTATTTGAAGATATAAAAATAATTAAAAATATTGCTAATATAAAAGATCAAAAGAAACTTGATGATTATGAAACCACAATGGTAAATTTAGGTATTATCAAGTTGATAAAAGAAAATTGTTCTATTGTGAAAGTAAAAGATATTTGTATTATTCATAAAGTTTTATTCGAAAATGTTTATGAGTGGGCAGGGAAATATAGAATAATCAATATTTATAAAGATGAACCCGTTTTAAATGGTTTATCAGTAGAGTATTCAAATTATAAAAATATTGATAATGAATTAGAAAAAATACAATCGAAAATAGATAGTATTAATTGGAATGAACTTTCAAAAAATGAAATGATATATGAGGTCACAAGAATTATTGCAAATATTTGGCAGGTTCATTCATTTAGAGAGGGAAACACTAGGGTTGTATCTTTGTTTTTATATTTCTTCTTAAAAAACATTGGTTTTAAAGTTAATAATGAATTTATAGGCAAACACGCTAAATATTTTAGAAATGCATTAGTATTATCTTCTATTGGAGAATATAGTGAATATAATTATCTAGAAGAAATATTGAAAGATTCAGTAAGTTTTAAAAACTTGAATTCTATTGATGAAAATAAATATCAAACAATTAGAGGATATAATTTAGAAAAATACGAATATAATTATCATTCATCTAAGAAGGAATAATTTGAATTTGGAAAAATTACAGATATCATTTGTTCAAGAAAACTAAGATCACATTAATTTGTGGTCTTTTTTGTACTTTGCCGCCAGTGTTAATAGATAAATGTTTGTGTGAATAATTTGAGATGATTGCATTTTGCAAGCAACTGAAGATTATTGGCTATATTTTGCTTGTGACGCACTTTCTATTATATATAGTATAAATACTTATTTTCTGAACTCTAGTCCAACCATGAGCTTTAAATGAACTAAATAAATCCAGATGCTTTTTGTAAAACAAGTCCAGATTAACTTTGTAATGATACATTTGTGTAATAGTACAAGTCTAATTTGAACTTTTATAACAAAATAGATTTGGAAAAATTACAGTAAGCAAACGTATAAAAGAATATATAAGATCGTTCGAAAGAGCGGTCTTTTTTATATATATAGAGAAGTAAAAGAAATAAAAGTTATATAATATAGAACTATCATACGGTCTATATATTCAGCCCATATCGCACTTTCTAGTATAACTAATATAAATACTTAGTTCGTTCGATTGGGTGCGACTATTAGCTTTAAATGAGCTAAATAAATTCAGATACTTTTTGTAAAAATAGTCCTGATTAACTTTGTAATGATACATTATTGTAATATTACAAGTCTAATTTGAATTTTTATAACAAAATAGATTTGGAAAAATTACAGTAAGCAAACGTATAAAAGATTATATAAGATCACTCAAAATTGGGTGGTCTTTTTTCTAGTGTGCCGGGCATGGCACTAATCTTACTGGTGAAAGTCCAGTCACGGGTAGTTTACCGCCAAGTGTAGCGAACCACAAACCGAAAGCAGTAATGCTGGGGTGGAGGAAGTGGTGTAGCAAAGTTCTTGAGCCTACGAACAGAAACTAGATAAGGCTA
>JBGVRA010000114.1:0-10154 GCA_045127955.1 Anaeroplasmataceae bacterium
CTTCTAAATTTGCTATACTTTCTATTACTTCTGAGTTTCCATAATAAGGACATACATGATATAAACCTTTAATATTTAAATCTTTAACATATGCATTAAATGTAAATTGACCTGTTAGATATAAGTCAAATTCTTTTGTTAGGCCTGTTAAATATGTATATAACATATTTGGATTATTAGCATTAATAATTACTTTAATTACATTTGAATAAAATGATAAATCTAATTCTGAATAATCTACTTCTTTTTCAAATAAATGAGAATAAACTGCTAAATATCTTACTTCTGATGGACTATTTACTGGATATGCATGATATTTATTATCTGTTTCACCTAATGTATACATGATTCCATTATGTTCGAAATAAGTTGCTTCTCTTAAAGACTCATCTGGAAATGGTGTTATACACGAAATAGAATTATAATTAATTGAAGCAGCTACTGCTTCATTTTCTTCTGCTGCAAAGACTGGAGTGTTTGCTACTCCGATTGAGGTTGCCATAGTTGCAGCTGCTAGGGCACCTAACATAATTTTCTTTATAATCATGTTTATTTTCCTTTCATTTATATTTATTCTTTTTTATTCTGGTTATCCTTTTTATCTGGAATCCAACCGAATAGGAATCTAAAGAATTTATAAACCTTTATTCCAACCCATATTAATAAGACTCCACCTAAGATACCTGCAATTGCATATATATAAGGTAAGTAATCTTTAAACTTTTCTTTTAAGTCAGCGATACCATCGTCTAACCAATTTTTAAAGTCGTAATAAGGTGTTTCTGTATCAAGAATTAAATCTGGATCTAGAATGAATAATGTATCACCTTCAATGGTATCCATCTTAATTGGAACGTCATATGTTTCTCCATCTACTAAAAAGTTCATTCTTAAGATTTGGAATTGTGATACTCTTCTATAATCACATTCATAGAATTCTTGACCTACAAACCAGTTCCAAGCTGTGTCATCATAGTTTAGATGTAGTTTGTATTTATAATTTGTTCTACCATCAACTGTTGATTGGTATGAGCCTTCTTCGAATCCAGCGAAATTATATAAGCCGAAGATTCCACCTTTGACTCTTTCAGGTGTTAATGATTTTTGAATTTGGTGTTCCTCATCTGGTAAAAAGAATTGGTACCATGGTTTATCGTCATTTGTTATTTTGTAAGCTACGTCAACACGATAGATTTTGTCGATTTTAATCGTTGTATTAAAGTAAGCAAAGTGGCCATATCCACCATAAGCTAATAAATCAAAGTGACTTTGCGCTTCACATGCTTCAATAATTTCATATCCATGTGTTGTAAGCTGCATTGAGTTTTTACCATCTTGCTTAGGCATTAATCCTAAATCAAATCTTATTTCTTCAGTACATTTACCATTAAATTGGTTTGCTGGATCCATGTTAGATGAATATTGTGCTTGGTCCATTCCATAAACAAATCCTTGGAAATTATAGATTTGTTTTAATGGTAGACCGAATTGTTCTCCATCTGTATAACCTGCAATTGGTGTTAAGTGAATTGTTAAATCACTTTCTTTATAATGGTAATAAGTTGAAGTTAAGAAGTTTGAATTGAAGTCATCCATATCTTCTTTAGAATCGTATAGGTTATATACTTTACCTGATTCTTTAACTTGTGTTAATGTTACAAATTCTGATGGTGTATAGTGACTGGTCCAGATAAGGTATAAGTATCCTTCATCTGCAGTATTGTTAATTACTGAGTCCCAGTATAAACCTAGATATTTATCTGGTTCTAACCACTGTGGTTCTATATCAAGATTCTCTAGAATGTAGACCCAAGTCTGAGTCATTTCGTTTTCATACCAGCTACATATTGTCTGAGCTTCTTGGTATGTCATTGAACTGAAATAATCAAAATCATTGCTTAGGTGACACCTTTTCCAATAATATGTCTGATATCCTTCATCTTCATAAAGTCTAAGATGCCATGACTCTAGTTCACCACTTGATACGTATTCTTCAATTTCTTCTTTTATTTGATCTTCTAGTTGTGATTCAGCAGCGAACACAGGTGAAACAAATAAAAATAATGATAATATTGTGATGAGGAATGTGAATAAAATTTTAAATCTTTTCATTTTAAGTTATTCCTCCTTTGAAGCTTTTCTTATTGAGAATAATGTTATAAGTAAGCTTCCAATTAGTAATATAAATTTCCAGCATTTTGAGAATATAAACTTGATGATTTGCCAACCGATATTTATTACATTACCGAATAATGAAAATATCTTTTTAATTGTGTCCCACAGCAAACTCATGGTCTTACCTCATTAATGGATGAGAGAGGAGAATTACTCCTCTGCTTCATCTTCGTCATCAATTTCTTCTTCAATTACTGGTTCTTCAACAACGTCAAATTTATATTTTGGTTTAAAGCCTTTTGCTAATAATTCGCTATGCATATCAGATAAATAGAATGAACGTACATGCGGTACTTTTTCTGTACCAAAGTTAACCAATACCATATCTACTTCAGTTCCATCTGATTTACGCTTTGTATGAATAAATTCAGCTGGTACATTTTCAATTACTAATTTAATATTTCCTTTTGGATCCATAGCTGCTTCATCTAAAGCATCTAACTTATTAAAGTTCATAGCAATTAATTGTAATGTTTCAAATTTCTTAATTTCATAGCGTGGTTTAATAACTAACGCTCCTGAAATTGAAGCTCCTTTAGCATTAGAGCCTTGTTTTCTTAATAAACAACGTGTTGTTACACGGGCATCTGCCCCATAGTTTGCGATTGTAAAAACCGCATCAATAAATCCTTTTGACATAATTAATTTCCTCCTGTGTTTTCATATAAATATTTTTTAAAATAAATTTTCACATCTTCTTCTGGTAACAACTCAATAAATAGTTCTACCAAATTGAAGAAGTTACGTATTGCATCAAGATCATTCCATTCATTCACTACTAAAAAGTGAAATAAATCAACTCTTAATTGCAAATTATTAATACGTTTTTTCTTTCTAAAACGTCTTAATGCATCAACTATAACCTTTGCATCATCACGTGTAAGGTATAGTAATACATTAGATTCTTTTTTTCTTCTAGCCATAATGACTCCTCCTAATGTAATTGATATAAGTTTGATAATCCTTAAATATTACTAGCCATTGACCTTATGTCTTCTTACTCTTTAACTACAACTATTGTTCCTGCTACTCTTATTACTGGTTTAACTAATAAATATATATAAGGATGTGTTAAAACTGCATAGGCACCACCTCCTTTAAAGCTTGATTTCTAAAGCTGATTAAGCTTAGGGAAATAAGCGATAAATTCAGGGTATTTTAAGAAGAACTTTCTTAACTTCTTTAATGCGGCTTTATGAATTTCTTCTACAGTTGTAAAATGCATATCCATTTTTTTAGCAATATCTCTATAAGACTTACCTTCATTAACAACCATCTTAAAAATTGTTCTTTGATTTTCTGTCAAAGTCGCCATAGCTTGTCCTAATAAGGCTAAACCTTTTTCAAAAGCGTCTTGTCTTTCGTCATAGAAGTTGCCTTCTTCCTCTTCGATTAATTTTTGAAGTGGATCTAATCCTTCATCAGCAAATTCATGACCAATTTGTTCTTCGATTTTTTCAACGCTAAATTGTGACATTATTTTCTTTTCTTCATAATTTTTGTGGTTAACTTCCTTGTTATGTAGTTTTAAAGCTTCGACTGCTGCAGCATCATCGATATCGATTTCTACATACTCCCATTGACCTTTAGCAATTTGTTTTCTTAATAATTTGATGTTCATAGTAAATTCTCCTTAAAATAGTTTCTAAATTTTTGTAGATTTTTTATCTCTACACTTCCTCCGTAAAAAATCAGGGTTTTGTAGGGGTAGTTTTTAGAAACTTTTTTAATTTTTTTGAAAATTTCTATAAAAAAACTCCATTTTAACCTTTTTACGGGTTTGAAATGGAGTCATCATCTAAAAAAGTGCGTAGTTATGGCATGCATCAAAAAATAGATTTTCATCCATTTCTATCAACAGTCATACTTCCTATCGCACTTCTGTTATTATTAAGTTATGTACCTAATCTATCAATAGTAGGACATCGGTCATGAGGCGATGCTATTAATAGGTAAGGTTTTAACGACTTGTCCTTGTCTTATATAATTATTATAAAATAGTAAGTAGGGCGTATTCCGTCCTAGTAAAATATTTCTTACAATTTTTATTATAGTTTTTTAGTGGGGCCTATTTGTGCGTTCTACTATAATTTGTTATTTTATATAGTTAAAATTTTAATTAAGGCAAATATTAATTACATATTTATTATAAATAATGTTAAGGGGGGCAATAGTGACCCTGTAATAATATTTAAATAATCCTAATCCACAATAAGAAATTCGTGTTGAATTATGTTATAATACTAGTACATTTATCATTTCAATAATATTATATGATAATTACTTAGTCCCTTCACGGGACACTTTATTTGGAGGTAGAATAATGGATTTTTCGAATTTTTTAAAGGCATTTATACCATATAGAAACACAAACATAAGCTTACAAGAACATTTTTTAATACAATTATTTGAAGTATCAGGTGAAAAATTTAACTATAGCGAAGATTATGCAAAGAAAATTTGTAATGGAACAAAGAAAATTACTAACGATGTTAAATCGCAATTCACAACTATTAAAGTTGAAAATGTAAAAAAATTTTTAATTGATAATATTAACAAATTAAGACAATATGAAATATTTGATAATTTCAACATTAATAAGTCAGAAAAATTAGATTTTGAATGTTTAATGGAGACTATAGCTGTATCTTTTAAAAGATACATATTGGCTAAAAAACTAACATTCAATTTAGATGTAAATAAAATTTATGAAAAAATTATAGACACTAAATATAAAACAAATGAACCAGATGCAAACGAAAAAACATTAGTTAAAGCAAAACAATATTTTCTTAATGCCTTGTTATCACTTGAAAATATAACTCCAACAAAAGATCTAATCCAATTACAAGCACCTTTTACTTCTTTCTTTAATAATATTATTGAAATATATAACGTTTTAAAAAATCAATGTAATAGAATGGGACGTTTTTTAATTAATAATAGAATTATTGATTTACTTTCAAAAAGCAAAAATGATTTATTCAATACGTTAGTAAAAGAAGATATTGATGAATTTAATCTTAAAAAGAAAATTCAACTTTCTATTTATGATAATGTATATAACTTCAGCGAGTATAAAGTGTTTGAATTCGATTTATATGAAGATGAAAATACGTATAAATTAACTGATAATTTAAATATAAATTATCCACTAAGAGAAATTTTCTTTTCAGAAGAAATAGTATTTCAGATTAATGATTTAGAAAATAATATACTTGAAGACATATTTTATATATGTAATCAAACTAAATTATTTTTAAATGAATTAGAAAAAGATTTCATAATTTTACCAGCTATAAGTAAACTCAATTTATTAATAGATGATGCTCATTATAACTCTTCTTCTTTAGAGATAAAGTTTTATAATGATGGTCACAAAGATACGGTTACAAATGAAATTTTCTACTCTGAAAATATAGATATATTTTTTAAAGATGATAAGGGATTACAACGTAAGTGTGGAGATGATTTTATAGCTCTTTCCAAATTATATGAAACTACAGATGTGTATACTGCTTTTGAAATCTTTTGCGCTCGTCAGTTTAATCTATATATAAATAGCAACGGTGGAGATTTAATGGTTGACTTTCAATTAATTACAGAAGAAAAAAATGTACGATGGTTTTATATACCACCAGCATCAAAATCTACGATTTACAGAAGATTAAAGCAATTTAAATCAATGGTAAAGACCGATAAAATAATTGGATTTTTTGCTCAATTTATTATGGTAATAAACTCAGAAGAACATTTAAATGCACCTATTGAAGAAAGAATAAAAACTGGAAAAGATGCAATGATATGTTTTGGTTACTATGAAGGTAAACAATGTACTAGATTATTAAGAAAATCTGATATATTATCCAATAAAATCAAAATAAGTGAAGAACCTATATATTTAAATGCATTTGACGGATTAATGAATGAAATAGACGAATTTGTAAAATAATATTTCATATAAATTAACTACTATTTGCTTTTTTTATTAGTAAAAGACGATATTCAAAGATTAGTTTGAACATCGTCTTTTTGTATTCTGATAATAGAAACTAAGACTAAAACGATTTTAACATTTTATCAATACATTTTTTCTTTTGCTCCTTATTAGGATGAACATAAAGATTCAATGTTGTAGATATATTTGAATGCCCTAATATTACACTTACAGTTTTATAATCGCTATTAGCTTCAATACATCTAGTAGCAAAACTATGTCTTAATCCATGAAATTTAATATCAGGAATATTTAACTTTTGTAAAAGTCTTTTATAATAATTCCTATATGTTCTTGGTTCTGTAGGATTTACATCATTAGTTAAAATAAAGTATTCATCCTTCACTACTTTCTTTAATGGTTTTAATATTTTAAATAAACTACTTGATAAAGGTATATCTCTAATTGATTCTTTAGTTTTAGGTGTATCAATAAGTATTTTAGTATACTTTTTTTCACCTTCATCAGTTATATAAATTCTTTGAATTGTATGTCGAACTTTAATAACTGCTTCATCAATATCAATATCTTCCCATTTTAGAGCGCATAGTTCACCTATTCTTAATCCTGCACTCAAGCAAATAATAATACCCAGATTTTTAAAAGTAAAATTTTCATTTAAGTACTCCATTAATTTCCTTTGATTTTCACGAGATAAAACATCAACCGTTTTCTTTTCATGATTTGTTGGGAATTTGATATCAATTTGTCGATATTGAATCATTTCATTTTTAACACCAAATTTTAAAATCATTTTTAAAACAATTAAAATATCTTTTATTGTTTTTTCATTCAAACCATTACTTAATTCTCTAAGTACATAAGCTTGTACTAACTCTTCTGTAATATCCTCCTTTCCTTTAAATTCAGGGATAAGATGATTATCCACTAATAGACAATAAGCTGAATATGTTGATAATTTAACATAATTCTTCTTGTCTTTTTTCCATAGCTCAGCTATGTTTTCAAAACAATTATTTTTGACCATATTTTATTACCTCCTCGTATAGTCAAAATAATTGTAATAAATATGATCTTTTTTGTGTAACATTAAAGAAATAATAATTCTATCGTTCCTGATTTGAGATTCAAAGGATTTGAAAAAGATTGGAATATAACCACAGTTTCTAATGAATTTATTTTTCTTACAAGTAATTCTCTTTCAAGAGATGATTTGAATTATCAGAGTGGTTACAGAAAAAATATCCATTATGGTGATATTTTAACAAAATACACTACTGTAAAAGATATAAGTGATCATAACGTACCGTTTATTAACGATAATATGACAATCTCTGGCTCATCTATTAAATTAAAATCAGGAGATATAATTATTGCAGATACTGCAGAAGATTTCACTGTTGGAAAAACTATTGAAATTTATAATCCTAATGAATTAGAAGTTTATAGTGGATTACACACCATCCCGTTGCGTCCTATAAATAAATTTTCAAACGGATATTTAGCATATTATTTCAATTCTGATAATTTTAAAAAGAGAATGTTTCCTTTAATTCAAGGAATTAAGGTTTATTCAATTTCAAAATTTGCTTTATCTTCACTGGTTGTTAAATATCCAACTTTGGAAGAGCAAAATAAAATTGCTAAAATTTTAATAAGTATAGATTCTAGAATTTCTACCCAAATGAAAATCATCGGAGATCTAGAATCTCTAAGAAACAAAATTAACACTGATATTTATAATAAAATAGATTTCAATAAAAAATGTAAATTAAAAGAACTTTGTTCTATAACAACGGGAAAATTAGATGCTAATGCGATGGTAGTAAATGGCAAATACAGATTTTATACATGTGCTGAAAAGTTTTATTACATAAACAATTATGATTTTGACGGTGAAGCATTATTAATATCTGGTAACGGGGCTAATGTCGGCTACATACATTATTACAATGGAAAGTTTAACGCATACCAAAGAACATATGTATTACAAAATTTTAAATTAAACGCAAAATATATAAATGTTTTTCTCAATGTTTTTTTGAAACATAGAATAGAGCAACAAAAAAATAACGGAAATACACCATATATTAAAATGGCTACATTAGCAGAAATGACTATATTAATACCTTCTATAGAAGAACAAAATAATATCATAAGTATTAATGATTTGTTGAATAAAAAAATATCTAATGAAAAAAAGATATTGTCTTTATATGAGAAACAAAAACAATATCTTCTAAACAAACTTTTTATATAAACAATTTATTTAACAGGTATTCTTTCTCTTTTGTATAAAGTGTAAGAATACCTTTTTCTATCTTAATTTTTTCTAATATTACATCTAGTATGCATGCATACTTATTTTGAATACTTATATCAGGTAAGTAAATAGAAAAATTTTGCAATGCTGGTTTTTGAATATTTGGCAATCCAGAACCAACTCGTAAAGACATTATCGATTTTTCTTTAAATTTTAAATAATGATATAAATATTTATAATTAAATTCTGTTTTTTTCTTTAAAGTATAATTATGTCCTCCACTCCAAAATTCATCTTTAAAATAATTGATAAAACCACAAGAATTTCCACCTTCACTAATTGTAATCATATTTTTACAATTATAGCTAGTTGTATATCCTGAAATATTAATTCCACCATTAATTACTGGATAAGATCCAGTTAAATCAAAATTGTCTGTATTTAATTGAGTTCCTTTTTTTATTTCACATATATTACCTAATTTTTCATTAGTTTCATTAGATAATAATTTATTATATATTGAATAAATTAAGGATTCATATTTGTCAATGATTTTCTTTTGGGTTACGATACGTTCATCTACTTCGCTTAGAAAATTAGCTATTTTTCTTTCTTCTTCAAGTGAAGAAGGAATATTAATACTTATATTTTCTATAACACTAGAAGTTAAGCTTGGAACGCCAGTAGACTGATTATAAAATTTCCAGTTAATTGTTTGAAATAGATAATATATAAATTTTACATGATGAGATTTTATTTCCGAGTAGAAAAGAGTATCAACCGTCCAAAAAGGTTCACTAAAGTAAAAAGGTTTATCAATTGTTCCTTTTCGACCAATTCCAACACTTTCTTTCGAATAAATTGGTGTATTTGTTTTACCTATTATTCCACCAGTACCATAAATATTATATTTACCATTTTGTGTTTCGACTTTCTTTTGATTCATTCCTGATTTAATCTTCAATATTTCACCTAATTTAACTTTTTTCCAATTAATATCAAAATCAAATCTCAAATCAGGAACGATTTAAATAAATTTTCCTTAATTGTTCCAATATAGGAAATCTTTAATCATTTAACTTAAATAATTTTAATTAGTTTGGTTCCTGATTTAGGAAAATACAGTATTGTAAATCTAAAAGATATTTCTATGCCAATAGAATATGGTTTAGGTGCTAGTGCTATTGATTATGACGGAAAAAATATCTACGTTAGAATCACTGATATAGATGACGAAACTTCGCAATTTGATTTTGATAAAATATCTTCGCCTTCTTTTTTGGAAAGTAAATATTTATTAAATGATGGTGACATTTTAGTTGCCAGAACTGGAGCAAGTGTTGGGAAATCATATTTGCATTACAATATGCAAAACTCATATTTTGCTGGTTTTTTAATGAGAATTAGAGTAAGTGGACATTATCCCTATTTCATATACTCTCAATTAAAAACAAATAAATTTAAGAAATGGTTACAAATAATGTCAATTCGTTCTGGTCAACCAGGAATAAATTCTAAGGAACTTGGATTATTTAAAATACGTGTGACAGACGTTAAAAATGAAGAAAAAATCGGCAATATTATAAAATGTATTGACCAAAGGATTATTACTCAAAAGAAAATCATTAATAACTACAAATCTTTAATTAATGGGCTTATAAAGATGTATTTTTCAAACAAAGGTCTTTGTGAGGTTGGAAAAACAATTGCTTTAAATGATATACTAATTGAAGGCAACAAAATACCAGTAGATACAAA
>JBGVRA010000115.1:0-6981 GCA_045127955.1 Anaeroplasmataceae bacterium
TTTCTAAATTCGTTAAACTTCGTGACCTTGCTAAAAATACTGTTGGTCACACTGATGAGTACCTCTTAATCCAACTTAAATCTATACTTGTTA
The DNA here is from genome assembly GCA_045127955.1 of Anaeroplasmataceae bacterium. Classification (GTDB taxonomy): domain Bacteria; phylum Bacillota_I; class Bacilli_A; order Acholeplasmatales; family Anaeroplasmataceae; genus Pelethenecus. The sequence continues at coordinate 94 of JBGVRA010000115.1, forward strand.
TCTATGAAACTATAGACAAAGAGATATCAAATATAGAGTTTCAAATTAAATCAATTATGAAAGAGTACCACACTAATATACCTTCTATCCCTGGTATTTCTATTATATCCGCTGCACAAATAGTTGGTGAGTTTGGAGATTTTAACAAATTCTCGTCAGCTTCTAAATTACTTGCATTTGCTGGATTAGAACCTTCTACGATTCAATCTGGTTCTATGATTCAAAATGGTAAAATGGTTAAGCATGGTTCACCACATCTTAGATATGTTTTAATGAATGTTGCTAAGACAATCATCATACATAACCCTACCTTCTACGAATACTATTCTAAGAAACATCATAAAGAAGGTAAAAAAGATAGAGTTGCCTTGTCTCATGTGGTTAGAAAATTATTGCGCATAATTTATCATCTTGAAATTATGGATAAGAAATTTGATTCAAAATTATTAAAATAATATCTTTTTATTAGAAGTCTTTTGGGGTAAGGGGGAACTACGCTTTCTTATCCTATTTTTTTATTTATTTTTTTGTTATTTCCTCTTGACTTCTAATAGTTAGTCTCCGAAATGAATATATTATCATTATAGCATAATATATTATATATAAAAGATTATATATGTAAAATTTTTAATTTAACTATATAAAGCACAAAATATATTAGACTTAATATTGAACAAATAAAACCTACATAATTAGTTGTTGTAAATAATAAGATAATTGAAACTATAAAAATACTCAAAATACTTATTAATAACAATTTACTTATTTTTTCTTTTTCTTTAATCATATTAATATAAACAAATATAGCTGTTACAAATACGTACATTGCGATAATTGCTCTTAAGAAATATCTAATAAATCCATTGATTATATTATCATATATTAAAAAATCTAACGATATTAATAATCTAGCTTCTATTATTATAAACGCTAACGATAATATAATTACTATAAAATTAATAAAACCTAATAATATATTAACCAATATTTTCATCTAAAATTCCTCATATATATACTTTCTGCTAGATTTTTAGTAATAAAATCTGTAATGATAATTCCAGTATCACCATTAAAATTTTCTAAATAATTTATTAACCATGGATTTATTGTGTTGGCAGGAGTTCCTGCATAACTCGGTGGAAATGCATTATCTAAATAACAACTTGTAAAATTTAAAACTAATTTATCATTATTATCTTTTGAGTAATTTAAAGTTTTTATAATATCTTCTTGTTTTTCTAATACTTCATCTATACAATAATTATCTTGAATATATAAATTATCTAAAACAAAGGTTGTTGAATCACTCCAACCATAATACGCATTAATACCCACATTTAGATCACATCTAGATAAGATATAAATCTTACCTCTTGCCAGTCCTAATGTGTTAGGTAATACATCAGTTGAAATCTCTTCATATTTAGCTAATTCTTTTGATAATGCAGAACTAAATGATTGTTTAGAGTTGACATCATCTGCTTCTTTTTTTATTGAAATTAATAAAAACTCTTGATTATTTTCTTTTATAAATTTTGTTATATCTTTTAATACATCACTAAATTTTAAATTTTGGTCAACAAATGAGTGAACAATTTTAAATTCATCATTAACTAGTTGAAGACGTAAATCTAAAAATCTAACACCAATATTTAATTGATTTTTAATACTTAAATCTTGGCAAATACCTGCAACATCAAAAATTGAATGTCTAGCACCTGAATCATGTGTTCCAGGGATTGACATATCATTAATAAGCGTATCATCACTTAAGTCTTTCATCCAAGTAGTTTGATGATGTTTTTTTTCAATTGGAACTGTTGAAAATATGGTTATAATTACTATTAATAAAAACCATATTATTATTTTTATTTTGTTTTTCATATAACTCCTATTTTATTAATAATACTTTATTATCATTTATTATATAAGAAAAACCACTAAATATTAAATTTGCTTGATATGCTTTTTCAATTTCATCTAAGATGCCCTCACCATAGTCAAATGTAACGATAAATTCAATTGTTAAATTTGTTTTATTATTAGATTCAAAATATTTAACTATTTTATTTAATTCATGTTGTGAACTAATAACATAATCATAACTTGTAAATAAATCATCAAATTCAAATAATTGATATGGGTTATAATCTGTATTACAGATGATATTATTAAATGTTTTTCCTGTGTATTTTTTAATGTAATCTTCTTCTTTAACTAAGAAATTATTATAAGATAATACTTCAAAACTACTATTAATTACTGTCCCATCTGATGTTACATCTACTATATACCAAGCATTATGAAGATATACTTTATTCCAAGCATGTCCTACACCTGTAGGATTATTTGTTTGGTAACCTACTACTGTTACGCATGGGATTCCTTCAATATTACATAGGGTAGTAAAAGCTTTACTAATACCTTCACATACGGCTACTTTATCAATAAAATAAAATCCTTTATATTGTTTTAAATCTAGATTTAAATTTATCATTTGTAATAACTCTTCATCATATGTAACATTCATAATTAAATAATCATGAATAGCTAACACTTTTTCTACATCATCCATATCATCACTTATGATATTTTTTAAAATATCTTTCATTATATTATATACCTTATCAGCATTAGAACCTGAAATAGGCAGAGGTTTTACACCTCTTTCTAAGGCATAGTGAAGTTGTTCAGTTGTTTTTACTGTAAATGAATGAAGACTATCATCTATTTTAAATTTATCAGTTTTAGGATTTTGATTAGGATTATAATTTAAACTATTATGTTGAGTATAGGCTATCATAGATGTTTTAAGGGATGGTTCTTCATGGTAATTAAAAGTTAAGGTTAAGATATTACCTTCTAATTTAGCTTGAGCCTGATAATCAAAACTAATTTTAGCTTCAGCAAATAATTTATCAATTAATTCATTAAAATCAAATTCAAAACCTAATTCTATTACTAGCTTATCACTTAAATCTAGGATAGCTTGATTTACTAATAATAAAGCTTCATCATAAGTAAGACAGTAATTAGTTATATCATTATAGTAAGGTTTTATTATTACATCCATATCTATATAAGATTTAGATATAATTATGTCTTCTATAGTATAATCACAATTAACACATTTTTTTATTTGTAATCCATCACTAACATCTGTTGGTGTTATGATAACTTCATAATCACCAAAAACATGGTCTAGTTTTTTTATTACTTCTTTTTGTTCATCGCCACACACTTGACACTTATTTAAAATATAGCCTTCTTCTTTACATGTTGATTCTTTAGTAGAAGATTGGTAGGAATGCGGTATAGTTGGTATTTTTGATTTTTTTATTTTTCCACACTTACTACATTCTTCTATTGTTAATCCTGTTTCAACACATGTTGGAAAAGTAGAAGACTTGGTAATAAATTCATGACTACATGGGCTAAATAAACTTATTATACTATCACAGCTTGTACATAATGTTATTAGTAATATTAAATTTATAAATAATATTATTTTTTTCAAGTTAATCACTTCCATTAATTTAATATCATTTTAATAATAAAACACTGTAATCTTTTTGGTAAGATATTTAGTAAAACAAGACCTATATTATGATGAATTTTATATGTTAATTTAGGTCTTTTTTTAATAGTAGTCTTATAGATTAATTTTGCTAATTTTTCTGGTTTTATTGGTTTTCCCATGAATTTTTTAGCAATATTTGAAAATTTATGAGCTTGTTTACTATATAATTTTGTTGTCTTAGATAAATAATCAGTATCTTTTATAGAATTTGAAGCTAGTGGTGTTTCAATCGCTCCTGGTCTTATTGTTATTACTTTTTGACCGATTAGATTTAGTTCTTGTCTTAAGGCTTGAGCGTAACTTTCTAGTGCTGTTTTAGAAGCACTATATAAGCCATTAAATGGCATTGGATCAAATCCTGCAACTTCACTTGTTATAATTATTATTCTTCCATTTTCTTTTAATGATTTATGAAATACATTATTTATTAACATTGTTCCTAGTAGATTAATATCAATAAGTTTTTTTATTTCTTTAAATTCTGTTTCTACTAAAGATGCCATTTTATGGATTCCAGCAATATTAATTATTGCGTCAAACTTAATATTATTATCTAGAAAATAAGTATTTAATTTATTTAAGCTTTCTTCATCTTTTATATCTATTTGGTATGAATATAAATTATTTTCTTTTTCTACTTTGGCTATATCTATCCCATAAACAACATGGTTATTTTTTATAAAATAGTCTTTTACTGATTTACCTATTCCTTGAGCTATTCCTGTTATTAATACATTCATAACTATTCCTCTATCTTAGGTATTTCTGTCATTCTTAGTTTTGAACAACCATATGGGTATAGTTCAATTTCAACATCATCACTTATTGGAGTAGTATCTAGAGGTGTTTTTCTAGCTACTGTAGTATAACCATCTTCATAACCCCAGTTAATTTGTTTAACTTTTGTTTTAATTGTAATTGGAGGTTTTTTAGATGAAAAAGGAATATTTGTTACTTCTTTATTTATAACTTCTAAATTATCACTAGAATAAGCATAGTTAAAGTTTGTTTTTGGAATATATTCATAATCACAATATGGATATTTTCTTTCTACATTATCTTTAATATATTCAATTTTTTTCTTTTTGTAGGAAATAGGAACTGAAAATATTAATGATCCATATTTTACTGTTTTTAAATTATATGGTCTATCAATAAATATAGCTTCAAATTCATAACTTACATAAATAGTTTGATTTGTATTTTTTAAGATTTTAAATGTTAATTCTTTTTTATTTACTATCTTATTATTAACTTTTATATTTTTGGCATTTTTAGGAATTCTAATTTTAAATGTAAAATCTTTATTTGAATTTATTATATATTTAAAAGTATTTTTAAATGGGTATTCTGTTTCTAAAGATATTATTACATCTTTTGTTTCTAGCTTAGATGGAATTGGTAATGTATTAATAATTGTATTATCATTATACATATATGTAAAAAGCGCTAGTTTTGGCCAACCTTGATTAAAATTAGCTGTACAACATCCAAAATTAGGTTCTAGTCCAAATAAATGAGCTTCATCACCGTTTGTTCTAAATATTGGTTTACCACCAAATTTTTGACAAGCTATTTGATTTGACATTTGTACATATTGATGTGCCCACATATCATCACTAATAGTTGCAGGAAGAGCATTAAATGCTAATAATTCTAATAATTCTAACCACTTTTTATTTCCTGTATATGAATATAATAATTCATATGAATACATTTGTTCAACTACTGAGCATAGTTCTGTTCCTTGAATTGGGCTTAGGCCTGATAAGCATTCATCACCTGTAAATAAACCTACTGGTGTTCCATTATATTTATCTAATACTTTTATTAATTTAGAAGCTTTGTCATAATATTTTTTATTTAAGATATCTTTTGATACTGCTTCTTGTTTTAAGGCCATGGTTATGTTTACGATATGAGTATCAAGTGTCCAAATATTAAGTGGTCTTTCCCATAATTTTGTTAATTTAGTATAATCAATTCCTTGTTCATATAAGATATTAGCTAAAGAAATTAACCATTCTTCTGGATATTTTTCATAAATGAAATTGATTGCTATAAAACATTCAAACCATCTATATTTTCCCCAACCAAATAGCTTAATTGTTTTAGATTCTAATAATTCGTAATAGTTTCTTAAAATATCATAAACTATTTTAGGTATTCTTTCATCTTTTGAACATTCATAGTAAACTACTAATACCTTAGTTATTAACTGGATTGCCCAAGTATCATAAGTTGTTCTTTCTTCTTTTTTACATGGACATATCCAACCATCTTCTTGTTTAAAACTTATTATAGCGTCTATATATTTTTTTACTCTAGATATCATATCTTTATCTTCTAGTAAATATGCAAGCGGAATAAATCCGTCTAACCAATATGGTACTCTTTCCCAGCCTTCTTCTTTTCCGCCTATCCAAGCACTATCTTTAACATCTTTCCAGATTTTATCTAAATTACCACTTAGGGATGATGCTTGAAGTTTTAGTTGATTTTTTAACCATCCTTGTGGTTTAATTTCATTTGTTGTGTATTGATTCCATTTTTTCATAAGCGTTACCTCTTTTTTTTTATTATAATTATAACATTTTTTTCTTAAGGAACAAAAGAAATTAATTAAATTTTTTCATTAATTACTCTAGGCTTCGCCTATTTTAATGATATATTAGTTTCATTTAAGCATCAAATATGTAAAATATTTGGTGTTTTTCTTATAGCTTAACTAATATTCGATTAGGTATTGTTAGACCCCTACTCATTAAATAATCTATTTTATTATTTGTTGAGTTACATGTAATTACTGCTTTTTTATAAATATTTAAAGCTGCATTTATATCTGCATTTATTATTCTTTTATCTTTTGTTTGATATAATCCTCTTGATATTCTTGTCCCACTATACTTCACTTTTGTTATTGGATCATTATCATAAAAGCTTGATTTTGATGTGTATGATTCGTTTATTACTACTATCTTTATTCCCTTTTGCCTACATTTAAAGACTAGCTTGTCTTTAAATCTAGAAAGTGGTATTTGAACAAATGTTTGATTTACACGCCTTTTATCTTTTCCTTTCAAATCATCATTTTTTATTCCATCTGTTTTAATGTAATTATTCCATCCTATTATGATTTCATCAATATTTGATTCTATTGCTTTAGTAATGATGGTTGCTACAGCTTTATTTAGATAATCTTCAACTTGTCTATTTCTTTTCTTATCTAGGTTTCTTAATCTATTTGAGTATTTAATTCCTTGTGGTAATTTAGATTGATAATATGCTTTTTGCTTATTATAAAACTG
>JBGVRA010000116.1:0-2216 GCA_045127955.1 Anaeroplasmataceae bacterium
TGTATATATTCCAGGGCCTAAATATAACTTAATCTCGTTACTGCCTGTATCGACTCCATAACCATTATAAACAACATGGAACTCTAAACTTTTATGATTTTTTGGTCGTAAAATCATGCCGTTGCCTAGATGGAACTTCACGTAAAATTCAGGTATAGTAAATGCTCTATATTGCTTTTCCTGTTGTACAAATTCACATGGTAGAATAAATCTGTACTGCTGACCACCGACTAGAAACGGTTTACATTCTTCTGGAAAAACATTTTTTAATACAAATTTATTTGTATAAAGTTTCAGATTAGAAAAATTTTCAATGAAATCTGCACAGTAAACTTCTTTGCCATAATATTTTTTTACTTCTTCAAAATCTGAAAAGCAATCAAAAATTTTTTTCACTTTAATTTTTGGGTCTAATTCCATAATTAATTCCTCTCTGCTAAATAAATATCTTGGTAAATTCCACCGTTAATATTTTCGTATTCTATGCGTATAACGGTATCATTCTCGTATTCTTTATACACTGCATCTGGACCACAGTCACGGTTCAAGATTGAAATCATTTCAGCGTCTATTGATTCTAATAGTCTGCACTCTGATGAATTAACTCGGTGAAAAGCTATACCGGCTAATGGCAGTGTATGAAAATTTTTTAAAGTTACATCTTTAAATTGCATGGGAAGTCCTTAATTGTAATATCGTTATTCTCAAACCAATTTGTATAATCGCCGTTTTCCGCAAAGTTATATAAATATCTTTTTACCAATTTATAAAAATTATTATCCATATCTAATTTTATTAGTTTTAATTTACTATCTTCAAAATCATGCATGATATGCGGTTCAAGACTTTGTTCAAAAGTGCAATACTGTGAATATAAAAACCAAACTCTCGGATCTAAAATTTCAATATTTATATCAATAGTGTTATTGCAATAAATGAAATCAACAGCTTGCACAAGGAACAAATCGGATTTTTTTAATTGAGTAAATACATCTAAAAATAAATGTTTATGATTGATAATCTTTTTTCTATATTGAAAAAATGGATGTTCCATTGAAATTCGTTTATTGTCAAGGCTCCTATATCCTAAATCTGTGATTTTAGCTACCATGTATCTAGGCTTTAAAATTTCAGATAATTCTTTCAATTTTGGTGATGTTAGTAATTCTTTTAATGTCCCAAAAGTTTCAGTGCCATCTAAAAAATTATAAAATAAATCAACAATTTTAGTTTGAGTTTGATTAAATTCTTCAAACCATACTTTTAATTTTTTGTTTGTTTCAGTTCCAAGACTGTTATATGTAAAAGTAGATCTGAAATAGTCATACTTTGCATTATTGTAAGTATTGCATCTCAATTTCATTTTTACCTCTCAAATTATTTTTTTATTCAACACGGCAACCACTTAATAATATATCTTTTGCACTCAAATACGATTTATTAAGAAAAATCAATCTTAATTCTTCAGAATTAGGACTTAATAATATTAAATCTCTAATTGACTGTGAGATTAAACGGAATGGGATTTTAAACGTATATAAAATATCTAATAGACAGACTTCAGTCTTATAGCCATATCCCTTTATTCCGTAATACCAATTTTTAAATCTCAAATTAAAACCAACCTCGTATTCAGTGCCATCAACAGACATAAACAGTGCAGTTCTGCCATCGGTCCGTTTTTCTTTTTCTGGCCACATTTCAACATTATGACCGTCAACAGTGAAAACATACTTTTCTAAATCACTGTTATAATAGCTATTAATATCGTATTCCATAAATTTATTTATCCCTCTGAAAAAAGCGGCAGTGTAACCACTGTATAAATACATCCACCGCTTTAACATTTGAGGATATTTACACATGACAATTAAAAATCTATGTCCTCACCATCATCAGCAAATTCGCTATCGTCAAGGCCGCCAAAATCACCGCCTTTAGCTGGCTTTTCCGCAAATTCTCCAAATTCAGCTTGTGCATTTACAGAACCATCTATGCGCTCGGTTTGTTTGCGTAACATTACCGCATTTAATGCGGCTGAAACTCCACGATTACCGTTTTTATCGAATGCATAGAAATTAACTGACACGCAGAAAGTAGCACCGGAATAGCAATAGTCGTCTAAATCTTTTTCGCTGGCAAACTCGTTATACTTGTTTACAATCTGCGGTTGCTTTTTCGCTTTCGCATTGAAAAAGTAGCAATTCTGATACTCT
>JBGVRA010000117.1:0-12457 GCA_045127955.1 Anaeroplasmataceae bacterium
TTGCATATCGATCCTCCTAAATTTTATATATATTATTTTTAATTATAATATATATGTATTGTTTTTACAAAGTATTTTTTGATATAAAAGTTTTTTAAAAACTAATTTTAATGCTTTCTTTTTAAATTTAGTATGTTATAATATAATTGATAATTATATGAGATATTGGAGGGTATTATTCTCATGGCAATTTTATTAGGAAAAAAAGTGAAATTATTTTCGTTATCAGCTAACAGAGAACTAGCTGAAGAAATCGCAGAATCAGTTGGTATTCCACTATCAAGTTGTGAAGTTTTACATTTCGCAGATGGTGAAATTAATGTTCAAATTAATGAAACAGTTCGTGGTCATAATGTTTTTATTATTCAACCAACATCAGCACCAGTTAATGATCATTTAATGGAAGTTTTAATTATGTGTGATGCTTTAAAACGTGCATCAGCTAAGACTATTAATTTAGTAATTCCTTATTACGGTTATAGTCGTCAAGACCGTAAAGCTAGAAGTCGTCAACCTATTTCTGCTAAATTAGTTGCAGATTTATTACAAACTGCAGGTGTTGATAGAGTAATTTGTATGGATATTCATGCCGCTCAAATTCAAGGATTCTTCAATATTCCTGTTGATAACTTTATGGGTTTACCTATCATTGCTAATTATTTATTAGATAAGAAATTAGAAGATGTTGTTGTTGTTTCTCCTGACCATGGTGGAACTACGCGTGCTCGCGAATTTGCTAAGGTTTTAGACACTACAATCGCTATTATTGATAAGAGAAGACCTGAACCTAACAAGGCTGAAGTTATGAATATTATTGGTAATGTTGAAGGTAAGACTTGTATCTTAGTTGATGATATGTGTGATACTGCAGGTACTTTAACTATTGGTGCTCAAGCATTACTTAATGCTGGAGCTAAAGAAGTATATGCTGCTTGTACACATGGTGTATTATCAGGTCCTGCTATTGAAAGAATTCAAAATTCTTGTTTAAAGGAAATGATTATTACTAATACTATTCGTTTACCTGAACATAAGAAGATTGATAAGCTAAAAGTATTATCTGTTGGTTCTTTATTAGGTCATGGTATTTTACGTATTTTATCTGATGAACCATTATCAGGATTATTCACTTATTCCTATGATAAGTCAAAAAGAGAATTATTATAATATATGAAATTAATTGTTGGATTAGGTAATCCAGGAGCTAATTATGAAAATACTCGTCATAATGTAGGATTTATGACTATTGATGCTTATGCTAGAAGTGTTGGTGCTTCTTTTAAGTTAGAACCAAAATTAAAGGGTATGATTGCTAGTATAAATGTTTTAGGTAAAAAGGCTATTTTACTTAAACCTATGACATATATGAATTTATCAGGTGAAAGTGTTCAGCTTGTAATAAATTATTATAAGATTGATGTTGATGATGTTTTGATTATTTCTGATGATTTAGATAGTCATACAGGAAGAGTTAGACTTCGTTCTACTGGTAGTGCTGGTGGTCATAACGGTTTAAAGAGTATTCAACAATGTATTGGTTCACAAGATTATAAGAGGTTGAAGATTGGTATTGATAGAAGTTCTGTTATTCCTGTTATTGATTGGGTGTTACAAAAGTTTTCAAAAGATCAATTACCAATGATTAATGAAGCTATTGATAAATCTGTTAAGGCTTTAGATGATTTTGTAAAGGGTGTTCCTTTTTACAATATTTCATCACTTTATTCAAGTAAATAATATTGGCACTCACTTTTTAGTGAGTGTTTTCTTTTTTTTGAAAATATATTGCTTGTTTGTTTGTGTAAATAAGTTTATAATTATACTGGAAATATATTGAATGGAGTGGTTATAGTGTTTTTATCTGCTGAAACATTAAGTGGATTAGGATATTTTTTAAATATTCTATTTTTAGTTATTGGTGTGTTTTTATTAGTTAAAGGTGCGGATTGGTTTGTTGCTTCTGCTTCAAGCATTGCGAAAAAGTTTAAGATTTCAGCGTTGGTTATTGGTTTAACTGTTGTTTCTTTTGGAACTTCAGCTCCAGAACTTGCGGTGTCATTAACATCTTCTTTAAAAGGAGAAAGTGGTCTTGCGTTAGGTAATGTAGTCGGATCTAATATTGCTAATTTATTGTTGGTTTTGGGATTGTCTAGCCTTATTTCTCCGATTGCTGTTAAGAAGAGTTTAAGTAAAAGAGAATTTCCTTTCTTACTTGCAGCAACTACGTTATTACTGATTTTTTCTTTTGATAATTTGTTAGCGGGATATAGTGGAGTAACTAATTTATTATCAAGAGGCGAGGCTTTAATTTTTATTGCTGGTATTGCAGCTTTTTGTTATATTTCTATTGTTATGGCTAAAAAGGATGCTTTATTAGATTTAGAAAATGGTGTTGAAGTTAAAGAGGAAGAAGTTGAAGAAATGCCTCTTTTAAAAACTTTGATTTTCTTAGTTTTAGGTTTAGCTGGTATTGTTGTTGGTGCTGAGTTTGTTACTACACCTGCATCAAGTATTGCGACATCTATTGGTGTTTCTGCTGGTGTTGATTTAGCACTTATGACTAATTTAGTTGGTTTAACTGTTGTTGCTATTGGAACATCACTTCCTGAACTTGTTACTTCAGTTATGGCTGCAAAAAAGGGAGAAAATGAAATTGCGGTTGGTAATGTAGTTGGATCTAATATTTTTAATATTTTATTCATTTGTGGTATGTCAGGGGTTATTACTCCTCTTACTATGAGTGCAGATATTATGACTGATATGATTATTTCATTAGGATTTACAGTTTTAGTTTTCTGTTTTATTAAGAAAGAAAAATTAACAAAAGCTAATGGTGGATTATTATTTTTATGTTATGTGTTATATATTTCATATATAATTATTAGATTATTTGTTCCTCAAATTGTTATTCCAGCATAAGGTGGTGCTTATATATGAAAAAGATTTTATTTCTTTTTATATTTGTAATTTTAATGTTATCGTCTTGTTTATCACCAGATCATTTTAAAGAAGAAATAAATAAATATTATGTTACTTATATGGTTGAGGGTGATGTTTATGATAAAGTGTTAGTTAAAGAAAATACTTGTTTAGATTTTCCTAGTGATCCAAATAAAGATGGTTATATATTTAATGGTTGGTACAATATGGGTACTAAATGGGAAGAAGAATATACTGTTTCATCTAGTTTAGTGTTAACTGCAAAATTTAGAGAATGTGAAGAGTTTAACATTACTTTTATGGTTAATGGCGAGGTTTTTAAAATTGTTACTGTTTTAGAAAATTCTACAATTGATTATATAGAGGCTCCTGGTGAAGGCTTTTTAGGTTGGTATAATGGCGATTATAAATTTGATTTTTCAACTAAGATTAGTGGAAATTTGATTTTAGAAGCTAGATTTAATGTACCTAGTTTTAAGAGAGTTGATTTTGTTGTTTTAGGGGATATAATTGCAAGTTTTGAATTTGAAGAAGAATTGAAACTTGATTATATTGAACCTCCATATATTGAAAACGCACATTTTGTTGGATGGTATGTTAATGGAACTTTATGGGAACCATCTATGGTATTTACTGAAAGTGCGGTTGTTGAGGCTTTCTATGAATATTATAGTGAGGTTAAGGTAACATTTATTGTTGAGGGTTCTATTTATGAACAATATGTTATTCCTAGTGGTTCATATGTTAATTATATTAACCCTTATGATATTATGGGCTTAGATTTCATTGGTTGGTATAATGGCGATTATCTATTTGATTTTAATAATCCTGTTTATTCTGATATAGTATTAGAGGCTAGATATTCTTCAAATGAAAAGGTTAATAACATAATAGATGTTATTTATGGTGAAATTGGAAATTATACTGTAGAAGGAAGTGTTGTAGGAACTCATAGTCGTGGATTTGTTATTGATGATGGTTCTGCAGCGATTTATGTGTATTCACTTGGATATTTGAATGATTTAAATATCGGTGATTATGTGAGAGTTTCTGGTGATATTAGAATGCGAGGTCAAATGAAAGAATTTACTAATGCTACTTATCAAGCTATTGGTTATGGTGAGTGTATTAGAGGTGGATATTATTTAGATGAATATAATTTTACAGAATTGAATCAAATTTGTGATTCTTCATCTATGTGTGTTGAATTATCTGGTGTTTTAGAACAATATGGAAATGGATATCGTATTTATTTAGGAAAATATTATGTTAATCTTTCATATGTAAATGGTATTTATGATTATATGGTAGGTCAACAAGTTTATTTGAAGGGATATTGTATTAGTTATTCAACTAAATTATATAATCTAGTTGTTAATCAAATTTATTCTTTAGAAGAAGACATTCATAATCATATTTTTGAAAATAATATTTGTATAAATTGTGGATCTGGATATAATCAATTACTATTTGATATGTATGGTTATGATAAGATGATTTATACTAATAATACAGAAAATCCTTATGGTGTTAATTTGAATGAATATGGTAGTTCTGTTAATGTAATGTTTTATGAAGGTGAATATTTTGAAGATCCTTATGTAAATATGAGTAGTAGTGAGTTTTATACTAATTATTATCCGGCTAGTAGTTATTTAGATGCATTGTATAGAACTAGTCATGGGTTTATGAGTGGAGATATTACACCTCAATCACATTTACCTGAATCGTGGGTGGTTAAAGAAGATAATGTTGATGTTAGGTGTAGTACAGCTACTTATATTTTAGATACTTCTGGTAATTATATTGCATATGTAATTAATAATATATATGGTTATGATAGTATTATTTATTATGGTGGTGCTTATACTTCTTTAAATGAAGTTGCAGCATATTTATTAGCTTTTGGTGAGGTTCCACCTAATAATAATTATGATAAGGGATCGTCTGGTAGAAAGCAATCTGTTTCAGTTTGGGGCGAATATGGAAGATGCAACATTGGCGAATTCTATGGTAATACAGGAAGTTATCCTTATGAACCTGATCTACCAGGTAATGATTATTTATATTATATTGAAACAGATTTTGGTACTGTTGGTGGATATTCTAATGTAAGTCCTAGTAAAACATATAATCAAACTATTTATAATGATGGTACGAAGATTACTAGGGGTGCAGCTAGATTTTGTTTTGTTTCAGAAGGAGATAAAAACATAGATAATAGATTTGTATTTTATACTTACAATCATTACAATGATTTCCAAGAGTATTTGAATTATTATAATGGTTTTGGTACTAGATTTGGTAATGAAAGTGCTGGTAATCAGTATTGTTCTAGTTCAAGTGATTATTATAATTATGCTAAATATGATATAACTCAATATGAGGGTTGTTATTTTAAAGAAAGATATTTATTTTAGACGAAACGTTTTTTGTTTCGTCTTTTCTTTTATTTTAAAAAGTGTTATACTTTTTAAAGTAAGGAAGTGGTCATTATGATTAAAGCAAATTATCATACTCATTTATTTTATTGTAATCATGCAGAAGGAGATTCTTTTGATTATATTGAAGAAGCTATTAAGAATAATTTTTTAGAAATTGGAATTACTGATCACGCTCCAGTATTGGAGTGTTTTATGACTGCCGCTGAATATAAGCATACTTGGAGTCATCAACCTATGAAACTTGATACGATGTATACTAAGTATTTACCTGAGGTTAGAAAGGCTAAGGAGTATTTTAAAGATAAAATAAAAGTATATTCTGGTTTTGAAGTGGAGTATTTACCTGGAAATAGATATTATATTGAAAAGTTAAGAAAAGAAGTTGATTATCTTAATTTAGGTGTTCATTTTTATTATTTAGATGGTAAGGTGTTAAATACTTACTATGATGTTGATTATAAGACTATTTATGGATATTTAGATACAGCTATAGAAGCTATTGAAACTGGTTTGTTTAATACCTTGGTTCATCCTGATTTATTTATGTTTTCTTATAAAAATAAGGAAGGTAAAAGAGAGTTTGATGAGGCTTGTTTTGATGTTTCGAGAAAACTTATTGAATGTTGTGTTAAAAATAATGTTTATTTAGAATTAAATGCTAATGGATTAAGAAATTCAATTGTTTATTCTGATGGTACTGGATGGTTATATCCATATAGAGATTTTTGGAAATTAGTTAGTGAATACAAGGATGCTAAGGTTATTATTGGTGCTGATGCTCATAGAACAAGTGCTTTAGCTTGTGAAAATATAACTTTAGTGGAAAACTTTGCTGAAGAATTAGGTATTAAGATTTGTGATTTTATGGAGATTAATCACTAATGGATATTTTAGTTAAAGGAAAAGCCTACGGTAAGGTTAAAAATATTAGAGGGTATAGTTATAATAATGGTGAAGTTGATTTTTTAGATTCTGTTGATTTATCTTTAAGACAAATTGAACTATTAAAAGAAAAAAATCCAGATAAGGTTAATTATCTAGATTTTCAAAGTTTATTAATTAATGATCCTGTTTTTAAAGCTGAGGTTTTAAAACTGATTAGTTTAGGTAATGATTCTGTTTTTAGTGTTACTTGTGTTTTAGATGGTTTTATTAAGCCGTTAATGGAGTCTAATGATGAATATTTAAAAGAGCGTGCTTTAGATATCGAAGATGTTAAAAATAGAGTTTTGAATAATTTATCAAGCAATGAATTAATGGTTTTAGATGATAAGTGCGTTATTGTGGTTGATGAACTTCATCCTTCGTTTTTAATTGAGAATAGAAATAATATTTTAGGTGTTATTTCAAGAAAAGGTGGTTCAACTTCACATAGTGCTATTTTGTGCAGAGAATTTAATATAGTTTATGTTGTTAGTGATATTAATTTAGATGATGGTGACTATGTTTTAATTGATGATGATATTATTGTTAATCCGCCTTATTCTATTGAAAATAATATGCTTGTTAATGATTATGAAATTATTAAACATGATGGTTATGGTTTTTATGCAAATGTATTTGATAATTCTAATTTAGATAAAGTTAGTAAGTATTTTGATGGTATTGGGTTGTATCGCACTGAGTTTGTTCTTATGAAGGGACTTGACCAAGTAAAAACTTATAAGGAAGCATTAAATAAAGTTGGCAATATTATTTTTAGAACTTTTGATGTTGGTGATGATAAGAATATTTCTTATATTAAAACTGATAAGAAGGGTGTTTGTAATTATTTTGATAATTTAGAGGTGTTTATGGGCCAAATTAAGGCTTTTAAGGAAGCTAGGGTTAAATATATTATGTTTCCTATGATACGCTCTAAAAAGGAATTTAATGAATTAAAACAGATGATAGATTTTGATGCTAGAGTTGGGATGATGTTAGAAACAAAAGAAGCATTAGAAAATATTAATGATTTTTATGATGTTGATTTTATATCTATTGGTACTAATGATTTGGTTTATGAACTATATGGGATTGATAGGTTAAATCAAGTCGATGATTTAAAATATTTAGATGATTTAATAACTAAATTAAAGACGGTTGTTGATTTTTGTAATAAACATAATATTAAGTTGTCTTTATGTGGTGAAATTGCAGGGGTAGAAGATATTAGTTATAGGTTATTTAAGATAGGAATTAAGAATTTAAGTGTATCTGTTAATAAGTTTGATGTTTTAGTTAATGCGTATAAAAAAATGATTGTTGGTTAAAACTAGTTGTGACGACTTTTGTCGTTTGAATGGAGTTTTAATATGAAAGAAACTGGTGTTGTTAGAAGACTAGATGAACTTGGTAGGGTTGTTATTCCTAAAGAAATAAGAAAAAGGTTAAAGATTGATAATAGTGATTTAGTTGATATATTTACAGAAGAAGATAGGGTTATTTTAAAGAAATATCATCCATTAAATTATAATGTTTCTTTATTATCTACTTTTTGTGATTCGATTAAAGATACTTATGGTTGTGATGTGGTGGTATGTGATAGAGTTAATATTATTTATAATACTTTAAAAGAAGAATTAAATGGAGATTTGTTAGATAAAGAATTATTAAATAGAATTGATTCTTATTTAGAAAAAGAAATATCATCACTTGTTAAACTAAATCTAACTAAGGATTATATAATTAATAAAGATATTATTATTTATCCTTTAGTTATTAATTATGAACAAAATGGATATTTATTTATTTTAGATGGAATTATTAGTAAACGCCAAAAAGATCTAGGATTGTTAATGATGAAATTTTTAAATCAAATATTATAATTTGTGATATAATGGAAATTAGAAAAGAGGAGATATTTATGTGTTTATTTTGTAAAATTATTAATAAAGAAATACCAAGCTATAAGATTTATGAAGATGAGTATACTTATGCGTTTTTAGATATTGCTAAAGATATTGATGGCCATACTTTAGTTATTCCTAAAAAACATGTTACTAATGTTTTAGATTGTGATAATAAAACTTTAAGTCATGTTATGGATTCGGTAAAGAAAATCGCTAATCATTACATTGATTTAGGTTATGATGGTGTTAATATTATGAATGCATCAGGAGAGGCAGCAGAACAATCTGTTTTTCACCTTCATTTCCATATTTTACCTAGAAAAAAGGATGATGGAGAACATACTTGGCCTAAATTAACAGGAGCTAAAGAAGAATTAAGTGTGATGTGTGAAAAGCTAAAGATGGAATAATTATGTATATTAAAAAAATAGTTGAATATGTTTTTAATTATGCAGAATATATTGTAACTGATGGAGCAAATGATGTAAGATGTATATGTATGTCAGTACCACTACCTAATGGATTAGAACCTAAAGTTGGTATGGAGATTACCAAGATTTATATTTTTACGATTAATGAACTTGAAATAAAGTTAGCTAAAAATAAAACAGAAGTAATTAAACATAGGTTGGGATTGAGCTATAAAATAATTGGTAAAGTAATAGCTAGAAATATTATTGAGTGTTTGGGATATAAGTTTACGTTTTATGAAGATACTATTGGTTTTGAAATTGGTGATTATGTTGAAGTGATTGCCGATAGATTGGATTGTATTGTAGAAAATTATTATTAAAAAATAAAAAATGGACTTCGGTCCATTTTTATTCTTTATAGTTTATAAATATGTTATTATCTTTGTATTCAACTTCTGCAACTACTCCATTTTTCATTGGTAGTGATGGAGCGATGTGGCCTAAATCTACATTTAATAGAATAGGAACATTAAAATCGCTTAAGACATCAATTACTGCGTTTTTATCAGTTACTCCTAGTATTTCTTGGTTCATACATAGTGGTCTTCCTGATAAGAATCCTTTAACGTTAGTAAACCAACCAGCTCTTTTTAGTTGTAGTAAAGCTCTTTTAATTCCAAGTGGTGAAAGATCACAAGCTTCAAAATAAAAGATTATTCCTTCTTTATGATTTTGGGCATATTCTTTCATTTTATCATATGGTGTTCCACATAAGTTTTGTAAAATATCTAAATTACCACCTATGATTGTTCCAGTAAAACTTGTTTTGTAATTGTATGGTGTTATTATTTTTTTTCTTGTTAAATGATAGTTAGCTAAAGGGTATTCATTTTTCTTTTTACTTTCAAAAAGATAAAAACCCTTAAAATTTTGTTTTCCTTGGAGCATATCATAACAAGCTTTAACATCATATGAATATTTATTAAAGTGGAAAGCGCCAGCACAAGGTCCATAGATAGTTGTTAGTCCTGCAATTGTTGTTAGGGTAAAGGTAAGGTTGGTGTTATCTGAAAAACCTACAAACCACTTTGGGGGTAGTTTTTTTATTTTTTCAAAATCAATATAATCTAAGATTTCTACCATCATTTCTCCGCCACCAACTGATAAGATGACATCAGCATCGCTTTCGTAAGCATCCATAAATTCTTTAGCTCTTAATTCTTTGGTGTTTGATGCGCATTTTCCTTCGCTTAAAAAGCAATTAGGTCCAATGATAACTTCGTGACCTTTTTTAGGAAGTGTGATAAGTGTTTTTTCTAATCTTTCTTTGTATGGAGATGTTGTACAACCGAATGATGGTGCTACTAAATATATTTTTGCATTTTTATTTATATATGGTGGAATCATAAAATCACTCCTTTTAAATAGTTTATCATAGATTTATCTATTTAACTAGTGTAAATATTTCTTTTAAATAGATGTTTTAAATGTTATAATTATATTGTTATTATTATAAAGAAAGAAGTTATATTATGGGTTTATTTAAAAAGAAAGAAAAAAAAGAATATTTAGGATTTTATGATACTAAACCATACGATGCGTTAGGTTTTTCTTTAATTTATGCTAAGAATACTTTAATTTTTGAAAATGAATTTGTCCATGTTTATTCTAGAAATTTTAGAGGGACTATTTTTGTAATTACATTGATCGATGATGGAACTTATTATCCTGAAGATTATACATATGGAAAAATGAAAGATTTGATTTCAGAAAAAGGTATAGAAGAAGGTAATTCTTATGTTAATATTGCTGTTTATCAACATAAGACTTTAAATAATATGTATATCGCAAGAGCTCCAAGAGTTAATACGAAAACAGAATTTAATCAAGTTTTGATTTTTGATTATGAAAAAGTTGGTTTAGAATATTATAGACCTGTTCCTAAGTTTTATTCGTTATACGAAAAATACGCTGAAGCTATTTTCTTTGATTTGACTGCAATAGATCCATATAAAGATTAGGTGAAATTATGGGAAAAATAAAAGTAAAATATTTATGGATAGGTATAGCTATATTATTTGTTGTTGGGTGTGCACTAGTTTTTGGTGTTACTCAAACTGAAGGTTTTTGGACTGATGTTGTTATTGTTTTAATTGCTGCTGATTTTATTATTATGACAATAGCTATTCAAGTTGCCACTTCAAGAACTTTTAAATTTAAAGCTAAACCGATTGATTATGATAAAAAAGAATATGAATTTTCTAAGGGAATAGAAGTAACCTTAAAAAAGTTAGGATATAGACAAAAAGAAGCAGTTTATGGTCATAATTATTTAAAGGTTATGGGTGAAGTTGCTTATAAAATAGTTTTTGTTAAAGACTTTGAAAAGTATTTTAATCAAGAAGAAACTCCTTCTAAATCTTCTAATAAAGAGTTAGAGAAATGTAAGAAATTTATTGGTGTTGAATTGTTTTTAAAATATGATGAAGATACTTTAAATAAATTACCTGATTTTTGTTTACAAGGTGAAAATGTATATTATGCTGGTTTTTATTTTGATAGTGAAAAAAATGTTTTAGTTTGTCCTAATTATATTGAACCAAGTGATAATTTTAAAGAACCTTTAAATGTTATTCATAAAGATTTAAATATGATTGAAAAAGAGTAAAGAGACCTGAATTTCAGGTCTCTTAATTGTTTTTCTCTTCTTTTAATTTTGTTTTAGCTATACTTGTAGATTCTCTTACCTTTATTTCACCATTGATAACAATTCTTTGAGATGATCTATTCATCATCATGGATAATAGTGTAGATAAGGCTTTTTCACCAATTAAATCTAGGTCTTGTTTAACCGTTGTTAAAGATGGTTTTACATATCTAGATATATCTAAATCATCATATCCTGTAACTGAAATATCTTTAGGTACAGAAACACCATTTTTTTCTAAACCTTTCATTAATCCAATAGCAATAACATCAGATGCACAAACGATAGCGGTAACATCAGTATTAATGAAATAATCTGCTGCTTCATAACCAGAATGTTCAGAAAATTTACCGAAATAAACATATTTAGGTTCGTATGATAAACCATTCATTACTTGGCCTGTGATGTATCCTGCAAATCTTTCGTTTGATACGAAAGAATTTTTATCTCCGTGGATAAATCCGATTTTTCTATGGCCAGCTTTATATAACATTGTTACTATCTTACAAATTGTGTTTATACTTTCATTGTTAATTGTAGCTATTTTATCTCCAACAAGGACATTGTCGTATAAAACAGTAGGAATATCGGTATTTTTTAATTCTTCTAAAAGTGGGCTTTTAGCGTTTAATCCTGCTATAAAAGCACCATCAAAATTATTCATTTTCATGTATTTATCATAGTTTGTTTTTATCATTTCAACTGGTGTTTGGATAACCTCAAAATTGCTTTCTCTTGCGTATTTGGCGAATGCTTGAGATAGTGGCATTATTATATTATTTTGAGATTGGGCACCTATGTAATCATAAATGTAACATAATCTTCTTACTTTTTTTACGGTTAATCTTTCATCTCTTGATTTATAACCGTTAGCTTTAGCATATTCTAAAACTAATTCTTTTGTTTCTTTTGATACGTCAAATGCTCCGTTTAAAGCTTTTGATACTGTTGATACTGATAAATGTAATGCTTCTGCGATATCTTTAATTTTCATTTTTTCCTCCATCTGCTTCGCCCACAAACACCTTATTAAAGTAATTGTTAAGCGAGCCAATTTTTGTTATAATTTACTCGTAGATAGTAGTACACTACAAAACACGAAGAGGTGAGTGGCGGATAATA
>JBGVRA010000118.1:0-8536 GCA_045127955.1 Anaeroplasmataceae bacterium
TAAAAATTTTATTCGACATTGTATCACCTTAATATAATATATTTTATATTATGATAACACAAAAATCCTTCATTAAGTTCAATTTAATGAAGGATTAGGGGTCTTTTTTTTGAAATGTCTACTTTTTTAGAGCCAGTTCACCCTAAGTGTGTCTTTTTTTATATTATCAAATGTTAATAAATATATATCTTATTCATTAACATTAACTTTTAAAGATTTAAATTCAGCGTCTGCCTTAGATGCAAAAACACCAACACCACCACTTAAACTATATGTATTAGCGTTAATATTAAATGTTTCTTCATCATTTATATAAATAATATAGTTATTATTATTTTGAATGATTTTAATATTTATTTCTTCTCCATAATTATAATCAAATGATGTTCTAGCTAAAATTGTATGTTTTTTAAATTCAATATATTTTAGATATAGTTCTCCATTTTCAAATGACAATAAGAATCCACGGTATGGATGAGAATAGTTTATACCATCAGCATCAGCAGAAGGATAATTAGAGTAAGCAGTAGCGTTAAAAATTATACCAGCATATCCACCACTTGTTAATTCGTTAATTGCTAATGTTGCTTCTATATTAAAATTAAAGTAATCCTCTTTTGAGATTAAACCACAAACATCTTGATTATCAGTAGAAAAACCTTTTTCAGATAAATTTATTTTATTTTTCTTAAAGAATTTTAAATCATTAAATGAAGTGTTAAAAGTTACATCTAATTCATTTTCACAGACTGGATTATATTGTATTTCTGAATAACCAATTTCTTCTCCTATATTATAAATAGAAATATTATGTTGTCCTTCACTTATATCAAAAGTACCCAAAGAAACTAATATATCTCCGTCAACAAATTTATTTGATGGCGTATTTGGTAAATTGATTTCAATGATTTTTCCGGCATCAAACCTTAATCCAAGTTTACTTCCTGCATATTTGGCTGGAATTCTTAAGTCGATGCTGTAGGTATCATTTTCTAGATATGTTCTATATGTAGCTCTATCGTCTTTATTTTTAAGAATTAAATTATAACTATTTGCTTGAACATAATGTCCTTCTTTTGATCCAGTATGTTCTAAACCACTATTTTTAGTTATATATGATAATTTATCATCATATGCGTTTGCTAAAGATACTTGGGTATTATATGATAATTTATCACTACTTCCTAAAGCAACATTAGAAAATGCAGTATATCCAATTTCAGCAAAAGAATCACAGAAATAACCTATTTTACCGCCTGTAAAATAAGAATCTATATCATATGCTTTTTCCATAGTGTCGAAGAATAAAGACATTTTACCTTTATGATATTGTAATCTAAAAGTGTGATTTACTTCCGTATTATATTCTCTTATTAATTGAATTGAATGGATTTGTTTTAAAGCTCCGTTTTTAATTTTATTTATTGTAATAGTATTATTTATAAATTCAATATAAGAATAATTCTTTTCATCTATATAAGAGAAAATCATTTTTCCTTCACCGGTAACGTTAAATTCAACAGTAAAAGTGTCACTAGAAGATAAATCAGATAACATTTTATCATTTACTTTTTCATATCCTGCATCATCAAAAGATGAGAATTCAGGAAGATTAAATCCAGGATTATTTTTTGTTTTAACGTTATCTGCAACCATTTTAGAACCATTAAATGATAATCTAGAAAAATTTAAATTACGTTTATTACTTGTTTCTAAGTTATGATAAACAATATAGTAACTATCCATATCAGGACCTAAAACAGTAGAAGAATGTCCTAAACCTCTAAAGTCATCTTTTGTTGATAATAAAAGAGTATCTTGTTCTTTTATAGATGCTATATTATCAATATTCTTTTCTTTATCACCATAGCCATAATTAACACGATATGAAGCAGAAAGGAAATGAGTTCCTGTGTATGTTAGATAGTAGTTTCCATTTCTTTGTAGCATATATGGTCCTTCAGTCCATGCCCCAACCATACATTTAAGGTACGTATTTTGACAAACTTTTCCGTTTTCAATTTTTATAGTGTACATATCATCTTCAACTTCGTATCCTCTTATTCCACTTGAGCCGGCAGTGAATAGATATATTTTTTCGTCTTTACCGTCTATAAAATGATGACCATCTATTGATAAACCAAAGTTAGTGGTTGTTGCGGTAAAAGGACCTTCAGGAGAATCACTTTCTAAGATGAAATGTCCTTGCCCTGCTGGAGATGTTATCATATAGAATTTACCATTAAAATATATTACTTCTGGTGCGTATGGAGTTGAAGCTGTTGGTCCATTAAAATCGTATGAATAATCATAAACGTAACCAGGATTTAATTCACCATTATCAACTGGTTCCCAATTGTATAAATCTTCTGATTTGTAACCTAGTAAATATCTAGAACCATTAGTTGCATATAAATAATAATATCCGTTATATCGCATTATAAATGGATCGGGAGCGTCTTTGCCATTTACTGTCATTTTATTATCATAGAACATAGGTAACTCATCATAAGTCATTAATTCTTTATCATCTACTAACACTGGTTCTTTTTCAATATAAATATCGTCATTTCCGTCTTTTTTGTTACATGCTGTTAAACAAAGTATAGCACTTAAAAATAAAACTAAGTATTTTTTCATTTGAATCGCCTTCTTTCATTATTTTTATTATAACATTATATTTTAAAAAATACTAGTAAGATTCTTGTTTGGATTTGTGGGTTTAATTTTTCTTTATTGTAAATATTTAAATTGTTTTATATAATATTTTATGGTTAATTATTTGCAGAGTAGTTCACATAAAATAACTTATTATTTATTAGCTATTTTGTTACTTCATGTTCAATCTTCAATTCAATATTCACTGGTTACTGGTGGAGTAATAATAGTTCCTACTATTAATAACTATTTTTTCGTCTTAAACTGACAGTTAGAGAAATAATTTCGTTATATCTTTATTAATTTTATTTACATTTTTAGAAGAAATGATATAAGTGTTGTTAGAGTATCCAATTCTTATAATTACTATTATACGAGGAGTGATCAAAATGAATAAAATAAAAAAAAATTTAGAATTAAGTGAGTATAAATATGATGATAAAATAAGATTTAATTTGTTAATAAAATTATCACTTATTCTATTTATAATATTTTTGATTTTGAGTGTTATGTTTAAGTCTATAATTCCTAATGATTTAATAGCTAATTATGATTTTTTATCGTCTTTGAATTTAAATGAAAGATTTGTAAGAGGATTAAAAATTGTAGAATTTTATCAAATTGAAATTCAGTTAGGTGAATTAGAAAAAGCATTATTATTAGATTTATTAAATATGGTAGTTTTTATTCCATTTGGAATATTTATTTCGCACTTTTGTTCTAATAATAGAATATTAGGTGTTTTCTTAATTACCTTTGTATTTTCTTTTATTATTGAGATTTTTCAATTAATAACTATTATAGGAGCATTTATGTTAAGTGATTTAATTGTTAATACTTTTGGAGGATTAATAGGTTTATTAATCTATAATATTGTTATTAAAAACGGAAAATATAAGTTGTATAATATATTGTTATTAATTTTTATAACTTTTGTATTGGTTATTGATTTATTTTTAATGTTTAATTTTATTATTAATATAGATGTTTATAGTCATATATTAAAAAATTGTTTATTCTCGTGGTAATATTGAGGCTTGGTGTAATATTTATATTTCATTAAAAAAGCTAATTCTATGATTTTTGCCTAACACAGTTGTTAATTTGGAAACTAAATGAGCTCAAGCCTATAAGAATTTTCAAACTATTACTGTGATAGTGAAGAGCGGGAATTAATTACTTTTGTTCTAATATACTTTATTAGTGTTTTGTGATATAATAGACTTGCAAAATTCTATTATTATATGTTAAGAAAAAACAAAGGAGATATTTATGAAAAAACTTTATTTAATATTGTTATTTTTTATTATTATTTTAACATCATGTAACGCAACAAACACTCCTGAACCTATAGGCATTTCACAATGACTGGCAATTCTTTCTCATTTATAAAAATAAACCCAGGATATTTCAAATATTCTAGGTTCATTTTTATTTTAATCAATTTGTTTATATACTCATTATTATAGAAAATTTAATTTCCATCTAAGATGATTCAAAATCTTCTTTCGCAAGTATTATTGTTCCATCAACCCTCTAATAACTACTATTTATATGAAGACAATGTTTTAAATGAATATATATATTAAATTATTTTGTTTATTCTATTTTATAGCCGGGTCTTTATCGTTAGCCTCAACTTTAATGGTTAAAGATTTAACACGAGAAAACTCAATTTCCACAGTTTCTTTAATTGAATCCACATCATATGCTACAGCAATGCCGCTATTTTCTTGTACAATTTGCATATCTATACCTGTTTGTCTACTAACTAATACATCACGATAAGGTATGTATTTAGCCATAATACCAATTAATTTGGTCGAATTATACACTTTTGTTCCCTGTAAGTGATTTGCTTCAATACGATTGATTACAGGACTACCAGAGCTACCAGGAAAATTTTGAATATCAAGTAAATATCCATTTTCATAATATTGCTCTTTTATTTTGGCAATGCAACCCATTCTACACAAAGGAACTTTCGAATCAATTCCAACCAATCCAGAAGGAAACCCAAGTGAATAAATTATAGAACCTTCAATAACATCATTCTCAATCATCTGTTTTCTAGTAAGAGACAATTCTTCCAAATCGAAAGCACTAAGACTACCAAGATCTGTACTAAGAATATTTTGATTCAAAAGTAAGCACGCCACATCACTTTGGGGATGTACTGAGAACCCCTTATTTCCTTGATCATCAATTAATTTCGCAACGTAATCTTTAGCATCAATTTTTCCAGATATATTAAATCGCAAAAGAATACTTTTACTTCCATCATCAAAAACATGCTTGTTACTAACTAAAAATGTATTATATCCACCTTCTTCATTTTTTCGTGCAACAACAAAGCCTGTTGCATACCATACTTTGCTTCCGTCTTTTTTTAATGCTCCTATTGCAACAACTGCATCATTATAAATTTGAGGTATAATTGCCATATTGCCATCTCCTTTATTTTTTTAATTATTTTTGTGTTTTTTGAATATTTAGCATTTTCAATTTAATTGATAAAGATGTTTATTCAATCAAATAAATTTTCAAAGCAAAAATCCTATTTTAATCATAGTATCACTCTTAACAGCAAATAAGTTTTATTTTTCATAAATTCGCTTGCTTTTCTCAAAAAAGAAAAGCTCCTTAAAACTAAGGAGACAATAATAATCTATTTAATCCCTTAGGTAATTTATGAAAATCATTAAGGGTATGACACATTTGTCACATCAATATTATATCAAAAAAAATATCTAATTACAATTATTTTGAACATGATTTAACATATTTATCTTTTTTTCAACATTTTTTAAAAGAATAGAACCTGGATTCACATATTAGTTATACATTATCATTGCAAATTAAACCATTATTTGTCAATCTTCCTTTAATATAATTGTAGGAACATCCACTTTATTATTTTTATTTTTTATAATTAAATTTAAATCTTTTTTTTCCATTCGTTTTTAAACCACATTTCTTACTTTTTAAATATTAGCATTATATTACATCCATTATATATTTCAAATCGAACAAGTTCCCAACCTGCTTGTCCCATTTCATTGCATTTTTTATCTATTTCATATTGAGATACTTCAGAATCCATTGGTGTTAAAAATAAATTTACTGTTTTATATTCATATTTCTTCATTATAATTCCTCCTAAAATTTACCAGTGTTTATGTATTCCCATGCATCTTTTTCTACATCATTTAGTATTTCATATGCCTGTATCAAATAATCATGTTCTACAATTTCAACAATACCTTCACTTATGATCCATCTCATTCTTTGAATAGTTTCTAATCGAAGTTGCATTTCATTATATCTTTCAGTTCTTGCTTCATCTTCTGTAATCTTAGATGTTAAGAAAGATAGCAATGCCTCAACATTTCTTTCATTTAGTGAATTAATGATGCTAACCTCAGAATCTAATTCTTGAGAATAGATAACTACATCACTATCCAATAATTCTTTTTCAATCTCTATAAACTTTAAAGTTTCCCTAGTAATGTGATATATTCCTTTTACTAACACAATATCAAATTCTTTGTTATTACATTTATTTAGTCTCTGTCCTACATGAGTATTGATAAACAAAAAATATACAATTTTAAATATAAATATGCATAAATAGAATTGTTACTAACATAAAAAATTACGTTCTTTTACAAATACATTTTGTGGAGGAACTTTTTATGACTGGTTTTAATTCTAATTTTAGTGATATTCAAAAACAAATCTCTTTTGCAAACCTTACAGACGAGCAAATTCTGGAGTTATTGTCTATTTTGCAAACAAAGAGAAATGCAAAGCCTAAACTTACAAAGGAAGAAAAAGTCTTTCTTCAATGTTGCAGAGAACGTAGGAGTTATTCTGCAAATAAGGATTTAGATACTGTTGTTTGTCCTGTTTGTGGTTCAATTAACATTATCAAGAATGGTACAAAAAATGGCAGACAGAGATACAAATGCAAAGATTGTGCAAGAACCTTTGGGGATACCATTGGTACCGTTGTCTTTCGCTCCAAATTATCTATTGCAAAGTTGATTGAACTTATCAAGTTGACTTTACAAGGTGAGAGTTGCCGTACCATAGCAAAAGAACTTGGTATCAACAAGCAGACAGTATTACACAACAGACACAGGATATGTTCTGTTCTTCATCAGTTTGTGTGCAATCAAGACGATTTCAAGAGTTTAGCAGAGAGTGACGAGTATTACTATCCTTTATCTTTCAAGGATATAAAAGACCCAATATTTTTCTTGAATACACTTGGCAGAATGCCATATACTCATAGAAATTACAAACAGAAACTTGAATATATTGAGAAACAAGGTTTTGATAGTGCTTTCTTACAAGTTCTTAATGATAATGAAGAACAGGTTAGAAATGAGTTGCTTAACTACGTCAATTACGATGATTTAAAATCGCAAGAAAAGTTCTCAAATGCCCTAAATGGTATGGATACAGAGAAAATTATTCAGGTCTTGAAGACATTGAATGAACAGCAGAAGAAAAAGAGAGGTATCAGCAATCAGCAAGTATGTTGTTTGTCTTGTGTTGATAGAAATAATAACCATTTCTTGCAAACTGTTTGTGTTGGCAGAATATGGGCAAGTCATATTGAAAAAACACTTTTACCACACTTTACGGAAGATACTGTTTTGATTACAGACAGCCACAGAGCATATAAGACCGTAGCAAACAAGCACAAGATACCATTAAAGCAAATCCCAAGCGGAAAGCATACAAGCGGTGGATATAGTCTTGGTCATATCAATGGGTATCACCACAATATAAGTGATTTTATGTATCTGTATCATGGTGTTAGTTCCAAGTTTCTTGACTATTACTTGGCTCTGTTCTATTGGATTGAGAAGAATAAGCATAAACCTTACCTTGAACAAGCCTATGACATAATCACTCTGTTATCCAATCAGGCTAAAAAGATACCACTCAATAAGTTCAAGGAAAAACCCATATCCTTTGACTTAAAAGGTATGTTAAGTTAAGAATTCTGTTAATTTTATCTCTGTATCGTGACAAATGAGAAAAAGTATGCTATAATATAGACGGAAAATAGAACTTTTTGCTAATTTTCTGTCTATATAGGTAATAAAACAGTTAAACAAATAAGAATTTGTGGAGGAGGTAAAAATGATTTATAAAATTTTTGCATTATTGATAATGATTTTATTTTATAGTATTTATTTTGGCAAAATGATTATTCAAAAAAGACAGGGAATTAAAACAAGACAACTTGGAAAAGGGAAAAATCAACATGTTAGAGCTGTTGAAATTTTACTGTCTATTGCAACACTTGTAATTGTTCCAATACAATTAATTTCAATTATACTTGATTTAACTATATTAAATGATAACATTAGATTTATTGGCTTTTTAGTTGGAATATTAGGAGATATATTATTTTTAATATCTATAATAACAATGAAGAATAGTTGGAGAGCAGGTATTCCAAGCGAAGACAACACAGAATTTGTTTCTAATGGAATTTATAAAATAAGTAGAAATCCAGCATTTGTGGGTTTTGATTTAATGTATATTGGGATTTGTTTATTATACTGTAATGTTTTAACAATAATTTTTTCATTATTTGCTATTGTAATGTTACATTTTCAAATACTTCAAGAAGAAAAATATTTAGAGAAAACTTTTGGAGAAAAATATATAACATATAAGTATAAAGTTTTTCGTTATATAGGAAGAAGATAAATTCCAATTTGTTGAACTAAATAGCATATATCCCATAGGAGCAAGGTTGAAATATACCTTGCTCCTTCTCATTTTCCATTGTGTATTCAAAAAATGAATAAAAAGTTCAATTATACACATCAATACTTATCTCGTACAGAGACTT
>JBGVRA010000119.1:0-1518 GCA_045127955.1 Anaeroplasmataceae bacterium
GGTTCTTTAAAATCTGATGGGGTTTTATCAAAAATTAAAAATTAATGACCCCACTAGATTTTAAAGCTTTTAACAAATTAAAAACCTCCATTATAATATAATTGCTAAACACATTATAAGGAGGCTAGAACCTATGTTAGATTCCAATTATATCTTATCACTTTTATCTATTCCAAGTGAAACAGTTTTATCATTTTCTGTAATAAATGATACAGATAATATTTATTACATAGATATTGAACTTAAGGACAACAGGCCATCTGTTTGTCCTTTTTGTTTTAATAATCAAATAAATATCAAAGATTATTATAATGTTAAAATCAAAAATAGTATTATCATTAAGAAAAAACTTTATATAAACATTAAAGTCAGAAGATACATTTGCAAGAACTGCAAAAAATCATTTAAACAACAATTCAAACTTTACGATGATAATAAAAGTATATCAAAAAAAGTTATTGAAAATATTAAGTTAATGACCTTAGATCCTGTTTCATTTAGTTATATTTCAAAAATGTTAGACGTTTCAACACAGACAGTTATAAATGTTTTTGATGAATTACCAGAACCAACTAGATTACCTTTAGGAAAAGTTATTTGTATTGATGAGTTTCACTTTTCAAACGCAAACACTTCTATTGGAAAATACCCATGTGTAATATCAAATCCTTTCACAACAGAAATTATAGATATAATTGAGTCTCGTAGAAAAGTATATTTAGAAGCTTATTTTAAAACCATTTCATATACAGAAAGAACCAATGTTAAATATTATATAACGGATATGAATGAAACATATAGAGTTATTAAAAAAATGTTTTTTAAAAATGCAGTTCATATTATAGATCATTTCCA
The DNA here is from genome assembly GCA_045127955.1 of Anaeroplasmataceae bacterium. Lineage (GTDB taxonomy): Bacteria > Bacillota_I > Bacilli_A > Acholeplasmatales > Anaeroplasmataceae > Pelethenecus. The sequence goes on from JBGVRA010000119.1 coordinate 856, forward strand.
TGTTGTGAAATTATTTACTGAAGCTATTCAACAAATAAGAATTAGAATAATGAAAAATTATCCTACTGATACGAAAGCATATAAATATTTAAAGAAGAATTGGAGCTTATTTCTTAAAAATCGATTTGATTTAAAAGAGTCCACATATATAAATAAAAAAACTGGTGTGATTTACTATACATTAGACGATATAGATATGGTTTTAAGAGCATATCCAGATTTATTCTACGCATATTGGTGTAAAGAAGAATTTTCTAATTATATGCTAAAACTGCATGAATATAAAGAAACTGAATCTAAGATAGATTTTTTTATAAACAAATATGAAAATTCTAACATTAAAGAAATTGTTAATATATCCAATACATTTAAAAACTGGCGTAAAGAAATAATTAATGGCTATTCCAAAAACACATATGGAGTCGTTCTAACTAATGCAATGGCCGAATCAAATAACAATTATATTCAAACATTAATAGATGTTGGATATGGATATAGTAATTTTAAAAGATTAAGAAAAAGATTATTATATATGAGCAGTAATAAACAAAATAAAAAGCAACCTATTTAATTATAGATTGCTTAATTTTGACCCCATCAGATTTGAAGCCTATTTATTTTTGTTGACCCCATAAAACCCCATCAGATTTTAAAGAGCCTTTT
>JBGVRA010000120.1:0-39438 GCA_045127955.1 Anaeroplasmataceae bacterium
AAAGGAATAGATTTATCTAAGCCTTTATATACAGCAAATTATAATTTGCGAAAGCAAAGAGTAAGTGGCTGGAATTAAACAAATAACGGATGTTATTTACCTAAATCTATCAATTGCATATTATTATATAGAAATAAGTAGGTTTAGGAGAGCGGCAAGCTAATTTAAATTATGATTATAGTTTGTTTATTCCACCTCATAGTATTACTCAAATTACTTTACAATATATTTTAGTAGCTTGTTCATATGGTAATGTGACACATTGGGTTACTTTAAGTTAGGATGTGTTATATTTGAAAAGATTTTATTTTATTATTTTATTAATTTTGTTTAGCTTGTTTTTAAGTTCTTGTAATGATAAAAAAGATGAAATTCCTACTATTCCTGATAAAACTATAGAAGATGTTGAAACTCCTAAAGAAGAAATATATTATAGTAATCCTTTTACTCCATTAGATTATAATTTAGCATCTATTAGCTTAGATAAAGAATTTTATGAAATCACTGATACTATTAATGTAGAAATAAAAGGTGCTAATAGTAATGATTATGTCGGCATTTTTGATTATAATAAAGAACCAGATAATGGTGTTCCTCATAAGAGATTAAAAGTTGCAACAAATACAAATTTAAGTTTTAGTATTAGTGATTTAGAACTTTCTCCAGGTGAATACTGTGCTTGTTTATATAACAATAAAACTTCTTATTTATTTGATCGAGTAGAATTTGAAATCGATAATGATAATTCTGATTATAAAATAAATAATGCTAAAATTAATTATACTATTGAAGGAAAAAAGACTAAATTTAGTATTACTATTTATCCTAGTGATAAATCAAAATTAACTTATGTATTATATTATGCAAAAGATGGTAAACGATTAACAGAATATACTGATCTAGCAAGAGTAAGTAAAGAAAATGTTAATGATTTTACAATTGAATTTAATGAAAATCTTTACATTCCAGATGAAGTAAATCAAATAGAAGTTTATATTCCTGAAGGAAGAAGTAGTTCATATTTTATTGATATCAATAATGAATTAAAGTTAAAACAATCAAGATATAAATATAATTTCCAAGTTTTATCAGATATTCATGCAAATCCACAATATGGTTATTGGTCAAGTCACTTTTTCAATGCTTTAAATGATATAAAATGTTTATCAGGTAATACTAGTGGTATATTTACAGTAGGCGATAACACAGATATGGGTAGTGTTGATCATTATGCACATTTATTTAAAATTTTAAAAGAAGTATTTAAAGATAATATTCCTAGTATTTATTATACAGTAGGTAATCACGATTATATGTATTTTTCTGATAGTATTGGTGGTTTTGATGCTGGTATTGATTATTTTAAAGATGTAACTGGAATGGAAAATTCATATTATTCTATCGATGTTAATGATCATAAATATATATTCTTATCATCAGATGAAAAAACCACACAAGGTGCTATATATGAAGATCAGATGAATTGGTTTAAAGAAGAACTTACTAAGATTGATAAAAGTGAATTTGCTTATATATTTGTTCATCAACCATTTTATAATACAACATCAGGTTCTTTACCTAATCAAAATTGGAATGGTATGAATAATGTTGCTGAACAGATTAAGGAATTATTAAAGGATTATCCTAATGTAGTTGTTTTTACAGGTCATACTCATTATTCTTTAGAATGTTATAGAAGTACTTATTTTGGGCATGGTTTAAATGCTAATTATGTTAATAATGCATCTGTTGCTTATCTGATGGATGATGAATATGAATACACTGTTGGTGGAATGTGTAATTTTATTGAAGTTTATGAAGATTACATAATAATTAAAGGTCGAGACTTGTTTGAAAGAAGATGGGTTTCTAATGCTTTATATGTTTGCTATTTATATTAAATAATTTATAACGTTTTTTATTGTTAAAAACAATAGAAAACGTTTTTATTTTATAGTATAATATAAAATAAGAGATTATGTAATAGAGGTATTTTATGAAAAAAATAATGTATATTTCTTTAGATGAAAGACCATGTAATTATAATTTTGCAAATTTTATGCTAGAAGATGATGAAAATATTAATTTAATATCTCCACCGTTATCTATATTAGGTAATAAGAAAAAACCTGCAAATTATGAATTATTAAGTAAATATATTTTAAATAATATTAGTAATTGTTATGGTTTAGTCTTATCAATTGATATGTTGTTATATGGAGGAATTGTTCCTTCAAGACTTCATAATATGAATAAAGATGAATTATGTGAGAGATTATCTTTAATTAAAAAAATTAGGAAAATAAACCCTACATTAAAGATTTTTGCATTCTCATTAATTATGAGATGTCCTCAATATAATAGTGGTGATGAAGAACCTGATTATTATGAATTTTGTGGATATAATATTTTTAAATATGGAGAAATTTCTCATAAAATTTCTTTGGGAGTTGCAAGCGAACAAGAAAAAAGTGAACTAGATTATCATTATAGTAAATGTAAAGGTTATTTTGAAGAATATTGTAAAAGAAGAACTATTAATTCAGATATGAATATTGAAGTTGTTAAATTGCTTTTTGATAAAACAATCGACTTTTTAGTTTTTCCTCAAGATGATAGTTCACTTTATGGTTTAATTTCTTTAGATCAGTTAAAGATTGCAAAAGAAGTTAAGAATATGGGTTTAGAAAATGAAATATTAATATATCCTGGTGCGGATGAAGTTGGAATGGTATTAATTGCTAGAATGATTAATGCTATTAATGGTAAAACTCCTAAAATATATGTTGAATATGCCACACCTAAAGGACATTTATTTGTTCCTATGTTTGAGGATAGAGAAATTTATAAGACAATTAATTTACAACTTAAATCTAGTGGATCAATTTTATGCGATAGTATCAGTGAAGCAGATGGCATTTTAATGTTTAACACACCAACTCTAGATTTAGAAGATGCTAATATTACTTTAGATCATTGTGATATTTTACAAGGTGAAGTAAGAGATACTAATGGATTTGTTAAAAAGATTAAAGAATATATTTTAGCTGGTAAAAAAGTATCTATAGCTGATGTTGCTAAAATTAATAGAGGTGATATACAGTTAGTTAAATTATTATGTGATGAAGGTATTTTCTTTGATTTAGCTGGATATGCTGGATGGAATACATCAAGTAATACTTTAGGCACTTCACTTGCTCATTTGATTATAAATATTCATAATGGTTATACAAAATCATTAAGAAAACATCTAGCTTTAAGAGTCTACGAAGATATTGGGTATATGGGTCATGCTAGAGGATATATAGTTGATAATAAATTAGCAGATATTGGACTAGGTTACTTTAATAGTGGAGAAAAACGTGGTATAGTTAGCCAAATGGTAGAAGAAGAAATTAATAACAAAATTAAAGAAGATGCATTATGTGTTTTTGATGAATATGAAATAGTTGATTGTTACATGCCTTGGGTTAGAATGTTTGAAGTTGCATTAACAGTTAAAGAAAGGAAATAAAAATATGAAATATTTAAGATTTATAATTTTAGGATTATGTATGTTTGGTTTGTTAGGTTGTAATACTAACAATATTCCAGATGATAAAACTACGGGAGGTGTTACTGTGAATCCAGAAATTAAAACAATTGATTTAAGTTTATTTAATAACTTGAAAAATTTAAGATTTTCATCTTATAAATCAGGTACTGAAGCTAGTCTTGTTCATTATTTAAAACAAATAGCTCCATATGATGATACATATAAAATAAAAGCTAATAAATATACCACTGTTGAAATTTATGATAAAGATGGTAAAGAAATTATAACAGTAGTACCTACATCAAAAGAAAGTATTGATTTAAAGAAAAATGATATTTTATATGTTGTTGCAAAAGGAACTGAAGCTCAAACTATTGGTTATGAGGTAGAACTTGTAGAGCATAAGAGTTTATTACCATATGATCCTATTAATTTAGTTGATGGTGATTCTTTATTAGCGGTTGATAAATCTAGTACTGATCCTTTAACAAATGCTAATGTTAGTTACATTAAACGAGAAGGAGGATTATATATAAACTGTAATAATCCTGAAAGATTAACTGATTCTTGCTTAAATAAGGCTTTAACACGCACGAATGTTTCAAATAAAGAAGTATTCTTTACATTCGAACATAATAATTACATTACAGGGTCATTTTATTATGGTTACCAAGTTATTAACAAAGGTACTGAAGATATTTATGTAACTGTTAAAAATATTGGCTTCCAACTTGATGGTCCTGGTTGTTGGTTAGGTGAACAAGAATGGGTAGATTTTTATAATACTGAATTTAGAATGAAAAATTATGCTAATTATACAGAATCTCAATTAAAAACTTTATATGCATATTATGGTTTTTGCAATGATTTTAAATCTCCTGATAATCAACCTATAACTTATCGTATTCCTGCAGGTAAACATATTTATGTTATGGGTGGTACTACAACAGATTCATATAATAAAATAAATGTCTTTAAAACTGCTAATAGAAAAGTAAGTGGTGGTTGTTCAAATGGTGCTGTATTATTTGAGGTAATTGGTGATAATGTAGAAGGATGTTTCTATGCATATAAAAATCCAGATAATGTTCAAATAGATAATAATACTCATCAAGGATATGTTGCTGTAGGAGCTGATGGTCATGAATATGGTAGACAATATGTTGGTTATGATAATTGTCATGGAGTTGTCGATGCTAATTTGACTTGGGAATTTAGTGATTTAACTAAAGGACAATATTTACCTGTTACTTATACAAATTATTATGCTGCAAATATTAAAGAAAACGGTAATACTCCATATGGTGAAATATTAAGTGTACCACACGTTAATAATAGAACTGATTGGGTTACACATATTAATCCTCAAAACAGTCATGCAGGTGTTGGTACTGATATGACTAAGTACTATACAGTTGATAAAAATGGCAATCCTATTTGTATAGATTCAGATCATTATGATGGCTTGGGTTGGACAGCAAATATTGGAAATTGGATGATTGATTATATGGAAAATTATACGTTTGTCAACCATGGATCTACTGATCGTAAGATTACTATTTCGTTTACTAATAATGGTAGTGTTGCTGTACTTATTAGAGATAAAGATGGCAAATATATTGAAGGTACAGCTCAATATACTATCTGTACTGCTTCAACTACATATGGAGAAGGAATCCAAGATCGTTTTGAATATGTTGTTATAGTTCCTGCTCATAGTGTTTTACAATTTACTGTTGAATATAATTTACTTGCTAATTCAAGTGGATATATTAAACATACTGCTAAACTAGATTAATTATGAAAATAGAAGAACTATTTGATGGTATTTGTTTACAAAAAGAAATAATTTGTAAAGTTATGCCGTTAATAAATGAAAAAAAAGAAGAACTTAATAAATATATTGATAATTTAATAGATTTAGAAAAATCTATAGGTACTTATGAGGCATTATGTAAAATTTATGATTGGAATAGTTTTGAGATATTATCTATATATTTACTTTCATGCTTAAAAGTATATGAAAAATATCAATTATTAGGAATTAGTGATGATATATTTTTTGATACAATGAAATGTTTTACTAGATTTATAGATGAATGTTATATCAAGACTGGAAAGTATTATTTTGATAGAAGTTGGTGGACTTATCGTCAAGTAAGGATGAGTGAATTTAGAATTGGCATTTTAGAATATGAATTTGATTTAGAAAATAATGTGATTAGTATTCATATTCCATCTGATGCCAAATTAACTAAAGATAATATTGATGTTTCACTTAAAGATGCAAAAATATTTATTAATACATATTTTCCAGAATATAGTAAATTTAAAATGGTTTGTGATTCATGGCTATTATCACCTAACCTTAAATTATATTTAGAAGAAAATAGTAATATTTTATTATTTCAAAGTTATTTTAATATAACAAATTTTGAAGAAGATGATTATGGTTTTATTGAATGGCTATTTAAAGAAAATATCAATTTTAATGTTGCCAACTTTAAAGAAGATACATCATTACAAAGAAAAGTTAAAAAAGCATTATTAAATGGTAAAAAAATAGGCTGTGCCTATGGAATACTTAAATAGGAGGTTTATATGAAAAATATATTTGGTTTTATTTTATGTTTTTGTTTATTACTTATTTTAGTTTCATGTGGAGAAACAAATAAAACTCCAACACCTATAATTCCAACTGAAAAAACAGAACCAGTTGTTGAACCAACTAAAACTCTAGAACCTACACCAGATCCTGAGCCTACTCCTGACCCAGAACCTACTCCAGAACCTATTAATAAAGAATTATATATTTGTGTTCCTGAAAATAAAGAATTAAAGGTTTTACAAATGGCTGATATTCATTTTGGTGTTGAAGGCAAAAACTGGCATAATGACAAGGTAGAAAGAACTAAAATGTATATGGACTATCTTGTAGAAACAGAAAAACCTGATTTAATTGTTTGTAGTGGAGATAATATATTACAAACAGGAGTAAAAGGTATTACAGAATTTATAAATTTAATTGAAAAATATGAAACTCCATGGATTTGGCTTTATGGTAATCACGATTCAGAAAGTGATGCAAATGGATATCGTAAAGAAGATTTATCTAATACATTAGTGAATGCTAATACTAAATATTTATTATATAAGCATGGATATATAGAAGAAGGTTATGAAGATAGATATGGTAATTTTTCTGTTCCTATTTATAACTTAAATAAAGAAAAATTACTTGGTGCTTTTATTATTTTTGATTCAGGTGAATATGATTATTCAAATAATTATTATCAAACCATTACTGAAGGACAAATAGAGTGGTATAAATCTGAAATTGATGCATTACAAGAAATTTATTCTAACCAAGAAGGTAATTTATATGAAGTAATACCTACTGTTGTATTTTCACATATTCAAATTCCAGAGTTTATAACTGCATTTGAAAAAGCTAAGAAAAATGATGGTGCAGAATTTATAATCGATCAAAATATAACTGTAAAAGATATCGAAGGTGGACCAACAAAAAATAATGGTTTGTTTGATGTTATGGTAGAAAAGAAAAGTACAAAAGCATATTTTGTAGGTCATGCTCATACTTTATATTTCCAAGTTAAAATGAATGATATAGTTTTAGGATTTGGCCCTCAAACAGGATTTTCTAAATTGTTTGCTAATAATGATGCGCCAAGAAAAACTAATTTATATACATTTAAAGAAGATTTAAGTTTTACGACAAAACAATGTGTTGAAATTGTTAAAAATAAAGGTTTAGTATTTAATGCTACAAACGGAAGCGGAAATGCAAGTTATAATCCTGAAACTGGTAACTATACATTTACTACTCAGTTAGGATTATGGGGCCGTGTAACAATTGATTATTATGGTGATGAATTAACTAGTGAATTCACTAGATTAACTTATAATAATACAAGTATTACTGGTGAAATTAGAGATCAATTAGGTGCTGATTGGTCTACTAAGTTATATAGTGAAGATTTTGATTCGGGAGTATTTTTATGTTCACATAAAACTGATAATATTTATAAATTTATATATAATCCAACAGAAAATACTTTAGTAATCGAAATAGTTGAACAACTACAATTAGAACCAGGACAAATTCAAGCTTTAGCTGTTAATAAAAATTCATATTTATCAGTATGGAAAAATCCTGGATTTAAGATTAAAAATGGTAATAATTGGTGTTCAGCAAATGCTATGTTATACATCATAGTAGACAGTGAAGGAAGAATTGTTTATTCTGTTTATTATCCACAAAGCGGTAATGGAGATCCAAAATCATCATTATATTATACTCATCCATTTTATGAAGATGATAGAGATTATCAAACTAACCCTGCAATTGTTATGAAAGATGATAATTATAATTTAGTTGTTCCTGAAGGTGGTTTTGCAATTACTGTTTACGGAGAACAGTTACTTACTATTGGTAGATTAATTTATAGTCAAACTATTTCAAGTCCTAATGAATTAATGGGTATAAATAGTAGATTAGCATATGATCCTAATTTAAGATTATCATATAATTCAGAAACAAAAGTTATTTCTACTTATTATGCTGAATAAGGAATTAGACCAATTTTATTGGTCTTTTTTCTTATTATTTGAAGTATAATATCAAATATATAATTAATTATATATTGATATTGTTTGACATTAAGCCATAAATTTTGTATAATATTATTTGTGAAAACGTATACAATTTTAAAAAGTATAAATAGGAGGAAATTTTTATGAAAAAATTTTTAAGTTTATTATGTGCTGTAACTTTAGGTGTTAGTTTAGCAGCATGTAATAACAATTCAGGTTCTGGTGAACCTACAAAAACACCAGTAGGACCTACTGAACAACCTACAGTAGAAGAAACAGTAGAAGCTAAAACATTTGTTGCTACTAGAACTGATGACCGTGAAACTGTATATTCTCACTATGCAGAAGATGGAACAAAAATTGATTCTTATACATCTATGTATGCTGCAATTAATGCATGTGTAAATGATGGTGATATAAAAGATTATGTTGCACAAGATGGTAAAGAAGATAAATTATTTGTTAATTATGAAATGTATACTGAAGATACACAAGATATGTATTGGTATTACAATAATGGTAATTCATTAAATAGATATATTTACTGGGAAGATGGATATTGGAATTTATTAAGAGGTACAAACCAAATTTCTGTATATAAAGCTGCAGCTAATGGTACTGTTTCTCATTATGCAAATGGATATGATTGTATAAAAATTAATAGTGACCCTACTTTATTCCGTATTGGTCAAGTAATGCCTTATCATGTATGTTGGGAACTTGAAGCAAATGCTACAGTTGATATGTTAGCTTATTCTGGTATTACTAAGTCTGTATATCATTTAGATTTATCAGAAGCAAAAATCACTCCTGCTTATGATGGAAGTGATAGTGCTTATGCATATGTTGGTTTTGTTACTACTGATGCTTACAATGTTTCTAACCACGGTTTAAGATGTGACACATCTACTGGTAACTGGTATTATTATTGTGGTGAAACTTCAAATAACTCTTCAAGTATTGTTATGGATGATGAAAATTGTTATTTAACATCTACATGGGATGAAAATGAAAAGTGTTTTAGACCGGATGGTGATGTTATTTTAACTATGGAATTATTGACATTACAAGATGAAGATGGTGATGATTATATCGTTCATAGATTAACAATGGATTTTGGAAATGATAGAGTTGTTGTTAAAGATTATGAATTTGCTAAATTAACTCAATGTGGTACTATTAGATTTACTTGTGGTATTGATATTATTTCAGATAATACATTAGTTGATTATATGTGTGGTGCTAAATTTGAAAATGTAGTTGTAACTGATGCTAAAGCTACAGTATTAGAAGAAATGAAAGATGACTTTGTATATGGTAATACTGCAGAATTATATGCAGGTACATACGATATCATGAATTCAAATCCAGAAAATCCTGCAAGATTCCATACAATTATTTATACTCCTTCATGTGTAACATATAATTTTGATACACCTAATAAGGATGTTTACGGCTTCTCATTTGATATTAAGCCAGCAGAATAAAATTTAATCTCATAGACGTTATATTTCGATATAACGTCTTATGATTTTAAAAGGAGGAAAAAATATGAGAAAATTATTTAAGAAAATAAGTTTATTATTTATCATTTTATGTTTATCTTTTGTTTTTATTTCATGTGATAAAAAACAAAATGAACCTACAAAAGAACCAACTCAGGACATTCCTACGGTAGTTCCACCAACAGAAGATCCTATAACACCACCTGTTGATGATAATGGTCCTTATGTTTGTGAAGGTACTTTAACTTATTCACCATATAAAGTCTATAATTCTGATGGTACAGAATTTGGTGTATATAATACTATGTTTGATGCAATTAGAGCTGCTGGAGAAAATTCATCTTCTAAAAATAAAATGTATGTTTTAGATGCTAAAGAATTAAAAATTTTCCAAAGACAATCTAAAAATGATTGTTGGTGTTACGATGGACTTAATTTTGTTGGTTCAAAACCAAGAACAGAAGCATTAGCATGGGGAAAAAATAGAAGTAAATGCTATATTGTTGATGGTCAAGGTGTTGGTTATGTAATGCTTGGTACTAAGTATTATGAAAATACTAATGTAAATCAAGATATACCTCTTGAATTAACTTCTGGTGCTTATAACTATATGTTTACTAAAGGCGGAGAAATGGAAGCTGGCGAATGGGTAAAACAAGGTTATGGTTATATGGAATGCTATGTTAGATTATCTGAAGCATCATATACTCCAACTATGGATAACGGTGCATGGAATGCTTATATCTTTATTAATGGTGCTGGTGGTAATTTCCATAGTGATTTAGGTTTAATTGGGGTTGTAAGAGAAGGTAAAGTTGTATGGGCCTTAGTTAGAAATTGTAACCATCCTGATCATAATGCTACAGCTGATAATTTCCAAGTTTTAAGTTGGACACCTGTTACAACAATGGAATATGATGAAGAAAAAAGAGAATATAATGGTGCTGATGATTTACATTTCCAATGTTATCAAACAGTTGATGGTTGGATTTTAAATATTACAAATCTAAGAACTAAACAAGTATTTACTATTAATGAAAAACATAATAGTATGTTCTTAGGTTCAACAGAATATTTTAGATTCTTACTTGCGGCAAGTTATTGTCCTGTTATTATGAATGTATGGAATGGTAGATGTGGTGCATCTCTTAGAAATGTTTTATTTGATGGTGTTAAGATTGCAAGATATAATGAATCAAATACTTACGATGAATCACAATATGAAGATTTCTATCCTGGTAGTGAAAATATGATTTATGGTTTTTCTCAAGGTGGAGATTGTGCAAGTATGGAATGTGGTATCTATGAAAATGATGGTACTTATATAAGTGGCAATCCATATAAAGCAGGAGATAGATATTTATCATTTAGTTGTTATTATGATGGTGGAGACCATTATAAAAGACCAGAATAGGAGGTAAATTATGAAATTATTAAAAAGAATTTCTTTCTTATCTTTACTTACTGTTGCATGTATCGGTGCAGCTTCATGTGATATTGAAAGTCTAAATAAAGATAAGGCTTCAATTAATCTTAATGTTGATTTAAATAATAAAATTGAATTAAAGACCTTATATCCTAATTCAGGTATGTCTAATAGTGATTTTGCAGATAGCAGAACAACTAAGTATTTTGAGGAATTAACAGGTTATAAAGTAACATATGAACAAGCGTTAGCTGACCAATCTGGTATTGTACAAAATATTTTAGGTGGGGCATTGCCATATCATATGCTAAAATTAGAATCAGGTACTTATATGCAATATGTAAGTCAAGGTGATTTTGTTGATTTAAAACCTGCTTTAGAAAAATTTGGTAAGAATATTTTGGCTAATGTACCTAAGGAAGCTTGGGATGCTGTTACTCAAGATGGTAAAATTTATGCAATTCCAGAACTAGGATTTGGACAAATGATAAGTTCAGCACTTGTTTGGAATATGAAACAATTAAATGAAGTTGGTATTACTAAAGTACCAGAAACATTTAGCGAAGTGCATGATGCCTTTTATGCATTAAGAGAACACTTCAAAGAAGGTAATGATTCATATCGTGCATTTGCTATGCAAGCTGCACAAGCATATATTGAACCTCTTGCTGCTGCATTTAATTTAAATAAAGATTTCTATGTTAATGATGAAGGTAAAGTTACTCACGTAATGTACCATGAAAATTATCAACCATATATGAAATGGTTAAATCAGTTACAAAGAGATCAAGTTTTATCAAAAGAGTGGGAAGGATTTACAGGTGCAGATATTGTTCAAAACTTTGCACGTGGTAATTTAGGATGTGGATATATTCCATATTGGAATATTAATAATTTAGTTTCAGCATTAGCCACAAGTAATGAATTTGCATCTGAAGAAGAAGCAAGAAATTCAATCGCTTGGACTTTACATGTTAGAGGAGATGGTTCTCATGGAACTGCAGTACAAGAAAAACCTAAAACTTTAAATTATGCATCTATTGGTTATTATATTTGTATTCCTAAGCATATGGCTGAATATGGTGCTTATGTTATCGATTGGATTGATCAAAGAATTACAGATGAGGCTTTTGAAGGATATAGATTAGGCGATGAAGGTGTTCATTATAATTATGTAGATTCAACTGATCCAGATGCAATTAAAGTAAAAATAAGTGGTGAAGATAAATATATAAAACTTACTAAGCAATATAATAAAGATATTTTACCAACTTCTATGTATCAAACTGCTGTTAATCCAAAAGTTGCTAAAGAATTATGGAAAATAAGTGAGATTTCATATAATTGTTGGACTATCTTAGTTGATACTGATTATGATAATATTGTAACTAATGCAATGTCTATGACTCCTTATATTAAAGGATGGAGTGAAATTGATATTTTATCTCGTTCATGGGTATTAACATATGAACAAAAATTAATAAATGCAAAAGATGATAATAAATATAATGATTATCTTAAATCTTTAATGGATATATGGGTTAGAAAATGGTGGACTGAAGAAGTAAGTTCTAACGTTCAAGCATGGTATGATAATAAAACAAAATAAGAAATGAGGTGAACTTATGGTTCAAACAAATACTAAGAAGATGGGATATTTTGCGAAACAACATAAGAACTTCAAAAAGAATAAAGGAATTATTTTATTCATTATTCCAGCTTTATTATTAACTTTATTATTTGGTTATGTTCCAATGTCTGGTATTGTATTTGCATTTAAAGAAAATATTACTTTAACTAACTGGTTATATCAAACATTAACCGAACCATTTACAATGTCTCATATTGTTAATGTATTTAATGATATAGAAGTTCTTACAGCTTTAAAAAATACATTAATTATTAGTTTTGCTAAAATATTAATATTTTTCCCTTTATGTATTATTTTAGCTATCTTACTTTCTGAAATTAAAAATCAAACTATTTCAAAGTTATTATTAATTATTTTATGTTTACCAAATTTCTTATCATGGCCAGTTACTATTGGTATTTGGAACAATTTATTGAGTTTGGATAATGGTTTAATCAATAATTTCATTTCATCATTAGGAGGAGAAAGAGTATACTTTTTCCATGATCACTTTAAATTTTTAGTCGTTTTCTTATCTATATGGAAAGGAATAGGTTGGGGTTCTATATACTTTTATGCTGCTATTATGAGTATCGATAAAGAATTTTACGAAGCTGCTACTATTGATGGTGCTAATAAATTTCAACAAATTTGGTATTTGACGGTTCCAGGTATTTTACCTGTTATTGCGCTACAACTTGTAATGAATATAACTTATATTTTAGATGCAGGTTTTGATCAAGTTTATTCAATGTTAAATTTAGTTCGTTCTATTACTTATGACGAACAAATTTTAGGTACATATATTTTCGACTTAACAAAGAGTGCAAATAATATTCCATTTACTGTCGCAATAAGTGTAGTTCAAGGTTTACTTGCTTTATTCTTAATGCTTGGTGGTAATACACTAGTTAAGAAGAAAATGGGAAGAAGTTTATGGTAAGAGGTGATAATATGAGTGAGAAAAAGTCATTTTTTAAGAAAACTTCTGCCAATTTAAAAGTTTCTATTGAAAGATATAAAGAAACAAAAGAATATAATCGTAAGCAAAAAGCATATGCGAGAAAGAAAAAATTAGCTAGAATTTTTGACAAAGAAGAAAGAAGAATTGCTAAACAAAATAAAGTTAAATTACCAGTTTCAGATAAAATTTTTAATATTGGTAATGCGATTATAATGACTATTTTAGTTATAGCTATCGTAATACCATTATTATATTTAATTGCAAATGCTTTTAGTGATGGTGCAGCTAAACATGAAGTAGTATTTTTACCAAAAATTGTTGATGCTGAAGGAAACATTAAATTAGGTATTACTTTTAAATATTTTAAATATATTATTTTTGATTATGATGATGGTATTTTCTTAAATTCATTTAAAAATACAGCAATAATAACTATTATTGTAACATTAGGTTCTAATATATTAATGGCATTAGCTGCTTATCCATTATCTAAAGATGATTGTCCATATAAGAAGCCATTAATGATTATATTTATTATTACAATGTTATTCTCTGCAGGTATTTTACCTATCTATATTTTAATGAATACTTTCCATTTAACTGAAAATATTTTTGGTATTATCTTAATTTCATTATCTAATGTTTTTAATTTATTATTATTTAAAACAACATTTGAAGGTATTCCAAAAGAATTAGAAGAATCAGCATTAATTGATGGTGCTAACTCCTTCCAAATGTTCTTTAGAATTATTATTCCTATTACTTTACCTACCTTTGCAAGTTGTTGTTTCTTTACACTTGTAGGTTGTATAAATGGTTATAGTACTGCAGTTTTATTTATTCAAACTAATAAATATGCAAAACCTATGGCACAGATAATGTATGAGTTATTAGCTGTAGCATCTCAAGAACAAGCAGATCAATTCTTAACTCAAAATTATTTTAGTATTCAATCAGCTGGTATAATTTTAAGTGTTTTACCGATTTTATTAATTTATCCATATATTATTAAATATATTAAATCAGGTATAACTTTAGGTTCTGTTAAAGGATAATATGAAAAATATAGAAAAATTTGATCCTAATATGACTATTAAGGATCCAAATATTGATAATATAACATGGTTTTCACCTTTAAATGATAAAATGTTTAAGGCTTATGGAAGTGAATCATTTTATGAAGGTGATTATGCAAGACTTTCTCAAAATGAAAGAAAAGAAGTATTAAAAGTAAGTGAAGCTATTGAATGGTTATCAAAACACACTGCTGGAATCCAATTAAAGTTTAAAACTAATTCAAAAAGAATTTTACTAGATGTAGAATTAAGAGCTAAACACGATATGTGCCATATGCCTGCAACAGGTCAATGTGGTTTTGATTTATATGTCTATAATGAAATAGAAGATACTTATGTTTTACATAATACAACTACTTATCCTATTGATAAAAATCATTATAGGTCTGAATTGTCATTATTTGATTATTTTTCAAATGATTTGATTGAAAGACAATATATTATTAATTTCCCTTTATATCAAGGGATTAAAGATCTTAAAATTGGTTTAGATAGTAACTCTAATACCTTACCAATTTCATTTAAAAATGAAGGTAAAATTATATTATATGGAACATCAATTGCTCAAGGTGGATGTGTGTCTCGTCCTGGTTTAATGTATTCTAATATTTTATCGAGATGGTTAGACATGGAAGTATATAATCAAGGATATTCTGGTAGTGCTATGTTAGAGCCCATAATGGCTGAATTCATAGGTAAAATAACTAATCCAAAATTATTAATTATAGATGCTGAAGCAAATGCTGGTGTTGATTTGACTATGGAGAAAAATTTAGATTTATTTATTCAAATTTATAAACAATATCACCCAGATGTTCCTATTTTATTGGTTTCAAGATGTTTATTTAATTTAGATTTATTTAATGAAGAAAGAATTAATTTAAAAAAATATTATAAAAATTTTATCGACAATTTAATAGTAAAATATAAAAATAAAGGCTATGAGATGTTTTATTTAGATGGTGATGAATTCTTTAGTGGACATAAATTCCATTTTACTGAATTTACCGTCGATGGAATACATCCTACAGATTTTGGCAATTATTTAATTGCCTTAAAACATTATGAAATGATAAAGAAAATTATAAAAATAAGTTAATATGGGATAAATTTTTATCCCATATTACTTTATTAGGAGTATAGTATGAAGTATTTTAAAATAGAAAAAAATTTAGTTAATACTAATTTAGATAATATAGAATATAAAATTATAAATAACACTTTAACTGTTACGCTTAATATCAAATATAAATCAGCTTTCGGTTTTGGTGAAAAATTTGATAATGTTAATCAAAAAGGTAATATTGTAGAAGTTAAAATTAAAGAAGTATGTTTTAATCAAGGAAAATATTCTTATTTTACTTTCCCATTTATGATGAGTGCGGATGGTTTTGGTATATATGTTAAATCAAAAACACCTGTTACTTTTAACTTAAAAGAAGAAGATAAAATTATTATTTCTTATCATTGTGATTCAACAAATAAATATGGAAACATTTATTTATATGAAGGCACACCAAAAGAAATTATTAATCAATTCAAAAAGGATACCATTAGTACTAAGATATTCCCAAAATGGGTTTTAGGTGCTTGGATGAGTTCTAATCGTTGGGAAAACGATAGACATATTTATGAACAATTAGAGGAATTGGAAAATTCTAAAATTCCACATAACGTAATGGTAATAGAACGTTGGAGTGATTTAACTACTTTTTATAACTGGTGGGGAAGTAAAAGTGAGTTAATTTCAGGCGATAAATATCATAATTATGATGATTTTGATTTTAGTAATAGTTTATATAAAAACCCTAAAAAATTATTTAATGATATTCATGAAAAAAATCTTCATGTTTTATTGTGGGATTTACCAGTTTTTGCAACTAAAGATAGCATAGAAGGTATTGACCCAACTCAAAGATATTTAGACAATGAATATGTTGTTGAAAATAAATTATGTATTTTAAATGAGGATAATACACCTTATTTAATTCCAAAACCTAATTGGTTTAGAGGTTCGATGCTTCCTGATTTTACTAATAAATTATGTACTAAATATTGGTTTAATCATCGTAAACATTTATTTGATATTGGGGTTGATGGTTTTAAATGTGATGGTGGTGAATTTATCCATTTAGAAAACATTAAAGATAGTTTAGGTAATAATGGTTTAGATTTAATAAATCATTATGCAGCAAACTATATTAAAGCTTATAGCCAAAACCTAACTGCTGATAGTGTTGTTTTTGCAAGAAGTGGAGATGAATATACTCCAGGTTATGCCATTACATGGGCAGGTGATCAAGAAACAACATGGCCTGAACTTAAACATATTATGACTTGTTTATTATCTAGTAGTGCATCAGGTATCAATTATTGGGGTTTTGATATAACTGGATTTTCTGGACAACTTCCTACTCCTACACTTTATAAACGTGGTTGTCAACTTGCTAGTTTAGTCCCAATTATGCAGTGGCATTCTGATCCTGTTATTAATGGTGGTTGGGATCATAGTTTGGGTTGGAAAATAAATGATAGAAGTCCTTGGAATTTGGCAAAATTTCATAAATCTAATAGTTTATTAGAAAGTGTAAAAAGATATTTTAACTTACATTATAGTTTAATCCCATATTTTCATAATTTAGCAATAGAAGCAAATAAAACTGGTGTTCCAAGTTTAAGACATCTTGTATATGAATTTTTTGATGATGAAAATGTAATTAATATTGATGATGAGTTTATGTTAGGAGATTCTTTACTTGTATGTCCTATCTTAGAAGATTATATTGAAAAGAAGAAGATTTATCTTCCAAAAGGTAACTGGTATAGTTTATACGATGGCACAAAATATGAAGGAAATAAATATTATAATATCGATATTTGTGATGATATTATGCCAATATTCTTTAGAGAAAATACTGTTTTACCATTAAATTTAAATAATAGTTTAATATTAGGAGATCAAATGACTAATGATTTATCTAAATATGATAATTTAGTTTTCTTATATCATGGTGATGTCAATTATCATTTTGAAGATGATTTAGGTAATAGTTTTAATATTAATAATAATGATGATAGACTTATTGATATTTTAGATTTAAAAACAATTTGGAAATAGGTGATTATATGATTAAAATTTTTAATGATTATGTAAAAATTGATACAGTAAACACTAGTTTAATATTAGCTAGTGGTCAAAATACTGTTTTTAAAGTATATTATGGTAATAAATTAAATGATGATAAATCATATTTACCAATTTATAATCATAATGTATTTGAAATTTTTTCATCTACAGATGATACGTATTACTCTAATACATTTTTATCTTGTAATGGAGAGGGAAATAATCTTGAAACAATGGTAAGAATCATAAGTGAAGATACTACATTTGTATCTAGATTTCAATTTGTTAATTTTGAGATTGTTGATATTAATGAACCATTTAATGAAACTCCTCATACATTAAATAAATTAGAAACTTTAAAAATTACATATAAAGATATAATTAATGATATTATTTTAAACCAATATATTTCTATTTTTGAAAATAGTGATGTAATTAGTTCTAAATGTGTTATTGAAAATACATCAAATAATAAAATATATGTTAATAGATTAATGAGTTTACAGCTTGATTTTGAAGCTAGTGAAGCATTAATGTATACTTTAGATGGAGCTTGGTGTAGAGAAAGAAATCTAAATATTCATAATGTTAAAAATTCAACATGTGTTGTAGAATCAAGATCAGGTTTTTCATCTAATTTACATAATCCTTTTGTGATGTTTAAAATAGAAGATGGATATTATGCATCAAATTTAATTTATTCAGGTAATCATAAAGAATTAATCGAGTCAAATCCAGTTGGTAAATGTAGATTTTTAACTGGTATGAATGATTATATGATGAATTATTTAGTTAATCCTAATGAATCATTTGAAAGCGTAGAAGCTATTTTTACTTATGCTACATCATTAGATGATATTACATCTAATATGCATAATTTTGCAAAAAAACATGTTTTAAGACAAGATTTTCAAAATGTAATCCGACCTGTATTATTGAATAACTGGGAAGCAACATATTTTGACTTTACTTATGATAAATTAATGAAACTTGCTCACCATGCAAAAAATACAGGAATTGAACTATTTGTATTAGATGATGGTTGGTTTGGTAAGAGAAATACTGATAATTGTAGTCTAGGTGATTGGTTTGATAATGAAAGTAAAACCGGAGGACTTCCTAAACTTGCAAAAGATATTAGAAGTATTGGTTTAAAATTTGGTTTATGGTTTGAACCTGAAATGATATCATTTGATAGCGATTTATATCGTAATCATCCAGAATTTATGATGAGATTTAAAGATATAATGCCTTTAGAAAAACGTCAACAAGAAATGCTTGATTTAGCTAATCCATTAGTTCAAGACTATTTAATAGAAGTATTGTCAAATGTATTTGAAAGTGTTAGTCCTGATTACGTAAAATGGGATTGTAATAGAAATATGATTGATATTAAATCGAATTATTTATCAAATCATGGACAATATTTTTATGATTACATAAAGGGATTATATCGTGTTATTTATAATTTAGTTGATAGATTTCCTAATATTTTATTTGAATCATGTTCAGCAGGAGGAAATCGTTTTGATTTAGGTATGATGTATTTCATGCCTCAAACATGGGCAAGTGATAATAGTGAATCAAATTCTCGTTTATTAATTCAAGAAGGAACATTATACGGATATCCTCAAAATACAGTTGGTAGCCACGTGTCAATATGTCCTAATCACCAAACATTATTTTCTACATCATTAGAGTCTAGATTTAATGTTTCAGCAGTTGGAGCATTTGGGTATGAACTAGATTTAGAACAATTATCAAGTGAAGAATTAGATACAATAAAATCACAAATTGTATTTTATAAAGAAAATAGAAAATTGCTTCAACAAGGTAATTATTATCGCTTAGATAGTCTTACTTTTAATAATAGTGGAGGCTGGATTATAGTTAATAATGAACAAACAGAAGCAATTGCTACGATAGTTGTAAAGAAGTTAATATATAATAATATTAGACCTAAATTTACATTTAAAGGTCTAAATAAAGATTATAGATATCATGTATCTATGAGAAGTCAAACTAATGTTGAAAAATATGTTTCATTTGAAGCATATGGTGATGTTTTAATGAATTCTAAAATTGATTTTGGAGAATTATTTTTTACTGAAACAGATCGAGATAAATATGGTAATACTTTTGCGTCTCGTATGATCATTATAAAGAAGGTTGATTAAAATGAAAAGAAAATGGTGGCAAGAAGCTGTTATTTATCAAATATACCCTAGAAGTTTTATGGATAGTAATAATGATGGTAATGGCGATTTAAAGGGGATTACTAATAAACTAGATTATTTATCCAACTTAGGAGTTAATGGCATTTGGTTATCACCTATTTATATTTCACCAATGAAAGATAATGGATATGATGTTAAAGATTATTATGATATTAATCCAATGTTTGGAACAATGGCTGATTTTGATGAATTACTAGAAGAAGCAAAAAAAAGAAACATTTTTATTATTATGGATTTAGTATGTAATCATACTTCAACTGAACATATTTGGTTTAAAGAAGCAATCAAAGATAAAAATAGTAAATATCATGATTTTTATATTTTTAGAAAAGAAAAAGATGACAAAAAATCATCTTTTGGTGGTTCTGCATGGAAATATGTAGAAGAATTAGATGAATATTATTATCATTATTTTGATGAATCACAAGCTGATCTAAATTGGGCTAATCCTAGTTTAAGAGAAGAAGTTGCAAAAATATGTAAATTTTGGCTTGATAAAGGATGTATGGGCTTTAGATTAGATGCTATTGAACTTATTAGTAAAGATATTGACAAAAATATTATTGCAAATGGTCCATATATTCATAAATATTTAAACGAACTTAATCTAAATGCTTTTTCACTTTATGAAGATGCATTTACAGTTGGCGAAGGCTGGCCAACAATTGATATTTGTTTAGATTATACAAAACCTGAAAATAAAGAATTAAATTTATTATTTGAGTTTGAAACTGCAACACTTGACTGGAATTTTAATGGATTAGGTAAATATGACCCAATTAAAGTAGATCATAACAAACTAAAAAATGTAATAACTAACTGGCAATTAGGATTAAAAGATAAAGCATGGAATGTTGTTTTTTTAGAAAATCATGATTTAGGTAGAAGTGTATCTAGATATGGAAATGATAATGAATACTTAACAGAATCTGCTAAGATGCTTGCTACATTGATGTTTGGACTAAATGGGACAATATTCTTATATCAAGGAGAAGAATTAGGTCTTCCAAATCCTTACTTTACAGATTTAAGTGTTTATAATGATGTTGATTCAATTACTCAATATAAAGATTTAGTATTAAAAAACAAAGTCATTAGTCATGATAAATTTATGAATGGTCTTCTAAAAAATAGTCGTGATAACGCAAGATGTCCTATGCAATGGGATAATAGTATTAATTCTGGATTCAATAAAGGACAAAAAACATGGCTTAATATGAATGAAAAATATAAACATATTAATGTAGAAAATGAAATGAATGATTGCAATTCAGTTTTAAGCTATTATATGAAATTAATTAAATTAAGAAAAAGTGAATATAAAGATGTATTAATTAATGGAAAATTTGAAAGATTAGATAAATTTGAAGTTAATGAAGATATGTTTGTATATAAAAAAATAAGTAATAATAAAACAATTATTGTTATTATTAATTTAGGTGATAATGAAATATATTATGATAATAATTTGATAGCTAATAAAAAAGTAATTATATCAAATTATGATAAACATGATAATATTTTAAAACCTTATGAAGCAATGATTTTGGAGGTATAATTATGCAAAAATTAAAAGTGGGTTTTATTGGTTTAGGTAATCGTGGTGGAATGTATCATGATTTAGCTCTTCAAAACAATGATGTATGTGAAGTAGAAGCTTTTGTTGATTTTAAGTTAGAACAACAATTAGATAGGATGGGAAATCCTAAAGCTAAATATTTATTTCATACTACAGAAGAATTTTTTGATGCAAATATTAAATTAGATTTATTAGTTATTTCCTCAATGGATAAATATCATTATTTAGATGCAAAAAGAGGAATTGAGCATGGTTATCATTTACTTTTAGAAAAACCAATTGCTTGTAGTTTGGAAGAAGTAGAAGAAATTAATAGGTTAGCTAAAGAAAAAAATGTTAAAGTTATGGTATGTCATGTTTTAAGATACACGATATTCTATAAAGAAATTAAAAGAATAATCGACGATGGAATACTTGGAGACATTGTTAATATTAATGCTACTGAAAATGTTGCATATTGGCATCAATGTCATTCATATGTCCGTGGTAATTGGCATAATGTAGCTGAAACAGCTCCTCAAATTTTAACAAAATGTAGTCATGACTTCGATATTATCACATGGTTAATGGATAAAACTCCTACTCATTTATCATCATTTGGAGATTTATATTTCTTTAAAAAAGAAAATAAACCTATTAATTCTACAAATACATGTCATAATTGTCCTTTAGGTTTCAATTGTGATTTTAATGCTTATAAATTCTATAATGAAAATAGTGGTTGGTTAATACCATTTATGGGTAAAGATACATCTTTAGAAAATATAGATAAGTTTTTAAAATCAACTGATTTTGGACACTGTGTTTTTGATATGGATAATGATACTGTAGACCATCAAATTGTTAATATTCAATTTAATGATAAAACAACAGCCACTCTTACAATGAACGCTTTTTCAAGATACTGTTACAGAGATATTAAGATTTATGGTACTAAAGGTGATTTAGTAGGTAATTTTGAAGATAAATTAATTCATGTTAATTTATATAATTATAAAAATGAAGCTTTTGATATTGATATTGCTAAACTTACAAATGATTTTTCTGGGCATGGTGGTGGTGATGCCATTATGTTTAAAGAAGTATTAGATTATATTTTATATAATAAGAAAACTACTAGTTTAACACTTCTAGAAGAATCTTTAGTTTCTCATAAAATGGCTTTTTTATCTGAAGAAAGTAGATTAGAAGATGGTAATCCTAAAAAAATTAACTAAATAAGTTTGTTTTTTTAAATAATGGGTGGTGATACTTAATGAAAAAATATCTAATATTATGTTTTTTATGTTTTTTTATATTTATTGTTTCTTGTGATAAAAAAGAACCAACAAAGGAGGAACAAACACCAGTGGAATATTTAGATGATTATAAATTAATTTGGAATGATGAATACCAAGATAGTTTAAATAGTTTCAATGATAATACCATAAAAAAGGCAAAATTATTTTATGAAGGAGAATATGTATCATTAGATAAGAACATTACTAAAAGAAAAGATAATAAAAAAGAATTTTATACTAATAATTCTTTAAGGTTTGTTAATTCTCCTGATCAATATGCAATTACTATTCCTTCTAATGATGTTAGTATCGATTATTCACTTTCTAAATATCGTATTCAATTTGAATTTTTAGATAGTGTTTTAACGGTTTCACATGAATATAGTAATCCATATGGAAGTAATTTTAATGGATGGTATACATATTTAAATGAATGGTTAAATCGATATGTTAATAATCCAAAGTATTTATCTGATAATAATTTAGAATATAGTAGAGATGTTATAGAATCAAAAACTATATTAAATGGATTTGAGGTGTTAACTTATTCTATATATATTAAGGATTCAGAAAATATTGACAAACCATATTATGATATTAGTATTATAAGAAAAGAAAATGAATATATTAATTTCCATTTATTTGTTATGAAATCTAAAACAAATCAATCTAATAGACACGATGAAATAGTTAAATCTTTTAAACTTATTGATCAATTTGGATATTCCTCTAATCATGTTGGTCAATATGAATCAAAACCCAATCCTAAATGGAATAAAGAAACATTAAATTATTTTAATAAAATTAATGATCCTAATACGTTTGAATTTGGATTTTTTAGTCACTCATTAGTAGATGATGAAGATACTCTAAATAGAGATTTAGTTTATCAAAAAGTAACAAATGAAAATGAAAGATTAAATTATTTAACAGATTATAATCAAGAAATTTGTGCTACATATTCTCATACTAGTTGGGCAGGAATTCCAATGTATTTTCCTAAAACTTTAGCTAATAGTTTAGCTGGTGGAAATGGTTTTAATGGAAAACCAGTTTTACAGTTTACATTGCAATATACTAATAACAATAATAATGTTAATATTTATAATAAAGATAAAAACTATACACCTATGTTTGATATATTAAGAGGTGAATATGATGATTATTTTAATCGATTAGCATTAGATATCAAATCATACAAAAAACCAGTTTTATTTAGATTAAACAATGAAATGAATACAGATTGGACATCATATTCTGGTATTATAAGTTTATTAGATCCTGATATTTTCCAAATGACTTGGATTAGATTATATGAAATATTTGAAAAAAATAATGTTGATAATTGTATTTGGATTTTTAATCCAATAGCAGTGAGTTGTCCATATAGTTCTTGGGGTGAAGATTTATGTTACATGCCTGGAATAGATTATGTTCAAGCATTAGGTATAACACGTTATGAAATGTTAAATGATAGACAAAATTATGTATCCTTTAAAGATGGATATACAGCTTTATATGAAAAGAACAAAGATTATTGGATGAATTATCCTTGGATTGTTAGTGAATTTGGTTGTGCAGCAGGTGGAGCTATTACTGAAAAAGGTAATATAACTACTTTATATCGAAATAAAGATATTCAAGCGAAATGGGTAGAAGAGATGTTTAATTGCTTAAACGATAAAGAAAATAATGAATTTTGTAAGAAGATAACTGTTATGGTATGGTTTAACGCAAATGATTATAAAGACGGACTAATTATGAATTCTCTTCATTTAGATTCATCTTTAACTGATACTTTTGCAGCTTTAAGAGAAGGTTTAAAGAAGGTGAATGAATAATGATCAATATTATTCCTGTTCCATATAGTGTTATTGAAAATAATAAAAAGATTTATATTGATGGATTTAAATTTAATTGTCCTAAAAATTTAGAAGCTGGTTTAAATTTATTTAAAGAAGAATTTCCAAGTGGTAATTATTTAATAAATGTTTTATATAAAAAATTTAATACTGATGAAGCATATACAATAAATATTAAAGATAAAGAAACAATTATTGAAGTTGCAAGTGATAAGGGATTATTTTATGCAACTAGATCAATTTATCAGTTAATAAATATAAAAAAAGATAAAATGTATTTAAATAGTTGTTATATTTTTGATAAACCTAAAATGAAATATCGTAGTTTTTCTTTAGATGAAGTTAGACATTTTTTCGGAAAAGATGAAGTATTAAAAATAATTGATATATTATCATTACTTAAAATCAATTATTTTCATTGGCATTTAAGTGATGACCAGGGTTTTAGAATAAATATTAAAAAATATCCTAACTTAGGTTTAATTGGATCTACTAGAGAAAAAACTCAAATTATAAATGATTTTGGTAACTGTTATGATGAAACAAAATATTCATATTGTTATGAAGAAGAAGATATTATAGAAATAATTAATTATGCTAAAAAAAGATATGTTAGTATTATCCCTGAATTTGATGTACCAGGGCATACAGGAAGTTTGGTTGCATCATATCCATATCTTCATTGTTTGAATAAAAAATTACCAGTTTTTGTTCGTGCATGTGGTAATTATGATATTATTTGCCCATCAAAAGAGACAACATATGAATTTTTAGATGGATTATTTGCTGAAATTATGAGATTATTTGAAGATAGTGAGTATATCCATTTAGGTGGAGATGAGGTTATTCCAACTAATTGGAAATTATGTCCAGATTGTTTAAATAAAATGAAGGAATTAGGTACTGATAATCCATATGACTTACAAGGCTATTTTTCTAATCGTTTTATTAATATTTTAAGAAAATATAATAAAAAAATGATTATGTGGCATGATGGTATTAAAGATGATACCCCAAAAGATATCATCCTACAATACTGGGTATGGCAAATGGATGAGGTAGGAATTAGTAAAATTAATGATGGAAGACCTACTATTTATTCTCCATGCTCACAAATGTATTTTGACTCAGCTTATGCTGAACTACCTCTTAAAAGAACATACGAAAGAGGTATTGTTTTAAAAGGCTTAACTAAAAAAGGAAGAGCTAGTATTTTTGGAATGGAATGCTGTTCATGGAATGAATTTATAAGAGATTGTGATTTTTTAGAATTTATGATTATGCCTAGAATTCATGCTTTTAGTGAATCGGCATGGAGTTTTAAGAAGAATTTAAACTATGAAAATTTCAAAATAAGATTAAAATATCATTTTCAAATTTTGGATAAAATGAATATTAATTATTGTAAAGAACATTTATTTGATAATGATAAATTGGAAGATATTGTATCTCCTATATTTAGGAAATATAATAGATACATCGAATATAATCAAAATTAGAGGTGGATTATGGAACTTAAAAAATGGTGGCATGATAAAATTGTATATCAAATATATCCAAAAAGTTTTAAAGATAGTAATAATGATGGCTTTGGTGATATTTTAGGAATTGTTGAAAAACTAGATTATTTAAAGGATTTAGGTGTTGATATTTTGTGGTTAACTCCTTATTTTGCTTCCCCTATGGAAGATAATGGCTATGATGTAGCAAATTATTTAGAAATAAATGATATGTTTGGTACTATGGAAGATATGGATTTATTAATTAGTGAATGCGAAAAACGTGGTATGGCAATTATGATGGATATAGTAGCAAACCATACATCTAGTATGCATCCATGGTTTATTGAATCAAGAAAATCAAAAGATAATCCATATCGTGATTATTATATTTGGCGTGATGAGCCATTATTTGATCGTCAATCAACGTTTGGTGGTTCTGCTTGGGAATATGATTCCTTAACTAATCAATATTATTTTCACGAATTTGCTAAAGGACAACCAGATTTAAACTGGGAAAATCCTGTTGTTTTGGATGAAATTGCTAAATGTATTAACTTTTGGTTAGATAAAGGAATTAAAGGGATTAGATTTGATGTTATTCATTTAATAGGAAAAGAAATAGATAATAATATATCCGCCTATGGACCTACACTTCACGAAAAAGTTCATAATTTATATAAAAAATCATATGGAAAATATGATATTGTAACGGTTGGTGAGGCTTGGGGGGATTTGGAAAAAGCTATTGATTTTACTGATCCTAAAAATGAAGAATTAGATATGGTTTTCCAATTTGAATGTACTTCATCAACTTGTGATTTTACTAAATTTGGTAAATTTTCACCAAAACCTATTGATATGGAACATATTAAACATACATTAATTAAATATCAAAAAGGATTAAATGATCATTCATGGAATGCTTTATTTGTTGAAAATCATGATTTAGGAAGATGTATAAATAAATTTGGAAGTTTAGATTATTATGAAAAAAGTGCTAAGGCTATTCCTGTTATGAATTATTTCTTAAAAGGTACACCTTATATTTATCAAGGTCAAGAACTAGGTATGACTAATATCAAAATTACTGATATTAATGATTATCAAGACGTAGAAGTACATGGTTTTTACAAAGAATATGTCTTGGATAAAAAAGTAATGACATACGATGAGTTTATTGATGGTTGTAATAAAGAAGCAAGAGATAACAATAGAACACCTATCCAATGGGATGATTCTATTAATGCGGGTTGGAATACAGGTGCTAAACCATGGATTAAAATTAATGAAAATTATAAAGAGATAAATGCTTCAAAACAAATTAATGATCCTAATTCAATCTATAATTTTTATAAAAAATTAATTAGTTTAAGAAAAGATGAGGAATATAAAAACACTTTTGTTTATGGTGATTTTGAAGCTTATGACATTGATAAAAAAGATGTATTTATATATTCTAGAAAATTAGATAAAAAAATAATAGTTTGTACAAATATGACAAGTAATACTATTAATGTTAAATTGCCTGAAAAAATCAATAAAGTCCTATTATCTAATTACAATAAAGAATATTGTGGTGATACTTTAGTATTAGAGCCTTTTGAAGCATTAGTTTTTGAGGCTTAAATATGAAAAAAATAGTAATTATATTATTTATAGTATTATCATTAATTGGTTGTTCAAATGGAAATATTGAACCAACTAAAGAAGAAGTATTTACTACAATCATTAAAGATTTTAATAATATTGATATAGAAATAGATGAATCTTATAGTTTATACTATATTTTAGGTGCAAATGACGGATTAACATTTTCGATATTAGATGATGATATAGTAAGTGTTGATAATCATAATATTAAAGGATTAAAAGAAGGAGAAACTTCTATGGTATTAAAATTAGATGACAAAAAGCAAAAGGTAGAAGTAAAAGTTCATTCTAAAGATGATTTACAATCTACATTTAGTTTTAGTAAAGAACGTTTAGCTACTAAAAAGATAGTAGCATTTGGTGATTCTGTTACAGCAAACGCAACAATTGGTGGCGAAAAAACTTACTACAATTTATTTGCAGATGAATATAAAATGAATGCTGTTAAAAACTATGCAATTGGTGGCACAACAGCTACTTATATGTTTGAGGGAAGTAATATCTATAAAGAATACAATGGTAATGAAATTGCTATTGATGGCGTAAGAGTAGTAAAACAGGCTTATGATAATAATGAATTATCAGATATTGATTATGCATTTATAGCTTATGGACATAATGATCAATATTTTCAAGCTCCTATAGATGCTAAAGATGATGATAAATACGATGTTAATTCATTTGCTTCATGTCATTCATTTAAAGGTAGTTATCGCTATATGATTAATACTTTAAGATTAGCAAATCCTAATATTAGAATTATCATATTAGGTCCAACATATTCTGAATATGATAAATCTAATCCTAGTCCATATGGTAAGATGTATAATTATGGTGATTATCGCTTAGCTACACTTGAAATTGCTAATGAATTTGGTTTAACTTATATTGATTTATGGGATCATATGAAACTATATTTTGATGTTTATGATGCTAAATTATATTATAAAGATCCTGTACATTTATCTAGTGAAGGTCATAAAATTATAGCAAATTATATAATTAATTATAGATAGTTGGAGGTTTATATGAAAAAAATATTAAGTTTATTAAGTGTATTTCTTTTAATTTTTAGTTTACTTTCTTGTGGTGAAAAAGAAAAAGAACCAACAAAAAATGAAGAAAAATATACAACAATAGTTGAAAATATGGAAGATATACATATAGAAATTGGTGAATCTTATACTTTTTATTATATTTTAAAAAAGAATAAGGGTATGACTTTTGAATCATTAGATACTAATATTGTAAGTACTAATTCACATTCAATAATTGGTGAGTCTGTTGGTAAGACTTCTATAATTTTAACATTAGAAGATAAAAAACAAAAACTAGAAGTTGAAGTTCATGAAATTGGAGCATTACAAAACAGTTTTACTTTTACAACTGAAAGACTAGCCAAGAAGAAAGTAGTAGTTTTTGGTGATTCTGTTACATACCCAGCAAGTATCGGTGGAGCAATGACATACTATGAATTATTTGCCGAACATTTTGAAATGATTGCAACATGTAATTATGCAATCGGGGGAAGTACTGGTACACATCCTTATGTAGGAAGTAATATATATAAAGAATATCAAAATGGTTTTCTAGAAATTGATGGACCAAGTGTTATTCATAAAGCTTATATTAATAAAGAATTAGATGATATTGATTATGCATTTATTCATTTCGGACATAATGATCAATATTTTATTCCACCTGTTGAAAATCATTTAGAGGCAGAATACGATGTTAATTCTTTTGAATCTTGTAAATCATTTAAAGGTAGTTATCGTTATATGATTAAAACATTATTTTTAGCCAACCCTAGTATGAGAATCATTATATTAGGACCATCATATTCTGAATATAATGTTTCAAATAAATCACCTTATGGTATCACAGATTATAGTGAATATCGTATTGCATGTATGGAAATTGCAAATGAATTTGGACTAACTTTTATTGATTTATGGGACCCTATGAAACCTTATTTTGATGCTTATGATGCTCACTTTTATTATAACGATACTGTACATCCATCTGTAGAAGGTCATAAAAAAATCTCTGAATTTATTATAAACTATAGATAATAAATAAAAACCAATGAAAAATCATTGGTTTTTTATTTGTAAATAATTTATTATGCTTTGAGCAATAATCGCATGTCCATAGATAGTAGGATGAACTGAATCTTTTGTTAATGGTATATTACTATTTTCATTTAATATTTTATATGTATCTATATACTTTATTTCATTTTTAGATAAATATGCATATAAATTATCCATTAAGTTATTAAAATGTGGAAGTAAACCTTTAAAATAATCATCATTAGGAAATAAAAATGGTGTAAGAAGAACTAAATCAGAATTAATTTCTCTTATTTTATTAATTATTAAATCAATTCTATTTATAATTTCTAATA
The DNA here is from genome assembly GCA_045127955.1 of Anaeroplasmataceae bacterium. GTDB lineage: Bacteria > Bacillota_I > Bacilli_A > Acholeplasmatales > Anaeroplasmataceae > Pelethenecus. Next base: position 30,398 of record JBGVRA010000120.1, read on the forward strand.
TATTAGGTGTTTTTCCTTCATCATAAACATGCCAAACATCATTTATTCCTATTAGTAAGAAAACTAAATCTGGTTTTTTTGATTTTACATCATCATCAAATCTATTAAGTAAATCAGTTGTTTTATTTCCACCTATTCCTTCATTATAAATATTAATTTTTATATCTTGATGAAAAACTTCAAGTTCTGATTTAATCATATTTACATAACCAGCTCCAGCAGGATGATTAGTGTTAAGTAATTTACATGAATCAGTTATGGAATCACCAAAAAATACTATAGTTTTATTATTATAATTTTCATACATAATTATTCTTCCTTAACATAAACAAGTAATGTATTTATAACTGCTCTTGAATTATTAAGTTCAAAAGTACCATAGTCGCTACTTCTAACCTTAACTTCAAGTTCTTTAGTAGTTGGATTTAAAGTAATTAACTGAGTAGAACCACCACCATCAAAATTAGCACCACTGTAAACTCCATAATATCTCATAAAATCAGCAAGTTCAGGTAAGCTTAATCCGTATGGATCATTTTCACTTGAACTTTTTTTACCATATCTTAAAGATTCAACAGAAAATAATGCTACTTTACCATCTGGCATTATTCCAATTGCAGTTCTAGGAATATTTGAAGTTTGAGCACCATTTGAATTTTCTTTTGATACTGTAGATGCTATATTTCCATCAATAATTAACGCTTGACGACATCCTAAAATTGTATCAAAGTATTTCCATGTTTCATCTTTTGATGTAACATTATATGATATTACATCATTAATTTCAAAAGTATTTGTCATATTTTTAGGAACAATTATATAAAAATAATCTTCATTTGCTGAATATAATGAATTACCTAAAATTTCTGAAATATCAGTAACTTTACCATGAACTCTTGTTGAATCTGATTTATGTTTTTCAATAGTTATTACTTTTGAACCTTCTAAAGCAGTACCATAACTTGTAAAAGAAGTTATAACATTTAGATTTGTTGACGAACCTTCCTCATTATTAAATATAATATTTTCATTAATTGAAGAAGATGTATTTTCTTTTGTTATAGTAATTTCATAATATAATTTAGATTTTATAGTTTCTTCAACTGTAGCATTTTGAATGATTGGAGCAATTTGAGCTGTAGTACCACTAATACCAAAAAGCATTGGCATACTTGCAGGTAGATCTGCACTTAAATTAGTGTAATCATAGATTCCATTATCATTATGAGAATCTTTAATAATTACTGAATCTTTTACAAAGGCATTAACTGAAGAAGTACCACCAAAGAAATCTGCATTAATTGCGGCTACAACTTTATGATTGGGATTTGCTTGTTCATATGCTAATAATTGATTATATGGTGTTGCTTTAGCAAGTGATGAAAGACTATTATCTTTAGTTCCAGCAGCTATATTTGCCTTAGTTAAATCTATTTCAGTAACTACAACTTCACTTTTCTTTCCATTATTTTTAGTAAATGTATATGTTTTTGTAACTACACCTTTTGCAATTTCTAATTCAGTCATATTGATTGTAGAAGAATCAAATGTTGTTGGTGCATGTTCAGGTAATGGATTATGGACTATTGAAGGTTTTGTAGGTAAATTAGCACATAAAGGACATGTTATAACAGGAGTATCTGGAATAGGAGTAGGTGTTTTTGTTTTAGATGGTTGTTTATCACTGCACGATGTTATTAAAAGCATAGATGCTAATAATGATAAAGTTAATATTTTTTTCATTTAAATCATTCCTTTCAATCGCATGTAAATATATAAATATTTTATCATATTTATATAGGTTTTACAAACTTAAAAATTTATTAAAAAAATGGTGGTATATAGATAATTTTATGGTATAATACCTCAATTTGGTATTCTACTACTAATTTGAGGTTTTAAGAAAAAACGTGCTTTAGCTTGTATTAAGCAGCTGCCTAAATTTAGAGTATAATATAAAATAAACCAAGTATTTTTGTATAGTTTTTGTTACGGTTATATATATATTTGTAGTAGCAAATCACTAACTCTTTTTAAGATATACAGATGATCTCATAATTTTAGTCAAGATTGAAAATTTTTCTAAAAAAGCAATAACTCAGTTTTAAATTTAAAACAAAAGAATATATTCCTAAACGATAGTGCAACAAGCAAATTTCTAGGTTAGGCTGGAATAGAACCGTTAGTATAATGTAATTAACTTTATTTTATCACAAAAGGTTATAGAAACAAAAAAAGGGGAGCGACCAGCATTAGTCAATCCCCTAGTACATTATTCTTAATAATCTTAAATATATTTGGTAAGCCCGTTGGTACGGTTCAGCAAGAGATGGCGAAAATAAATAAAATAATTTTCACTTTACTCAATTTAATTGTCAATTAATAATATCCGTAGTATCTCCACCAAGTAAATGATTCTCTAACATAAGTGGATAAAGGTTTTGTAGCTACTTGCATTTTATAATCATATCTAAATGCTAAATCACCTTCTTGAAGTTGATGGTTAGAATTATTCATTTCAAAAAGATATCCAAAAGTTAAATTGAAAGTCTCATTTTTTGGTGTATCATAAAAGTAAGTCCATTCATATGTATTAAAATTTCCTGGACTGTGTTGTGTTGATAACCTTGGTTCAGTATTTGTATATGATTTACTATAGCTATAGTTTATATTTAAGCCAAAATTTGTATTTTCTTCAATTGTAAAATTGTCCAAGCTAAAACCATTAGTAAATGAATATCCTAAATTTATACCTGCTGAATAAGAAGAACTGATTGTAATTTGACCTGGAGTATTTACAGGATATGAATCTTTATATACTGGTGTTCCTCCGTATCGTATTTGATTATATCCCATATCATCTTCAGCTGTTAATGCTTTTAAATGCACATATCCATAATCTATTTTCCAGTTTTCATATCCTGTATTATTGTTGGATATAGCGACACTTCCTGGAGTGAATTCCATTCGAGATTCAATTAAATATAGGCTACTAACGTCATTCGCACGATATTTTTTCACATTATAAGTACATGTTATATATCCATATGGTTTTTTAACATATTCAAATGAACCAGAATATAAAGTAGAAAAAAGGTCATTATTAGTAGAGTTAGATAATGATATCATGTTTGTTTTATTATTATTTATTTCAATTAATGTTTTATTTATAAATTTTACTATTTCTAAGGTAAGTTCTTTAATGTTTGTTGTTTCAGAATATAGAGTACTAATATATGGTATATCGTTTATAAAATAGTAAATTACAACATGATTTTTTAATATTTCTAAGTTACCCAAGTTATCTGTTATATCTAGATCATAAAAAATATATGTTTTATCTTTATTAGATAGTATTTCTTTTAAATCATCTTTTTTGAAGTCATTATAATTACCATAAATTTCTAAATCTCGATAATATATTTCATTGTTTTGATATAATACTTCAATAACATCTGGATGAGGTGTATCATATTTGGAAACTTTTTTTGTTATTTTATTTTCTATATTGCCACAACCAGATAAGAATAAAAGTATTACAATTAAAATTAATAATTTTTTCATTTTTATCCTCCTAATTATGTATAATGTTAAATATGAAAATCTTTTGTTTAATTGTACATTTTCCCACCCTCATTCTTTAATTTCATTATAAAATGTTTTTTTTTTTTTGTCAACAATAAGATATTAGTTATCATTATTATAAAACAATTAATGTGAATATTTTTATTTTTTTTGCAGCAATAGCTCTAGGATGATTTTTCTTTATGTATAACTCTAATAATATAATTAACAATTTACATTTTACAACTTATAATCTTTAAAAATTATAAAAAAAATGGTGGTATATAGATAAATTTATGGTATAATAAAAATGTTATGAATAAAAATATAAGGAGAAAACAAGAATGAGTGAAGTAAAACGATTCGAATATAACTGGGCAGGTCGTCCTCTTGTAATCGAAATTGGCGAAGTAGCTAAACAAGCAAATGGTGCATGTATGGTTACTTATGGAGGAAGTACGGTTTTATCAGCAGTTTGTTCCAATAATGTAGCATCAACCGCAGATTTCTTCCCATTAATGGTTTTATACCAAGAAAAATTATATGCTGCAGGTAAAATTCCTGGTGGCTTTTTAAGAAGAGAAGGTCGTCCTTCTGAACATGAAACATTAGTTTCACGTTTAATTGACCGTCCTATTAGACCTTTATTTGCTGAGGGGTTTAGAAACGAAGTTCAAGTTGTTAATACAGTATTATCATCTGATCCTGATTGTACACCTGCTATGGCAGCAATGCTAGGTAGTTCAATTGCACTTATGGTATCAGATATTCCATTTGAAGGACCTATTGCTGGTGTTGTTGTTGGTAGAGTAAATGGCCAAATGATTATTAACCCAACTCCTGAACAATTAGAAGTTTCTGATATTAATTTAACAGTTGCAGGTACTCATCAAGCTATTAACATGGTTGAAGCTGGTGCTAAATTTGTAAGTGAAGATGACATGTGGGAAGCTTTAAAATTTGGTCATGCTGAAATCCAAAGATTATGTGATTTCCAAAAAGAAATTGTTGAAGCTTGTGGAAAAGAAAAAGTAGAAGTTGAATTATTCAGCGTTGATCAAGATATCATGGCTGAAGTAAAAGCTTATGCTGAAGAAAGATTAGTAAATGCTATTAGAATTGAAGATAAGTTAGAAAGATATGCTGCTATAGATGAAATCAATGCAGAAACTTTAGAACATTTTGATGAAAAAGTATTTATTAAAGAAGTTGGAGATATTAAAGTTATTGATACAGAAGCTAAGGCTTTATATTTAAAGCATGTTCAATATACTTTAGATGATATTTTACATACTGAAGTACGTCGTTTAATTTCAGTTGATAAGATTCGTCCTGATGGTCGTCAAGTTGATGAAATTAGACCATTATCAAGCCGTGTAGATGTATTACCAAGAGTTCATGGTTCTGCATTATTTACACGTGGACAAACTCAAAGTTTAGGTACAGTAACATTAGGTTCTTTAATTGATTCTCAAATTATTGATGGTTTAGGAGAAGAATCTAATAAGAGATTTATGTTACATTATAACTTCCCTGCTTTCTCAGTTGGTGAAACAGGACGTTATGGTAGCCCTGGTAGAAGAGAAATAGGACATGGTGCTTTAGGTGAAAGAGCATTATCTTATGTTATTCCATCTGAAGATGATTTCCCATATACTATCCGTGTTGTTTCTGAAATTTTAGAATCTAATGGTTCATCTTCTCAAGCAACAATTTGTTCTGGTACTTTAGCATTAATGGCTGCTGGTGTTCCAATTAAAGCTCCTGTTGCTGGTATTGCTATGGGTTTAATTACATATGGTGATGATTATACTATTTTAACTGATATTCAAGGTATGGAAGATCACTTAGGAGATATGGACTTTAAGGTAGCAGGTACTACTGAAGGTATTACTGCTTTACAAATGGATATTAAGATTAAGGGTATTACATACCAAATCTTAAGAGAAGCATTAGAACAAGCTAAGAAGGGACGTTTAGAAATCTTAAGTCATATGAATGAAACAATTAGTGAAGTTCGTCCTAACTTAAGCGAATTTGCTCCTAAGGTTGTTAATTCAAGAATTAATCCAGATAAGATTAAAGATGTTATCGGTGCTGGTGGTAAAACTATTAATGCAACTATTGAAAAATTTGATAACGTTAAGATTGATTTAGAACAAGACGGTAGATTATTTGTAATGCATTCAAATATGGATACTGCAAAGGCATGTTTACAATATATTTTAGATTCTATTAGAGAAGCAGAAGTTGGTATGATTTATACTGGTAAAGTTACTAGAATGGAAAAATATGGTGTATTTGTTGAATTATGGCCTGGATGTGAAGGTTTATGTCATATTTCTAAATTAGCATTAGAAAGAGTTGAAAAACCAGAAGATGTTGTATCTGTTAATGATGAAATTATCGTAAAATGTATTAATGTTAATGAAAAAGGTCAAGTTGATTTATCTAGAAAAGATGCATTAAAAGATGCTCAAAAGAAAAATAATACAAAAGAGGCATAAGCCTCTTTTTTTATTTAAAAAAAATGGTATAATACATATGGTAGTTAGGTAACTGAGCCAATTTATTGGTTAGGAAAGTCCATGCTAGCACAACCTGTGATGGTTGTAGTGTTTGTGCCTAGCGAAAAAATAAGCTAGGGTACTATTATTAGTAACGGCGAAAGAAACCTAAGTCTTTTAGATATGGTGTATTTTGTAAAGTGCCACAGAGACGAGTCTTGTAGAAATACAAGGATGAAACGTTGGTAAACCCCGCAAGCTAGAAACCCAAATTATGGTAGGGGAGCTCTACATACGCGAAATAAGAAGCGATATAAGAGGCATGTATTTGCAGATAGATAGTTACCGCCCGAAAGGGTACAAAACATGGCTTACAGACTACTAAAATTATGAGATTTATATAATCTCTTTTTTTTATATTGACATACTATGCAAAACATAGTATTATATACTGTGTAAAGCATAGTATTATGAGGTGATAATATGAATGTCCAGATAAAAAAAGGAATAGTTGAGGTTTGTGTTTTAGCGGTTTTAAAAAAATCACCATCTTATGGATATAAGATAATTACTGATATTTCTGAACTTATTGAGATATCTGAATCTACACTATATCCTATTTTAAGAAGGTTAGAAGCTAATAATTTATTAGAAACATATAATGAAAATTATAATGGTAGAATAAGAAAGTATTATAAAATAACTAAATTAGGAATTGATAAGATTGATGCTTTTTTAGATGAATGGAAAAATATGGAAAGAGTTATAAAATTTATTAGAACTAGGGAGTGAGTTTATGAATAAGGACACATTTTTAAATGAATTAGAAAAAAGATTAAGAGTAATAGATTGGCAAGAAAGAAAAGAAATATTAAATTATTATGAAGAATTAATACTTGATCGTATGGAAAATACTAATAAAACTGAAGAAGATATTGTTAGTGAACTTGGTAGTATTGATGATATAGCTAATAAAATTATTAATAAGAATGATAAAATTAAAGTAGAAGATTCTAATTCAGACAGTAATAACAATATTATTGGTATTGTTATTGGTGTTGTATTAATTCCAGTATGGATTACACTTTTTTCTCTAATTTTTGGTCTTATTGCAGGAATAATAGGAACTGGAATAGGTATTATTGGTGGTGGAATTGTTGTGATTATTGGTGGATTTAGTATATTAAGCACTAATTTTCCACTTGCTGTATTTTATTTTGGTATTGGATTATTATTAATTGGAATTGGCTTAATATTAGCTCCTCTTATTTTCAAATTACTTATTTGGGTATCAAACCAAATCATTAAGTTAATTAAGTATATTACATCAAATGTAAAAAGGAGATTAAATTTATGAAAATTAAAGTTTTTTTAATTGCAGGTATAATATTTGCTATTTTAGGTATCGGATTATGCATTTTTGCTGCATCTTTAGAAGGATTTAAGATTAATTCTACTTATGAACAAAAAAAATTAGAAATAGGAGAAGTTAATTCTATTAGATATGATGGTAGTCAAGATAATTTAATCATTGTTCCAGCAAGTGATGATAAAACTCATTTAAACTATTATGAAAATAATTTGTATAAATATGATATCAACTATAACGAATTAACAAAGGAATTAGTTATTACTCAGAAAGGACACCATTTCTTTAGTATTGGTAATCAAAATAAAAATTTTAAAATAGAAGTATATGGATTAGTTAATAATTTAGATATTGATACTAGTGCTGGTAATATTGAAGTTAAGTATTTAGATATATCAAATGTTAATATTGATCTAGATGCTGGTAATATTACACTTGAAAATATGAATATTAATAAATTATGCTGTAATATTGATGCTGGTAACTTTGACAGTACTAACATTAATAGTAGTACTGTAAATATTGATTTAGATGCAGGTAATATTTTATATGATGGTAAAATATTGACTAGTTTTATTGGCGATATTGATGTTGGTGATTGTATATTAAAGTTATCTCAAATTAGTGATGAATTTGTAATTAATGATATTGGAAATGGACCAATTGTCATTAATTATGATTTAGATTTTGGGGATTTTGATATAATTTATAAATAATTGTAGTAATTTAATATAATTATGTTATAATTATATCGTATATGGGAGGAAAAATTATGAGACAAATGTATGCAAGAGATTATAGAGTTATGGCTGATCAAAAATGTTCACAATATACAAATGATTTAGCATTAATTTATTTTATTTATTCATTATTAATGGGAGCAGTTAGTGGTTTTACATCTGGTTTAGCTACTATTGTCATTTCAGGTCCTGTTATGATAGCTTTAATAATGATTATTCAAAAGGTATTCCGTGGAAGAAGACCTCAAATTGAAGATTTATTTGATGGTTTTAAAGATTTTGGTAATACTTTCATTTTATATTTATTACAAAGTGTTTATGTATTCTTATGGAGTTTATTATTCTTTATACCTGGTATTGTTAAAGCATATTCATATTCAATGGCATTTTATATTTATAATGATAATAAATTCTTATCTGCAGATGAAGCTATAACTAAGAGTAGACAAATTATGGATGGTCACAAATGGGAGTTATTCTGTTTACATTTAAGTTATATTGGTTGGGAATTATTATCAATATTTACATGTGGTATTTTAATCTTTTGGATTCAACCTAAAATTGAAATGGCTACATATTTATTCTATTTAAATATTACTGGTCAAGATCTTGAACCTACTATTAAAACTCACTCAGATAATTTATCAAACGTTGAACCAATGAAAGATGTTGAATTATTATAATTCTATATTAAGACTATCTTGAATAGATAGTCTTTTTATTAGTATGACGGGCATGCCATATCTCTAAGGTGAAAGTCCTAAGAGGCGTATTTGTCGCGAACTCGATAGCAACTTGCAAAGTGTAAACCAGTGATGGAACGTGAAAAGAAGCAATAGCAAAATCGTGGCCCAACGAGTA
>JBGVRA010000121.1:0-11692 GCA_045127955.1 Anaeroplasmataceae bacterium
TTCGCTCTAGATTATTATTTAGCTTGAATTTAAACTTATAAATTGAACCGCCCATTGCCGAACGGCACGATGTGGTGGTGTGAGAGGGGATGAAAGTTATTAATTTAAGAATAATTAATAATTTTCTACTCTACTCGATTAGGTGAATTATGAAGATTATTTTAAGTCCAGCCAAAAAGATGGTTGTTGATGTAGATGGTATTGATGTTTTAGGACTACCATATTTTATTGATGAAGCTAAAGAATTAAGAGAGTATTTAAAATCTTTATCTTATGATGAATTAAAAGAACTTTGGAAATGTAATGATAAGATTACTTTAGAAAATGTTTTAAGATTAGAAAAATTAAAAATAGAAGGTGTGTTAACTCCAGCAGTTTTAGCTTATGATGGTATTGCATATAAGAATATGGCTCCAAGTGTTTTTACGTATGATGAGTGGGACTATCTAGATAAACATTTATATATTTTATCTGGATTATATGGAGCGTTAAGATCAAGAGATGGTGTTATTCCATATCGTCTCGAGATGGAAGCTAGAATTGATTTTAATGGTTATAAATCATTATATGATTATTGGAGTGATAAGATATATAATTATATAAAAGATGATATTATTATAAATCTAGCTTCAAAAGAATATAGTGATGCCATTAGGCCTTATTTAAGTCAAGATGTTAAGATGATAAATATTGTTTTTTTGTGCGAACATAATAAAAAACTTGTTACAAAGCCTACTGAAGCTAAAGCAAATAGAGGAGCTATGGTTAGGTTTATGGCTGAAAATAAGATAGAAGATATTAATGATATTAAATTATATAATAGAAATGGTTATAAATATAATGAAGATTTATCGGATGATTTAAATATTGTTTTTGTTAAAGAATAAGATGCCTATACAAACCTTTTTTCTAGTCATATATTATGAGTAGAGGAGGTTAGAAGATGAATTTTTTAGGATCAAATCTTAATCAAAATTGTTGTGGATGTAATAATGGCTGTCAAAATACATTACCTACATATCAACAATGTAATCAAGTTGTTCAAACTTGTAATGTAGAAGAAGTTCCTCATTTTATTAATTATCATACGCATGGGAATACCAACTGAGGGTACATAAAACGTATTTTAGTACATGATTTTATAATGTGTAACTCTTTCGACTTTAAGTACACGTTGGAGTCGATTTTTTTGTTGGAATATGATAAAATAAAAACAAAAGAGTTTTGGGAGTAGCATTATGGAAAGAAAATACCAAGTTTTTATCAGTTCAACATATAAAGATTTAAAAGATGAAAGGATTGCTGTATTAAATGGTTTGTTAATGCTCGGTTTTATTCCAATTGGTATGGAAGCATTTGTTGCAAATGATGCTGAACAGTTTGAGGTTATTAAAAAGTCAATTGATACATGTGATGCTTATATTTATGACTAAAATTGGCTTATTAAATTAAACTTTTTTTATTAAAAAAGGACATACTTTGTCCAAATGTAAATTTTAATAGAAAATATCCTTATACAAAGTATAAGGATAATTTTTTTTATAAAGTTGAAAATATCCTCACAGTTTGTCCATAGGCATTTTATATAATATAGATATGAATTTGGCCAAATTTAAATTTATTAGAAAAGGAGAAAAAGTTCAATAGTATAAGTAAAAAAAGAAGAGTTTAACTCTTCTAGTTAGATTTTAGTATATTTATCTAATATAGCTTTTAATTCAGGGTGTTTTTCGATAGTTTCAATGTATTTAAGTTCAGATTGAGTTATAACTCTATCTTCATTAATACCAAAAAATTGATTTAAAGATATATTTAATAATTCACATACAAGTGGGATATTTTGAATATCTGGTACTCTTTCACCATTTAACCATTTAGTTATTGCTGAAGGATTAATATTTAAGGCTCTTGCTAATTCATTTTGAGGCATTATTTTTTCAATCTTTAGTTTTTGATTGAGAATATTTTTAATGTTTTCTCTATAGTCCATGATATTCACCACCTAACGTGTTTATTATATACTATTTTAAAACTATAATAAAGTGAAAATAACCTTTTAGTCAACAAAAGTTATAAAAAGTTATTGACAATAACCTTAAAGGGAATTATAATATAATTATAAATAACCTGATAGGGAAAAGAAGGTGATAATTAATGAATAACAATGAACTAAAAGACAACTTTATTAAATGCTTTGGAATAGATATATGGAATCAAGAAGAAATGTTAGGATATCTTTATAAAAAAGAACTAAAACTATGTAAATATTTAGGCATAGATCTTATACCAGTTGTGGTTGATTCTATAGAAGAAGATTCTAGATACTATATAGAAGATAATTATATTGTAATATCTGATAAGCTTATATTAGATAAAACTGAGGCTCTAAAATGTCTTATTCATGAATTAAGACATTGCTATCAATTTAATTGTGTAAGAGATAATGTTGAAGATTATTTAGTTGATATTTGGAAAGAAGAATTTAGTAAGGCTCATATATTAGAAATGGTAGTATGGCTTTAGAATTAGATGCTTTTTCATTTACTAAATATATTATGAAAAATTGGTATAACATTATAGTTATATTTCCGGATATAGAATATGATGAAATACTAAATAGATATATAGACAAATACTTTATTAAGAAATAAGGACAACTATTACTTGCATAGATTTAATTGATAGGGAGTTAATTAAATTTATGCCAAAAAATATTATTGAATATACAGTAAGTAGAAGTTTTGATTTAAGCTCTTTAACATTATTAGAAAGCTTAATTGAATATATGGAAGATGAAGAGGTGATAGAGGATGATGAACCACCAAATTCAAACTGTAGGGATATATTGTAGATTATCTAAAGATGATAATACTGGTGTAGAGTCAAACTCTATTACTAACCAAAGATTATATTTATCTGATTTTGTAAAATCAAAGGGTTGGTTAATTTATAAAGTATATATTGACGAAGGTAAAACTGGAACAAACTTTGATCGTAGTGGATTTAAAGAAATGATTAGCGATATAGAAACTAAAAAAATAGATTGTGTAGTAGTAAAGGATTTATCTAGATTAGGTAGAAATTATTTAGATAGTGGATATTATATTGAAAAGTATTTTCCTGAACATAAAATAAGATTTATAGCTGTTAATGATTCATTAGATTCAAATGATGGAGAAAATGATTTTGGACCATTTAAGAATATTATTAATGAATGGTATGCTAAGGATATATCTAAAAAGATTAAATTTAGCTTTAATATAAAAGCAAGAGAAGGAACATTACTACAAGGCTTTGCACCATACGGATATTTAAAATGTGAAGATAAAGTAGACTATGAAATAGATGAAGAGATTGCAGATAATATTAGATATATTTTTAACAGTATTTATAATAACATCCCTGCAAGAGATGTTATTAATAATCTGAAAAAGAATAAAGTTTATATTCCAGGTTATTATAATTATCTTAAAAAAGGTGTTAATAAAGAAAAATATGAAAATTATTTTGAAGAAAAGAAATATGCATGGGATTATTGGAAATTAGATATGATATTAACTAATGAAATATATGTAGGTACATTAGTTAATTTTAAAAGAAAGAAATTAAGCTTTAGAAGTAAAAAGCTAATAGCTAATGACCCTGATAAAATGATTAAGGTTGTTGATAGATTTCCAGCAATAATATCAAAAGAAGTATTTGATAGAGTTGCTGAAATAAGGCATTTAAAATATCGAGCACCTAGAAATGATAACAATATATTTTCTAGTTTAGTTTATTGTGCTGATTGTGGTAAGAAAATGACACTAAGAAAACAAGGCTATCAAAAAAGAAGTCATATTTTATATTATCATTGTAGTCATTGTAAAGGACATTATATAAGATTAGATTTATTAAAGAAACAGGTAATAGAAGATTTTAATAAATTAAAGCTATTTATTGCATCTATACCTCAAGATTATTTAGTTAATGTTATTAATAAAATAAATAAAGAAAAAGAATCTAAAAAGCTTGATATAGATACTGAAGAATATGATTTAGCAAATGCTCGAAAAGATGAATTAGATAATATAATATCTAAATTATTAGATTCATATTCAAAAGGTATTATACCTGATGGAGCATATGAAACTATGATGAAGAAATATAAAAGTGAATATGATGAATTAGTAAAGAAACTCTCGAAATTAGAAGTCAGATTATCTAATAAAGATATTAGTATAGAGAAGATTAGTGTTAAACAATTAGAATATATTTTAAATATCAAAGAATATGAATTATTTAGTAATAATTTGTTTAATAGTATTATTAAATCTATTAAGATTAAGGATACTAATGTAGATGGTAAGATAATTAGAAATACTCATATTATTTATTATGGATTAGGGGAGTTAAAGGAGTTTTATGAAGGTAGCAATATATGCGAGAATTAGTAGAAGTGATGATAATAATCATCATAATTCTATAGATAATCAAATAAAGGGTATTACTGATTATTGCAAAGCCCATAAATATCCAATAACTAAAATATATAAAGATATTAATGTTAGTGGTAGAACTATGAATAGAACAGCATTTAATTTAATGATGAATGATGTAGATAGTGGATTAATAGATACTATTATAGTTAAAGACTTATCTAGATTTGGTAGAAATCATTTAGAGGTAGGAACATATGTAGATGATATATTTTTAGTTAATAATATTAGATTTATCGCAATAGATGATAATTACGATAACAAAGGTCAAATTGATGAATTTGTAACATTTAAAAATATCTTTAATGAAATGTATTTAAAGGATTTAAAAAAGAAGATTAAATCTACATTTGATTACAAAGCTAAAAATAAGCTTTTAAACCCAAGACCAGGAGCATTTTATGGACTAACTGTTGATAAAGATGGTAATTACATTATTGATGAAGAAGCAGCAAGTGTTGTTAGAAGAATATATTCCTTATATATAGCAGGAAATAGTACTAAATCTATAGCTAAATTATTAGCAAATGAAGGGGTAGTTGCTCCTGGTCATTATCGATATATTAAATATAATGATAAATCATCTGTTAAAAATGAAGAACAATATAAATGGAAGGATTGTACCATTTATAAGATACTTACTAACGAGGAATACTTAGGTAAAATCATTAATAGAAAATATCTATATATAAATGGTAAAAGAATATTGAATCCTGACCCTATAATTATTGAAGGTGGATTACCACAAATAATAGATATTGATACATTTAATAAGGCTCAGGATATTAGATTAACAAGACCAAAGAAAAAGGATAAGGTTTATATTAATCCTTATCATGATATGGTTAGATGTGGATGCTGTAATAAACTAATGAGATACACCTATTCTCAAACCATGGATCAATATCTATACATCTGTAGAAGATGTAAAACAAGGATATATTTAGATGATTTTAAAACTATTATTGATAATGATATTAAAGAACAAATATCAAAGATTGATAATGAAGAAATTAATAATCATAATAAATATAATATAAAGAAACTAAAAAGAGAGATTAAATTGATTGATAGTGAAATTCAAAGTAGCTTTGAAGATTTTACTAAAGGTGAAATCAGTGAAGATGATTTAAAGCTAATCATTAATGATTTAACAATTAAAAAGAATAAATTATTGTTAAGTTTAGAACAAGGTAATAGTAATATTAATAAAATGTTATCTAATCTTATCAGTGAAGAAATTAATGATATATTAATTAACAAATTAGTCAGTTCAGTATTAGTTTCAAATACTGGCAGAAGAAAGTATGATGTTCATATTAATTACAAGTTTAAAAATTAAATAAACGGAGCAAAAGTGGAAATTGCTCCGAAAATTTGATTTTGTGCACGTATTAACTATATGCACAAAAAAACTTAAAAATTGTGCATGTGGATATTTGTTCTAATCTTTCTCCTAATTTGATACTGATTTTAGGAGAAAGTTGGATAAATAGGAGTAAATTACAATTATTAATCAATTAATTTACTACAAATAGGGAGCTTAATTCCCTTTTTGTAGTAAATGATTTTATAATAACTAATTTTCATAATTGAAGATTAGTTTTTTATTTTTCACGGATTATTAATAATAATTTCATCAAAACCAGCCAAAATCAAGATAGAAAAATACAAAATGTATATTTTGGGTTTATTTTTTAAATGAAATAGTATATAATATAAATGTATAGAAAGAAGGTATTATTATGAAGTGTTTTTTATTAAAAATGAAGATTAATGGTATTAAGAGTATCGATAAAGAAATAGTATTAGAATTATATAATAGCTCAGTGGGAAAACAATTTGATTCATTCGATTCTCATGTTAAAGCTATATATGGTGCTAATGGTGCAGGTAAAACTGCAATTATTTATGCGGTTGAAATTTATAAGAATTTAATATTAGAGCCTGACTATTTGGCGATAAACAATATTAAAAATGATGTTAACAATTTAAATAATCTTATTAATCAAAAGTTACAACAGTTTGATATTGCAATGACATTTGCTATTATTGATGACGATGGAACTATTGCTGGAATTTTTGAGCATTCATTAATTTTGAAAAAAGTAGATGATAAGTATATTTTATATGGTGAAAAGTTAAATAAAATATTAGGTAGTAAAATTAATGAAGTGACAAAGTATAAATTGATATATAGTGTGGACAATGGAATTTTAACTTTACACGAAAAGTGTAAATTTAAAGATGAAATAATCGGTGAAACTAAAAATCTTTTAAATTCACAAACAGTCATTTCAACGTTAATATCAAAAGTTAAAACAATTAAATTAGATGATGTACTTTTAAGGGATGGGGTTGTTTCAACTTACTTTTTGGCAAACAACATTACTGTTGTGTTACAAGAAAGTGATAGAAATTATATAAATTTAGAATATTTAGTAAATCAAATGAACATAGTATCTAAATTGATTAAGGATTTAAGTACTGATGATTTTGGATTGATAGCATCTAAAAAAAGAATTTCTAATAATACAATGGAAATGGTTTTAAAAGAGGAATATGAGGCATATGAAAAACTTATTCATAATTTATGCGGTTTTATTAAAATATTCATACCAGATTTAAAGGAAATTGTAATTAGTAAAGAAGAAAGAGATTTATATTATGAGTGTAAAAATATTCTTGTTTATGAAGATGGTAGAAGGATAGACAAGAAATTTGAAAGTACAGGTATTAAAAAATTAATCACTTTATATTCAGCTTTATGCGAAGTGGAAAAAGGAAAGATTGTATTCATTGATGAATTTGATGCTAATATACATGATGTGTTATTAGTTAAATTAGTAGACTATATAATGCAATATGCACAAGGTCAATTTATTTTTACAACACATAATTTAGCACCAATGGATATTTTACAAAAAGCCAAGCATTCTATTGATTTCTTATCTTCTGATTCAAGACTTGTTTCATGGAAAAAGAATGGAAATTATAAAGCATCATCTTTATATAGTAAAGGATTGATTGAGTATTCACCATTCAATCTAGAAGCATTTGACTTCTTAGGTGTGTTTGGAGATGATAGTGAATGAAATTAGTTATAGTTTGTGTAGAAACAAATAAGCGTGCAAACACAGATGTCAGCTATATTAATAAAGCTATCAAACATTTTTATCATATGAACAATAATGAAGTAAGATTAGCTTTTAAGTTTTATGAAACGAAAACTAATTATGCTGATAAAAAACTATTAAAAGAAATTAAAGATGATTGTAGGGCGGTTGGAGAGAATAATGCAACAGTATTATTCTGCATAGATACTGATGAATATGAAGTTAGTGTTGAAGATGTAAAATTAAATACAGAAATTGAAAAGTTTTGTCAGCAAAACGGCTTTAGATTCACATGGTTTTGTAGAGATGTTGAAGAAGTATTCCTACATAAACAATTGCATCATAATGAGAAGGTGCGTGAATCAAAGAAATTTGCTAAGACACAAGGGATTGGACTAGCTAGTGAAAATGATTTGAAGTCAACAACTTTTTCTAAGAGAAAGAGTAATTTACTTAACAATTTAGATGATGTGTTAAGAAGAAAATAAATGAAAGTATGGAGGAAATTATTATGAAGAGATATTTATTATGTTTATTATTTTTAGTGTTCGGATTGGTTTCATGTGATTCACAACATTCTGAGACAGATGTTAAGGAATATGGTCATTGGGAAAAAATATCAGTTCACTATACTGAAATTGAACTTAATTGGGAAGCTGATTATTTTGTTCACGATGGATTAAAGATTGATATACCCGAAACGTGGCTTGGTGATGAAAAAGAAGATTTTGACAATTACAACAAGCACGACCTAGTTTATCAATATCAGAAAAAAACAGATGTATTATATAATGGTGATACAAAAACACAGGTGAAATTTGATGATTTAGATCATGAAAAACCTGAAGAAGTAAGTGAATATTTTAGTATCAATGTAACTCTACTTGATTTAGATACTAAAATTTTAATACAAGACGAATTGAAAAATGATTATTATTTTAAGTATGATTTTAATCAAGAATATAATAATTTTTGCTATTTTAAAATAGCAAAAAACGATATTGGGCAATTAAAAGATGGAGCATTTAATGAAATAAGATTAAAGTTAGATGTTTTAAAACACGTTGATAATACTAAAAGTTTTAAAGTTCAAGTTGAAGATGGAGTGACTGATGTAGGATATTATGATGAGGTTGACATTTATAATAATCCTGATTATGTTAAGAATAAGTAAATTAAATCTCTTGTTTGATATAAAAAAGTAAATCAAGAAAACAAGAATTGTTAGCCTACACAACCATGTTTACTGGTTTATGTAGGCTTATTTGTTTCACCCACATGTTGTAAATAACTGTATTAAGCGTCATGTTAATGTTCCTACATATTCCACATCTGGTGAAAATGTAATGATTAATGAATATGTTCAAGGAACTCCTATGTATCAACAACCTATGATGATGAATAATCAAATGATGTACCAACAACCATATATGTATCCATATGGACAATACCAAGGAAATGTTGGTGTTGAAGGTATTCAACAAGAATATCCAAATATATTAAATCAAAATCCATATAGATTTTAATGACTTCTAGATATTAGAAGTTTTTTTCTATGTATTTTAATTTGATGTTATTATAAAAGTGGAATAAAGTGTAATTATTTAAATAAAAACCATCGTAAAAAGTAAAAACGGAGTATGTTTATACTCCAATTAAATAAAGATTACTTGGTAATGTTGTAAAGAGATTTTAAGATGATTGAAATCTCTTTTTTTTGTTTATCAGAACAATTATTTCTTATTTTTTCAACATATTCTTCAAATTCGTCAATTGAATCATTTACCATTTCTTTATTAACAATATTAAATTCATTTTCTGAAGATACCATTATTACCTCTTTATCTAATAAGTAATCTGTAGGAATCTTAAAGATATTAGCTAATTCAATTACTTGGTTAATTGATGGTTCACTTCTTCCTATTTCCCAACTAGAAATAACATATTGTTTTACATTTAATTTATCAGCTAGTTCAATTTGACTTAAATTATTTCTTGTTCTTAATTTTTTTAATGAATCTTTAAATGCCATAAATATCCCTCTTTTTCTAAAAATATTATAAAACAATAATGTAATAATTGCAAGTATTAAAAGAATATGTAAATATAACTTGAAATGATTATTTACATATGATAATATCAATATGTAAATATTGCATAAAGACATAGGGTTGAGGTTTAAAATGAAGAGTATAACTAAAGAAGAAATTACAATTATTGAAAAAGAATATTTTAAAGATCTACAAGAAATTAAGGAAACTATTAGGATAAATCAAAATAAAGCTATGGCTGTTGTTAATACTGCAATGATTATATCTTATTACGAAACTGGAGTAGTTATTAATAAAAGAAAGAAATGGGGGAATAAATATATTGAAAGATTAGCAAATGATTTAAAAGAACATAAGGGTTATTCTAAACAAAACTTATATAGAATGTCACAGTTAGCAAATGAATTTTCTTATAATGAAATTTTCTCCCAACCTGGGGGAGAAATTCCTTGGAGAACTTTAATTGAGATTATTCATAAATCTTCTAATCACAATGAAATGTTATGGTATATTGAACAGACTCATAAAAATGGATGGGGTAATCAGATTTAACGATTTTTGTCTTAATAGATCAAATGGTAAAATAAGAAAAAAATATGCGTATTCCGATACAAAACAAGTTATTAAAGAAATGTTAAAAGAAGAGAATATGGAAGATAAATTTAAAAATATAATTGATTCTAATGACTATTTTCCTGAATGCTTTTTTTACGAGTGGATAGGATATCCTGAAAATGTATTATTTAATAGCAAAAACATAGAAGATAATAATGAATACTAACATTATATATTTCCAGCAGTTGTTGCTGTTTTAATAGCTTATGTATGATTATTTACGTCACCCATATGTATTATAATTGAATAATCACTCGACTCAAGTTGTGATATTCACTCGACTCAAATTTTATTTTTTACTCGATTTAACTTGCGATATTTACTCGATTGTGTTGCAATTTAATTAACGAAAGGTGTTGTATATTAATGAGCAAAAAATATATAAATAGATTATTTGATTTTACTCTTTAATTTACCCTTAAAAGTAAGGGGGCAGTATTGGTTGAAGGACCTAAATGGTGTGGTAAATCAACCACTTGTAAAAGATTTGCTAGGGAGATAGTTGATTTAATGCCTTCAAAAACCAGAAAACAATATATATTAGAAGCACAAATTGCTCCTGATTTTTTCTTGAATTCACGAGCAAAACCCCTATTAATTGATGAGTGGCAACATATCTCTTTTATATGGGATCAAATAAAGGTTGAAGTGGATAATGCAGGTCTTTTTGGTCAATTTATATTGACTGGAAGTGTAACGGATATAGATGTAGATGACGAAGAATATAAACAAAGACATACTGGTAACGGGCGTATTGTTAGGAAGAAAATGAGGACTATGAGTTTATATGAAAGCGGGGAAAGCAATGGTGCTGTGTCTATTACTGATTTAAAAAATGGTGTTTTTAAAATTGCTATAAGTTCAGTTTCATTACAAGATTATGCCTTCTGTATATGTAGAGGCGGATGGCCAATGTCTATCAATCAACCTGAAGATATAGCTTTAGTTCAAGCAAGAGATTATTATGAAGTATTAGTCTCTGATGATATATTTTCCCTTAAAAATATTCCATTAATAAAAGATGAGGCTAAAGCTAGAAAGATGTTGAGATCATATGCCCGCAATGTATCGATTGCGGCAATAACTCAAACGTTAATTGATGATTGTACGGGTGATGATTCAACTTTTGACAAAGAAACATTTTATAAATATTTAGCAGCTCTTAAAAATTTGCATGTGATAGAAGAATTACCAGCATGGAATCCAAATGTTAGAAGTAAGACAGCAATTAGAACAAAAGCAACAAGACATTTTGTTGATCCTTCAATAGCCACTGCAGCATTAGGATTAACTCCAACTGCTTTATTTAAAAACATTGATACATTTGGGTTATTGTTTGAAGCAATGGTTATAAGGGATTTGCGTGTATACTGTGACACTATAAATGCAAGGGTCTATAAATATAGAGATTCAAAAAAGAGAGAAGCCGATG
>JBGVRA010000122.1:0-4857 GCA_045127955.1 Anaeroplasmataceae bacterium
ATCTTCTAATATCTGTAATATCATAATATAACCCTAATTTTTTACTTGCAAAATTTCTAAAACTATTACATATACCTTCTAATGTAATTGTATTATTATACTTTGGAGCTTCATAATTTTCATATTCTTCATCTATTTTTGTAAGCATATAAAATCTTGATGCATCAGTATCTATTTCTTCTTCAACCAAATTATGATTATCATTATTAATATTTGTTACTACACCTGAAGCTAATGTTTGAATAGGAGCATCATCGATAATATCTTCAATTTTCTTAAAATGCTTGTCCATATTATTTTCTATTTCCACTAACGTAGCTTCATGCTTCATTTTTTCTTCACTCGTTCTTCTTAATTCATCATAACTAACTCTTTTCTTTTCAGAATACATTAAGTAAGTTACTAAACAAATAAATAAAACAAGAACAACAATAACATAGAAAAATATCGCATTTCTACTTATTAGCATATCCCATATCTTTTCGATAGTAGAGGCTAATACAATATAAAATTCATTAAACATATACTAACACTCCTAATACTAATAATTAATTTTTGATTTTAATAATTTTTGAGTTTGAACTAAAGAATCTTCATTACCAAAAGATCTATTAATATATTCAACAAGCTTCACTTCTCCATTTTCCTCATTATAAACTTTAGAATATTTAAGCATTGGTACTAATTTAGAAACAAATACCATATCTAATGCTTCATCCTCTAAGGCATTACATGACATATAACAAGAAGTAAATGCTTCCATTTGTAATACTTGTTTATTTCCTAAAACAAACTTTTCATGTTCATTGATACAATCATAAAATTCATCAATTCTCTTCCAATTTTCTTCACTAATATAATATAACTCTTTAGCTGCACTTAAATTAAGAACAAAATCAGGATAAGTAATACCAGTTTGACTATTAAACTCAATAACATCTGTAGTTTCTCTTAATGATAAACTAATATTCATCACACATTTGGCAATATCTAATGGTAGTTGTTCATCAGAACAGATAAAAAACCATAAATTCTTTCCTAATGAATAAATTTGATTTTCATTAATCTTAATTTTAACAGTACTTGCAGGATTATTAGCCCATGCTATAACCTTACTAAAACTTTCTTTAAACAAATCATATTTAACATTAGTTAAAGTACAAGTATGCATAGTCTTTTTAATAGCAAAAGCTTTAGTAATAACCTTAGAAACATCAGTTTGTTCATAAATACCAGTTGCCTCATTTAAATTCCACAAAATACTATGTTCATCACTACCTAAAGAAGTATCAAAAATAAATGACTCATCACCAAAGAATTTTCCAACAATATCTAAGAAAGGAACAACTAAATCCTTAGCAGGAGATGAAACAACAATAAGTTGAGATGAAGCCATAGCTGCTAAAAGTAAACGAATAGACTTAGGATCAACAATAATACCAAAACTATGAGCATATCTAATTAAACGATCACAAAGTTTTTCAAAATCAACTTTATTAATAGTTCTCTTTTCATCAACAGTTTCATAAGAAACCATATTAGCGTAATTATAAACAGCCTCAACTTCTTCATCTTCTTCTAAAGACTCAACAACCTCTTCAATAATTTCTTCTTCCTTTTCTTCTTCAACTACTTCATCTTCAATAATCTCTTCTTCTTTTTCTTCTAAAACAGGAATTTCATAAGTGATAGTACCTAAATCATTAAATTCATTAACATCACATAACATTTTAGATAATTCATCATTTGTTATTTCTTTTTCTTTAGGTGTTTTCTTACGATAAGAATAAATGACATAGAAAACTGCTAATCCATTAAATAAAACAATTAAAATAATAAGTAAAAGATGTAAAGTATAACTATCACCATGTAAATAATTATCTAAACAAGTAATAATAAGTGCCGAATCAACAAATAACATTAAACCAATAGTTAATAATAATTTTTTTGTAAAAGACAAACTCTTATTATCATTTAAAATTTTATTACTTTCATCATATGTAAATTTCTTTAAAGAATCTCCTGAAACATTATCAATAACTTCATTTTCAATATTTTTCTTATTGAATATAATTTCAAAAGACGCTTCAATTTTAATATCTAAACTAGAAGACCCAATATAAATTTGATATTCTCCTTCTTCAATATCCCAAGTATTCTTATTCTCACTAAAATAAGCAAAAGTAAAATCATCAAAAGGAATACAAACTTTCATACTATCTTTAGCTTTGACAAAAACCTTTGCAAAACCTCTTAAATCCTTTTTATTACGAGAAATTACTGATTTTTCCTTACCAACATATAGTTGAATAATTTCATATCCATCAACATCAGAAACATTAGATACAGTTAATGTTACCCCTTCTTCATTAATCTCTAAATTAGAATAACTAAATAAAGAATAACTTAAACCATGGCCAAAAGGATAAATAACCTTTTTATCTATTGCTTCATATGCTTTATAATTAAATTCATCAAAATCAGAAGAAATAGTTTCAGTTAATTTACCACTAGGATTAACCAAACCAAATACAACATCCAATGTAGTTTTCGCCTCATATTCAAATAATTGTTTAGATAAAATAACAGCTTCACATTTTTCTTCAAAACTCATATCAAACTTATCCATACTTGAAACAACAGCAATAATCTTAACATTATTAGCATGTAAAGAATCAATTAAAGCAAGTTGATTATCCATACTCTTACCATAATTATGTAAAAATACTAAAGCAACATCAGCATTTTTAGCAAGTTCATTAGCTAAATTAACTAAATTATCATCAGTTTCTTCTCCCATATATCCATACGCAAAACCAATAACCTCATTAGAATAATTGCCAATCATATCTAAAACACCAATATCTTTAGCATACTTACCTATTAAAGCTACTTTTTTATGACGTTCAATTGGTAATACTAAAGAATTCTTAAGTAAAATAATTGATTCTTTAGCTAATCTTTCATACATTTGACTAACCTCAGTATCAGTAAATACTTGATTAACACTTATTTTATTTGGTTTAGTTTCTTGAAGAAGTTCTAAAAATCTATTTATTTTTTCATCTAACACTTTTTCATCTATTGCGTTATTAATAAGACAAAATTCATTAAACTGTTCAATATTAAACTCGCCACTTCTTAATTTAGACTTAGCTTCTTTATGTTTAACAACAGAATTAAAAAGATCTAAGGCTATATCATTTGCTTCATCAAAAACAAAATCAGCAAAAAGGAAACTAAAATTATCATCTAAAGAATCATTTTCAACCAGTAAAGCATTATCAAATCCTATAGACTTAATAGAATCTAATGAAGAAGCATTAGATGCAATTACAGCATGAGGTTTAAAACTTTTAACTGCCATTTCTAAAGGTAACAATTCTTCTTCACGATAATATCTTAAAGATGAATCACCTAAAGCAGGTACCTTGCCATAACTAATAACAACTCCACCATTTACTAACCCCTTACCATAAGCACTAAGCAACTTACCAGTTTGATAAGGATCTTCAGAAAAACAGTCAACCCATGAATTATAAAAACAAGGCACATTATATAAATCCTTTGAAGTCTTGTTCTTATTTTCTTTATTAGCAAAATCATAAGCTAAATGGCCAATAAGTTCTTCATCCCAGGTTTGAGCTAATACTTTGTAACTAACACTATTACTCTTAACAATATTAAAACTAGGAATGTCATACTGATCTAATCCCATAGTTTCTAAATACTTATTACTAGTAAGAACATTTACCTTTTGTTTTAGTGTCATACGTCTAATAATTTCTCTAAACTTTAACATAATTAATCCCTCAATTCCAATTAGAATTCATCTTATTTCTTAAAATATCATATTTAAATATTATACCACCATAACTAATTTCAAGCAAGGAAAAAACAATATTTCTTTTACTAAAAGTAAAAGACAACCCAAAAATGGTTGTCTAATCTATTATAATAAGCTCATACTCCTTGCTGCCGATTCCCAAATCAGCTGCAGCATCTATAGTATGAAGCCCATTCCTACTTTCAATTCTTTGAATTAAATGGGATTTTTTCTCATCATCACATCCATAAACCAAATCGATACACGCCATATCAACCGCAACAGGATCAGTAGAAATTAAAATCCCAATATCTTTAATACATGGATCTTCTGCCACACTACAACAATCACAATCTACACTCATATTTTTCATAACATTAATATATAAAATATTACCATTAAAAAACCTAACAATAGATAAGGCAGCATCAGCCATAGACTCCAAAAATAAATCATGAGGTGCAGTCCAAATTTCTTCTGGCTTACCGGCACCATGAATATATGCTTTACCAAAACTAGAAGCTAAGCCGATAGATAATTGTTTAAGTGCTCCACCATATCCACCCATTGGATGACCCTTAAAATGGGATAACACTAACATCGAATCATAATTTATGATATCTTTACCAACATAATTGGTTTTAATAACTTTACCATCAGGAATATCTAATACTAAATCAGGACCAACTTTGTCTAACAAATCCACTCTAAACATATTCCAGCCATGTTCTTTAAATGTTTCTAAGTGGGCTTTAGTTGTATTTCTTCTGCCGTTTTTAAAAACCTATAAAACTCTATAACACTTACAGAATTTCAGCTTTATTCCTCATTCTTCGAGCCCTGAATATTTGTATTAATATACAAATCTCCAAGTGGTATGTACTCTCCTAAGGCGTCAATTCCGCACAAACGCATGCGTACTAAAAAATATTAAATTGTTATTTATTTATAATTAGCTAAATTAATAGCTGAATTTAAATCTCTATCTATTACTAAATTACAATAATCACATTTATATACTCTATCTTGTA
>JBGVRA010000123.1:0-29154 GCA_045127955.1 Anaeroplasmataceae bacterium
GGTGGTATAGGTGTTTTGGGGATAAAAAAAGAACATTAGGTTTGAATTAATGTTCTGATTTTATTTGTTATTTAATTGATTATTGTAATATTTTCAAATTGGTTTTGTAATTTTTGTTCAAAGTAAATTTGTAATATTACAACAAATTACTAGTCTTTTACGAATGGTAATAAAGCCATATGACGAGCACGCTTAATTGCGATTGCTAATTTTCTTTGATATTTAGCAGATGTACCAGTGATACGACGAGGTAAGATTTTTCCTCTATCTGTAACGAACTTTCTTAATAAATCTACATCTTTAAAATCGATATGTTCAATATGGTTTTGAGTGAAATAGCAAACTTTTTTACGTCCGCGACGTTGACCATCACGATCGTTTCTTCTATTTTGTTGCATCTTGATTCCTCCTTAATGTTTTAGAATGGTAAATCGTCATCAGCAACATCTACATTGAAGCTTTGTGGAACTTCTTGTTGTTGATAACTATGTTGAGCTTGTGTAGCTCCATATGTTGGATTATTATATCCTTGATATGTGTTTTGTTGATAAGATGATTGTTGTGATTGATATTGAGGTTGTTGGTTTACTACACCTTGAGAATTATCTCTTGGTTGTAAATTTTCGATTTGATCTACAACAACTTCAGTAACATATCTCATTTGACCATCTTGACCTTGATAATTTCTTGTTTGAATACGGCCTTCAATTGATAGTAAATATCCCTTTTTAATATAACGAGACATAAAATCAGCTTGTTGACGCCATACAACACAATTAATAAAATCAGCTTGTCTGTTACCGTTAGCATCACGTATACCACGATCAACTGCTAAACTGAATTGAACTGATGGAATTCCTGATGTAGTATATCTTACTTCAGGATCCTTTGTAATTCTTCCTACTAAAAGAACTTTATTCATAACTGCACCTCATTAATTATTCGCCATCAACAACAACGATTGAACGAATGATATTTTCATTATAACCTGCAATACGGTTAAATTCAGTTACAGCAACAGGAGTAGCTTCTACTAACATCCAAACATAATAACCTTTACGCATATGTTCGATTTCATAGGCTAACTCTCTTAAACCCCATTCTTTACATTCTAAAACCTTAGAATCATTCTTAGTGAAAATGCTATTTACATTAGCGATTTCAGCTTTAATAGCTTCTTGTTCTAGATTTGCACGAACGATAAACATTACTTCATACTTTTTCATTTTCCGTTAACCTCCTTTTGGACTTTTCGGCCTAGCATAAGTTCTAGGCAAGGGCATTCCATAGAAATGCTTTATAATTATACCATAATTAAATTACAATATCAAGACTAATTTTTTTCAAGAAAAAAGCACTTTAAAAAAGTGCCTAATTCTTATTACAATATCTCTTTTATTGCATCTATAAATTCAAAACATTCTTCTTTAGTTGTTTCAAATCCAGTAACAAATCTAATGCATGTGTTGTTATCATCAATATATTCTATAATTTCATAATCACAAATCTGAGATAATTTATTTAATGTTTTATTATCAAATATTGGAAAAATTTGATTAGTTGAAGACTTAATATAAAATTTAATTCCTAACTTTTCTAAACCTTGACTTAAAACTTGAGCACATTCATTTTCATGTTTACCAATATTTAAATATAAATCATCTTTCATTAACGCCTCAAAAACAATCGCTGCAACAAAACCTTTCGCAAGCATTGCTCCATAATGCTTTACAGCATATGAAAAACAATCTTGTAATTCTTTATTTACTAAAACTAAAGCTTCACCTAAATATCCACCGTTTTTAGTTCCACCAATATAAAATACATCTAATAATTTAGGTAAATCTTGATATGTTAAATCACTTTCGCTTGATGATAAAGCTGATGCCAATCTTGCTCCATCCATAAATAAATATAATCCATATTTATCACACACATTACGTAAATCTTCTATTTCTTTTTTTGTATATATTGTTCCTATTTCTGTAGAATTTGAAATATACACCATCTTAGGTTTAACCATATGCATATCAGGATGACCTTTAACGACCTTTTCCACTTCTTCAGGTAACACTTTACCATCTTTTCCTTTAACCGTTAAAATCTTATGCCCTTGGCCTTCGATAGCTCCTGTTTCATGAACATTTATATGACCGGTTTGAACCGCAATAACAGCTTCATAGGGCTTTAATATAGTAGAAATAACCACCATATTAGTTTGAGTACCACCAACTAAAAAATGGATATCAACATCATTATTTTCTATTTTTTCTTTTATTAATTCTTTGGCTTTAAAGGTATGCTTATCTAACCCATAACCAACATTTTTTTCCTTGCTTGCAGAAAGTAAAAGTTTTAACACTTCTTCGTGTGCTATACAAGAATAATCATTTCTAAAATTAAACATTATAATCACTCCTAAAATTTTTGATAAGAAATAAATTTAGTTTTTTCAGGACATATACTTTTTAACATAGGTATAAAATATGCGTCTTTTCTAATAGATGCTATTAGGTTAATATTTAGACTAGGATTAATATACTTCGATAAAAACTCTTTAATATTAGGATCTTTAGTTGTATTAAATTCTTTAATAACTAAAATATCACAACTAAAATAATCATAAACTATTAAATAAACAGTTTGACATATAGTAATAACGTCAATAGATAAATTAATATAATTAT
This sequence comes from Anaeroplasmataceae bacterium, assembly GCA_045127955.1. Classification (GTDB taxonomy): domain Bacteria; phylum Bacillota_I; class Bacilli_A; order Acholeplasmatales; family Anaeroplasmataceae; genus Pelethenecus. Next base: position 2,688 of record JBGVRA010000123.1, read on the forward strand.
ACTTTTCTAACATATCATCATATGCTTTTTTAAAAGTAACATCAGAATCTAGCTTAAATAAAGAATCAATCTTTCTATAAATAACATCTACATTTCTATCTGATATTTCTATTCCTTTAGATAATAATATATCACAAATTACTTCTCTTCCTAAGCCTTTTTGCTTAAAATAATAAATCATTAGATTAACTTTAGTAGAATAAGTACTACCCTTTAAACTAAGCTTATTAGCAGTTTGAGAAACATAGATATTTTTATCATTACACTGACTACAACCATAACCTAAGTTTCTTATTCTAAAAGTTTTACCACTAGAAAAGTGGACAACTTTGTTAGAAACTGCATGCTTATAAACAAGTTTTCCTTTACAAATAGGACATTGTAAAATCTCCGGTTTATAATTCTTACATAATTCTGACATCGTCATCCACCTCACAATTTATTCAGATATTAAACAAGCTGCTCCCAACATACCAGCATCATTTAATAAATGAGCTGCTTGAATTTCTACTTTTCTTACAGCAAAGAAAGAAATTCTTTCATAATGTTTTTTAATTCCATCAATTAAAATAGCACCAGCCTTAGAAACACCGCCACCAATATAATAAACATCAACATCAACAGTTACAGCAAGTAATGAAATAGCTTTAGCTAAATAATAACATACTTTATCAACTACAAAACAAGCCAGTTCATCGCCATCTCTTGCAGCATCAAACACATCTTTAGCAGAAAAATCATCGCCTAATATAGTAGAAAAATTATGGCCTAATGTAGTTTTATATTCACTCTTATAGTACTTAGCAAGTCTAACAACACCAGTTGCAGAAGCGACAGTTTCTAAACAGCCCTTTAATCCACAACCGCAATCGAAATTATATTCATCAGCAACAAGCATGTGACCAACTTCACCACCTGCACCATGAACACCTTCTAATATCTTACCATTTAAAACAATACCACAACCAACACCTGTACCCAAAGTAAGCATACAAGCATTTTTATACTCGTTATGATACATCATCTCTCCTAATGCCGCAACATTAGCATCATTTCCGCCAGCTATCTTAACATCAGGAAAATATTTAGATACTGTCTTAATTAAATCTAAATTTCTAATTCCAATATTTGGCAATAAATAGATATAATTATCAATAATATTACCTGGAACCCCAAAACCTATTCCTTCAATTTCAGATATATTATGATCTTCCATATATTTTTTTATTGATAAACAAACATCATCAAATAGTGTTTCAGCTTTTGTAACTACAACATAACTATCAACAATCTTTGTTCCTTGAACAACTCCAATTTTAACAGTTGTTCCACCAATATCTACACCAAATTTCATCTTTTTATACCTCCAAAAATTTTAGAAAAAACATTTTCCACTTGCTCACTAACAGCTTGTCCAAACACACATTCATTCGCAAAGTGTTCACAATTATTACTTATTAAATTATATGTCCCAAGTCTTTTATCTACTTGCATAAAAGCATAATTAACAATATCAGATGGACTTCTTTTTTTACTTAATTCTTCACTATTAAATATTCTAACTTCTAATATCCCATCTTTTAAAAATTCAGATAAAGAAGTTATAATAATCTTAGCATCCTTAGGATCTATTCTATCAACATTTTCCTTAGATGCAAAATGAATAACATAATCATCAGAAACATAAATACCATGGTGATAATAATATCCTCTACAAACTCTAATATGATCACCATAACACGGTTTACTACTACTCCACATAAAAACATCCCTCAAATAGAATAATATCTTAAAGTCTTATTAAAATCAAGACAATAACTATTCATAAAGAGGGATTTTTTAATTAATTTACATTCTATTATATTTTTTAACTAAATTTCTTATCTTAATATTTAAATCTAAGTTTAAGTGTTTCTTTAATATACGATAACTCCAGTTATCAACTGAAACCGTTGAAGGAAAATTCATCCTAGACTCTCCACCTTGAAGTAAAAAATCTTGCATAGGAATAATACATAAATTTGCTTTAGATGCAAAAGCAAGTTCAACAACTGTTTCAACCAAATCCTTAGGTTTTCTATTTCTAAATTCAACACCCATCTTCTTACATTCAACTAAAACATCAGAAACAAAAACATTCAACTCTTCTTCACTAATACTTGTAATATGTTGAAGCATAGTCATATTATCATGAGTACCAGTATAAACAATCGAATTAACTGGATTTAACGATGGTTTATGGTCATAATTAGGATCCCCCTCAAAAGCAAAACCTAACACCTTCATACCAGGATATCCAACTTCATTCATAAGTTTTAATAATCCTTCATCAACCACACCCAAGTCTTCAGCAACAATCTTCAAATCAAGTTTATCCTTAAAAAAGTCGAATTTAGGCCCATCAACCCACCAACCACCTCTAGCAGTATCATCAACCGCAGGAATAGCATAAAAACGGTCAAAACCTCTAAAATGGTCTATTCTTAAAATATCATATAATTCAAAAGCTCTACTAATTCTTTCGTTCCACCAGGCATAATTAGTTTCTTTCAAATAATTCCAATTATATATAGGATTCCCCCATAACTGACCATCATCAGAAAATTTATCAGGAGGACATCCGGCAACCAATTTTTTCTTATGATCAAAAGTTAACTCAAATAACTCTGGATATTTCCACACCTCTACACTATCATAAGCAACATATAACGGCATATCTCCCATAATCTCAATACCTTTATTTTTAGCATAATTATGAAGATTATTCCATTCATTTAAAAATTCATATTGAGTCCAAACCCAAAATAAATAATCATCTTTATAAGAAGAAATAACTTCTTCTTCTAATTCCTTAGAATATTTTTGGTATTTTTTTTCCCATAATTCCCATGCTTGATATTGATGCATAGCCTTAATAGTCATAAAGACTGCGAAATCTTTAAATTCACCTTTTTCAACAAAAGAAATAAATAACTTATCATTACAATCAAAACGATTAAAAGCTAAACGTAAAATATCTATTTTTTTATCAAACAATAAACTATAATTAACTTTATCTTTACGTTCATAAAAAACAACGTTTTTATATTCATCAATAAATAATAACTTTTTCTTTCTTAAAATATCAAAATCAATTAAATAATAGTTTAAAGCAGTTGAAGAAACAGACTGATAAGGAGAATCACCATAATTAGTCGGAACCAAAGGTAATGTTTGCCATATCTTCAATCCGGCCAATTTCATCCAATCAATAAAATGATACGCCTCCTTACCAAGCGTACCAATGCCATATTCAGAAGGTAAACTAGTTATATGTAATAAAACACCTGTTTTTCTCTTTTTTAGCAGCATCTAAATCACCACCTATTAATTTAATAAATTAATACTAAAGCGTTTTCTTACTATAATTTTACCCCTAATATTCCCCTTTATGCAACTACTTTAGTAAAGTTTCAAAATTGTATATTCTTTTTCGAAATAATGAAAATGCACTTTCGAAACTTTATCGAAAACAATATCGAAAAACTCTTGATTTTTCGTTTTGTTTGAGTTAATATAAATATATTAGAGGTGTTAAGTGTGAAAGATAATTGTTAAGCGAGACAAAAACAAAAAGTGCCTGATTTTAGCATTTTTTAAAAGTCCAGGACAATTACCTAATAAAAAGACGCTTATAAAATTAAGTGAATTATAGCTGTGTTGAATTTAATTCATTTAATTTATTTGTTAAATCGGTAGTATCAATTCCTAAATTAGACAAATATTCTAAAACATTGGAATTGTTTAATACAACTCGTTTAGGACGTGTGTTGTTGGTATCTTCATAGTCATAAGGTTTCCAATCTTCACCTGTTTTAAACATATAGTAGATAGCAGTTAGCATCATTCTAGCAATAGCAATGATTGCCTTTTTGTGACCTCTACGTTTTTTGATACTAATATATTTATTATAATAGTATTTATTATTGGCAGCCTTAATAGCACATAGCGCGCATTGAATTAGAAGAGGTTTTATATAACATCCAGCATGAGAGATTTTAGTGGAATGTTTTTTTCCGGCTGATTCATTGTTTGTAGGTGTAAGTCCAGCCCAAGATGTTAAGTGCTTAGCGTCTTGAAATACATCCATATTGGTTCCTATTTCGGCAACAATCCAAATTGCTGAAAAGGTATCAATACCTGGAAGTTCACATGCCAGATCAACAAATGTTTGATATTTTTTAGCTCTATTGATTAATTCATCCTCGATAGCAGCAATAAAATCATTTAAATTATCTAAATGTTTATAGATAACATCTAATTTAAAAAGTTGATCGTCTTCAATATGTGAACCATTTATTGATTCAATGATTTGGTCACTCTTCTTTTTAAGACCTTTAGCAAGTAGAGATTTCACCTTTTCATTATCAATTTCACCGTTTTTATTTTCAATTAGATATTTCATAATATTAGTACCAGATTTTCCGAAACAATCAGTCAATATTTTATCAATACCTATATTAGAAACGGTCATACAATTTTGGACTCTATTTTTTTCACCAGTTCTGATATTTACTAATTTATAACGATATCGGCAAATATCCCTTAAGGCTCTAATATCAGCTGGTGGAATAAAGGAAGCTTGGATTAAATCATGTTTGAATAAATCAGCAATCCATTTTGAATCCTTTTTATCGGTTTTCTTACCCTTAATAGCTTTAACATATTTAGGATGAACAAGGAAAACATTAATAGAGTCTTCAAGTAAATTAAAAATAGGAATCCAATATTTACCGGTGGATTCCATACACAGGTCTTTACAGTTGTTGTCTAGCAACCACTGTTTTAAAGATAAAATACTCCAGTTGATAGAAGTGAATTCTCTTGTTTCATAAGTTGTAATATTCTTATCATCAGTTTTGGCAATTGTAGCCATAAGAATCGTTTTGTGAACATCCAAACCACAGCAAATTGGATATACAATCTTAAGCATATACATATCAACTCCTTTGTAAAATTAAAAAAAGGAATAGATAGTAGCATTGACTGTTATTCCTATTCTAATCCTATTGATTTTACAAAGATAAGTGTACGAGATTGGTTACTCAGTTGTTTGTGCTTCAGAGAATAACTACACATATAAAAATGCGGGGTATAAGAGCAAGGCTATTATCCGCCACTCACCTCTTCGTGTTTTGTAGTGTACTACTATCTACGAGTAAATTATAACAAAAATTGGCTCGCTTAACAATTACTTTAATAAGGTGTTTGTGGGCGAAGCAGATGGAGGAAAAAATGAAAATAGTAGGAACAATAGTAGAATATAACCCACTTCATAATGGCCACGTTTACGCAATTAACCAAATCAAAAAAGAATCTAAAGCTGATTTAATAATTGCAGTAATGAGTACAAGTTTTACTATGCGTGGTGATTTATCACTATTTAATAAATTCGAAAAAACACAACAAGCACTAAAAGCTAATATAGATTTAATTGTTGAACTACCTCTTTGTTACACCCTACATAACAGTGATTTATTTGCTTATCACTCTATACATCTATTAAACTTAGCCAAAGTAGATGAGATATGGATAGGTTCTGAATCAAATAATCCTTATGTTTTTGAAGAAGCCTACAATGAATTTAAAAAGGAAGAAAATCAAAATAAAATAAAAAAGTTAATGAATGAAGGATATTCATATAAACAAGCAACTAACCAGATATATTCTCTTCCTAGTAATGATCTATTAGGTTATAGTTATTATAAAGCCTTAAAAGAAATCAATCCAAACATACCACTAAAAACAATAAAAAGAGTAGGATCAACATATTTTGAAGAAACTCCAAAAGAATTTGCCAGTGCTTACGCAATAAGAAATAATTTAGATTATGCAAAAGATTATTGTCCAAGTTTTATTAATATAAATAATATCTTAAATCAAGATAATTTATATCCGTATTTAAAATATCAAATTTTAACTAAAACTCCAAAAGAATTAAAAGACATCTTTTTAGTTGAAGAAGGTATAGAAAATAAATTACATACTATAACTAACTATAAATCTTATAATGATTTTATTTCTTCTTTAGTCTCTAAAAGATATACTAAAAGTAGAATACAAAGAATGTTAACATATGTATTACTTAACATCAAAAAAGATGAGATGAATAATATCCTTACTAATCTTCCTAATTTTTTAAGAATATTAGGTTATTCAAATCTAGGAAAAACATATTTAAACAATCTAAAAAAAGAAACTAAAATCTATACAAATATAAAAAATAACATTCATCTAAGTTTAGATATTGAACTAAAAGTATCATCAATCATAGATTCAATTTATAATACAAACTTAAAAAGTAAAGAACAAACAAAACCAATAATGGAGGACAAATAGTCCTCCATTTTACTTTCTATATTTAGCATGATAAGTAAGTATTGCAACAATAGTCTTACCATCTTTAATCGTACCATCATAAATCATATTTAAAGCATCATCAAAATCAACATAACAAGTTTCAATAAATTCATCTTCATCAAGATTAGTACTAGTCACATTAAAATTTCTAACCAAATAAATATATATCTTTTCATTACAATATCCTACTGTAGGATATAAAACATTTAACAGTTCAATATCTTTTGCTTTATTACCAGTTTCTTCTTCAAACTCACGCAAAGCTGCAAATTTAGGATCTTCACCCTTTTCTAATTTTCCAGCAGGAATCTCATACATTACTTCATCATAAGCATATCTAAATTGCTTAATAAGTATTACTTTATCATCACTAGTAACACATAATACCCCTGCACCACCATCATGTTTTACTATTTCTCTAAAAGATTCATTACCATTTGGACAAATGACCTTATCCTTAACAACAGTAAAAATACGACCTTCAAAAATAGTATCTCCACTTATTCTTTTTTCTTTTAAATTCATAACCGACACCTCATCTTAATTTTATCACAAAAGAAAAAAAGATAGAAGTCCTATTCTTCTATCTCTCATAAACTAATTAAATACTATAATATTTTTCATTTCCATTTTTATCTAAAACATAAAATCCAAGCGTATTTCCATTTTCATCATACTCTAAATTATCTACATATTGAATTCCGCCAAATACATCCCTACTTTGATATGATTTTATCTTATATTTAACATTATATAAATTATCTAAAATCCATAAACCTTTTTTTGTTTCTATTGCTAACATTGATTTATAAGTTCCATTTTTTACAATAGAAAATTGTTGCATAAAAATATAGCCACGTTTTAATGGATAATTATAATTTCCATTAATTGATTCTTTAAATATCTTTTTTCCATTATATCCAATCATATAATTATTCTCATAATTTCTAGTAGACAAAATAGCACACTGCATACTCTGTGTATAAAAACATCCATTATATTCTTCAATTAAATTGAAATCTAAATCATAATATTTTTCATTATACTTATCTTTATAAAATAGAACTGAATTCATCGAAGTAATAACAATGTACTCTTCATTAATTTTTGTAATCTTTCCTTCATTATATATAAATGATTCTCCGTTATGTCTAAAATAACCATTCTTACTTCTAATAACCCAAGGCAATTCATCATCTTTAATATATTCTAGTTCTAACATTAATTTACCATCCATATCATAGTAACCAACAGTAGTTTTGTCACTAGAAATTTCTTTATATATATGTTCATTATTTTTATTATAAACCATTTCTATATGTTTTTTAGTGTACTCTGTTGTGGAACTACAACTTGTCATTAGTGATAATAAACTTAATGATAATATAAATAATATTACTATATAAACTCTTTTCATCTTAAAACCTCCTCTTAAAAAATATACTTCTAATGCTTACTTTTTTTCAATTATACAATAAAAAAAAAAAAATAGAAGTATTATTCTTCTACTTTTTTCAAACTCATCCCTTGATAACCATTTTTCTTAATTTGAATTAGGAAAACAATTAAACAAATAACGCTCATAGTTGCTATACAAATATTAGAAATACCCATTGATAAACCTGCACAATCAACACCAAGTTCAGGGAAACAGAATAATAAAATAACTAGCACCGGAATTCTAAAAATAAACGCTCTAGCGATATTAATGAAAGCTGCTAACTTAGTTTTACCAAAACCATATAATACCCCTAACACTGCAGCATTTATAGCAAGTGAAGGTACAGATAAAGAATCATATCTATGAATTTGTCTTACATATCCCATAAATTGTTCAGCTAAAGCTGGATTATCATTAGTACTAAATAATCCAATTAATGCTTCTTGGAAAACAATTCTAACTAAAATCCAACCAATAACACCTAATATAGATGTAATTACTAGTGTTTTAAAGAAACATTCAATAGCTCTTCTTAAATTTTTATTACCTAAATTTTGACTTACAATAGTTGATTCTCCTTCTTCAAATGAATTAATAGGAGTAGTTGCAAGACCATTAATATTATTAGAAACAGCCAATGCACCAACAACTAGACCTGCGGATTCTTCAGCAGCTTGTAATGCAGCAGCATCTGTAATATCAATACCTGATTTTAAAATATTTAAATATTGCGTACCAAAAATCGAATTAACAGCAACCTTACCAAATGAGAATACAAATTTACCAACAAAAATTGGAATAGAAATCGCAAGTATTGGCTTAACATATGTCCATGATAATGATAATTCTTTAACAGATATTCTAAATATATTATTACGTCTTATCATTATTGAACCTAAAATAATAAATAAAGTAAATTGAGAAAGTAGTGTAGCAATACCTATCCAAATAATATTATCTACTTTAAATCCATATATAAATAAAACATTTAATAATAATTTAATAATCATACCTAATATATTTAAATAAAATATAGATTTAGTATTACCTTTTGATTTTTGTAAAGCAATAAATACATTATTAAATGCTATTACCATAAGTTCAACAATTTGAATCATAAAATAGCCAGTTGAAGCAGCAGCCTGAGCCTCTGATATACCTGAAATCCTACAAATAGGATATGCAAGTGGCAATAAAACAACCGCAAGTATAATAACTAGTACAATTATAATTGAAACTAATACATTAGCATACTTTTTAGCTTCATCAAATTCACCAGCACCAAATCTTCTAGCTACTAATATAGCTCCACCACCAGCAATACCAGCAGCAAAACTAGATAATAAATTTTTAATTTGACTTAGTGCAGCAACACTAGAAACAGCTCCAGTTGAAATTGCATTTGCAAACACTGCATCAATCAAACTATAAAATGAATTAAAAAAATTATATATAAATAGTGGAGCGCATATCGCAATAATTACTGTCCACATATTACCATTTAAAATTCTATGTCTTCTTCTTTCGTCTACCTTAGCCATAATATCCCTCCAGACGTGAAATATTATACATCTATCCTTAAATAAAATAAGGAAAAAGTAACACAAAAATTAAATTAGTCTTGCATTCTTAATATTTTCCCATAAATTTTTATATTTATTCCTAAATGATTTACTATAAATTAAATAATCATATTTTGATAACGAATGATAAGTAACAATTAATTGATCAAATAAAACACACAAAATATAAGAAATATTATTCTTAAGTTCTGATTGTTTTTCATCTACAAACTCATTAGATGCTAAAGCTAAATGAACAAAATTATTAAAATATCTTCTCCAAGCCATTAAGTCTTTCAAATCAGCTAATTTTAACAAATCAGACATCTTATTATCTTTTTTATTAGTTAATAATCTTAACCAACCTTGTTCTAAAAATACTGCTATATCTGTATTTTCAATATCTTCAATTTCATATTCATATAAAAGTTTTAAAATATCTTCTCCGACATTACCAAAACTATGAACATATTTTTGTTTAGCATTATAAAATCTAACATATTCATTTAAAACATTATCTTTATATATTGTTAATACTTTAACATATGATACTTGTTCTATTAACTGTCTTAATAAAACACAAGCTGAAGTTAAACCGTCAATATTTAAACATTCTAATATACATTCTATATTTTTAAAAGAATCATGAATCAATAAATATATATATTTTTCTTTAGGATTACTTACTCTTTCAAAAAACAATGGCATAGTTTTAAATACATCTAAACTTACTTCTTTAATCAACTTAAATATTTCACTATAATTTTCATACATATCTTCACCTACTAATGCTTTTTGCATAATGATTCATTAATAATAATCATTTTACTAGCGTCTTCTACTCTATATTTAATTTTCTTCTTACTAGGTCTTCCCCAAATATTAAATATTTTAGGACCGTACCAATAACTATAAGAAGGATTAAACATACTTTTAATAATACATAAACTAGCCTTTTTAGGACTAATAAATAACAACTTCATAGGATATTTAATTAAAGACTTTAACCATTTAGGATAATTTCTAGTAATATCAGTAGGAGTAATACCAGGATGACCAATAGATAAATTAATATTTTCGTTTTGACACTTATGGATAAGAGAATACATTAGCCATCTTTTAGAATTACCATATGTTTTCATATCACTTTTATCTTTATAATCATAATTATTAACATCAAATTTAGCTAAACCATAAGCAATACTACCAACCATAACAACATGATTAATATTACTTAAATTATTAATTAATAAATATGGTGAAACATTATTAATTTGAAATAAATTATCAACACCTAAATCTGTAACATATCTTTTTACTTTATATGCACCAGCATTTAAAATAAAATAATCCATATGAATATCTTTTAATATATCAACAGCTTCATATATAGACTTAATATCTTCCATATCACATTTAACTATAGATACATTAATTTGATATTTAGATAACAAATCTTTTTTTTGTTCTTCTGATTTTTTTATATTTCTATTGATTAAAACAAGATTAGCACCTAAATAACCTAAAAATAAACATATTTCTTTACCAAGACCTCCAGTAGAACCAGTAATCCCAATTGTTTTCCCATCTAATCTAGTCGTGTTTTTATCTAACCATTTCTTATAATCCATACTTATCACCAAAAATAATTATATACTAAAACCGTAAAAAAAAATAGACTACATTGTAGCCTATTTTATAAAACTTTTGATAAGAATTCTTTTAGTCTTGGATGTTTTGGATAATTAAATATCTCATCAGGAGTACCAACTTCTGCAATAACTCCACCATCCATAAAAATAACTTTATCAGCAACCTCTTTAGCAAATCCCATTTCATGAGTAACAATAATCATAGTTATTTCTTTTTCAGCAACACTTTTAATCAAATCTAAAACTTCTTTTACCATCTCAGGATCTAAAGCACTAGTAGGTTCATCAAACAATAAAACCTTAGGTTCCATTGCTAAAGCTCTAACAATTGCAACCCTTTGTTTTTGTCCACCTGATAAAGTAGATGGATATGTGTTAGCTTTATCTTTTAAGCCAATAATATCTAATAATTTATAAGCAACTTCTTTTGCTTCTTCTTTAGAATATTTTTTTAATAATATCGGAGCAAGAGTAATATTTTCTAAAACAGTTTTATTATTGAATAAATTAAATTGTTGAAACACCATTCCCATCTTTTGACGATGAATATTAATATCAACTTTAGGATTAGCAATATCAACACCATCAAAAATAATATTACCTGATGTAGGGTCTTCCAAACAATTTAAACATCTTAAAAAAGTAGACTTACCACATCCAGATGGTCCTATAATAGCAATTTTTTCACCATCGTAAATATCTAAATTAATACCATTTAAAACTTTTACACCTTTAAATTCTTTTTCTAAATTAATTACTCTTATCACTTCTTGAAAGCCCCTTTTCTAGTAGTTTAATTAATATTGTAATTATAACAACTAATACAATATAAATAACAGCCATCACTAAGTATGGAACAACAACTGAATACGTATTAGTACCAATCGTATTAAATGCTGTATATAAATCAACAACAGTAATAAAACTTACTACAGATGTTTCTTTAATTAATGTAATAAACTCATTTCCTATTGTTGGTAAAATATTTTTAATAGCTTGAGGAATAACTATCTTAATCATAGTAGTACTATACTTTAATCCTAGTGCACGACCAGCTTCTAACTGACCCTTATCAATAGAATTAATACCACCTCTCATTATTTCAGATACATATGCAGCACTATTAAGCCCGAATACAATAATACCAACAGTAAGAGGATCTACACCTTTAATACCAAAAGTAGGTAAAAAAACATAATAAGCTAACAATAGTTGAACCACCATTGGTGTTCCTCTAAAAATAGCAACATAAACTGTACATATTTTATTAGCTATTCTTACAATTATATTATATTTAGGTGCAACCTTAATAATTGCGATAAAAGTACCAATAACAATACCAATAACTAACCCTAAAACAGCAATTAAAATAGTATTTATTAACCCTGTTTTAATAAGTTCTTGGAAACTTTCTTGATTAATAGAATCCAAGAATATTTTCCACTTACTCGCCCAATTCATTATATATTACCTAAATTAATTAACAGAATTAATAGCCTTAACCATAGCTTCTGCAGGTGCTTCATCAACAACAACACCATAAATTTGACCATTTACAATATCTTGAATAGCAAGTTGAGCTGTTTTATATCCTTTAGCTTCAATGTTTGCAAAACCAGTATATCCCCAACCTTCATCACCAGCTACATACCAGTTACCAGTAGTACCAATTTGATAACCAATCTTTTCATTACTTAACTCTGCTAAAATTGCCTCAACATCTTCACTAGTTTTGCAATTATCAAACATTGTATTACTTTCTAAAACAACTAATTTTTGACTTGCAGCATAGTAAGTATCAGTAAAATCATATAATTCTAATCTTTCATCACTAATAGTAATACCAGCCATACCAATATCAGCATAATCTGAATCAACATTAGTAAAGATAGCATCAAAATCAATATTTTTAACAACTAATTTTAAATTATTTTTAGTTGCGTAAGCTTTAGCTATTTCAATATCAATTCCATACATTTTACCATCTGTTCCAATATATTCAAATGGTTCAAATGGACAGTTAGTCGCAACAACAAAAGTTTCTTCATCGTTAGTTGTTTCTATAGTTGTAACAAAATCAACACCATTTTTAGTACCAATACCTTCAAAATACTTAGCTACTATTTCATCAAAAGTACCATCATTTTTAATTTCAGTTAAAAAAGAATTAAAACTTTCAACTAAACTAGTATTTCCTTTCTTAACAACATAAGCATAATTTTCATTGGTTAATTTAACATCAATAATCTTAACCTTAGATGAAGTTTGATTTCCACAACTAGTAAATAATCCTAGTGTCAAAACTCCTACTAATAAACATAACAATTTTTTCATATTTCTTTTCCTCCTAATTTCTTTGCTAGGGAATAAAAAAATCCCTAGACTTAAAAAAGCCTAAGGACGTAAATAACATATACGCGGTGCCACCTTAGTTAATCATTACTTCGCAGTAATGAAACTCTATGGGTTCTATCAAACCCAGACGCTATTACGGGCGAACCCGGCATAACCCTACTTTCTATTTCAGGCTGCAGCTCCAAGATGCGTTCCTTAATAATTCTAATATCATCCTCACACCAACTGATGACTCGCTGTAATAGTTTTAATAAGTACTATTTCTTTTCATTGCTTTATGTTATGTATTATACTCATTTTTATTTATTTGAAAAGATATTTTTTGCAGAAATCGTTTTCATATATTCGGTAATTAAAACTGATTCATCACCATAAATTACAACTTGATGATTACCACAAGGATTTTTAAGTAATTCTTTAATATCAGAATCTAAATGAACTAATATTTGCGTTCTACATAAATCAGATTCATTCATATTTTTAATAATTCTACCAGTAGTTAAATAATATCTAGATAAATCACTAGATAATCTAAAAATAGTAACTTTATCTAAATTCATCTCACCCTTTATCGCAACACCAATACCACTTTCAAAATGAGTATCAAGTTTATATGATTTAAGCATATCAAAAGGTGCTGTACAATGTGCTAAAACCATATCATTAGATAATGGTTCAATCTTAGAAGGATTAGCTTGAAATGATGGTTTATTAGTTAATGCTTTAACAATCATCATTGATAACATAGTTGCGATATCGCCTTCACATGTAGATACAATTCCCTCTTTATTTAATAAACCTAAAGCTAAACAACTAGTAGATTTTAAACTCTTTAATAAATCAAAACATCTAATAGTTAAACCTGATAACTCATATTCTTTAACAATTTCAGCTAAAGAATCATAAATATTACTTGCTTTAATAAGTTCTTCTTTATTAAAACCCTTATCTATTACCATTTTACTAAAATGAGGTTTCAATGCTTTGTCTACTACTTTAGATAAAGGTATGTCAACTAAATCAATACCTATTTTTTCTTTAACTAAATCATAATTAGGAATAGATGAAATAAGCCAATCAGATGGTTTCCCAATAACCCCCAATCTCGTATTATTTAAGATTTTTTTTCCTCTTTCTAATGCAGCTAATAACTTTATCCTCCTAGAAATATACTTAGTGTCACCATGAAGAATTTCTCCATGATAATTATTCATTTTTAAATAATTTAAAATTTCTAAAGATGCAGCTAAACTGTTATTACTACCATTAGTTAATATATAAAACGGTTCTTTTAAACAATCAAAATTATCTATAAAAAGTCCCTCAGACCCACCTGTTTCAACAAAAATCAGTTTTAAATCACAATCATAATCATCTAAAGTAGTATATTCTAATGTTTCATTTAAATCATCTTCTATTTTGTTAATAAATATTTTTCTAGCTTGTTCAATATCATAAGAATACTTTAATTTTGATTTAAAAGTTGCATATTTTATATTCATATATTTACTCCTTAAATATAATTTTATAACCAGTTTTATATTCTAAATCTTTTCCTAATTTAGTAATATATTTTTTCTCATTAATCTTCCCACTACAATCATCATAATCTGGAAGTCCCCACCAAGGTTCAACACATAAAAAATCACCAAAACCAGGATCTGTCCAAATAGCTAAAAACCTTGCCTTACTAATATCAAAAACAAATTCTTTATCTTTTGATTTTAAAACAACTTCATCAATACCTAATACATCATAAATTAAAGTTTTTTCTTTTTCAATTAATTCTTTACTTATCTCAATAGATTTAGGTAAAATACATGTTTCTAGATGAGAAATAAAACATCCTCCATCATTTAAAATATATTTATCTACTTGATATTCTTTATTAAAATTTAATGAAACATCATCAAATACGTATCCATTAAGTTCTTCTAAACCATTAACTTTTAAGCCTGGATGACCACCAACATTAAAATAAATAACTTTATTGTCTAAATTAACTACTCGATATTCTATTTCTAAACTATCATTATGTAGATAATAACTTATTTCAAAATAAAATTTAAAAGGATAACTTAATAAAGTTTCAGTATTATACTTAAAACCTAAAATAACTTTATCTTTTTCATGACTAATGACATCTAAATTATTATATCTTATAAGTCCATGATTTTTCATAAAATACTCTTTATCATCATATAAATATGAACCACTTTTCAATCTACCAACAACTGGAAAAATAACAACATCTTGTCCCATCCAACTTCTTTCATCTTTTTGATAAAGTAATTCTTCATTTATTCTCTTATCAAAAATAGAAGTAAGACTTCCACCCATTTCACTAATACTTATTTTTAAAAATTCATTTTCAATAACAATCATTTTATCACCTCTATACAACATCCAGGAATAAAATCAGCTAAAAAACCATTATTATTTGATTCATAAAAACAAACACCCATCATTTTAGCCTTATTACAATCTATTTTTAAGATAACAGGATTATCATCTTTTCTTAAACCAACACTTCTTGCAGTATCTATATCACTAGATAAATGAACATATTGTCTTTTCATAGGAAGTAAGCCCTTATCTAAAATACTTAAAACATTTAAAGGTGATGTTCCATGGTATAAAACCATAGGAGGATTCTTTAATTTTTGGATAATCTTCTCCTTCAAAGAATGTCCACTAAAAGCCTTAATCATATCACCACTAATAACATACCTTCCCTTAGAATCATTATTTACAATTCTTAAAATATCATCATATTTAACATCTTTAAATCTAGCAATAGAATTTAAACCATTAATCAAATCATCAATCTTCACAAAACCATATTCATCTAACTTTAAACCATAAATCTCTGGCTCATGCCTTAAAGCATGAGCTATAGTCTTACTTAAATTAACATCATCCATAAATATCACCTCTAATCTCTACTACACTTAACCGCATCTATTGCAAGTACCACCATTAAAGCATCCAAAGCATACTCATCTTTAACATTTATTTGGTATGTATCAGAAAACCTAAATAATTCTTTAGTAATACTAGCTACAATACTACCATTTTTCTTGATTTGGTAATCCCATTCTAACCAATCACCACTAACTTCTAAGCCTTTATATTGAACAGTAAAACTAGGAGTAAAAAAACTTAAATTTTTATTTACTGCTCCTAAATAATTATTATTTCCATCATATATTTCAAAAACAGGAAGTAATGTAAAAATCTTTTGTTTTAAAACACCGACTAATCTATTATTTTTATTATAAATATTAAAAGAGTGTCCAAAAGAAAGGTTGCCTTCTACTCTATAATAAACATTGCCATATTCATCATAAACATCATAAGAATCTAACCAAGAAAAGATTCTTTGTTTAAACATTAATATCATAAATCCACCTTAAAACTTCTAACTCTTTCAGCAAGATAATGATAATCTTTTTCAGTTTTATCAGAAGGATAAAATACTTCTTCAATAGCTTGAAAACCATTCTTTAATTTATAATCTAATTCTTCTTTCGTTAAAGGAATAATTTGTAAGCATATAACTTCCCTAAATCCTAACTTACATTTTAAAATACCTGTATTTCTAATAATCATAGGCATAGTAATAACAGCGCCTTTCATACAATCATCAAAATCAGAAGGAAGTTCAAGACTATGACCATAAGATAAAGATTCACCACTTTCAAACGGAAATAACGCAATCATATCTAATAAATCTACATACCATCTAAGTTCATCATCAGTAGCTTCTTTATCAACAAAAACCATGTATTCATTATATCTACCTATAGTATCTTTTTTTGATAATTTATAATCACTGGCTCCCATAGTAACAAGTTTATAAAATGGATATTTTAAAGTAGGCTTATAACGTAGTATATCTATATGGGGATACATATTATCATTATGGTAAACTTTAGGTTCTTCTTGTTCAAAATAATAATCAAAATGATTAATTAATTTATCCATATGTTTAATTTTCATATAATCCTCCTAATCACCATATGAATCAAAAGGTAATGATTCACTATATTTTTTACTTATCTTTATATTTTTACTTCTTAAAAAGCTTTCAACTTTTCCATTATCATCATAATTAATAGAACAATAATATTTTTTATTATCATAAGTATATATTTTTAGACTTACAATCTTAGACATATCATCAACTTTTAATCTATAAATATTTATCTTAAATTCAACATTTTTTATATCACTATAATTTATCTTAATTTCTTTTTTTAAAAAACTTAAATAACAAATACAATCTTCATTAAAAAATATTTCTTTATCATTACATTTTACAATCATTCAATAACTTCCGCCTTTTTTACAACCTTTTTGTATGCAGCAACCATACCCTCATTAAATTTATTACCCATTTTAGCTTTAATCTTTTTATTTCTAACCATACTACCAAGTAAACACATAACCATCATCTTACATCTTTGTTTTTGAGGAAAATCATAAACACCATGTTTTTTATAAAACTTATGATCAGCTTTCATAATACCACGCATAATCCAAATAAGATCTCTAAAAATCTTCATTCCTCCAACACCATAAAAATTTCTAGGCGTAACATACTTATTTTCAAGTGCGTACTCTAATTTATTAATAGTAGCTGCCATGCTATCTTTATCATAACCAACACCAGCCAAATAATTATGTCCAACTTCAGCTCTAGCTTCTACGATTTGGGCTAAATTAGTCTCACTTAAATAATCTCCGTTAACAATATAGGCAAAAGGCATACCCTCAGTTACAGTTCTATGCCCATTACAAAACTGTCTATCATCATACATTTTAAACCTAGCACCCATACTATGGTCTTTAATACTAAACGCAATAATAATAGAATCAGCAGTTTGAATATTTTCTCTTAAAAATTCATCAAACTTATCTTTATAAATACATTTACCATCACCAGCACAATTAAAACAACCTAAACAACCACCACTAAAAGGATATTCTCTAATATTTACAACCCTACATTCATAGCTAAATCTATTCTTAAAATCAGTTATCATATTTTTTAAATTATCATCATCTTCTAATATATCTGCAACTATAACAGCTTTATATTTATCACTTTTTGGTTTATAATCAAAGGATGGTAAATATTTTCTATTAACTGATTTAAAATCAATTTTAGGCTCATATATGTCATTTAAAATACAGTTTTTAACAAACTTAAAAAAAGACACACAATCTTCTTGTCCTTCCTTTTTAGTTAAATCTTCCATATCTAAGCTTAATCCCTTAATAACCTTCATATCTAAATCATGGCAATTATCTTCTATATATCTATGAGCAGTCATATCATAAAAATGTTTAGATGTAGTAATTTGTGTTACAAACTTATCTTTAAGACTTACATTTTTCTCTTTAATTATTTCAATAAAACGATGTACTTGTGAGGTTGCGATAAAAGTGTAAACCGGATATGAAAAAATAATTAAATCACTATCAATCATACCTCTTATAACTTCACTAGGATCTTTTTCAATTTTTTTAATTTGTTGACCAATATTATAAATATTAAACTCATCTTTACTAAACTTCTTTTGTAAGAACAAAACAGTTTGTAAAGTCACACTATAATCACCTTTTGGTGAACCATTTAAAACACAAATCTTCATATAAACCTCCTAGTTATCTTTTAATGACTTAATTTTATTAATAATATTTTTTAAATAAACAAATCTTTCTTTTTTCTCATATGGAACAGAAATAAGATTAATGCTACAATATAAAGCTATTTCATCAATAGATAAATTATTGTTATTTAACCAATAAAATACCGTATTTACTATAGCCCCATTCCAAGTTAGTCTTTGTAAAACAACCTCATTAGATGACTCTTCATGAATAACAATCTCATTTAATCTTTCTAAATAAAAATATTGAAATCCAGCTTTAAATAATAAATTTAAAGTTTCTCTATTTTCATCAATAATAGTGAATAATTTTTTATAATATTCCTTATCAGTATTATTTTTAAAAGGACTACCAATCTCCTCAACAACCATATCATTAATCATTGATACAATTCTTTTTAAAATATCATCCTTAGTTTCAAAATTACCATAAAAAGCCATTCTTGACACTCCGGCTTTCTTACAAAGCATAGTAATACTAATATCTTCATATTGATATTCTTTCATCAATAATAACAATGCTTCAATAAGACTATCTATAATAACTTTATTAACTTCATCTGTATGTTTTTTTAATCCAGTTGTATTCTTTTTAACGTTCATTACAATTTAGCCCCTTTTGTCAGTTGTGATTTAAAATTCATTGTACAACAAACATAAATTTGTTAAAATTTTCATACCTTACAATTGTAATATACGTTATTTTTTATAATTTGTAAAGTATGAAAATAAAAATTAGGATGGATAAATAATGATAAGAGTATACGTAGATTCAGGCTCAAGTATTAAAACAGAAGAAAAACAAAAATATAATGTAGAAATTCTACCTTTAAAAATATTATTTGATGATAAAGAATACCTAGATGGCATTGATTTAACTTTTGATGATTTTTATCATAAGTTAATAGATGAAAAGAAATTTCCTAAAACATCACTACCTAATGTAACAGATGTTGAAGATGAAATAAATAACTACACAAAACAAGGTGACGATGTAATAATCGTAACAATCTCATCAGGTATTTCAGGTACATACAACTACTTACGCCTTACATTTGAAGATAACCCAAAAGTACATGTTATCGATTCTCTTTCAGCTGTAGGTGGAGTAAGAATAATAGTAAACGAAATAAATAAATATAGAAACGATGGAATTGAAGTCGTATTAAATAAAATAAATGAATTAATCCCAAGAATTAAAATAATAGCTATCCCTGAAGTATTGACATACTTAGAAAGAGGCGGTAGATTATCAAAAGCTGGGTTAATTGTTGGTTCATTACTTCAATTAAAACCAATTATTACATTTGTTGATGGTAAAGTAACAGTACTATCAAAAAAACGTGGTTTAAAAACTGCCATGAACGAATTAATTAATTTATTAGAAGAATTAGAATGTGATCCAAACTATAAAATAGTTCCTTCTTATACTTATTCTACTAAAAATATAGATGAAGTAATTTCTTTATTAGATGAAAAATATAAAAATTCACTAGAAGTATATGATAACCTAGATCCAGCTATTGCTGCTCACTGGGGTCCTAATGCTTTTGGTTTAATCTTTGTTGGAAAAAAATAAAATGCAGATTTCTGCATTTTTTTTATACTAATAAATTTATTCCCTCTAAAACTAATAAATGAACAGGATAATAAACATAAAAACCATATTTAAACTTCTTGCATCCTACTTTACCATTATAAAATAACAAAAACAATACTGAACAATATCCAAATAATTGAATATATCCTAAGTTAGCATTAATACTAATAAAAATTAAACCAATAGAAAAACAAATAAGTTTACACCATAAACAATCCATCTTCTTTAAAATATTAGGACAATCTATATCTTTAAAATCTAAAATACTAGCAAAAACAGGAATTAAAACTCCAAAAAAGCCATAGTCTACAGGAACTATTTCAAATAATAAATAAGCAAAACATAAAAAACAACTAAATAAAATAGTCAAACATATAGATATAAAATACTTCTTCTTTGCTATCATTTTTTTTATATCTGTAAGTAAAAATATAAAGAAAATAGCAAAAGAAAAACTCATAAAAATAGAACCTAATACTTTTTTACTATATATATAATAAAAAACTAAATAAGCAATACATATAATAAACATAAGTAAAAATCTTTTTAATTTATTTTAGTATACTTACATCCTTCAGCAATCAAATAAGCTAAAATAGGAAAAGCCAATCTACCAATAATTCTAAAAACTATAATATTAGGAAACAACAAATACCCAATGTGATCTATAGTCATAGCTATACAAGCGATTATCTTTAAACTAAAATTAGAAATAAAACCAATAGGATTATAATTTTTTTCCATAAAAATCCCCTCATCTAATTTTACAATAAAATCTTATAAACTTAAAGAAGTTTTTGACAAAGTTCGTTAAATAATTTACCTCTTTGTTCATAATTTTTAAATTGATCATAGGATGCAAACATTGGAGAATATAAAATAACTTCATCTACTCTTTTAGCTAGTGAATCTTTAAGTGCTCCTTCTAAATTATTATAAATAAAACATTCTATATTATTACTACAAAAATAATCAAATATTTTACCCTTAGTTTCCCCATAACAAAATACCATTTTTATTTTATCTAAATAATTATCTAAACAACTCAAATCCTCACCTCTATCATAACCACCACAAATTAAAAACACATTATCTAACATATTTAAACTTGCAATAGTTGAATATGGATTAGTACTTTTAGCATCATTATAAATATATTCATTTATCTTATTAAAACGATATTTAACAGGCTTAAAATCATTAATAACTTCTCCAATACAATCTATATCTATTTTCATATTAATACCAACTATAACAGAAGCCATAACATCATAAACAAAACCATAATTATAGTTATTAACATCCACAATAAATACATCATGATAATACAACTTATTATCTAATACATAAAAATCACCATAATAATAAGAAAAATAGTATTTATTAGCCAAAGTTACATTGCTTACTAACTTACAAATATCATCATCTATATTATAAATAAAAATACAGTTTTCATTTAAATACCTACATATATTACTTTTTGCTTTAATATAATTATCAAAATTTTTATGATGGTCTATATGACATGGATTAACATTTAATAAAACAGAAATATCAAAACATACCTTACTTAACTCTAGTTGAAACGATGAACATTCGACAATAAAAATATTACACTCTTCATAGTCAACTAAAGCTTGACATACTGAATAGCCAATGTTACCACAACATACTACATCATATTTTGTTTTTAAAATATCATAAATTAAAGATACCGTAGTGGTCTTACCATTTGAACCTGTAACACCAATATAATATTTTTTCCTTAACCTATACGCCAGTTCAATATCAGTAATCACTTCAACCCCAAATTTTAAAAACCCTACAATAATCTCATTATCAAAGGGAATTCCTGGTGATTTAACAACATATAAATAATTAAAAGATGTAACTTCCTCTAAATCCAAATAATCGTAATCAATATTATCATGTGATAGTAAACTCACAACCCCATCACTTGATATGCCATGTCCTAACACTAAAACCTTCATAAGTATCACCCATTATAAAGTATTTAAAACAAAAAGAAAAAATACCTCAAAAGATGTACCTACTTAAAACTTTTCATAGTTGTAAAATATAAGTCTTGATTATTAAAAAATTATGTATAAAAAAAAGAAGCATTAACTGCTTCTTTTTCCCTTATTTTCATATAATTCTGTGTCAGCTTTTTCTAATAATTCTGGGATAGTATTAATTTCATTACAATGTTTTGCCATACCAACAGAAAGATGTAGTTCATATTCAACTTGAGCAATGCTTAATTCTTCTTTTAAGAATGTATTAATCTCCTTAGAAACAATTATGCTATCTAATCCATTTGAATCACAAATAATAATAAATTCATCGCCTGCATATCTTGAAATAAAAGCATTATACTTAGCAGCAAATTTTTTTAATGCGTGAGCAACTCTTATTAAAGCTTTATCTCCTTCAACATGACCATATTCATCATTAACTGATTTAAAATCATCTAAATCAAGAATAAATAGTATAAAATCAGTTTTCTTTTCTTTTATTTTATTAGAAAGATATTTAATCATTTCATTTCTATTATTAATTTGAGTTAAAGGATCAATTGAAATCAATTGTTCTTGGAAATGAGTATGCGCCTGTAAAATAGCTAACGCAATACCCATTGATACAGTAGGAAGTCCATAAAATATAGCCTGTAAAGTACCAAAAATCACAGGAAATAATGCAAACGTAGCTAAAGTTAATAATTTTCTTTGTTGATCATAATATTCTTTTCTAAAAGATAAAACTAAAGCCTTAATAGATGTAACAACCATATATCCATAACATAATAATAATTGAACAGGATATAAGTATCCACGATGATATTCACCTAATTCATCGATATAAAATACTGAATTAAAGAAATATGATAATATAACAAGAATTGAATAAATACCAAATGGAATCCAAATTAAATATAGAATTTTTTTATTTTTTATGATTGATGGAGATTGTTGTTTTTCTGAATATATAAACCAAACACAAGCAGCAAACCCAATACACAAAAAATAAAAAGCATTTAATATATAACTTAAAAATGGAGTTTTCGGAATCATATTAGAATCAGACAATCCCCACAACATATCAAAAACGAAAAAAACAATTGAGGAGATAATTACAGTATTAAATAATTTATGATCTTTTTGCTTATCAAGTGAAGCAACTCTTCTATATAATATAATCGCACAAACAATTATACAAAAAATATTTATAGTTGCATACAATGAAATCTGCATATACACACCTCCCCGTTTATGTTAAGTTAATTATACATAATATTTGTTATTTTTTCAATAAAAAACAATAAAAATAAAAATTTTATTTAAGAAAACATTTTTTTATTTTGTTTTTTATCAAATTGCTGAAATTTTATTTTATTTTTCTTGACTAAATGTTTTTTTCTTCGTTTCGATAATATTTAAAATATCATCATAATCACATTTACCATTTGCAGTGTCAAGTCCCATCTTTATAATTTCAGCATCATTAAACTCTATTTTTATGTTATTAACACTTAAAAATACCAACATCACAAAAATACCAATTCTCTTATTACCATCAATAAATGGATGATTTCGAACCAATCCATAACCTAATCTTGCTGCTTTTGTAATGATAGTTGGATATAACTCTTCGCCTGCAAAAGTTTGATATGGTGCGGCAAGAGCTGATTCTAACATTGTTTCATCCCTTATCCCAAAAGTACCACCAGTATAATCAACAACCTTTTTATAAAGCCTCAAAACAATATTTTTATCAAACTTTATCATTTTGCCAGTTCCTTAAATGCTTCAATATGTTTATTTATTATCTTATCTGCTTCTTTATCAATAATTTCATCTTTAAGAAGTTCATCAAAAAAATAAGCTCTTGTATGGGCTTCCCATCCAAATTCATCAACTAATGATATTCGAATATATTTATGTTCATTAACATTATTTAAGCTAAAATAATGATTTAAATCAAAAATAGCTTCATCAATTAAATCATCACTTTTTTTACACATCTTATATCTTGAATCTGTAGATACATAAATCATCTTAACTTTAGAAGTCTTAATATGAATACATCCATTTTCAAAATATAATTCATGAATTAATGGTTTAGTTGAAGAATAAAAATCCCCACTCTTTAAAGCCTCATAAATAGTATCATACTTTAAGTCATTAGCCTTAATCATAGTGAAACCACCAAAACAATCCTCAATTTTATGAGCATCATCTGTAGCAATAGGAAATACTCTTTCACCCTTTTTAAGTAATTCATCAATAGGATTCATAGTATCAATATAACCAGCTAAATAACAACCATTATTAAACCACTCAACAGCCCATAATCCCTTTAAATCAATATAATCAGAATAGTCTTGACAACTCCAAACAGGATGATTATAAGAAACTAAGCACTTATCTTCGTTTGCCATCTTAATAATTTCATTGATATTTGAAGTATCATATAATCGATTAAACTGATTTTGTCTTTGCTTATCTGTAACATAAGGTTTAGATTGAGCCAACCACATTCTTTTTTCATCAAAGGTAGTATACCAGTCCTTATTAGGTTCTTCAGAATATAAATTAAGATGATAACATCTTACAAAATCAAATGCACAATCATATCTACTATTTAAACTAATCTCAGTTGAAGTAATTGCTAAAAAATTATCATCAGATAATTCATTATGAGGAACCATAATTTCATGATCCGTATAAGCAACTATTGAATACCCTTTTTCCATAAAAGCTTGTTTAGTTTCTTCAATAGTCATTCTTCCATCAGAAATATTAGTATGCATATGAAGATTTGCCTTATAAAATTTTCCATCTTTAGGTAATAAATATTTTCTCATTTTCTATCTCCTTTAATAAAATTATAATCATAACTTACTAAATTATCAGGTTCTTGAATACATAATTTAATACTATTACTATTAATTAAAAAATTAACAATATCTAAAGTATCATCTAAATTATCATCTAAATATAGGCCACATTTAACTCGATGAGTATCATTATGAAAATCACCACCACATGTTAAAATAAGACCAAAATCATAAGCTAATTTAGATAAATATTCAACATAACTTCCATCATATTTTGGATGACAATTAGCTTCTACACCATCTAAATACTTCAAATCAAATAAAACATTTTTTCCTTTCCTCAAAGGATGAGCTTGAACTAAAATACCGTTATTTTCTTTAACAACCTTACTTAACTCATCAATTGTATAATCATATAAATTAGGATGATTAAGTAAAAAATCACAATCAACACCATAAACAAGCATATGAATATTATCATGCTTAGCCATTGTAACTTCTATACCAAAAAACACCCTAAACCCAATTTTATCGCCACACTCTTTAACATATTTATATTCATTTACATATCTTGTAGCTAAATCATAAGCATCAGTAGTAATATAGTCTTTATCATAATGATTAGTAAGAATAACGCCATCCATACCACTATTTTTAGTAACAACTACCATATCCTTACCATCAATCTTACAGCACCTACTTATTCCACTAGAATGAGCATGTAAATCTATTAACATTATTAATCACTTCTTTCTAACGTCTTCATTATAACATTTTTCAAACAGGAACAAAAGAAATTAATTCAATTTTTTCATTAATTACTCTAGGCTTCGCCTATTTTAATGATATATTAGTTTCATTTAAGCATCAAATATGTAAAATATTTGGTGTTTTTCTTAAAGCTTAACTAATATTCGATTAGGTATTGTTAGACCCCTAC
>JBGVRA010000124.1:0-69096 GCA_045127955.1 Anaeroplasmataceae bacterium
TAAAAAGTTATAAACTCACTGCAGTTCCTTAATAAAATATATTAATAAATATTGATTGTAAAAATTAAAAAATCCCATCTTTTATCAAGACGGGTGGGACTTGAACCCCCTGAAAAACAAAAAAAGTTTGACACTTTTACTATATCAAACTTGATTTACTATAATGGTAGGGGAGATGGGATTCGAACCCACACGCTGATAAGGCAGTTGATTTTGAGTCAACCGTGTCTACCATTTCACCACTCCCCCATATAAAGAAGTAAATTGATTTTACTTCTTTTTTCTTCCGTGTTTATATATATCAATTGCATCATGATAAACAGCTTCTATATTTTTAGCATACTGTTCTTTAGAATATTTTTGCACTGATAATTCTGTATTAGCTTTTATTTGCTTTAGTGTTGTAGGAACTTTTTGAATTTCTTCCATTTTTTGAACAAGTTCTTCTTCACCATCAAAATAAATACCATTGTAATAATCTTGAACTACATCATCAATACAATCATCTCTTTGTACTAATAATGGTAATCCTGAGGCTAAAGCTTCAATATATGTTAATCCTTGAGTTTCAGACTTAGATGCATTAACAAATATATCCATTACTTGATAATACATTGGAGCTTGATCCCATGGGACAAGACCAGTAAATCTTGTATATTCCAAAACTCCTAAACTATTTGCAAATTCCTGTAATTCATCTAATTCAGGACCGCCACCAACAATAAGTAAAACTGTATTTTCTTTATTTGATATTTTAGAAAATGCTTTAATTATTGTTTTAATATTTTTTTCTCCTGATGTTCTTCCAAGATAACCATATACAAAATCATTTTCATTAATTTTGAGATATTTTCTTAAATGATTTATTTCTTCTAGAGTATAATTAGATTTATTAAATCTTCCTAATTGTATTCCTGTTGGAACAACTCTGATATCTCCTTGCATATAATATCTTTCCACTAATGCTAAAACTTTTTTAGTAGGTACTATTTCTATTATTGAATCTTTAGAAACAGGTTCCATAAACATCTTAGCAAGTGATGAAAAGATTACATCATGAAAATACTTATCAGCAAACTCAGAAATATACTTAATATAATCTTCATATAAAGTGTGAAGAGTATGAATAATTGGAATACCTAATTTTTTTCCTGAAACTCTTCCTATTTTTGCTACACTAAATTCAGTATGAATATGTATTACATCTAATTTATATGGAGCTACTAATTTAATATATTTACGATGTTTAAAACTAAATCTATATTCTTTTAAATCTTTAAATGGATATGATTTTCCTGGAATATTAATAACATTTCTTTTTGTTATTTCATCAGGATTATCTACCATTTCTTCATCAAAGCTTGTAAATATAAATACTTCATGCCCTAATGAAACTAAACCATCATATAACATTCTAATTGAAGTAACAACACCACTAATACTAGGATAGTATTGATCGGTAAATAAACCAATTCTCATAGTTATACTCTTTTGCCTAATGTTAGGCATAAAGTTTTCCTTTCTAAATATTTACAATAGAATACTGCATATTGATTTTACTACAACTTAGGTGTTTTTTTCAAGAAAAAAATTACATTTCTTCTAAAAAATGAATTCCTAACAAGCGTAATCCTTCATTTAATACAATACGAGTAGCTTTTGCAAGTGCAAAATTAGAATTTCTTACTTTATCTTCTTCTACATTAATTTTTTCCATTGAATAGAATTTATTAAAACTTTGAGCAAGATTTAATAAATACTTAGCAATAATACTAGGAGCATATTCATTTGCTGCTTTTTCAATAGTAGCTTTAAACATTGATATTTGACGTACTAAATCAAAGTAATGAGGTTTATCAAATACTTCAATATCGCAATTGTTGATATCAAATTCTTTATCTCTTAAAATTGAAGCAATACGAACTCCTGTATATTGTAAATAAGGTCCTGTTTGTCCTTCAAATTTAACTGATTGTTCAATATCAAATTCAGCATCTAATCCTCTGAAATTCTTTAAATCTCCAAAAACTATAGCTGCAATACCAACATTTTTAGCAATTTCTTCTTTATTAGCTAAAGAAGGATTTTTTTCATTGATTAGATCATATGCTAATCCAATTGCCTTTTGTAAAACATCATATAGTTTAACTACTTTACCTTTACGAGTTGACATCTTTTTACCATTAGTTAAATATAAACCAAAATTAACATGTTCAATGTCTTCTGCAAAGTCATAACCCATTTTTGTTATTACTCTTTTTAGTTGAGTAAAATGAAGTTTTTGTTCATTACCAACAACATATAATATTTTATCAAATTTATATTCATTTTTTCTATAGAAAACAGCGGCTAAATCACGAGTAATATATAATGAACCACCATCACTACGTTTAATTAAAGCAGGAGGTACATCATCACCTAAATCAACAATTTGAGCACCTTGATCTTCCTTTAATAAATTCTTTTGTTCTAATTCTAAGACAATAGAATCCATTTTATCATTATAGAAAGCTTCACCATTATATGAATCAAAATTAATTTCTAATAAATCGTAGATTTGTGCAGATTCTTTTAATGATTCTTCTCTAATCCACTTCCATAAATCTAAATAATATGGATCACCAAGTTCCATCTTACGGAATGCTTCTCTTGCTTCATCTTCTAATTCCTTGTTATCTACAGCTTCATCATGGAAACGAACATATAATTCAGTCAATTTATTAATAGGATCTTTTTCAATTTCTTCTTTGTTACCCCACTTTTGATAAGCAACAATCATTTTACCAAATTGAGTACCCCAGTCACCTAAATAATTAATAGAAAAAGTGTTATATCCACATTTCTTTAATATTAAATTAATTGAATTACCAATCATTGTAGAACGTAAATGTCCAACTGAAAAACTTTTAGCAATATTTGGTGCAGAATAATCTAATGTTATATTTTTACCACTACCAATATTACTTTGTCCAAAGTTTCCATCAAGTAAAATAGCTTCTTTAATAACAGTTTGAGCTAATATTTTCTTATCAATAAATACATTGATAAAAGCTCCAACTGATTGAGTTTTTAATATAGCGTTGCTAGCTGAATTTACAATAGGTAAAGCTTCTTCAATGATTTGTGGCATAGGTTTTCTTAATGTTTTAACAACAGAAAACATTGGAACAGAAATATCACCTAACGAAGCATTTTTTGGTTCTTCAACAACAATAGAAATATTTTGATTATAAGTATTTAAATAATATTGTTCTAAAGAATTTTTAATACATAACTTTATTGATTCTATCATAAAACTCTTCCTTCCCTTTACATAGTAAAAACTGAGATTATAGGAATCTCAGTTCTTTAAAATCTTAATTATAATGAAAATGCATGTCCAATTAATAATGTCCAATTATAAGAACCATCTTCAATAACTGTAGTTGAATTAAAGATTAATTCTCCATTCTTATAAACTAATAATGTTGGATATACAGTTAAATCTACAGCTTCAACACCAGCTGCAAGTAATTCATCATTTTCACCATTAAATACTTCTTCATCCTTATCTAATGAAGCAACAAATTCTTCATCTGTTAAATCTTCTTGATTT
The DNA here is from genome assembly GCA_045127955.1 of Anaeroplasmataceae bacterium. Lineage (GTDB taxonomy): Bacteria > Bacillota_I > Bacilli_A > Acholeplasmatales > Anaeroplasmataceae > Pelethenecus. Next base: position 3,596 of record JBGVRA010000124.1, read on the forward strand.
TCAACTTTATTAGAAGAATATAAATATACAACTTCAACTTCACGTTGTTTTGCTTCTGTATCGATTACAGATAAATATTGTAAGATTGTAGCTTGATTTAAGCTTCCATATAATACATAAACATATTCAGCATTTTCTTCTGTTCCATCACTAGTTTTAGAAATTGCTTTCTTGATATCACCTAATTCAGCTTTTGAATAAACATTATCTTCACCTAATGTAGCATATGAAGTACTGTTTGTTTGATTATAAATTAAGATTGCATTGTTCATTTCTTCTAAATCTTTAGTACTTTGAGATGGAATTGATAATACAATTGTAGTAACAATCATCGCAACGATAAATGCCACTAAAATAACTAATTCCTTACATAATTTAAATTTAACTGTTGATTTTCTACCTGTTCTTGCCATAATATATTAAAATCCTTTCCTCTTAAAGAATTATTCTTGCGAATTTACACGTAGTTAATTATACCAAAGATAATAGCTAATAGCAAGTAAAAAAAAAGAAAATTTAATTTTTTTTAAGGAGTTTTCAATATGAAAACACTTGAGAAAACGTTTTACATGTGGTATACTAATAATAGTGTAAATTATATTAATAATAGAGGTGTACATATGAGAGTATTATTTTGTGCGAGTGAGAGTGCTCCTTACGCAAAAACAGGTGGACTAGCAGATGTTATCGGTGCCCTTCCTAAAGCTCTTTTAGAAAGAGGCTGTGATGCACGTGTTATTATGCCTTACTATAAGCGTATAAAAGAAAAAGGTATAGGTGAATATAAAGGCTATGCTTATGTTAAAATTGGAGATAGAATGGAGTATGTTGGTGTCTTTGAAGCTGAACATGATGGCATTAACTTCTATTTTATAGATAGTGATCGTTACTTTAAGCGTGATGCATTATATGGTTATGATGATGATGGTGAAAGATTTGCTTTCTTCGACTTTGCTGTTTTAGAAGCATTAAAAGTTATTGAATTCTTCCCAGATATTATCCACTGCAATGACTGGCAAACAGGATTAATTCCATATATATTAAAAACAAATTATCATTTCTATCCACAATACAACAGAATCAAAACAGTATATAGTATTCACAATATTCAATATCAAGGAATTTTCCCTTTAGATATGATGAGAATATTATTTATGCCATATTCTAATTCTTTAGAATTCGATGGTTGTATCAATTTCATGAAAACAGCTATTTTAGAATCAAACATAGTTACTACTGTTTCTGAAACATACAAAAATGAAGTTTTAACTGATTACTATGGTTACAAATTAAATCCAATCTTAGGATTACGATATTTTGATTTCTATGGAATCGTTAATGGTATCGATGTTGTGAAATATGATCCACAAACAGACCCACATATTTATCAAAATTATTCAATTAATAATGTTGTTACTGGAAAGCGTGCTAACAAATTAGCATTATTAGATGAGTTTGGATTAGATCATGATGATGTTCCACTATTTGGTTTAGTGTCTAGATTAGCAGATCAAAAAGGTATTGAATTATTAATGCCTGTCATTGAAGATGTTATTAATTATAGTAACGCTAAGTTCATCTTAATGGGTAGTGGGGATAAATTATATGAAAATTTCTTTAAAGAAATGGAAGCAAAATATCCTACAAGATTTAAGTGCTTCATCGGATATTCTGATCCAATTGCTCAAAAAATATATTCAGGTTGTGATATTTTCTTAATGCCATCTAAGTTTGAACCTTGTGGATTAGGACAAATGATAGCAATGCGTTATGGTACGTTGCCACTAGTTCGTGAGACAGGTGGACTAAAAGATACTGTTGAACCATACAATGAATATACAGGTGAAGGAACAGGATTTAGTTTTACTAACTTCAACCCAATTGAATGCAAAGATGTAATGTATCTAGCAATTGATACTTATAATGATAATAAAACAGCTTGGAAGAAACTTGTTAAACAAGCAATGAAGAAAGATTATAGTTGGTCTGCTTCTGCTTCTAAGTACTTAGACCTTTACAAAAAAATTATGCTATAGTATAGGAGGAAATTTATGGAAACTTTAGCTTTAATTTTAGCAGGTGGCCGTGGTTCTCGTCTTGACATCTTATCAGAAAGACGTAGTAAACCTGCAGTTCCATTTGCAGGAAAATTCCGTATCATTGACTTTGCACTATCTAACTGCTGCAACTCAGGGATTTTCCAAATTGGTATCTTAACACAATACCTACCACTTTCTTTAAATGAACATATCGGTGTTGGTAAGCCTTGGGACTTAGACCGTCGTGATTCATTTGTTACTTTACTTCAACCAAATAACTCATGGTATGAAGGAACTGCTGATGCTATTCGTAAGAACCTTGAATTCGTTAAACGTTATGCATCAAAATATGTATTAATCTTATCTGGTGACCATATCTACAAGATGGATTATTCAAAAGTTATTGAACAACACAAACAAACTGGTGCTGATTTAACTATTTGTGCAAAAATCGTTCCAATTGAAGAAGCTTCACGTTTTGGTGTATTAGAAACTGACTCTAACTTAAAAATTCATAAATTTGTTGAAAAACCAAAACAACCTAAATCAAACAAAGCTTCAATGGGTATCTATGTATTCTCAACTCAAGCTTTAATTGAAGCTATTGAATCTCATTCAGACATTAATGACTTAGACTTCGGTATGCATATTATTCCTGATATGATCGAAAATAAGAACGTTTATGCTTATGAGTTCTATGATTATTGGATGGATGTTGGTACATATGATTCTTACTTAGAAACTAACCTAGAATTATGTGGTGATACAGCATTAGATTTATTTGATCCAAACTGGAAGATTTATACTAAATCTGAAGATTTACCTCCAGTAAAAGTTGGTGAAAAATCAGTTGTTAGAACTTCTTTAATTTCTAACGGATGTAAGATTGATGGTGACGTTGAACATTCTGTATTATCTCCTGGTGTTATTGTTGGTGAAGGTTCTACTATCAAAGATTCTATTATCTTAAATGATGTAGTTATTGGTAAGAACTGCCATATCGAAAAGAGTATTATTGATAAGAACACTGTAATTGGTGATAACTCAATTATCGGTACTGGTGATGATTATACTCCTAATAAAGACAATGCTAAAGTATTATCTTCTGGTATTAACGTTATCGGTAAGAAATTAGTATTACCTGAAGGATTAGTAATCGAAAGAAATGTACGTATTTTCTCTTCTACAGACACTAAGACTATTACAACTAAACACTTAGCTTCAGGCGAAACATTAAAGTAATAAACAAAACAAAAACGAGTCGAATCTGACTCGTTTTATTTTGTTCTTCTTCTTTTTTTCTTGCCATCATTCTTTTTTAATCTAGCCGCAATTTCATCAATTTGTGCTTGCATCTTCTTTTTGTATCCAGGTTTTACTTCTTTTGGTTTTGGAACAAATTTGCTTGCTTGTTTTTGATAATCAGTTTGAGGTTTCACTCTTTGTTGACGTGTACCTCTTCCTTTATATGGTATCAATTCTTTATTTTTGATTTCAAAATATTGAGGTTTAATTTTCTTTTTAGCTAAATTATCTAAATATTGGTCATCAACATCTTCATAAAAAGAATATACAATACCATCATTATACATTCTTCCCGTTCTACCACTTCTATGTAAATAAAATTCATAGTCGTGAGGTATTTCATAGTTAATGATATGACTTACACCTTCAATATCAATTCCTCTTGCTGCTAAATCAGTTGCTACTAAAAATTGATATTTTAAATCATTACAATCCTTTAAGACTCTTTTTCTTTCTCTTGGACTTAAATCACCATGCATCATTCCTACAAAATAACCTTGACTAGATAATTTACCACCAATTTCAATAACAGTTTCTTTTCTATTTGCAAATATTATCGCAAAATATGGTTGCATAGTTCCTAATAAATCAATCAAACACTCAAATCTATCCTTATGCTTTAATGGAATCCAAATATGTTTTATTTTAGTTTCATTTGTATTTTTAATATCAATAATTTCAGGATTTGATAAATATTTTCTTGCAAAATGTAATACAGCATCTTCCATAGTAGCAGAAAAAAACATCATCTTAGAATCTTTTAAAACTTGAGCAACCACATCTAAATCATCTTGATATCCGCCTTCTAACATCATATCCATTTCATCAACAATAAAGAATTTAGATGTATATATTTTTAAGACATTTTCAGTTATTGCTAAATCTTTTACTTTACCAGGTGTACCAATTACAATTTGTGGTTGGCCATTACCTAATTTGGCTATTTCTTTTAATCTATCAGTCCCACCACTATATAGTTTAATATCAATTCTATTTGGTGAAAAAGAAGCAATATGCTGAGCTACCTTATAAATTTGCATCGCAAGTTCTTTAGTTGGAGCTAAAATTGTAGCTTGAACAATAAAATTAGCTTCATCTAAATCTTGGAAAATAGGTATCAAAAAAGCATGAGTCTTACCACTTCCTGTTTTAGATTTCGCTAAAATATTCTTACTTAATTTAATAGAATTTATAACTTCCTTTTGAACGGGCATAAATTCATTAAATTTTAAATCATTAATAGCTCTTACAATATAATCTTTTAATTCATATCCATCAAAAATCATACTATCACTCCTTTTGCCATAATATAATAACATTTTTTAAACTAAAGTCAAGTTTTAATTTTTATCATTTTTTCTAAATAAAGCCTTTTTACCATATTTTTCTTGAAAATCTTTAATCATTTCTTCTATTTTTTGTTCTTTAATATCAATATCATTAATAGTAAATAAATTATATTCCTTAGGTAATTCTTTTTTTGTAACTAGATTCGAAACACCAACACCTATCAATCTTAAACTCTCATCATGATAATGTTCTTCTACTAAATCAACAACAACATCATAAATACTATTATAATCATCAATATATTCATTAATAGATTTACTTCTAGTAATAGTTTTAAAATCAGTATTTCTTAATGTAATTGTAATAGTTTTAGTATAATACCCTTCTTTATTTAATTTATTAACAACTTCTCTTGTCATTCTTCTAAGTTCATATAACACTTCTGCTTCTGATGATATAACTCTATCAAAAGTCGAAGATGTGGAGATGCTTTCTGAATCACCATGACGATCAGGGATAACCATATTACTAGAATTACCTAAAATATGATTATAACCATATTCATAAGTACGTAATCCAACCAAATTAATAATCAGATCTTTATTTTTTTCATCCATAAAATCTTTAATTGTTTTAATATTATTATCTATTAGAATAGGATAAGTCTTTTTACCTATTCCAAATATTTCTTTAACAGATAATGGATATAAAATATTTTCAACATCTCTTTTTCTAATAACTGTTATTCCTAAAGGTTTTTTAATATCAGATGCCATCTTAGCTAAAAATAAAGTTGGTGCAATTCCAATTGAACAAGGAAGTCCTGCTTCTTTTAATATTCTAGTTTGAATTTCTTTTGCAACTACCAAAGGATGCCTTGTTTTAGAAATTTCAGTAATATCAATATACGCCTCATCAATACTTGCAACCTCTATTAAAGATGAATATTGTTTTAAAATTGAAATAAATTTTCTATGGTAATTAACATAATGACTATAATCTAATGAAATTATAATTAAATCAGGTACTAAATCATAAGCCTCTTTTTGACTCATAGCTGAATGGATTCCTAAAGCTCTTGCTTCATAACTCGCAGATGAAATAACACCTCTATAACTATTTTCTCTTCCAATCGCAAAAACTTTTCCTCTTAACGATGGATTTATATTACATGCAACAGAACAAAAAAATGCATTCATATCAACATGTAAAATTATTTTTGCTTTATTTATTTTGTTCATGTAAAAAAATCCTTTCCTTTTTGTAAATTTTATTATATAATATCTAATGACGATAATATTATATCATTTTCTGTGAAGTAGGTGAAGAGCATGGCACAAAAGAATAAAAATAAAAAAGTACAAAATAAAGAATATAAAAATCCTACTAAGAGCCTATTAGGAAAAATCTTAATTGGTATTTTAGCCGCAGCTATGGGATTAGCTTCTTTAGGTGTATTAATTTACCATATCGTAAAAATGGCTGGAACTGTATAGTCATTATGAGAGCATGTCTCTCTTTTTTTTTGGAAAAAAAAGCTGAAAAATCAGCTTATTCTACAATATATATTCCCATATCTTCTAACATAAATTCCAGATAAATACCATATCCTTTTTTGCTATTATTTAAAAGAACATGAGTAACTGCTCCAATTATTTTACCATCTTGAATAATAGGTGAACCAGACATGCCTTGAATAATTCCTCCAGTTTTAGAGATTAATCTTTCATCCTTAACTTCAAAACATATTCCTTTAATATCTTTTTTAGTTTGTTTTTCAAGTTTTGTAATTTCAATATTAAATTTTTCAATCGTTTTGCCATTAATACAAGTCCAAACTTCGGCATCACCTAATCTTACTTCTTCTTTAGTTTTAAAATTTAATAAAGTCATATTAGAAACATCAAAATTATCATTTGTTGTTCCGTGAACTCCTGTTATAGTATTCTTTTTAACATCCCCTATGTCATCTCCATCAATAGTTGCCTTTTTTTGTCCAGCTTCTTTTCTAGTTGGTTTTACTATCTCTGTTACACTAGCTTCATATATTTTACCACTAAAATAATCATCACTTGTAATTTGATGACCTAAACTACCAAAAGTATTAATACTATCTATATAATAAGTTAAAGTACCTACACCTAATATCGAATCTTTTACATATATACCTAATGAATATGAATCTTCTGTTGCAACAGGAGTTATTTTGTCTTTTTTTTCTTTCCCATTTCTTTCATAAACAATATCAATTTCTTCATCTTTAGTTTTATTTAAAACTTTTAATAAACTTTTAATATCAGTTATTTTATAATTATTAAGATAAGTAATCTTATCTCCTTCTATTATACCTGCATCTTCCCATGGTTTTTCCATCTTTCCATCTTTATATATTCCAAAAGTTCCTACAATAGTAACACCATTATTAATTTTAATACCAATAGCTTGACCACCTGCATAAATCTTATCATCTTTATTTAAATCATATGCAAAAATATTTATTCCAATAAATAGAAAACAAAATAAACACATAATAGCTATAATTCTTTTCATATTAACACCACCTCATAAATATTATTTTCCAAAAAAATAAATAAATATATCCAATTATTGTCAACTATGTTATAATCTTTTAGGGTGAAAAAAATGATTAAATTATGTACAATTGATTTAGATGGCACGTTATTTGATAAAAATAAAAACATTTCTAATGAAAATATAGAAGCAATAAAAAAAGCCAAAGAAAATGGCTGTAAGATAGTAATATGTACCGGAAGACCTATAAGTGGTGTAAAACCTGTTATAGAAAAACTAGATTTATTAAGTAATGAAGATTATGTAGTTTGTTATAATGGTTCTAAAATTATTAATGTAGGAACAAATGAAGTTATTTTTTCAAAACTAATAGATGGTAAAACTGTAAAAGAAATTTATCATATCGCAAGAAAAATGAATCTTTATTATCATGCGTTTAGAGATAATGAAGAATTGATTACTTTTAAACATAATCCATATACTGATGTTGAGGCAAGAATTAATAATATTGAAGATCATTTAATTGATTTTGAAACAATTAATGATGACGAGAAATTCTTAAAATGTATGATAGTTGATGAAAAAGAAAACCTAGATGAAGCTATGAATACTATTCCTAATGAATTATACGATAAATATAGTATTGTTAGAAGTGCAGGTATCTTCTTAGAATTTTTAAATAAAGAAACTAATAAAGGTTTAGCATTAGTAGCTCTTGCCAAATATTTAAATATTGATATCAGTGAAACTATGGCTATTGGTGATGCTGGAAATGACCTAGATATGATTAAATTTGCAGGAATTGGTGTTGCTATGGAAAATGGTTATGATTACGTAAAAAAAGCAGCGAATTATATCACTGCTTCAAATGAGGAAAGCGGAGTAGCTAAAGCTTTAAATAAATTTGTAAATAACTGCTAGTCAGTTATTTTTTTATTTTTCTAACAAGGCCTTTGCATGTTCTAAAGCATATAAACTCATTCTATCTCCAGATAACATTAACGCAACTTCTTCTATTCTTTCATCAATACTTAACTTTTTAATATGAGTATTTGTTCTATTATTAACAACATTTTTATAAATATGAATATGATTATCACCAATTGCTGCCACTTGTGGTAGGTGAGTAATACATAATACTTGAGTTTTACTTGCAAGTGAATGAAGCTTTAAAGCTATCTTTTTAGCAGTTTGACCAGATACACCAGTATCTATTTCATCAAAAACCATTAAAGATAAATCCGAATCATTTAAAAAATGACTCTTAAATGCCAACATCATTCTTGACATTTCTCCACCTGATGCTACTTTATGAAGTGCTTTTAAAGGTTCTCCCTTATTAAAACTGATCATAAATAAAACCTCATCAACTCCATTAGTTAAAAATTGTTCTTTATCATATGGATTATTATTTAATTTTGAAGTGAATCTAATTTCAAATTTAGTTTCATTTAAATCTAAATCATTACATTCTTCAATAATACCTTTTTCAATTTTTTTAGCTAGTTTCATACGATACTGGCTTAATTTATTACTAGTATTAACTAATTTATTATATCTTTCAACTACTTCTTTTTTAGCATCTTCTAAAACTTGATCATAGTTATTAACCATATCTATTTCTAATGTAATCTTATTTAAATAATCAATTAGTTCGTCTACATTTTTATGATACTTATTTTTTATTTTTTCAATATTATGTAGTGTTTCTTGTTTATAATTTAATTCATCTTCATCAAAATCAAGATTTTTTATTTCTTTTGAAATATCATTTTTAATTTCATCTAAAATATAATATGAATCCATCATCTTTTCATAAGATTCTAAGTAAAGAGGATCTAAATCTTTAATTTTACCTAATTCTAATGCTGATTCATAAATATTATCGATTGAACTATATTCATTTTCTAATAATTCATATGACTTTGATAACGAAGAATAAATTTTATCAAAATTTAATAACCTTGAAACTTGATTTTCAAGTTCAACATCTATTCCTTGATATAAATTTAAAGAACCTATTTCTTTTTGTTCGTATTCTAAATATTCTAATCTTTCCAAACTTTCTTTTTGGCCCTTTAGAATGTGATTATATTTATTATAACTATCTAAATATTTAGACAAAGATAATGTATATTTTGTAATTAAATCATCATATTCTACATCATATGAAGGAGTAATAAACTCCATATAGGTTTCTGGATTAAATAATCTATAAGTATCATTTTGAGTGTGAACATCAGCTAAACATACTGCAATTTGTTTTAATATAGTCAAACTAACTGAAGAATTATTGATCTTAATTATATTCTTACTATTAGAATATATAACTCTTTCAATAGTAATTTCATTAAGTATATCAATACCAAATTTATTCAATAGTTCATTAATTCTCTTATTCTTATATGAAAATACACCAATAATACAAGCCTTATCTTCGCCATATCTAATCATATCAGCATCAGCTCTTTGACCTAACAATAATGATATTGTATCAATAATAAGAGATTTACCAGCACCTGTTTCACCTGTTAAAACAGTCATATTTTCATCAAATACAATTTTCAAATCTTCAATTATCGCAAAATTGCTTACACTTAAGCTAATCAACATAAAATCACTCCTACTTACAAACTTCAATTATATTAACTTTTGATTTTACATTTCTTTTAACATACATTAAAAATTCTTTATTACCACTACCGCCTAAGATAGGTGATGCAATCATTTTTTCAATTCCCATATTATATTCTTCTAAATATGCTTTTACATCTTCTAATACTTTTATATGCATAGTTCTATCTTTAACAATACCATTTTTTAAAAATCTCTTACCAACTTCAAATTGAGGCTTAACTAAACATACAAAGCCATTATGATCATTTAGAAACTTATCTATAGCTGGTAATATTTTAGATATACTAACAAATGATACATCCATAACAATAAAATCAATTGCATTTTCAAATGATTCAATATCTAAAATATTAGTTTGTTCAAAAGATATTACATCACTTCTATTTCTTAACGATTCATCTAACTGTAGTGTACCAACATCAACAGCGTACACCAATTTAGCTCCATGCTTTAATGCACAATCAGTAAATCCACCAGTAGATGCGCCAATATCCAAAACCACTTTGTTATTAAAATCTAAATAAAATTCTTTTATTGCAGCTTCTAATTTATAACCACCTCTAGAAACATAATGATTAGTTTCTTTTAAAATTGTTATTTCATCAAAATCTATACATTCAAAATTAGATTTAGTAATAATTTTTCCATTAACACTAACAGCGCCTTCTTTAATAGCATTTTGAGCTTTTTGTCTACTATTAAAAAAACCCTTTTCAACCAAATATAAATCTAATCTCATTATATTTCCTTCTTAAAATCAACTAAGCCACTTTCAGTCATTTTCTTAACAACTAATTGTTCGTTAGTATTTAATATATCATAACATTTTTTTGACAATTCTAATCCTAAAGTATAATTCTTAACTGCATCTTCTAAAGATATGTTTTTATCTTCTAAACTTCTTACAATTTTTTCTAATTCCATTAAATTTTCTTCAAAAGTTCTATTCTTTTCCACTTTGAATTACCTCCGTAATAACACTTCTAATTTCACCATTTTTCATCTTAGTAACCATATTATCACCAACTTTAACACTTAAAACATCAGTAACAATCTTATCTTCTACACTACTAATAGAATAACCTTTATCCATAATTGATAATGGATTTAAAGTTTCTAACTTTGATGAAAGTAATTTATATTCATTAAGTTTAGTCATTAATAATCTTTGAATTAATAAATTCATTCTTTTATTATATTCATTAAGTAAATTCTTCTTATATTTCAAACTTTCCATCGGATTGCCATTTTCAATACGTCTATCCATATTAGCTAAATTTAATCTAGCATTAGATAAAATAGTTTTAATATGTTTAGTCATAAAATCTACATAGTATCCAACATTACCTTTTAACATATCAAGGGATGGGGTTGCAAGTTCGGCTGCAGCAGTTGGAGTAGCCGCCCTCATATCAGCCACAAAATCAGCAATAGTAAAATCAATCTCATGACCAACAGCTGAAATTATAGGTATCTTACTTTCAAAAATACTTAAAGCTACAATTTTTTCATTAAAAGCCCATAAATCTTCAATTGATCCACCACCACGACCTACAATAAGAACATCACATATGCCATCTTCATTAGCTTTTTTTATCTGTTTAACAATATCTGTCTTAGCATCTTCTCCTTGAACAATTGCTGGATATAATATAACTTGAGCCAATGGATATCTTCTTCCTATTGTGTTAATTATATCTTTTATTGCTGCCCCAGTTGGAGAAGTAACTACACCAATAAACTTAGGAAATCTAGGTAATGGTTTTTTATATTTAGGATCAAATAATCCTTCTTTAGATAACTCTTCTTTTAACTTTTGAAATGCTAAATATAAATCCCCTATGCCATCACTTTTCATTTCCTTAATGTTTATTTGATAAGTTCCAGATGGTTCATATACAGTCACATTTCCTTTAACAAAAACTTTCATACCATCTTTAGGTTCAAATTTAACTGTTTTTGCAAAAGTTGAAAACATTGTAACTGAAATACTAGCGTTATCATCTTTTAAGGTAAAATAAAAATGCCCACGCGAATTATGTTTAAAATTAGAAATTTCACCTTCTAATAATACTTCCTCTAAATGATGATCGTGGTCAAATTTATATTTAATATATTTAGTTAAAGCAGTTACCGTTAAATAACGTTCTTCCACTTAAATACACCTACTTTATTCTTTTATTAATTTTATCTAATAAACTATTATTAAATCCTACTGCTTTGTGATCTCCTTGATCAGAAAACTCTTTAGTAATCTCTAATGCTTCATTAATTATAATTTCTCTTGGAGTATCACCAAACATTTCTGATACTGCAAGTCTAATTATAGCCTTATCAACTAAATTCAAACGACTCATATTATAGTTTACAATAGATGTACGAATAACTTCATCAATTCTATATAAATGCTTATAAGCATTCATTACAAGCGTACGCACTTCTTCGTTATCTTCTTCTAATACACTACTAATAGCTTCTTCAATATCACATTCATTAAAATCATACATATATAAAATTTGCATTGCATAAATACGTGCTTCTCTTCTAGTCATAATATCACCAAATTTTCATCAGATTTCTTAAATATTATAGCATAAAAAAAACCTCTATTCAACATAGAAGCATCTTTTAATTTTATTATAAAATTCAATCATTTATTGTTAATTTATTAACTCTTTTTTCTCAATATCTAATTTTAAATACTCTTTTAAAACACCATTTAATAACGTTAAATTTAAAGCCTCTTCTTTAACTAAATCTTTCATAAGATTATAAAGTTCTTCTTCATTATTATCTTTTGCCATTTGACTTATTAGATATGAATGCTTAACATCTTCTTCAGCACGCATTAAAACATTATTTAGATTTAGTCTCAAATCATCTTTAATACCATAAATATCAAGTAACATCATCTCTATAGTTGATTTCCTTCTTGCTATTTCTTCTAATGATCTAGCTAAACTCATATAACCATTTTCTTCTAACATCTTTGCACATAGTTTGATATAGGCAACACTATGAGTTTTATCAACTAATAATTTCTTAATACTCATCTTAATCGTTTCATCACCTAGTCCTAGTTTAGTATCAATATCTTTAACTTCAATAGGCTTTAATAATAATTTTTCATTACAATTCTTACAAATAGGACATTCTTTACTTTTATCAAAATTAAAACTATGTCCACATTCTAAACAAATCATCTTTTCCATTAGTATCACCTATATTTATTCTTAACCAAAAATAAAATATTATACTATAAAATCTTTAATAATATTTAAAACATCATTAGAATACACTATATTAAAATGATTATGATTATTTAAAATAATATATCTTCTATCTTTATTTACTACTTTATTATATAATTCATACCCTGAAGATTCCTTAACCAAATAGTCTTCACTTCCCCATAGTATTAAAGTTTTAGGATAAATATATTTAATATCAAAAGATAAATCAAAAACAATCTTCTGAAATTTAAATAAATACGTAATATTTTTTTTAGGAAAAACACTAGTTATATTTTCATTTTTCTTAATATTATTATCTTTGATCTTATAATTTTTAAGATTTAAGTATCGATATGCCGGACTAATAAGAATTAATTTATTAACCTTCCTATAACTTTGGAGATAACATGCTATCACACCACCAAGTGAATAACCTAAAATATCGATTTCATCATATCTTGCAGCCAGTTCATCATATATATTAATATAAAATCTTTTGATTTCACTAGTATTAAATTTTAATTCATTTTTACCATGACCAGGCATGTCATAGGAAATCACAGCATCATAATACTTACTTAAATTAGGTATAATAAAACTAAAATCATTTGAAGAAGATAATAAACCATGTATACAAATTAAACATCTAATAATAACCACCATTTTAAAATATGCTAAATAAAAGATTTATGTTTCTTTAAATTAGCTAATATTTATGATATACTTTAAAACAAGGAGCTGATATTATGCTAAATCCAAATAAAATGCCAAAACATGTTGCAATGATATTAGATGGTAATGGTAGATGGGCAAAAAAAAGACTTAAACCTAGAACATACGGTCACAGAAAAGGTGCATATAATGTTCGTGACATTGCAATTGAATGTCAAAATTTAGGGATTGAATATATTACTCTATTTTGTTTTTCAACAGAAAACTGGAATAGACCAAAAGATGAAGTGAACTACTTAATGAACCAACCGATCAAATACTATAAAAAATATAAAGAAAAACTATGGAATTCAAACTATAGAATCAAATTTATTGGTAGACGTGATAGAATTCCTTCTTCTATGAAAGAGATAATGAATGAATTAGAAGATAAGACTAAAAACCATACTGGACTTACTATAACTTTATGCATTGATTATGGTTCTTTTGATGAAATTACAACAGCAGTAAAAAATATTGCAACACTAGTTAAAAATGATACCATATCAATAGATGACATTACTCCAAATCTTATTGAAAATAATTTATTTACAAAAGACTATCCAAAACTAGACTTACTTATTAGAACAAGTGGAGAATGTAGAATTAGTAATTTCTTATTATGGCAATTGGGTTATGCTGAACTATACTTTACCAACGTTTTTTGGCCTGACTTTAATAAAAAAGAACTTCATAAAGCTATTTTAGATTATCAAGGCAGAAATAGACGTTTTGGAGGCTTAAATGATAATAAATAAGCTAAATCCACAAGGATACTGTAACGGTGTTAAAAGAGCTATAAATATTTGTTTAGAAGCATTAGAAAATCCAAATACTAAAAAACCAATTTATCTATTAGGTTCAGTAATACATAATAAATATGTAAATGAAGAATTCATTAAAAAAGGTGCTATCATTCTTGAAGATAAAAATAAAACCAGATACGAACTTTTAGACCAAATTAATGAAGGAACAATTATTATCTCAGCACATGGTGTATCACCAAAAGTAATAGCTAAAGCCAAAGATAAAAATTTAAATATAATAGATACAACATGTCCTAACGTTTCAATAATTCATAACAATATTATTAAATACTTAAATGAAGGCTATACATGCCTTTACATAGGAACTAAGAAACACCCTGAATGTGAAGGTATACTAGAAATAAATTCTAATATAATAAATATTAATAATATAACTGATATTAATAATTTAAATATTAATAATGATAAAATATATATCACAAATCAAACAACACTATCGATTTTTGACACATCAGAGATTTATAATGAATTAAAAAATAAATATCCAAATGCAATATTAGATAATAAAATTTGTGATTCTACTACCAAAAGACAACTTGCGGTAATAAATCAAGATAAAGTTGATTTATGTATAGTAGTAGGAGATAAAGCATCATCTAATACAAAAAAGTTAGCCCAAATAGCTAACAATTCAAATATTAATACTATCTTAGTAGAAAATATCAATGATATTAAGGATTATGATTTTAAAAATATCAACACTATTTCTATTACTTCAGGTGCATCTACACCGAGCATTTTAGTAGATGAAATAATCAAATATATAAAAAAATAAAGTTCTTCCCTCAAGAAGAACTTTTTTTCACTATAGATTAACATTGTAAACGAACATTATAATAAAACTAATTCCCAAAATAAGATAACCAATAACTCTTAAAATAATAGCTTTATTAAATGTCGGATGATCATCATAACTATTATGTCGATATGTAGAATAATAATTATTCTCATCTGATAAATAACATGGAATTCTTATTAATAAAACACCCAAAAAATACATAATACCAGGCTTTAATAAATCTAAAATAGGTTTATCATCATATAAATATAATGAAACTAAAAATATACCAATAACAATAAGTATGAAAGTGAAAATATTTCTTATTTTTAGATCTTTTTTCATATATTAGCCCTTAATCCTTACATAAATAATTAAAATAGTACCAACAACTATACCAAATAAGAATATCCATTCTAACCATGAAACTTTATACATATCTTTTTCTTCTACAATATTATCATAAGTATAGTATTGATTAGGTTGCCCACAATACTTACATTTTTCATCATATCTTGAAAGTTCTTTACCACATAAACTACATTTACATTTCATATCATTACTTCCATTATTTAGTTATTTCTTTTAAAATATCTTGATTTCCTAAACCATAATTATTTAAGACATCATTAATACTTCCATGATCAATAATATCATTAGAATTAAATGATATACTACTTATTTTTTTATTAAAATTATTAATCTTATCATATTCTAACAACAGATGATATAATGTACCTTTTGATACAACTTGTTCTACGACAACAAATTTATTATATTTATTAAATAACTTAATTAATAAATCATTATCTAAAATATTAATAAATCTAGCATTAACAAGACCTATATTTAAGCCATTATCTTTAATTATTTTTTCAATTCTTAATACATCAGAACCATATGTAATAACACAAGTGTTACTGCCAATTATCACTTCTTCCCATGAAGGATAAATAATATTTTTGTAATCAATCTTATCTAAATCAACAATCACATTACTCTTAGGATATCTAACAGCAATAGGACCATTATGAATAAAAGCATAATTAAATAATCCAACAGCTTCACTTGCATCTTTTGGCATAGTAATTACCATATTAGGCATACTAGCAAACATAGATACATCATATATACCTTGGTGAGTTTGACCATCTTCTCCAACTACACCAGCTCTATCTATACCTATTATTACACTTAAATTTTGACGACATATATCATTTAATAAATAATCATAAGCCCTTTGAGCAAAAGTTGAATAATACAATAGAACAACCTTTTTCCCCTTTAATGCAATACCAGCACTCATAATTGCAGCATGTTCTTCAGCTATACCAACATCAAAAAAATCATCTTTATATTTTGAAGCAAATTCTTCTAATTTAGCACCAGCTTTCATAGCTGGAGTAACAACATAAAATTGTTCTTCTCTTCTTTTATTAAATAAATACTTCGCAATAATTTGAGAATATGAATAACTATTTTCTTTATGTTCTCCTAATGGTTTACCTGTTTTAATATCAAATGGAGAAACGCCATGATAATTACCAGATTCATCTTGTTCAGATAACGCATATCCTTTGCCTTTTTGAGTTAAAACATGAATCATTACAGGACCTTTCTTGTTTTTTATTCTTTTTAACGCTCTAATACAAGCACTAATATTATTTCCATTAATAGGTCCATAATAATCAAATCCCATATCTTCAAATAAATTTAACCTAGAAATAATTTTTTTTAAGAAAACTTTAACTTTATGAAAGAAATTAGATACACAAATAGGAGAAATAAAATCTAAAAATTTCTTCGTGTTAGACCATATACCGTTACCTTGTAGTCTAGATAAAGATTTTGAAAGGGCTCCAACCGACTTAGAAATTCCCATTTTATTATCATTTAAAATAATAATCGGAGATAAATTTTTATTAGCACCTAAAAAATTCAATCCTTCTAATGAAACCCCATTAACAATGGAACTATCACCAATCAAAGTAACAACCTTTTCATTATTATCAGCAATTAACATCCCTGACATCGCAGAAATTGTGGTTGCAGCATGTCCAGATTCCCAAACATCATACTTTGATTCTCTTTTATCAATGTAACCAGATAATCCATTCCATTGTCTCAAACTAGTAAAATCTTTAGCTCTACCTGTTAATATTTTATGAACATATGATTGATGACCTACATCAAATAAAAATTTATCTTTTTCAGGATCAAAAACATAATACATCGCTATAGTAATTTCCACAACACCTAAATTACTACTTAAATGTCCTCCTGTTTTTGAGATGTTTTCAATTAAGAATTCTCTAATTTGTTTAGCAAGTTCCTTTAATTCCTTTTTAGATAAAGATTTTATAAATGATGGGTCTTTAATGTTTAATAAATCAACCATTTTCCCTCACCTAAATTCTATATATAATCTAACATTATAATTATACTACAAAAATATATAAAACACAAATCCCATATTATTCAATTTAAATATATGATAAAACCGATAATATTATACTAAATTTTACCATTATACATTCTATTATTATTCTAATAATATAAGTAAAGGGTGGTGAAAATATGAAAGATAAAATAACATGCAGACCATGTAAAGAAGAAAATAACTGGGAAATAGAAAATCAATATGGCGAAGTTTTAGAAAAGCATTATCAAACAAGAAAAGAATGTGTCGATGCAGGAAATAAGATGGCTGAAGAGTGTAGTTGTGAATTATGTGTTTGTCCTGATTCAAAATAAAAACATAAGGGAATGCAAAAGCATTCCCTTTATCTTTTTCTTATAAATCCATCCAACTAGGATCACTAGGATTAGATTGGAATTTAATTAATTTAGCAATATCTTCTTTTGAAATATAATTTTCTTCGGCAGCAACACTAACTAAAACTTCAAAATTAGATAATGAATGATTAATAACATTAGCTTGAGCTAATCTATCAATACCTTTCTTTAATCCATATGTGAAAATTGAAGCAATACCTAAAACAGTTGCACCAGCTTCTCTTAATACTTCAACAACTTCAATTGAAGAACCAGCAGTTGAAATTAAATCTTCAATAACAACAACCTTTTTACCAACAGGAACAACACCTTCGATTTGGTTACCTCTACCATGGTCTTTAGCACCACCTCGAACATATCCCATAGGTAAACCTAAAATATCTGAAACATAAGCAGCATGAGCAATACCAGCTGTTGATGTACCCATAACAACTTCACATTCAGGGTAAAACTCTCTAATGATTTGAGCTAATCCTTCTTCTACTACCTTACGTGTATCAACATAAGATAAAGTTAAACGATTATCACAATAAATAGGTGACTTAATTCCAGATGCCCAAGTAAATGGATCATTTGGTTTTAAAAATACAGCTTTAATCTTTAATAAATTCTTAGCTACTAAAACATCTAATCTTTCCATATTAACAAAACTCCTTTACACAACGTTTATATGCAGCAACAGGATCTGCTGCAGCAGTAATTGAACGACCAACAACAATATATGTAGAACCTAATTCTTTAGCATAATCTGGTGTTGCAACACGTTTTTGATCGTTCTTAGAATCATCTGCAAATCTAATACCTGGTGTTACAGAAATTAAACCTAATTCTTTAATAATAGGTGCTTCAAGTGGTGAACATACAACTCCTTGTAAACCAGCAGCTTTAGCATTTAACGCATAAGTCTTAACAACATCATTTAATGGTTCTTTAATTAATAATTCATTTTCTAAGATTTCTTGAGAAATTGAAGTTAATTGTGTAACTGCAATTAATTGAGTATTCTTACCTTTTTCAGTAGAATCTAATCCACGTCTTGCAGCAGCCATCATATTAATACCACCTGCAGCATGACAATTTGTAATCTCAACACCTAATTCTCCTAAGTTACGCATTGCCTTTTCAACAGTATTAGGAATATCATGTAGTTTTAAATCTAGGAAAATCTTACAACCCATTTCTTTTAGTTTCTTAACTAGTTGTGGACCTTCCTTATAAAAAATTTCCATACCAATCTTTAAGAATGGTTGTAAACCATCAAATGGTTTTAAAAATTCAAATAAATCTTCTTGATTCTTAAAATCACATGCAATAATTACATCTCTCATTATTTTGTCCTCCCTATGATATCTTGTAATTTTTCTATATTATATTCTTGCATTACCTTAGGTAAATCACAAATGATCTTTTGACATACGTATGGATCAACTAAATTAGCAGCCCCAATTTGTACTAAAGACGCACCTGCATACATCATTTCTACAACTTCATAAGCTGTAGATACACCACCCATTCCAATAACAGGAATAGAAACAGCATGGCTAACCTCATATACCATTCTTAATGCAACAGGGAAAATTCCAGGACCACTGTATCCACCCTTTTTAATCGAAATAATAGGTTCGCCTGTTTTTAAATTAATACGCATACCAACCATTGTATTAATTAAACTAATCGCATCAGCTCCAGCTGCTTCTACTGCTTTAGCCATAGCCACAATATCTGTTACGTTAGGTGATAATTTAACAATCAAAGGTTTTTGACATACTTTCTTTACTTCTAAAACTAAATTATGTGCAGTTTCTGGATCAACACCAAAAGCCATACCACCACCAGAAACATTTGGACATGAAATATTTAATTCAATTGCAAAAACTTTATCACTTTCATTAAACTTCTTAACAGTTTCTACATATTCATAAACACTATGTCCGCCAACATTAGCAATAATTTGGTCCTTATATACTTTATCTAATTCAACTAATTCATGATTAACTACATTATCAACACCAGGATTTTGTAAACCAATAGCGTTAATTAAACCAGCAGGACATTCAGCTATTCTAGGAAGTGGATTACCATATCTTGGATTTAACGTTGTACCTTTAGTTGCGATACTACCTAAAATATTTATATCATATAAATCAGCAAATTCATAACCAAATCCAAAAGTACCTGAAGCAGGAACAATAGGATTTTTAAATTCTTTACCTAAAAAATTAATCTTTAGATTCATTATAAAATCACCTCATTTGCTTCAAATACTGGGCCTTCTTTACATACTCTTTTTGGACCATTAATAGTTTCTATTGAACAACCCATACAAGCACCAAAACCACAACCCATTCTGGCTTCTAGCGATAAACATCCATTTTCGCTATAAGCTTTTAAAAATTTGCACATTATTTGTGGTCCACAAGCATAATAATAATCAAATTCAACATTGTTTTCCTTTAAATATTGAACTGTATTTCCCTTATATCCATAAGAACCATCATCAGTACAACATATTAAATTTCCTAACTTTGATAGTTCTTCTTTACAAACTAAACCATCCTCGTTAGCAGCTCCAAATAAAATGGTAGGTTTTATACCTAATTTATTAAATTCAATAGCAAGTGCAAACATAGGAGCAACCCCAATTCCACCTGCAACAAGTAATGGCTTTAATGCTTTAGAAACATCAAACCCGTTACCTAATCCTACTAAAACATCTAAAGACATTCCAATAGGATAATTAGTCATATCTTTTGTACCATGACCTAATACTTTATACAATAACTCTAAGCGAGTACTACTATATTTATGAACAGAAATAGGCCTTCTTAAATAATAATTAGGAAGTTTTATTTCAACAAATTCACCAGGATTTTTAATATCTTTTAAATCTCCTTCAAGTTCCATCAAATAAATATCACTTGAAACAGCCTCATTCTTAACAACTTTTAATGTTACTTCTTTCATATCTTATTCCTCATCTATTACAGAAATCTTCATAGTTATTTCTTCTAATACATTTAATAATACCTTTACAGTATCTAAACATGTAAATACAGCAACATTATTATCAATAGCAGTTCTTCTAATATATTTACCATCAGCTAAATTAGTTGTTTCACTTGCAGTATTAAGAACGTAAGTTACATAACCTTTTCTAATAGAATCTAAAATTTCTTCACTGCCTTCTGATAATTTTTTCTTGATTCTTGTTTTTATTCCATGCTTTTTCAAGAATAAAGCAGTTCCACTTGTAGCTTCAATATTGAAACCTAAATCATAAAATCTTCTTATAAGTGGTAATGCAGCTTCTTTATCTTGATCAGCAATAGTTGCAAAAATTGTACCATAGTTTGCAACCTTTACTCCACTTGCTCTTAATGATTTATATAATGCTCTGTTTAAGTCATAATCATAACCAATAGCTTCACCTGTAGATTTCATCTCTGGAGATAAAACAACATCCATTCCTGAAATTTTTGTAAATGAGAATGTAGGAGACTTAACATACCAACGCTTTCTATTAGGTTGTAATCCAACATATCCTAAATCAGAAAGTTTAGCTCCCAACATAACTTTAGTCGCTATGTTAGCAACAGGAATACCAGTTGATTTAGCTAAGAACGGAACAGTTCTACTCGAACGTGGATTAACCTCAATAATAGATACATTGTTATTATTATCAACTATAAATTGAATATTAAATAAACCAATCATTTGTAATTTAATACCAATTCTTGTAGTGTAATCAACTATAATATCCTTAACTTCTTGTGATAATGAATAAGGAGGGTAAACACTCATTGAATCCCCACTATGAACACCTGTTCTTTCAATGTGTTCCATAATACCAGGAATAAATACATTTTCTCCATCACAAATAGCATCGACTTCACATTCTTGACCTTGAATATATTTATCAACTAAAATCGGATGTTCATTGTCAAAATTTAATGCTTCAATTACTTTTTCAATTAAAACACTTTCTTCATATACAATATGCATCATTCTACCACCTAATACAAAAGATGGACGAACAAGTACAGGATATCCAATTTCCTTAGCTACTTCAATAGCTTCTTCGATACTAAATACCCCTTTACCCTTAGGCATAGGAATATTAATTTGACGCATTGCTTCTTCAAATAATTCTCTATCCTCGGCTAAATCAATACTATTAGATGATGAGCCAAAAATCTTAACACCAGCTTTGTCTAATCTTGAAGCAAGATTAATAGCAGTTTGACCACCTAAAGCAACAATAACACCATCAGGTTTTTCAAAATCAATAATATTCATTACATCTTCAAATGTTAATGGTTCAAAATATAATTTATCTGATACAGTATAATCTGTTGAAACAGTTTCAGGATTACAGTTAATTATTATTGCTTCATAACCAACTTCTTTAATACCCCAAATAGCATGAACTGTAGTATAGTCAAATTCAACACCTTGACCAATACGAATAGGACCAGAACCTAATACAATAATTTTCTTTTTATCTGTTCTAATTGACTCATTTTCTGTTTCATAAGTTGAATATAAATATGGCACATATGATTTAAACTCACCAGCACATGTATCAATTGATTTATAAACAGGATACATATTATTAGCTTTTCTTAATTCATAAATAGCTAATGGTGTCATATTCCAACATCTAGCAATATAAGAATCGGCAAACCCCATTCTCTTAGCTTGATATAAAACATCTATATCATTAATTTTTTCTTTAATAACATTTTCATATTCAACAATATTTAATATTTTTTGTAAGAATAATCTATCAATTTTAGTTAATTCATAAATTTCTTCAATATCAATACCACGTCTAAAACTTTCGGCAATACCATATATTCTTTCATCAGTATGAGCATCAATAAATTTTAATAATTCTTCATCACTTAAATTCTTAACAACATCTATTTCAAGATGATCAACTTTATTTTCTAATGATCTAACAGATTTTAATAATGATTCTTCAATAGTTCTACCAATACTCATTACTTCACCAGTAGCTTTCATTTGTGTTGATAAACTTCTATTAGCATCAGCAAACTTATCAAATGGGAATCTTGGGAACTTAGTAACAACATAATCAATTGTAGGTTCAAAAGATGCTACAGTAGCAGCAATTTCAATTTCATCTAAACATAAACCACATGCAATTTTAGCTGAAACTCTAGCAATAGGGAAACCTGATGCCTTAGATGCTAAAGCTGAAGAACGTGATACACGAGGATTTACTTCAATTAAATAATATTGGAAGCTATATGGATCAAGTGCAAATTGAACATTACATCCACCCTCAATTTTCAAACCTTTAATAATTCTTAATGCAGATTCCTTTAACATAGTATATTCTTTATTAGTTAAAGTTTGAGCTGGAGCAACAACAATACTATCACCAGTATGAATACCAACAGGGTCAATATTTTCCATTGAACAAATAGTAATAGCAGTATCATTTTTATCACGCATTACTTCAAATTCAATTTCTTTGTATCCCTTAATAGATTTCTCAACTAATACTTGAGAAACAGGAGAAAGTTTTAATGCATTTTTAGCAAGAGGAATTAATTCTTCTTCATTATCTGCAAAACCACCACCAGTACCACCTAAAGTAAAAGCAGGTCTTAAAATAACAGGATAGCCAATCTTATTAGCAGCATCAATCACTTCATTCATAGTGTTAGCAATAAGTGATTCAATAATAGGTTCTCCAAGTTCAATACATAATTCTTTAAATAATTCTCTATCTTCTGCCTTTTCAATAGCTAAAGCTGAAGTACCTAAAAGTTCAACATTACATTCTTCTAAAATACCTTTTCTTGCAAGTTGCATACCAAGGTTAAGACCTGTTTGACCACCAATTGAACAAATCAAACCATCAGGTCTTTCATATCTAATAATTTTAGCAACATGTTCTAAATCAAGTGGTTCCATGTAAACCTTATCTGCAATATTAGTATCAGTCATAATTGTTGCAGGATTAGAATTTACTAAAATTACTTGATATCCTTCTTCTTTAAGTGCTAAACAAGCTTGAGTACCAGCGTAATCAAACTCAGCTGCTTGACCAATAACAATCGGACCAGAACCTATTACCATAATTTTTTTAATATCTGTTCTTTTTGGCATTTTTTTCACCTCTATTCTTCTTGATTAACGCAACAAAACGATTAAATACATTATCTTTATCATCATTTAATGCTGGCTTATATTGAATAGCTAATACCATATCTTCTTCATTAATAACTCCAGCAACTGTCTTATCTAATACATTAATATGAGTTACACTTAATTTATTCTTTAAGGTATCTTCATCACAAGCATATAAACTATTTTGAGTAGTAATTTGAATCTTACCAGTTAATAAATTCTTAACAGGTAAATTGCATCCATTATGTCCGGATTTTTCTTTATAAATATTAGCTCCATATGCTAAAGCTATAATTTCTTGACCATGCCCAACACCTAAAATAGGTAATTTTCCTTTTAGTTCTTTAACTAAATTAATAGCTTCCATGCAACAAGCAGGATTTCCTGGACCATCGGTAATAATAATTCCATCTGGTTTAAACTTCATTATAGCTTCTACTGAAGTATTATAAGGAACCACAACAACATTACAACCACTTGCATTAAGCATCTTAACTAAGCTTCTTCTTATACCTAAATCAACAGCAACAACTGTATATAAAGGATTTGTTGTTCTTGAATGCATAACTTTCTTTGTAGAAACTTTACTTACTAAACTAAAATCTTCTAAATAGTTACCAATTAAAGACATACATTCACTCATAGGTTTATCAATATCACAAATTAATGCTTTCATTGTTCCACTATCTCTAATAATTTTAGCGATTTGTCTAGTATCAACACCTTCAATACCAGGAATATCGTATTCATCCATAACTTCACTTAATTTGTGAGTATATCTAAAGTTAGATGGAATATCATTGTATTCTCTAACAATTAATGCTGATACAGTAATAGACTTAGACTCATAATCTTCATCTGTCAATCCATAACTACCAATAACAGGATAAGTCATACAAATCATTCTTCCATAATTTGCCGGATCAGATAAAATCTCTTGATAGCCTACAACTGAAGTATTAAACACAAGTTCAGCTATAACTTCTTTTTCACTACCAAACCCATTTCCTTCAAAAACTAATCCATTTTCTAAAACAAGCTTACGTTTTGTCATATCAAATACCTCCTAACTAAGCTTTATATAATACTTTTCCACTTACAATAGTCATAAGAGGAAAACCATAAAATTCCATTCCAATATATGGGGCATTCTTTCCAATCGATAATATCTCATCTTTAGTATACACCCTCTTATTATTAATATCAAGAATTGTAATATCTGCAGGATATCCAATTTCAATTTTTTTCTCTTCCAATCCAAAAACTTTATTTGGATTAGTAACTAACCAATCAACCATATCACTTAAACTAGCTAATCCAGGTTTAACTAAATAAGTATAAACAATAGGTAACATTGTTTCTAAACCTAAAATTCCATTAGGACATAGATTATATTCTCTACTCTTTTCTTCGACACTATGTGGCGCATGATCAGATGCAACCATACAAGCAGTACCATCAAGTAAAGCTTTGATTGTTTCTAATCTATTTTCTTCACTTCTTAAAGGAGGATTCATCTTCCAGTTAGCATCTTTAATCATTTCTTCATTTAAAATTAAATGGTGTGGAGCAACCTCACAAGTAATATTAGTATAACCTTCTTTTTGAGCTTTTCTAATAGCTTCAAAAGATTCTTTAGTAGACATATGACAAAAATGATATTTACAGCCGTATTTTTTTGCTAGCTCAATTTCTCTTCTTACTGCAACATATTCACCTTGAGGTAATTTAGAATCAACCAAATCTTCAGCATGTGATGCAATAACAAAGCCATACTCCTTAGCTAATTTCATAGCTTCTTCTAATAAAGGAATATTATTAACACCAACACCATCATCAGTAAAAGCACACACCTTATCCTTTATCCTTAAGATATCTGCAAGCTCTTCACCTTTTTGACCTACTGTAACAGCACCATATGGATAAACATGAACTAAAGCATCTTTATCAATTAATTCTTGTTCAATCAAAACATTTTGAACACTATCTGGACATGGTTTCAAATTAGGCATAGCAAGACATGTAGTCACACCGCCTTTTAAAGAGGCCATAGTACCAGTTTTTATAGTTTCTTTATAAGAAAAACCAGGTTCTCTTAAATGAACATGAACATCAGTTGCACCAGGCATAATAAAACCACCTAAGGCATCAACTTCTTCACCTTTAACATCTAAATTTATACCAATATTTACAATTTTTCCATTTTCGATATATAAATCTTTTTGAACTAAAGATCCATCTTCTAAAATATAACCATTCTTTATTGTAATCATAACTTACCATCCAATACCATTGAAATAACTGCCATTCTAATATAAACACCATTAGTCATTTGTTTATATATTCTAGCCTTCTTGCATTCAGCAACATCATCAGCAATTTCAACACCTCTATTAAATGGTGCTGGATGTAAAATAATAGCATTTTCTTTCATTTGATTAACTCTACTTGATGTTAATCCAAATTTTTCATGATATTCTTCTACAGTCATTTGCATTTTTTCTTGATGACGTTCAAATTGAACTCTTAACAACATCACAACATCACTATTTTTAATAGCTTCATCAAAAGGTTCATAACAAGCAGAACCATCATTATATTCCTCAGGACCAGAAATGGTAACATCCATTCCTAATCTTTCCATAATTTCAATATTAGTATGAGCTACTCTTGAATGACTTATATCACCTATAATAGAACACTTTAAACCTTTAAAATAACCATATTCTTCATAAATAGTCATCAAATCAAGTAATGATTGAGTAGGATGATTAGTTTTACCATCTCCACCATTAAAAATAGGAATACCAATATTTTCTAATTGTTTAAAATATTCATCTTCACTATGTCTAATAACAACACCATCCATGCCTAATGCTTCAAACGTACGAACTGTATCATATAAAGATTCACCTTTATTAACAGATGAAACACTAGCATTGAAATCAACCACTTTAATACCTAAATTAAGCATAGCAGTTATAAATGAATAATGTGTTCTTGTTGAATTTTCAAAAAAAAGAGTTGCCATCTTCTTACCTTCATAAGAGACACTCAACCCTTGTTTTAACGAAATAGCATATTCAATAATTTCAATAATCTTATCAGTAGATAATTCTTTTAAAGTCAACAAACCCTTCATGACGCTTACCTCCAAAAAAAATAGTTTTCTAATCCAAAAAAGACTAGAAAACTAGCAAAGTAATCTCATATACTAAGTAATCTTGTTAGCCTCTCTGGACTATCTTAAAGCTTCATCTTAAATATACTACCACAAAATGACTAAATTATCAACAAAAAAATATAATTTTATATAAAATTATAATTTAAATAATAACAATAATCTCTCCTGGATTTCTTCTTTTTTTAACATCATCAGGAATTAAGCTCTTAAATTTCATATTTAAATACTTGAAATTAAACATATCTATTTCATTACCTAATATATATTCTTTAATTTGATTTTTTTTTATTTTGCTTTCCAACTCATCTATCACTGCACTCTTAATTTTATGAGTACCACCACTACTACCATATCCAACAATAAAACAAATAACTCTTTCTTTACTAATTCTAGCAAGTTTTATCCCTTGTTCTAAATCATATAAAGCAGTATTTGTAGTGGCTCCTTTTATATGTAAATCAACAGTATACACACTAACACTCCAAACAATATTTTTTAACTATTTCATTATATAAAAATTCAATCTTTTGTCTAACATCATCATCTAAATCTAAAATATTAGATTTAATCTTTTTTAATCTAGGCTTTCCAACCAACTCAAAACACCCTTTAGGACATGACCAATACCCACATCGATTATTAGATAATGAATAAATAATAGGTTGAACAGCTTGATCTTTTTTCATCATAAAATTCTTAACAAAAAAATTAGTAATCCCCTTATGCAAGCCACTTGAAATAGGTGAAAAACTAATTCCTGGGTGAGCATATCTAAAATCAATATTAGAATATTCTTTTTCTAATTTTTTCATCAATTGTAATTGTAAAAGCTTATTATTACCGTAAACCAAATTCCATTTTTTAAGATTCTTACTATTTAAATCTAACAATACTTTCCTTTTATAACAACTAATAGACGATACAGTGACAACCATTAAATTATCATAATGAGGAAGAATTTCTTTAAGTAAAATATATTGACTAAAAGCATTAACCATAAAATGAGATTCCAATCCATCATCATTAACTATATATTTATCTTGATAAATTCCTTGATTGAAAATAATACAATCAATTTTTTCACTAATAATATCTAAACTTTTATTAATAATATCAAAAGAATTAAACATATCAATAACAATATATTTTTTACTTAAACTTTCTAATTTTAAAATATTTCTACCACAAGGAATAACTTCATGTCCTAAATCTTTTAACTGACTAAATAATTCACATCCTAAAATCCCAGTAGCACCAACAAGTAATATTTTCATATCTCACCTTTTTAAAAAGCCCGTCATAGACGAGCAATTTTTATTCAATACCAAATCTTCTTTTAGTAAATGCAACAATAGCATCAACTGCACTATCAATACCATTTTTAGAATTTATACATAAATCATAAGTATCAGGCTTACCCCAATCTTGTTCAGTATAAAAATTATAGTACGCTTTTCTTTTTTTATTCTTCTTGTTAATAATAGATTGCGCCTTATTAGGATTAATTCCATAATAAGTAACAGCTCTATGAATCTTGTCTTCCATAGGAGCACATATAAATACTTTAACAACATTAGGATTATCCTTTAAAACATAATCAGCACATCTACCAACAATCACACATGATTCTTCTTTTGCTAAACGCTTAATAACATCAAATTGAGCTAAAAAGACCTTTTGACCTAATGACATATCCATCCCATATAATCCTTGAGCATATGAAAAAGCACCATCTTTAGTTTCATCAAAATTTTCAACACAGCCTTGTGAAATTCCAGAAATATTAGCAGCTTTTTCTAATAGTTCATTATCATAAAATGATATACCTAATTTTTCAGCAATAAGCTTTCCGATAAATCTTCCACCACTTCCATACTCACGACTAATAGTAATAATAAAATTCATAAAACATCCTCCTCTATTATATTTTATTAAATTTAGCAACTAAAACCATACCACTTGTTACCAAATCTTTTTCTAAATCCCATAATTTATTGCCATTATACCAACCAATAAATTCATAACCTTCATGATAAACATTAGGAACATCAGTTAATAAAGTATTTTCCTCTACCTTAACTGAACCTATAATTTCTCCATCTTCATCTTCAAAAACAACAGTATAATAAATAATCTTTTCCCATTTTGCATATAAATATAAATCTTCATCTACTTTATCATCAAAATTCCAAATCTTATCTTCACTATACCAACCCATAAATCTATATCCTTCTTTTGTAGGATCACTAGGTTTGATAACATATTCATCGATAAAATAACTTTCAGTAGAAACACCTTCTATATTATAATCTATAACAACAGTAAATTTATTTTTATTCCATTTAGCAGTTAAAACTATATCTTGTTTTACTTGCATTTCAAAATCCCATAAAGTATCACCATCATACCAACCAATAAATTCATATCCTTCTTTTACAGGATTACTAGGTTCACTAACTTTATCATTTTCTAAAACCTTTAAAGGCAGGATGTAATCACCACCATTTGAATCAAAATAAACATTATAAAATGTTTCAATCTTTTCATATCTAGCTACCAAAACCATACCAGTTTTAATATTATCTAAACTTATAACTTGATCGTCATAGTACCAACCAATAAATTTATATCCATCTTTATTTGGATCAGTTGGCAAATTAAAATCACCATCTTTAAATTCGATTAAAATTATATCTTCACCATTATTAGGATTAAAAGAAATCATTATTCTTTCTTCTTTACAAGAAGCTAAGAATAATAAATTAATTATCAATATTAAGAATAAAACTCTTTTCATAACTACCACCACTACTTTGATTATAACATAAAAATATAAGGTTAAAAACTTTTTTATAAAAAAATAAAAAAAAATATTTTTTTTGTTGACATCTTATTCTTTTATGGTATAATAAAAAAGCAATCAAATATGGCCCGTTGGTGAAACGGTTAACACACATGCCTTTCACGCATGCATTTATGGGTTCGAACCCCGTACGGGTCACCATTTTAAAATTGCCAGATAGCTTTAAGCTATCTGTTTTTTTTATCTTTTCCACAAAGTTAAGCAAAAAATTTACATTTTTTTAAAATAATGATTGACATCTTATTCTTTTATGGTATAATGAAAAAGCAGTCAATTATGGCCCGTTGGTGAAACGGTTAACACACATGCCTTTCACGCATGCATTTATGGGTTCGAACCCCGTACGGGTCACCATTTTAAAATTGTCAGATAGCTTTAAGCTATCTGTTTTTTTTTACAAAAAAAGTGGTAATCGAAATTACCACATAATAAATAATATAATATAACTAATAATTAATGAGTATAATAATATAATACTTATCATTTTTAATACATTAATTCTTTCATCTTTATATTTAAATAAATATAAGAATCCTAAACCACTATTAACACACAATCCCCCAACTAAAGCTGCAAAAGGTATACTATTCAATAAAAATAATTCACATATAATAACACTTGATGCACAATTAGGAATTAATCCAACTAAACAACAAATAATAGGGGTAAATATCTTTTTATCAATCATAAAATTAATAATTGTGTCCTCGCCAACATAATATATCAGCATACCAAAAAGTATGTTCATTACAAATACATATAAAAATATTTTTAATGAATGATCTAATGGATGTAAAAAATGTTTATGTAGTTTATTTTTATGATGGTGAGTATGGCAACAACCAACATCAATACTTTCAACTACTTCTTCTTTTATTTTAGGTTTAGAAATAATAAAATCTATAAAATATCCAAGTAAAAACCCGCCAATAAATTTTATAATTAATAATGGGATAACCATAATAATTTTATCTTTATCAGTAAGTAAAATTGGCAATGCTTCATCATTACAAGCAAAAAACAATGCTAATAGTGTACCAACAGTGATATGACGCTTATGATATAAATCTGCAGCAACAACTGAAACTCCACACTGTGGGATAAGTCCTGTTAATGAGGCGATTACCGGAGTTGCTTTTTTATGCTTTGTAATAATTTTGGCAAATCTTTCTTCAAAAAAAGATAAAACTAAGAAAATTACAATTGAAAAAACAAAAACCTTCAAACTATCAATTAATGCATCTAATAAAACATCTATCATTAAATTTCACACTCCTTACATAATCCATATAGAGTAGTGCTTAAATCAATATTAAAATGATGAGACTTCAATATATGACCTATAAAATTATTAACATCATTACATTTTAAATGTTCTAGCTTACGACATTTCTTACATATTAAATGCATATGATTTTTACAATCTTCTTGATATCTATATTCATAAACTCCATTTAATTCATTAAAACTCTTACTTATAATCCCATCATTTTCTAATGAAATCAATCTACGATAGATAGTAGCTTTATTTATTTTACCATCAAAATAATATATTAATTCATTTGCTGTAAAAGATTTTTCTTTATTATTAGAAAACAAGTCAATAATTAATTTCTTTTGTTCAGTATTATACATAATTCCTCCATTTGCGACTCAGTCGCAATTCTTTAATATTATATTACAATTTTAAAATATTTCAATAATAAATTTCATAGAATTTATCAGGTGATTCTAATGAATAAAAAAAGATTATTTAATATAGCTTTATTTACAATAATATTAATAGGATTAATTATGATTTATTCAGCATCTAGTATCTGGGCTGAATATAAAACTGGCTCTTCTTTTTACTATGTAATTAGACAAATACTATTTTTTATATTAGGATTAATTGGATATATTACAGCATCTAAAATAAATTATCAAAGATGGAAAAAATATGCTAATATAATTTTTTTTCTTTGTTTGATACTTTTAATTTTAGTTTTAATACCAGGCATCGGAATAGTCCGTGGTGGAGCAAGATCATGGATAGGCATAGGAGAATTTAGTATCCAACCAGCAGAATTTATGAAACTTGGACTTATAATATTCACATCAAAATTTTTGGCAAATAATGAAGGAATAATGAGAAAAAATAAATATTTTTATCTTTATATGATTATAATAATTTCCATCTTCGGTCTTATTATGCTCCAACCTGATTTTGGCAGTGGAATGATATTAATTCTATCAATTATCATGTTATTATTTATAGGAGGTTTCCAAATAAAAAATTTGATAATAGGAATTATCTTTTCAGGAATTGCTCTATCATTATTAATAATTACAGCACCATATAGATTAGATCGAATAACATCATTTTTAGACCCTTGGACTGATCCATTAGGTACAGGATTTCAAATTATTCAAAGTCTATATGCAATTGCTCCATCATCACTATTTGGATATGGATTATTCAAATCTAAACAAAAATTTTTCTTTTTACCTGAACCTCAAAATGACTTTATCTTTGCAATTATCTGTGAAGAATTAGGAATTGTAGGAGGTTTATTTGTAGTATCACTATTCTTTATTCTTATTTATATTGGATATAAGTTATCACTTTCTTGTAAAGATTTATTTGCTTGTTATTTATCGTTTGGTTTTTCTTCCCTTCTTCTAGTTCAAGTTTTTATTAATATTTCAGTAGTAATAGGCTTAATTCCAGTTACAGGTGTAACTTTACCATTTATCTCATATGGTGGTTCTTCTTTAGTTATATCGATGTTTATGATGGGAATAATTAATAATATCTTACATACTGCCGATAAAACTTTAGATTTTGAATATAAAAATAAACAATCTCTTAAGTTATAAACTAACCTAAGAGATTATTCTTAATCTTTTAACATTACTTCGTCTCTTTGTTCAACTAACGATAAATCTAAAAAACATTCATTTATTGGATGATTTGTTTTAGCAATTGCTTTTACGAATAACTCAGCTATCTTGATAGCTCCTTCGTATCTCAAATGAGAATGATCATCTTTACCTTCAGGATAATACTTAAATGTATTAGCTGGAAAAATCATGTGATATTTTTTTGATTCTTCTTCACCAACTTGATTATATAAATCAATTGTTAATTTATTCATATCAATACAAGTATATCCATATTGTTTACAAAAATCTAACATTGCATCTGGATAGTCTAAATGAGAATTAACACATACACCATCAACAAATTTATGTCTTGTTATTGGAGTTGCAAAAACTATATTAGCACCTTTTTTTAAAACTTCTTCTGCTATATATTTTAAATTTTCTTGATATGTACCATATGGAGTAGTATAACGTGCAGGATCTTGTTTTTTCTCATCATTGTGACCAAATTCAACAATAACATAATCATCTTTAGTTAGTCTTGATAAAATAACATCAAATCTACCTTCAGCAATAAAACTTTTAGTACTTCTACCATTTTCAGCATGATCTTCAATTAAACATTCGTTTTTAGCAAACAAATGCAATACTTGTCCCCATCCAACTTGTGGGTATTGAAATATATTGTTATATTTCATTGTTGAATCACCCATCATATATATTTTCATATAAAATCCTCCTTTTTTAACAAAAAAAGGGCATTATGCCCTAATTCTTACTTATATTTTTTACGTGCCTCTTGACGTTTTTGCTTGCGCACATCACTAGGCTTTAAATAATATTGACGCTTTTTCGCCTCTTGAAGGTTACCAGATCTAGAAACATCGCGTTTAAATCTACGTAATGCATCTTCGATGCTTTCTTTTTCACGTACAACAATTTTTGGCATGTCACAAACCTCCTTCCAAGGACGAAATCCTTATTAATTATACATCTAACCGAATCATTTGTAAAGACTTTTTTTGAAAAATATTCTTTTTTTGACATCATTATATAATTTATTAATTTATAATTGGCTAAATATTTATGATTTTTCCATATACTTTATCAGATTCTACCTTTTCTATTTTGACATCAACAATCTTCTTTATATAATTTTCATTAATTGGAACAATAACATTTAAATAATTACTAGAATGACCAATCATATAATTATCATCTAATTTTTTTTCAATCAGAACAGATACAGTCTTGTCAATAAAACTTTGAGCATAATTAAATTCTAATTCAGTTGATAAATTAATTAAATCTAATGCTCTTTTTTTCTTAACTATATCTTCTACTTGAGGCATTAAAACAGCCTTAGTTCCCCTTCTTTTTGAATATGGAAATACATGTATTTTACTGAAATTAACTTTCTTAATAAACTCTTTAGAATTAAGATATTCCTCATCAGTTTCATATGGAAAACCTACAATAACATCTGTAGAAATAGATATATCCGGTCTTACTTGTTTAATTTTATTAATTCTTTCAATAAAGAAATCAGTATTATACTTTCTTTCCATTTTTGATAATACTATATCACTACCCGATTGTAGTGGTAAGTGAAGATGATTTGCTAAAATATTACTATTTTTCATTAATTCAATAAATTCATCATCAATCTCATTAATTTCAATTGAAGACAATCTTAATCTTTTTAATTTAGGAACTTCAGTTAATATTCTTTTAATAAGTGAAGTTAAATTAAAATCTCCATCTTTATATTTTCCAGTATGAATACCTGCTAGTACAACTTCTAAATATCCTTCTTCTGTAACTCTTTTTAATTCATCAATTACATCATCTGCTGGTTTTGATCTAATTGGACCACGTGCATATGGAATTATACAATATGTACAAAAATTCTCACAGCCATCTTGAATTTTCACAAAAGCTCGAGAATGATCGTATGTAGTCACTTCTAATTTTTCATATTCATATGTATTCAATATATCTAAAATTTTTACTTGTTTTTCAATAGATTTATCAAGTAATTTATCTTCTATATAAGAAATAACATCTTTTTTATTACCATTTCCTACTAAAATATCAATACCTTCTAATTCTTTAGCTTCCGGATTGGTTTGTGAATAACATCCCATAACACATAATATAGCATCTGGATTTAGTTTTCTCATTCTTTTTATTATTTTTCTACTTTTAGCATCTGCCATATTTGTTACAGAACATGTATTAACTATAAAAACATCACAATCACTACTTGGTTCAACAATTTCATAACCTTTGGCGATTAATTCATTTTTTAAAGCATTTGACTCATAAATATTAACTTTACATCCTAAGGTTTGAAATCCTACTTTTCTCATTTTTTTAATTCCCATTCATAACTAATAGCTGACATACAGTAAAATACAACTGTCTCTGTTCTTAAAATTCTAGGTCCTAATCCAACTTTTGTAAAACCTTGAGCTTCTAAATATTCAATTTCATCAGGTGATATTCCACCTTCAGGCCCAACAACTATAGCTATTTTATCATCTTTCTTTAAATTCATTACTGCTTGTCTAAAAGCACTTGCTTCAAATTCTTTTGCTGATTCTTCATAACAAACAAGTTTAACATCATAACTACTAAAATCTATTTTCTTTAAATTCTTAATATCAACAACTTTAGGCAATCTTTGTCTAAATGATTGTTCAGCTGCTTCTTTAGCAATTTTATTAAATCTTTCAAGCTTGTTATCTTTTTTCTTATCATCTAATTTAAATACAGAATATCTCATAAGTGTTGGATGAAATTCACAAACACCTAACTGAGTACCATATTTAATAATATTTTCTAACTTATCAGCTTTTGGATATCCTTGAAATAAAGATACAAAAAACGGCAATTCAGTATTGCCATTTTTTTCCTCTATAATTTCAAATGTAACAAGCTTTTTTTCTAGAGATTTAATTTTAACTAAATAAGTCTTATCATTAGATCCAACTAAAACCTCATCACCAATCTTACATCTCATAACATTAATAATATGAAATGCATCATCTCCTGTAATAGTTAAATCATTAAAATCTTCACTAGAAATAAAGTATTTTTGCATAATTATTCAGCCTTAAATCCGCGGTATTTAATAATTAATAATGGTAAGAAAATAGATCCTAAAACTGTACCAGAAATTATTGAACCACAAACAAACAATACATTAACTAATCCTGTTTCAGTAATTGAAATTGCAATAATACTAATAATTGTAAATACTAATAAAGCAAAATATAATCCGATTGCAGCATAATATAAAATATCAATGAATAATGTATTTTCATGTTTTGCAGCTTGTTTAACTAACGCAAATTCTTCACCGTCTAATAATTCTAAATAAATACAATCATAAGCATAAGGTGTCATAGTATTTTGTACACCTTCTTCTCCCTTGTTATCTTCAATTAAAGGACATACATACACCATTTCTAAAGTTTCTTTATTTTGGTATAAGTCATATAATCCTCTATATTTTTTTCCATAAGTAATAAGATCATAATTTGATGCATCAAAAGTTTCTTCCTCTTTTTGTTCAAATAATCCAAGTTTAACTAAAACTCTCGCCTTTTCATTTTGTTGTCTTTTCATATCTTGATATAATAATTTTTGATATTCTTTCATAAAAACATTCCTCCAAAATTCATAAACTAATTAATTATAACAATTAATTAATGATTTTTCAACAAATAAAATAAAGTAGATACAAAAAATGCATCTACTTAAACAATATTATTGAAATAAACTCTTAAATTTTTCCCAAGGTGACTTCTTTTCTTGTTTTTGAAGTTTAGCTAATTTCTCAAATAATTCTTTTTCTTCACTTGATAAATTAGTTGGTGTTTCAACTCTAATAATAACATATTGATCACCTTTACCAGAACCAGGACTCTTAGGATTTTTAGTACCTTTTCCACGTAAACGGAATTTTGTACCTGTTTGAGTACCAGCAGGAATTCTTAATTTCTCTGGTTCATAAATAGTAGGAACTTCTATTTCATCACCTAATGCAGCTTGAGTAAAACTAATAGGAACTTCTAAAATAATATCTGAGCCATCTCTTTTGAATTGTTTATGCGGAGTAACAGTAAAACTAATAAATAAGTCTCCTGCAGGGCCACCATTAATACCAGCTTCACCACAACCAGCCATACGAAGTGTCATACCTGTATCAATTCCTTGTGGAATAGTAACCTCAACATCTTTTGTTCTACGTACTCTTCCTCTTCCGCTACAAGTATCACACTTTTTAGTTACAACTTTACCTGTACCATTACATTCAGGACAAGTAGTTTGAACTCTAGATTGACCAAAAATCGTTTGTTGAACCATAAATACACGTCCTTGACCTTTACATTTAGGACATGTTTTTATATCATTTCTTGAATAAGCACCTGTTCCACCACATGTTGTACATTCATCTTCAACTGTTAATCTTACTTTCTTTTTACAACCATAAACAGCATCTTCAAATGAAATTGTCATTGACTTTTCTACGTCATTACCTTGGCGTGGTCCATTAGATTGACGTTGATTTCCTCCACCAAAGAAAGATGAGAAAATATCTTCAAATCCACCAAATCCTGAACCACCGAATCCATTAAATCCAGAGCCTCCACCAAAGCCATTCATCGGATCTTCATGACCAAATTGATCATATCTAGCCTTCTTTTGATCATCAGATAATGTTTCATAGGCTTCATTTATTTCTTTAAATTTTTCTTCAGCACCTGGTTCTTTATTAATATCAGGATGATACTTTTTTGCCAATTGACGATATGCTCTTTTAATTTCATCAGCACTAGCACCTTTTTGTAAACCTAGCACTTCATAATAATCTCTTTTTGCCATATAGCACCTCATAACAAGAAGGGGCCATTAGGTCCCTTCATTATAGATAATTTTTATTATTGAACGTCAGAGAAATCTGCATCTACAGTATCACTATTTGAAGAACCTTGTTGTTCTTGAGTTTGTTGATATGCTTTAACAGCAATACCTTGAGCAACTTTTTCTAAAGCTTCTTTCTTTTCTCTAATATCAGCAATATTATTAGAATCTAAAGCCTTTTGTAATTCTTCACATAATTTTTCTGCTTCTTCTTTTTCATTTGGATCTACATTTTGTAAATCATTTAATGCTTTTTTAGTTTGGAAAATTAATTGATTAGCTTCATTTACTAAATCTGCTTCTTCTTTTCTCTTCTTATCAGCTTCGGCATTTTCTTCAGCTTCTTTTACCATTCTTTCGATTTCAGCATCAGATAATCCTGAACCACTTTGAATAGTAATCTTTTGTTCTTTACCAGTACCTAAATTCTTTGCTGAAACATTTACGATACCATTAGCATCAATATCAAATCTAACTTCAATTTGAGGAACACCTCTTGGAGCAGCTGGAATATCACCTAATTGGAATCTACCTAATGTCTTATTATCAATAGCCATTGGTCTTTCACCTTGTAATACATGGATATCAACAGCAGGTTGATTATCAGCAGCTGTAGAGAATACTTGACTCTTAGATGTAGGAATAGTAGTGTTTCTTTCAATTAACTTAGTAAATACTCCACCTAATGTTTCAATACCTAAAGATAATGGTGTAACGTCTAATAATAATACATCTTTAACATCACCTGTTAAAACACCACCTTGAATAGCAGCACCCATAGCTACTACTTCATCTGGGTTAACACTCTTATTAGGTTCTTTACCTAATTCTTTCTTAACTAATTCTTGAACAGCAGGAATACGAGTAGAACCACCTACTAATAATACTTGATCTAAATCTTTAGCTGTTAACTTAGCATCTTTTAATGCACGACGAACTGGACCTAAACATCTTTCAACTAAATGATGAGTTAATTCATTAAATTTAGTTCTAGATAATGTTCTATTTAAATGTAGAGGACCATAAGCCCCCATTGAAATAAATGGTAAACTAATTTCTACTGATGTAACACCAGATAAATCTTTCTTAGCTTTTTCAGCAGCATCTTTTAAACGTTGTAAAGCCATTTTATCTTGTGATAAGTCTACACTACTTTCTTTCTTGAATTCAGCAACTAACCAATCCATAATTGCCTTATCAAAGTCATCACCACCAAGCATATTATCACCAGCAGTTGATAATACTTCGAATGTTCCATCAGCTAAATCTAAGATAGAAACGTCAAATGTACCTCCACCTAAGTCAAATACTAAAACTTTTTGTTCTTTATCTGTTTTATCAATACCATATGCTAAAGCTGCAGCTGTTGGTTCATTAATAATACGCATTACTTCTAAACCAGCAATTTTACCAGCATCCTTAGTAGCTTGACGTTGAGCATCATTAAAATAAGCAGGAACTGTAATAACAGCCTTATCAACTGATTCGCCTAAATAAGCTTCAGCTGTCTTCTTTAAGTTTTGTAAAACCATAGCTGAAATTTCTTGTGGTGTATATTTTTTACCATTAACATCTACACGATAGTTA
The DNA here is from genome assembly GCA_045127955.1 of Anaeroplasmataceae bacterium. Lineage (GTDB taxonomy): Bacteria > Bacillota_I > Bacilli_A > Acholeplasmatales > Anaeroplasmataceae > Pelethenecus. The sequence continues at coordinate 43,337 of JBGVRA010000124.1, forward strand.
GCATCACCCATATGACGCTTAATTGAACTTACTGTGTTAGGGTTAGTAATAGCTTGACGTTTAGCAACATCACCAACTTGGATTTCATCACCCTTAAATGCTACTACAGATGGAGTTGTTCTCGCACCTTCAGCATTTGTAATAACCTTAGCTTCGCCAGCTTCCATAACACTTACACATGAATTTGTTGTACCTAAATCGATACCAATAACTTTGTTTGACATAATTATTCTTCCTCTTTCTTTTCTTCTATTTTTTTCTTACTAACAATTACCATTGCAGGTCTTAAAACTCTATCTTTATACATATATCCAGTTTGCATAACCCTTACAATTGTATTTTCTTCTAATTCATCATTTTCTTCAACAGACATAGCTTGCATCACAGTTGGATCAAATTCTTTACCAACTACTGATTCTATTTCTGCTAACCCCTCAGCCTTTAATATATCAATCATTTGATTTGCAAGCATTTTAAATCCAATCAAATAATTAGCTATTTCTGGAGTAGGAGCAGGAGAATTAACAATCTTAACTAACATATCAATAGGATTAATCAATTCACCAACAACTTTTTGAGAAGCATACTTTCTATCCTTAATACTTTCTTCTTTAAGTCTTTTCTTTGTATTTTCCATTTCAGCAAAGACTTTTAAATATTCATTTTTTTGATTTGAAAGTTCAGCTTCTAATTTAGCTATTTGTTCTTTATATTTATCTTTTTTTTCTTTTTTCGTTTTAGGAGTTTCTTCTTTAACTTCCTCTTCTTTTAACTCTTCTTTTAACTCTTCTTTAATATCTTCTTTTATATTTTCAGACAATTCTAACACCTACCTATTATATAATTTTGGCATATTTTTTGCCACGTATTCAAGAAGTGGAATAACACCACGATAATTCATTCTCGTAGGCCCTACTAAAATGATAGTTCCATACTCATTATCATCAATATAATAAGGAATTGAGATAATTGAACAATTTTTAAGACCATCATTTACATTTTCCGAACCAATTCTTATTTTTAAAGTTCCAGTGTCTTTTCTTGCAATATCCTTCATGGCTTCATCATCAATAGCTTTTAAGATTTTTTGCATCACTTGATAATCTTGGAACTCAGGTTGATTAAACAATCTTGATAATCCTGATTCGTATGATTCAGTATTAGAAAATCGTGTGAATCCTCTAATCATAAAATTCAAGATATCATCTCTAAAATCAACCATTTGTCTTATTCTAGGTTTTGCAGCTTCTTTAGATAAAACTTCTCTAATTTCAAAAACTGAACGATCATACATTGCATTATCAAACATTTGAATAATCTTTAATAAATCATCCATATTATATCCATTAGGAATCTTAATTTTTTGAGATTGAACCGCGCCTGATGAAGTAACAATCAACATCACTGCTTCATTTTCAGAAATTGGAACAATTTCCATTTTCATAATTTTAGCAAAATCAGTACTAGAACCAACAACTAATGAATAATAACCAGTTAATTCACTTAAGAAATCAGCAATCTTTTTTATTGCATCATCTTTATTTAAATGACGGTTAGCAAATATTTCATCAATATATTTGAAATATTCTAAGACAGCATCATCTCTAATAATTAAATGATCAACGTAATAACGATAACCTTGTTCAGATGGAATTCTTCCTGAAGAAGTATGAGTCTTCTCTAAATATCCATTTTCTTCTAGATTTTGCATATCATATCTAATAGTTGCAGAAGAAAAATCTAAATAAGGTTTTTCCGTTAATGATTTTGAACCAACAGGTTCATTATTATTAACATATTCTTCAATAATTGCTTTTAGAATAAGCTTCTGACGATCTGATAACATTTCTTGTCACCTCTTTTTGCACTCTTAATCCTCAAGTGCAATTATATTATAAAACATTATTTTGGCACTGTCAACAAAAAAGTGCTAAAATCTAAAAATATTATATGCAAAAATAAAAGCCTTATTCTAAAAGAATAAGACAAATTATAAAATATATGGATTATTTTTCTTTTCATCCTTAATTTTAGTCTTTTCATCATGACCAGGATAAACATCAACCATATCACCACAACAAGCAATAATCTTATTTAAACTCCTTTTCATATCACTTGGATTGCCTGTAGGAAAATCAGTTCTGCCACAACTATTTTTAAATAATGTATCACCACTTAATAACTTATTTTTATATAAGTAACAAACGCTTCCTCTAGTATGACCAGGAGTATGAATAACCTTAAACTCAAAACCAATTAAATTTAAAATATCATTATCTTTAACCGTTTTGATATTTAATGTATTCTTACGATATGGAGTTTTAAGGTTCATCCATGAATAAAGTGATAATCTTGAATCATAAATAAATTCTTCATCATATTCATGAATATAAATAGGAACACTAGGAAAATATTTAATTCCATCTATATGATCAATATGACCGTGGGTAATTAGAATAGCTTCAACTTCATATTTATTCTTAATACTCAAAGAATATTCTAAAAAATCTAATCCTGGATCAACTATAACACATTTACCTTCATTTGAAATAATATATGTATTAGTTTCAAATCCACCACAAATAATTTTTTCTATCATAATAACCTCCTTTATAAGATAAAAAGAAAAAAAGCTTTTTCAAGCTTATTATTTCTTTTCCTTATGAGTTGTATGCTTACGGCAATGAGGACAATATTTTTTAATCTCCATTCTTTCAGGAGTTGTCTTCTTATTCTTGTCTGTATAGTAATTTTCATTCTTGCAATCAGCACAGATTAATTTTACTAAGTCGCGCATTTCTTATCCCTCCAGACTTAAAGATTACTTCCTAAAGGATTATACCAAAAAATTTTATTTTATGCAACATTATTTTTACATTTTTTAAAATCTTCTTCTTTATTTATCCTTTAATAATTAAATCTATTATTTTTTTTCTAATATCAGTAGATGAATTTTCATTATTCATCTGTAAAATATCATATTTAATCCCAATCTCATTATTAATAACATTATTAGGTCTTTTAGCAACTATAATATTAGATAATTCATAAATAAGTTCATAGCTTCTCCATGTATTAATATAATTATATGAATCACTACCAATAACAGTATATAAATCATCATTAGGATATATCTTTTTTAATTTAAGTAAAGTATGAGCAAAACCTTCAGTATCTAAGATATCTCTTTCAATATCAGAAACTTCGATATCCAATTTAGATAATATACTATCATTTTCAATCATCATTTTACATATTTCTATTTTTTTGTCATATGTAAACATTGCTTTTGATTTTTTATAATATGAAACATTAGTAGGAATAACTATTACTTTATCCATTAATTTTTCAGTGAATAATTTACTAATTATCTCCATATGTCCAGTATGCATAGGATCAAAAGAACCACCAAAAATAGCAATTTTCATACTATTCCTCAACAATCAAATCAAAAGAAGGAATATTTAAAATCTTTCTTTTAAATTCCATTGCTTTAATCTTTTTCTCAATCATTTCAAATTTTGGTCCCTTATTTTGATTTCTAATATAATCATCTAACTCTTCATAAGTAAAACCAATGTTATCTTCATCAGTTTTACCACTCATACCATCGCCAGGGGCTTTGTGAACTAAATATGACGGTAACCCTAATTCATCACCCAATTGAACAACTTCAGTTTTAGTCAATTTATTTATCAAAGCAAAATCACCAGCAAAATCTCCATAAAGAGTAGTATAGCCAATCATCGCTTCACTAAGATTTCCAGTATTACATACTCTAGTGTTACCAATTATAGCACCAACACCATACAAAGTAACCATTCTTAATCTAGATGGAGTATTAGTTTTATATTGACCGCTCAACTCGTATCCCTCTAATTTTTCTTCTATTTCACTTGTTAATGCATTGTATGCACCACCAATATTAATAGTATAATATTTTATTTTCAAATGATTAACAACAGCTAAAGAATCACAGATATCAGATTGAACATTATTAGGCATCAAAACACCTATAACTCTATCAGGTCCTAAAGCTTCAGCAAGCAAAGCTGCACATATAGTACTATCTTTCCCGCCTGAAATACCTAAAATAGCTTTAGTTTGACTGTTTCCATTAGCATCAAACCAATTTCTTATCCAATTAATTAAATTTTTCTTTGTTTCTTTAATATTAACTTTCATACTATTCTCCTATAACATTAATTTGACATGATCTCATAGCCATCAATGCAGCATTATGAGAATCGATTGTAACACCTGCACAACAAGATGCATCAACAACCATCTTTACTTCTGGTAAATATGCTTTAATTAATAAAGCATTAGAAATAACACATATATCTGTGCATACACCAATAAGTTCGATTTCCAAATCAGTTTCATCTTTATAATTATCAAACAAATATTTAGCAAGACTAACTGAACCAAAAGTAGGCTTTTCAAAAACCAAAACATCTCCTAGTGCTTCTTTAACATCACTATTTATTTCCCATCCAAAAGTATCTTTAACACAATGAACAAAAGGTAAATTAATTCCTTCTTGTGTATCCAAATAATTAGCAAAGTGAGTATCTTTAGTTGCTATAACAACATCATTATTTTTTTTATATTCATTAATTTTTTTAATAACATTAGGAATTTTTCTTATGCCTTCTTCATTTCTTAAAGCACCATGAAGAAAATCATTTTGCATATCTACAACAACTAAAATCTTCATTTCATTATTCTCCTTTTTTACTGTGTAAATTACGCCAATTAATTGCACGTTTTAAATATTCAACATATTCTTCATCTTTACACATAGTTTTAGAAGGTTCATCAGAATATTTAGCAACTGGTTGACCATTTACAGAAGTAATCTTCATAACAATATTAAGTGCAGGTACTCCAGTATCATTTGTAATATTAGTACCAATACCAAAAGCAACTCTTACTCTTTCATGAAGAGCATCATATATTTTTGTAGCTCTTTCAAAATCTAAACCATCAGAAAATAAGAAAGTTTTTGTTTTAGGGTCAATTCCATATTTATTATAATGCTTAATCATTTTTTCGGCCCAAACTAAAGGATCACCGCTATCATGTCTAACACCAGTAAACACTGTACTATAATGATCATCAAAATCAAGTAAACAAATATCAGTGCCAATAGTATCAGTTAAATAAATACCATTTTTAGTACCATATTCCTTAACCCAACTTTCAAGAGCAAATTTATTACTGTAAGCAGGGTTATATTCATGTTGTCCTTGACCAACAGCCATAATAAACTCATGAGCCATAGTACCAATAGCTTTAACCCCAAATTCTTTTGCAAATAACACATTTGAAGTTCCTAAGAATATCGAATTACCTAATTCATTATTCTTTTGAGCTTTACTTAATTTTTCAATCAAAACCTTTTGAGTATCAAATGAAAAACGTCTTCTTGTACCAAAATCAGAAAAAACAGCTAATTTGTATTTATTCTCTTTAAGACCATCTAACTTAGCATTAAAACGATTCATTTGTTCAACTAAAAGTCGATAATATACCTCTCCTTGATAAGACATTCTAAAATAAACTTCATTAACAATGCTTAAAACAGGAATTTCATAATAAGTCGTTAAAAACCAAGGTCCTTTTGCTTCAATATCTAAACTACCATCTTCTGCTCTTTTTATATGAAAATGATCATATCTAGGATGGTATACAGATAAGAAATCTACATAATTACCCTTAATAAAATCAATCTTTCTTAAATAATCTAATTCGACATTAGTAAAAGATAAAGTACAATAGTGTTTTAATTGTTCTCTAATTTCTTCAATCATTTCATCAGTAAAATAAACATCCTTGTTTCGACATTTAAATGTCCAAGTAACTTGAAAACTTGGATACTGATGCATAATAACTTGACCCATTGTAAACTTATAGAAGTCAGTATCTAATAAACTAGTAATAATTGGTTTTAATTTCATATAAACATCCTTCTTTCTATTCCACACAAGAAATTCCACACTATATTATATCATTTTCTTCAAATAAAATAAATAGTTCACTATTTATATATTGTTAGATTTTTGATATAATTATTTTGGTGATATTATGATAACAAGAGAAAAAACTATAGGATTTAATATAGCAAATCTTCCATTTGGAGGAAACAATACTATTTATATTCAAAGTATGTGTAATACAAAAACAAAAAATATTGATGAAACAGTTAAACAAATACTAGAACTTGAAAAATTAGGCTGTCAGATTATAAGAGTTGCAGTACTTGATAAAGATGATGCACTAAGTATATCTAAGATAAAAGAAAAAATTAATATTCCATTAGTAGCCGATATCCATTTCGACCCAGAACTTGCAATCATAGCCATCAATCAAGGCATCGATAAAATAAGATTAAATCCTGGAAATATAAATAATCGAGAAAAAATTAAAGAAATTGTAAGTCTTTGTAAAGAAAAAAACATTCCGATTAGAATTGGAGTTAATGGCGGATCACTTCCAAAAGACATTTCAAAACCGACACCAGAAAATATGATTGAAGCAGCAAAAAGACATATTACAATATTAGAAGAATTAGATTTTCATAATATATGTCTATCACTAAAAGCCTCAAATATTGATTTAACAATCGAAGCCTATAAACTCGCAAGCAAAACATTTAATTATCCATTACATATAGGGATTACTGAAGCTGGCACTTCTTTTAAAGGACTAATTAAATCCTCAATAGGAATAAGTAAAATCCTAGATTTAGGAATAGGTAATACTATAAGAGTATCTCTCACTGATGATCCTAAATATGAAGTTATTGCAGCAAAAGAAATCCTAAAAGAATTACACTATATTGATAATATCCCCACTTTAACGTCTTGTCCTACTTGTGGAAGAACTTTAGTTAATATGATTCCAATCGCAAAAGAAATTGAAAATTACTTAAATACAGTTAATAAAAAAATCCATGTTGCCGTAATGGGCTGTGCTGTAAATGGACCAGGGGAGGCTAAAGAAGCTGACTTAGGTATTGCAGGTGGAATTGGTGAGTTCCTTCTTTTTAAAAAAGGTGTAATAATAAAAAAAATCAAGGAAAATGAAATCCTTGATACTTTAAAATCTGAAATCGATAAATTTTAAGAAAGCATTTGCTTTCTTTTTTTTTACGCTAAAGCAATATCTAAAATCATCATAATAGTAAAACCTAACATAACTCCAATAGTTGCAAAATTAGAATGATCTCCATCATTTGCTTCAGGAATCAACTCTTCTACTACTACATAAATCATAGCACCAGCAGCAAAGGCAAGTAAATACGGCAATATTGGTTCCATAATATGAGCAATTAATAAAGTAACTGCAGCAGCAACAGGCTCAACAGCACCAGATAACACCCCATATATAAATGACTTTCCTTTTGATACACCATCATTTTTTAGTGGTAAAGAAATAATAGCTCCCTCCGGAAAATTTTGAATTGCAATACCAATAGATAAAGCTAAAGCTCCACTAATCGTTAACATTTGATTCCCATAAATAGCTCCAGCAAGAACTACACCAACAGCAATACCTTCAGGAATATTATGAAGCATCACTGCAAAGAAAAACATAGTTCTTTTTCCAAATGTAGACTTAACTCCCTCTGGTTCATCACTATTCAAATGTAAGTGAGGAATAAATGTATCCATTAAAAGTAGAAAAACCATCCCTAAAACAAAACCAACAGCTGCAGGTATAAAAGATAATTTTCCTAAATTTGACGATAAATCAATAGCTGGAATTATTAGTGACCAAATTGATGCAGCAATCATAACTCCAGCAGCAAATCCAAGCAAGAATTTTTGTAACTTGTTATTGATTTTATCCTTTAATAAAAACACCATTCCTGATCCTAATACTGTACCTATAAAAGGAATAATCACTCCTAAAAATACAGGCATTAAAATCACCTCTAGTTAGCATTTCTCCATAATCCATGTAAATTGCAATATGCATAAGCACTTACAAATTCTTCATCATTAAGAGTGAAATTTGCAACAGGTAATTCACCTGGATTTAAATACTTAATTTGGAATCCCTTTGTAGTTTCAACTGCAATTACTTCAATGTAATGTACATCAATCATAGGATGTAAAATTGAACCTACTGTTACTTTAACACTATTGTTATCTAATTCAACAACAGGTATATGTTTTTCAAAAGATGCTTCTTCTGTATTAGCAACAACTTCTGTTAAATTTGTATTCTTTCCTAATAAATTAATTAATAAACTATCTTCATTTCTATAAAATTTCATATTATATCTCCTTTTCTTGTTAAGAATTATTCTTAATTACAATTATATTTTACTATAATAATTTTAATTTGTCAATCCTTATTAAGAATAATTCTCAATATTTTTTTATTTTAATTCTAAAACAACAGGACAATGATCACTACCAACCACATCCATTAATATTTTAGCATCAGAAATCTTTTCTTTGTAATCATTTGAAACAATAAAATAATCTATTCTCCATCCAATATTTTTCATTCTAGCATTAAAACGATAGCTCCACCAACTATATTCAACCTTGTTCGGATATAAATATCTATAACTATCAACAAATCCAGATTTTAATAACATACTCATTTTAGTTCTTTCTTCAATTGAATATCCAGGATTTTGTTCGTTTTGTTTAGGATTTTTTAAATCAATAGGTTCATGAGCTACATTTAAATCACCACATAATATAACAGGTTTAGTTTTATTTAAATCATTTAAATATAGTCTTAAATCATCTTCAAAAATCATTCGATAGTCTAATCTTTTTAAACCTTCTTGACTATTAGGAGTATAGCTATTAACTAAATAAAAATCGTTAAACTCTAAAGTAATTAATCTTCCTTCATCATTATATTTATCATTAATACCATAATAAACATTTAATGGTTTTTCTTTAGTATATATTAAGGTACCACTATATCCTTTTTTTATAGCACTAGACATATATCTATAGTATCCATCAATTTCTAGATCTGCTTGCCCTTCTTGCATCTTTGTTTCTTGAACACAAAATATATCAGCATCTTGTCCATCAAAAAAGGATCTAAATCCTTTTTGCATACAAGCTCTTATCCCATTTACATTCCAACTAACTAATTTCATATTATATCATCTTCACTTCTTTCAAAATTATACCAAATTCTAAGATATCTTCATAAATAGATGATAAAGATTCCTTCCAGAAAGCTTTATCAGTAATATCAATACCCATAGTTTTAGCAACATCTTCTACATCCATTAAACAAGTATTTTTTAACATTTCATCATAATTTTTAACAAAAGATTCTTTATCCTTCATATAAACCTTATATAATCCTTTACCATATAATAATCCAAAAGCATAAGGCCAATTATAAAATGAAAATGTAGAATAATAATGACTCTTTACTAACCACATATATTGATGTCTGTATTCTGGGTCTAAACCATCACCGTAAGATTCATCTTGAGCTTCTAACATCATGCCACATAAATCTTCACTTGATAGCGGAATAGCAACAGGCGTATCAACAACCTTACTTTCAAATAAAAATCTAGATAAAATATCAACAACACATTGAGTATCTTCTTGTAAAGATTGTTCTAAAACAGTTAATTTTTCTTCATTATTATCAATATCATTAATCATCTTTTTAGCCATTAAGGTTTGACATAAAATAGATGCAGTCTCAGCAAGTTGCATTGGATAGTCTTGATTAAGCGGAGCATTATCATATGTAACATGATTATGATAAGCATGTCCTAGTTCATGTGCTAAAGTTTGAACATCACCAAGTGAGCCAGTAAAATTAGTTAATACTCTACTAACCTTATGATTTGGAACACTAGCACAGAAAGCTCCTCCCACTTTGCCTTCTTTTGGAAGTACATCTATCCAGCCATTATTAAATGCATCTTCCCCCATTTTTCCAAGTTTATCTGAAAAAGAATAATAAACATCTAACACTAATTCTTTAGCTTCTTCATATGTATAAGTTTTTGTCATTTTACCCATAGGAGCAAAGATTTCATAGAAAGGTAGTCCATTCTTATAACCCAAAGCTTTAGCCTTTAATTTATAATATTCTCTAAATTTAGGTAGTTCTTCTTTAATAGCCTCAATCATAGCATCTAAAGCTTTTTTACCCATATTACTTCTACTTAAAGTTACATCTAACGCATTTTTATAGCCTCTTAATTCTAACATAATATTAACTTCTCTTTTAATATTATTTAATGCCATTGCAACACTAGCTTCAATTTCTTTGCAAGCTTTTAGTTCAGCTAAATAAGCATTTTTTCTAACAGTCTTAGAGTTATCATAGGCTAAATTTCTAACCGCAGATAAAGGCATAGGATCTTTAAATCCCTTTACTTTAATAGATAAATTAGAAGTAAGTTTAGATTGAATTTCACTCCATGAATCAGATCCAACCATAGATAATTTAGAATATAAGATTTCTTCTTTATCAGATAATAAATGAATAGCATCTTTTTTAATATTAGAAAGCATATATTCATATTGTTTTAAATAATCAGATTCATTGACAATTGATAAATCAACATCTTTCATAAACTTCTTAAATAAAACCCCAGCTGTTACTCCTTCTTGCATCATAATTTGCAATTTGCCAGCTTCTTTCGCAGCTTCCATATCATTAACATTAGCACTCATTCTTAAACTTGAATAACTATATAATTCATATACAGCACTTGCAATCTTTTCTTCTAATTTTAAGTAATTAGTAATACATTCTAAAGCATTATCTAGTGATAATTTTTTAGAACATTCATCTTGTGCTTTAATAGCTTCTTCTAAAGCCTTTAAATCACTAGCATATTTAGGATCTTCAAATCCATTATATAAAACACTTAAATCCCAATTTAAATTCATATTAAAATCCTCCACAAAAATATACTTTTATTATAGTTTTTTATTTATCTTTTTGCAAGTAACTTAATATAATTTATTAGGTGATACCATGTATAAAAAACAATTAAAAGTAAGAATTTCAATTATATTTCTATTATTTATAATTTTATTTGCCGCAATAACAATAAGAATGGGCTACATTACATTTCATTTAGCAAATAAAATAAATCCACTTGCAGATGAATTATGGAAAAGAGATATTCCAATCCAAAGTTCAAGAGGGGTTATCTATGATAGAAATGGTATAGTTATTGTAGGAAATGAACTTGCATATACAGTAGCTTCAATTAATAAACAAGTAAAAGACAAAGAAAAAACAGCTAAAACTTTAGCAAAAATATTAAACGTAAGTTATGAATCAATATATAAACACCTAACTAAGAAAAACAGCATCGAAATACTAAAACCAGAAGGAAGACGAATAACAAACATTCAAGCAAAAGAAATAATTAAAGCAAATTTAGATGGAATATATTTAACAAGTGACTCTAAAAGATATTATCCATATGGTTCAACTCTAGGTCAAGTTTTAGGATTTTGTGGTATAGATATGGAAGGTTTAGCTGGAATCGAATATAAATATAACGATTACTTAAAAAGTCAAAATGGAGCACTTTCTATATATACAGATGCCAAAGGAAATTTAATGCATGATACTACTTCTATTTTTACCTCTAGTACTCCAGGAATGGATATATATTTAACAATTGATATAAATCTCCAATTAATAATGGATAATATAATTAATAACACAATAGCAAAATATAATCCCGATCAAGTAATGGGACTAATGGTAAATGCTAAAACAGGTGAAATACTAGCAATGACATCATATCCGTATTTTGAACCAAGCCACTATCAAGATTATGACGAAAAGATATATAATCGAATATTACCAATCTTCTATTCATTTGAGTTAGGATCTACATTTAAAATCTTTACTTATAGTGTTGCGTTAGAACTAGGGTTATTTGATTTAAATGAAAGTTTTTATTGTAGTGGCTCAACAATAGTTCAAGATAGAAAAATAAAATGCTGGAAAAAGGGTGGTCATGGATCACAAAGTTTTTTAGAAGTTATTCAAAATTCATGTAATCCCGGATTTATGGAATTAGGAAGACGAATAGGTGTTGACAACTTCTATAAATATTTAGATTTATATGGATTCACTAAAAAAACAGGAATTGATATTCAAGGCGAATCAAAAGGGATAACAATGGCAAAATCAAGTTGTGGCCCAGTTGAACTTGCAACTCAAAGTTTTGGTCAAACAAGTGCTTACACTCCTATTCAACTAGTAATGGCAAGTATAGCTGCAGTTAATGGAGGAAACCTATTAAAACCCTACATCCTAAAAGAAATACATACATATACAGATGAAATAATATATCAAAATAAAACAGTAATTAAAAACCAAGTAATAAGCAATAAAACATCTGACTTAATGAAATATTCTCTTGAAAATGTTTGTGCCCTAGGTACAGGAAGAAATGCCTTTATAGAAGGATATAGAGTAGGAGGAAAAACAGGAACAGCACAAAAAATATCCTCAAATGGAGGATATATTGACGGTGAATATATATTATCTTTTTTAGGAATAGCTCCAATGAATAATCCAGAAATTGTTTGTTATTTAGCCATAGATAATCCAAAAAACGTAGTTCAGTATGGTGGTACTGTTGCAGCACCATTAGTTGGTGAAATATTAGAACAATCACTGAATTATTTAAAAATAGAAAGAGATTATAAAAACCAAATAGAAAAAAACTTAAGATGGTTCTTAGACACTCCCACTTATAAAGTAGATAATTATATAGGTAAAACTAAAAAAGATATAAAAAATACATCATTTTATAATTATATCTTCTATGGTGATGGTAATACTATAATATATCAATCACCTAATCCAGGGGAAAAGATAAAAGAAGGTGATACTATAATGTTTTATTTAGGTTAAACATTACAAAAACTTACTTTTCTTTTTTAATCTTTTCATCATTTAATTACTCATAATACTATGTTTTAAAACTTTATCAATTAAAGATTAAATTTCTCTTTTATTATTTTGGCAACATCTTTAGCTTCTATATTCTCGTTATTTATTCTTAAATAATTTTCAAAAGGTATTTCTCCTTCCAAACTAACAAGTCGATGTGGATCTTCGGTATATATTAATCGCTTATTTGATGCTTCTATATCACGTTTTGAAGCCTTATTCTTTAATCTATTTTCTGTTTTGTTTCTTTCAAGACGAACTTCTTGTGATGCTATTAATTCAACACAATAAACTTCATCAAACTTTTTGGCAACATTTTCTACATATTCCCAATCAGACTTCATATCAAAAGACCACATTAAAGTATGAATCATTCCTTCATTATCATCGTTAACAAAATCATCAAAAATAATCTCACGTAATTTAAGAATTGTATCAGCTTTAAATTTTCCAAAAATTTCTATTACAGGTTCAATCGTCATATGGTTATGGAATAATCTTAAATTAGTTATTTTCATTAATTCTTGTCCTACAGTCATTTTTCCTACTGCACCTGCACCTATTATTAATACTAGTTTCATTTTATTTCTCCATCATTTTAATTAGTTAATGTCTCAATAAATACTTTTTTAAATGTATTTACTGCTATTTTTTTATCTTTATTATTGGTCTAACCCCATATCTTATCACATTTGAATGAATATCAACTATGTTTCCACTTCCATTAACTATTTCTTTTCCAGAATGAATCCACCAAGAAAGATTTCCATTTATGGTTCTTCCTTTAATTGAACCAACACCATCAGTGCATATTCTCTTTTCTTTTCTGCTTATATATTTAATTAATTCATCGTGACTAAATATATCAATATATGAAATATTTTTACTGTATTTTCTAAATGGAATTAATCTATCTTTTTCTGTTTGATTAAAACAATTGTAAATATGTCTTAACTCAGTATAAAGTTCTAATGAATTACATTCACCTAAACACTTATTAGATATTAAAAAATAATTATCAGTTGTTTCTTGTAATATATTCCATAATATTTCCTCATTACAATATTTTCCAAAAATAACCTGTTTATTCTTTTTATCTACATATATACCATTATTTTGTTTAATATTTAATTCTTTTTTTTCTTTTTCTTTTCTTGCCTTTTCATAAGCAAGTTCTTCTTTTTTAATTTGTTCTAAAGATTTTGATAACTCATCTATCTTATTTTCTAATTCTTTATTATTATTAATAAGATTATTATATTTATCAGATTCTAATGCTAATTCTTTTTCATATTTAGTTTTAGCATCATCATGCTTTTTAACTAAAGATTCTTTTTCTTTAGTTAATTTTGTAATTTGTTTAGTATAATTAGCCTTATCATAATTAGATTCAGCCTTATATTGTTCTATACTAGCCTCAATTAATTTAATTTCTTTTTGATATTTAGAATGAAGATCTTTTATTTGATTATTAATATCATCATTTTCTTCAATCATAATTTCTTCTTGATTTTTTAAGTCATTAAGTTCTTTTTTAGCCTTTGAAATCTTAGCATTCCATTCTTTTTGTTTTCTTTCATTTTCTAATTTAATTAATTCTTCTTTTGAATTAACAAATTCATTATTACCACAATCAGGACAAAACTTAATTTTTATACTTAACTTATTTTTACAATGAATACAATATTTAGAATTCTTTTTATCTTCATATTCTTCATAAGAATCATAAAATTTAGTATTTCCACACTCTAAACAAAACTTAGATTCAATCTCATTTTCAGTACCACATTTTTGACAATACTTCTTTGTGATATTAGTAGGAGTATCAATATTAAATTCTATATCATCTAAATTAAATTTACTTTTATTAATTCCCATAACCACTCCTACCTTTCTTTATATTTTTTTAGCCATGTTTTACTAATCTCAACATCTTTTTTAATATTAAAACGAGGTTCACCTTTTTTATAAAACTTACTCATTATTAACTGTGCTTCTTTATGACCTTTATTAGCAGCTTCTTTGTAATATCTAATCGCATTAGGTCTATTAAATTCATCCATTACACAAGCCAAATTAAACGTAGCATCTAGCGAACCTAGACTACTAGCAAGTTCATACCATTTTATTGCGTCTACCTTAGCAGTACCATGCATTTCATAACAAAGTTTTGCAAGATAATTTATAGCGTCAATATTATTATTTTCTGAAGCAATCTTAAAATAATCAAAAGCTTTAGTATATTCTTTCTTCTTATAAGATAAAACACCATATTCGTATGCAGCATCATAGTGTTTACATTTAGCAGCATCTTCTAAATAATATAATTCTGATTCTTTATCTCTTTTAGTTCCTTTAGCATTTTTATAGCATAAATATGTTTGATATTTTGATTCAACATGTCCTAACTTTGCGCCTTGTTTATAGTAACTAAAGGCAGTTTCCATGTTTTTACTAGTACCATTACCAAATTCATAACAACAGCCAAGCCAAAAGTAAGCTTCACTAACTTTATTATCTTTGGCTTTCATAAAGTAGTTTAATGCTTTTGAGTAATCGACATGTATTCCCTGTCCTTTGTAATAACAAATACCTAAAAATATATAACTATCAATATATTTCTTGTCTGCTAATTCCATAAATATTTTTACAGATTGATTATATTTCTTATCATTATAATATCTTAAGGCTTCCTTATATAAATTAGCTTTTCTTTCTTCTTCTAATTTAATGAGTCTTTCTTGTACTTCTCTTGCTTGCTTTTCAGCTTTAATCTTAGCTAATCTTTCTTTTTCTTCTTTTTCTTTAGCAAGTTTTTGCTCTTTTTCTTCCCTTTCTTTAGCAAGTATTTCTTCCTTTTCTTTATTTTCTCTTTCTAATCTTATAGAATCAAATTTTTCTTTTTCTTCTACTAATTTATTATATTTTTTTAATAGTGAATTATATTTAGTAGTTTCTGTTTTAACACTTTTTTTAAGTTCAACCAACTTACTATTATCAATACTTGAATCAAATTCATTAATTTCCTTTTCAAGACTAGAAACTTTGTTATTATAGTCTTTAATTTCACTGGTTCTAAATAAAGCTTTTGACTTACTATTATCTTCATCTAACTTCAATTTTTTATACTTAGTCTCATAATCATTTTTAGTATTAATAAGAGAAGTTTTTAGTTCTTCTTTATTCAAATTCAATTTATTAATATTTTTCTTAACATCTCTAATCTCTTTCAAAATATCATCATAAATCTTTTGATTTTTTACATCTACATCATCATAATCTACTTCATCTAAAGACTTTACAAACTGATTATTTCCACAGTTTTGACAAAACTTAATATTTAAAGAAACCAAAGTCTTACATTTTGTACAATACTTTGAATTTTCTAACTTATTTAATTCTTCAATTGAACAAAACTCATTGTGCCCACAATTTTGACAAAACTTAGCAGTAATAATAGTTTCAGTTTTACATTTCTTACAATATTTATAATCATTAGCTATAATTTCATCAAATTCTTCAATATTATATTTATTAATTTTAGCCATAAATATCAGCTCCATTCTTAAGTTTTATTATATAAAAATAAAACATTTTTTTCAATATTTTATATTTTTAATGTAAATCATGTTATAATTAAAACCGGTGATATTATGAATGGATTTAATTATAGATTTGCAGATAAATTTGATATACATAAAATATTAGAATTTATTAAAGAACTGGCAATATATGAAAAAATGATAGATGATGTAATTGCTAATGAAAATTTATTAAATGATTGGTTATTCGAAAAAAAAATAGCTGAAGTTATCTTTGCGTTAGAAGATAATAAAGAAGTAGGATTTGCCTTATTCTTCTATAATTTTTCTACTTTTGTTGGAAAAGCAGGTATCTATTTAGAAGATTTATATGTAAAACCTGAATTTAGAAATAAAGGCTATGGTAAAGCACTATTTAAAACTTTAGCCCAAATCGCAATAGATAGAAATTGTGGTAGAATGGAATGGTGTTGTTTAAATTGGAATAAACCTAGTATTGATTTTTATTTATCCATGGGAGCTACTCCTTTAGATGAATGGACAACATATAGATTAACTGAAGAAAAAATAAAGGAATTAGTTTTATGAGTTTAGAAATAGAATTAGATAAAATATTAAAAATTAAAACAACAGGTAGAGATGATACCAATTCTAATTATCAAAATTTCCCATATGAACCTACACCATACTCTGTTTTACAAAGTTTAATTAATACTGGGTATATAACAAAAAAAGATAAAATTATTGATTATGGTTGTGGTAAGGGAAGAGTTAGTTTTTATTTAGCTTATTCTACAAAAACTAAAATGATAGGAATTGAATATGATGAAAGATTATATAATCAAGCATTAGATAATCATAAAAAGAGTATTAGTTCATCTAGAGTCGAATTTGTTCATATTAACGCTAGTATTTATAAAGTTCCAGAAGATGTTACAGGTGCTTACTTTTTTAATCCATTTTCAGTTACGATCTTGATTGATGTCATCGAAAATATAAGAAAATCAAAAGAAATAAATAATAGAGAAATCTTTTTATTCTTCTACTATCCATCAAAAGAATATTTATCATTTTTAGATAGATGTGAAGATATTATCCATATAGAAGATATAGATTGTATGGATTATTTTAAAACATATGATAAAAAAGAATACATAGCAATATATAAAATATAGGTAACATTATGAATAATAAAGTAATAAATAAATGTATATATACAAGTCAATATAAATATAAAACAGGAATAATTGGAATTATAGGTGGAATAGTATTATCAATAATAGTTTTATTCTTATGTTATTGTATTTTATTTATTAAAGATAATGATATTAAAAATGTAATAGGTGGAATTTTTTCCTTGATAATTTTTATCTCATTTGCATCATATAAATTCTATTGGTCAATAAAATGTATTATTTTATCCAAAAAAATAAAGAATGACATTAACAATAATCTTAAAAATAGTATTCAAGGAAAGCCATATGATATTAAAATATCTTTTTCTTTACCAGGAGTTAAAAATAAATGTTATTCTATTTCTAATATTAGACTTATATATAAATTAGATAATGAATTAATAACTTTATGGATTGATAAAATATTTTCAACTGAGAAAAAAATCTATAAAGATACAATAATTAAATTATTAAAAAATGAAACATTTGATATTTCTTATTTAGAAACTTCAAAACTAATAACAAATCCACTTCAAATAGAAAAAATAATAAACTCCTATATAAAATAAAATGGTGTACAATTTAGAATGTACACCATTTTATCTTACATATCTTTACATAAATTCCAAGCATCAGTTATTGCTTCTTTAATACTTGCAACCTTCTTACAATCACCAATCATATAATATTTAACATTTAAATTTTTTAGCATTTCTTCAAATGTTGAATCAATATGATAACCATTAGCAAATACTAACGTATCAGCATCACTTATTGTATGTGTTATTCCCTTTTGTTCATATGAAATAGTATTCTCAGTTACATTTGTTACTTTAGCATTACTTTCTATTTTTATTCCTTTAGAAATCATTCTTTGAACTAATAAACTTCTACCAGCACCTGTTTCGGATAACATAATTTCAGGAGCCATTTCTAAAATAGTTATATCTCTATTTCTTGGGAATCTATCATTTAATAGTGGTGCTAAATAATCAGCTAGTTCACAACCAACACTACCTCCACCAATGATAACTATTTTTCTTCCAGGGAATTTCTTACCTGATAAAATATCATCAGCTGTCATTGTTTGTTTAAATACTTCAAATGATTTTATACTATTAGGCTTTGCACCTATTGTAGCAATAATTTCATAATCTTTAAATTCAGTCTTAATTAATTCTTCTGTTACTAAAGTATTCAGTCTTATATCAACATTTAATTTTTCTAATCTATGGACCATATACTTAACAACTTTAGTTAATTCTTGTTTACCAATTGGTACACATGCTAAATGGATTTGACCACCTAATTCACTTTTAGCTTCACATAAAACCACTTCATGTCCTTTAGATTTTAAAACATAAGCAGCTTCAAGTCCAGCAGGTCCGCCACCAACAACCAAAAATTTCTTTTTGTTATTAGAAATATTTAAAGTATCTTCATTTAATAGTTCAAAAGATGGATTTACTGTACAAGCTATTCTCTTACCAAACATTATACCATTTAAACATTTTAAACATCCAACACACGGTTTGATATCGATTTCTCTACCTTCATATGATTTATTAGCAAATTCAGGATCACATAAATTAGCTCTACCAATCATACATGCATCAGCAAATCCATTAGCAATCATTTCATCAGCAATCCATGCTTCAGTAATTCTACCTACTGTAGCAACAGGAATACTAACATGTTTTTTAATTGCTTTTGCAAGCTCAGCATGACTTCCTTGTTTAGTACCAGGTGCTGGAATTGAACTACCTTTTTTAATCGTAGTACCACCAGATACATGAAGCATGTCAGCACCAGCTTCTTCTAATTTTTTAGCAATATATGTAGCATCGTTAATATTAATACCACCATCAGAATATTCATCACCTGAGATTCTAACATCAATAATGAAATCTTCACCGCATCTATTTCTTACTTCTTCAATTACTTGTAAAGTAAGAAGTAATCTTCCATTAATATCTCCACCATATTCATCACATCTTTTATTATATAGTGGTGATAAAAATCCTCCTAATAAACCATGAGCATGGGCAGCATGGATTTCTACACCATCACCACCAGCTATCTTTACACGATAAGCAGCATCACCAAATTGTTTAATTAAAACTTTTATTTCTTCTTTAGTAACAGGACGCGGAGAACTTTTAGCATAATATGGACCTACATTACTTGGGGCTATTAATTGAGGGGTACCAGGAATTGGAAAAGCCATATACGCTGGATGAAATAATTGTGGCAATAAAACTGTTCCATATTTATGAACTTCATTAAAAACCTTTTTCCAGCCATCAATAAATGAATCATCATAAATAGACATATCACCAGGTAAATAAATATATGTTGGTTCAACTGTAACTACCTCAGATACAATTAAACCTACTCCACCTTTAGCTCTTGCAGAATAATGATTAACAAGCTCATCAGTAACATACCCTTTATTTGCTAAATTAGTTGAAATAGGAGGCATAAATATTCTATTTTTAACTGTTTTTTTACCTACTTTAATAGGTTCAAATAAATATTTATACTTATTCATATACTTTTCCTAATTAAATTTCATTAGCTGCGTGATATCCACCACGAATAGCTTCATAAATACCTGCAGTTTTTTCACCAGCACAATCACCAGCATAATAAACTGGAACATTAACGCCTTCAACATCAAATACATTTTTCTTTGAACCTACAGCCATAACAACCATATCACATTCAATAGAAATATCTGTATTTTCTTTAACATTAGAACATAATACTAACTTACCATCATTTTCGATACTATTTACTTTAGTATTAACATATTGTTTTACGCCATGTTTTGCAAAACTTGCCATCAATGTAGGTAAAATAGTTGTTGATTCACCATTTGCAATCTTTTCAGCCATTTCAACAATTGAAACTTCACAACCTTTATGAGCACAATATTCAGCAGTTTCAGTACCAACTAAACCACCACCAATTACAACAACCTTACCACTTACCTCTACAATTCCATCTAATACATCCCAGCTTGATACAACATTACTACTTTCAAATCCAGGAATTTTAGGCATTACATTATGAGCACCAACAGCAACAATAACTGCATCACTAGCATTCATTACATCTTTTGTACATTCTGTATTTAAATGAATTTCAACATCAAGTGTAGGTAAAATATTCTTATAATACTCTACTGATCTTAATATTTCATCCTTACGAGGAGGAACTGCGGCAATATTAATTTGACCACCTATTACTGCTTCTTTTTCATATACATCAACATGATGACCTCTTAAAGCAGCAACTCTAGCAGCTTCAAGACCTGCAATACCAGCACCAACAATAACAACATTTTTCTTTTGATTGCTAGGTTTAATGAAAATAGTACCTTCATCACCATTTTCAGCATTTAATACACAAGAAATATATTTTCTTGATTGAATAGCATCAACACAACCCTTATTACAGTTTAAACATTCACGAATTGGTTCATCTTTCTCAACTTTTAATGCAATATCAGGATCACATAATAATGAACGTCCATAACAAATGATATCAGCATCACCATTTGCTAAAATTTCTTCACCATTTTTAACACTTACTACTTTACCAACTGTAGCAACAGGAATAGAAACAGCGTCTTTTACCTTTTTTGCAATAGGTAATGTCCAATTATACTCTCTAGTTCCCATAGGTGGAATAGTATCAGCCATATTACCAGTATGGTTAGCTTGAGCAACTTGAAGCATATCAACGCCAGCTTCTTCTAACATCTTAGCAAACTTAATACCATCTTCTTCATATAATCCACCTTTTCCACGATCACTTCCATCTGGATTTTTTGTGATAAATGGTAATTTATATTCAACCATTAATGTTGGTGCAGCTTCCTTAATAGCTTTAACAACTTCTAATGCATAACGACATCTATTTTCTAAACATCCACCATATTCATCAGTTCTATGATTTAAAATAGATGAACATAATGAACCTAACAATCTATCACCATGAACCTCAATAGCATCAATGCCAGCTTCCATGGCACGTCTTGCAGATTCAGCAATCGCATGCTTAATTTGATTTAATTGATCAATACTACATTCACTAACAAAATGCTTCATATCATGATGTAATTTAGCATAAGCTTCATCACCAATTTTCTTTGATTCAGCCATCTTAGCTCCAAAAGTTGCCATATCACCAGCTTCTTTTGCAGCTAATCCTTCCATAGCAGCTTTTCTTGATAACATAATTAATCTACCAACACCTGGTACATCATATTCAGGATGGAATAATTGTAAAGCCACCTTACAATCATATTCATGCATAGCATCTGCTAGTCTTTTAAATGTTGGAATTTGTCTATCATCACATAGTTTTGGTGTAGGTGATGCAGTCATAACAGGCGTTACATCTCCAATAACAACATAACTAGCCCCACCTTTAGCTATTCTTTTATAAAAATTTAAACTACGTTCACCGATAGAACCATCTCTTTCTTCATATCCTGTAGTTTGGGGTGGAAACATAATTCTATTTTTAAAAACTAAATTTCCCACCTTAATTGGTTTTAATAATAATGAATCTTTTCCCATATTTAATTTCCTCCTATTATCGATATTCGACATTTATATTTTACACCAATGAATAAAAAAAATAAAGCCCTCCTTTATAAAAGGAGAGCATAACAGATTAAATTGTATCACCTGGGTGATTAGTTTCATATTCTTGGCGTAAATAAGTTTCAAATACACCAGCCATCCATGTATAACCTAATACATTTGGATGAATAGAATCAGCCATATATACTTTTAAAGTAGCATCATCTAATGCTTCCATATCTTTATAATTATAGAAATCTAAAATTCCAATATTCCACTTTTCTTGGACTTCATATAAGGCATCAATCATCTCTTTATATTTAGCATTATCATATTTAGGATTTGTATAGAATGTAACATCACATCCCCAAGTATTCTTAGCATAAAGAATTATATCTTCAATTGCACCAATAATTGTTGTTGTATCAAAATCAGTAGTACCTTCTTTAGATAAAGTACCTAATGGCTTATTTTGAGTTGCATCATTTGTTGATAGTTGAACAATTAAATGCTCTACTTTCATATTAGTAGGCATTTGTCTTAATCTAGATACATAAGATTCATTACCTTCTACAAGTGTAGTACCAGATACAGCATTTTTAACAACACCACAATCTAATAACTTAGGCATCATGTCAACAAAAGATACACCATTAGTTGCTGAGCCATAAGTAACTGAAGATCCTAAGAAATAATATAAAACTTTAGATTGTTCATTTATATAATCACTGATATTTGAATCAGTACTATCAGTTGTACAATAATAATTTGTTATTATTATATTATATTTATTTATATTAAAACTATATTTTTTCATACTAATATCATACCACTTAAGTTAATTCTTTGACTTCTTATTTTTATAAAACTTCTAATAAAGCTTCTTTATTTATATTAGATAACTTACTATTTTTAATACAACTTCTAATTTCAAGTTTATTCTTACAATCTCTTAATTTATAATATAATTCATTTCTTATACTATTTTTGTCATCAACATACATAAGTCTTGTCGTAGTATGTCTAATCATATTAGATAATTTATTACATAAAGGTTCATAATTAATAACTACTTCTTTACCCATTTCTACATTATTAATTGTAAACTCTAAGAATCCGCCTTCTTTATTAACAGACATTAAATTACAATTATTAACATTAATGTTAGAATAATCATAAACATTTAAAATCTTAAATGAATATACTCTATCTTTTATAAATACACTCTTATTACCAGTAATTTTAATTCTAATCTCATTTTTCTTATTAATAAAAGTAGTTCTTAAAACCTTATCATAATCATTATCTTCATATAATACGTACTTACCATATCCTAAAGATGTAATAATATCTAAATGCTTAGGATTAGAAATATCATTACCCATATTATTATGATCTAATACAAAGAAAGCACCTTTTTTAATAAATACAGGCATATCCCCTGTTTCTCTAATGATATTTACAACTTTACTTCCCTTATATTCATATCCATACTTCAAATCATAATAAGTTCCTTTAGGAAAATAAACCTCTTTTTGATTAATATCATTAACATCTTTTCTTTCCATATACGGAGATACTAATAAATCTTCAGCAAAAAAATACTGTTTATCACTAAATTCATATGCTAAAGAATCATTTGGATAATGATAATACATAGGTTCAATTAACCCTTGTCCTACCATATTTGTTTTAAGTGAAAAACTATAAATATAAGGAATCATTTGATGTCTTAATCTTAAATATTTATTAATAAGTTCACCATATCCATTTAAATATAACCAAGGTTCTTTAGAAAACACCTCATCACATGAACTATGAATTCTTAATATAGGAGAAAATACACCAAATTGAATAAACTTCAAATATAAATCTCCATCTTTTACCCCACTCATATGTCCACCAATATCATGACTCCAATAAGAAAAACCAATATTAGTAGCCATAGGTGTAGTCTTAACTAAATATTTTAAACTTGCAAAAGTTTGAAAGCTATCACCAGAAAAACCTAGTGGATATCTATGCCCACCAGCCCCACAACATCTAGATAAAATAAGACCTCTGTTAGTATGTTTAGCTCTATCTAAATAAAAATAATGATTACATAACCACATTGGTGTTAACCCAGGGAACTTTGAAAATTGCCCTTGTTGCCAGTCAATCCACCAAAAATCGACGCCTTTATCTTCATAATAATTCAATATTTCTTCAAAAAACATCTTCTTATTTTCTTCATCAGTTAAATCAAAAGGAATACTTTCTTTTCCTGATGTATCAAAACCAATTCTTTTAGCACATCTTTCATACATTTCTTCAAACCAACCAATACCATCAGCAGGATGTAAGTTTAATGTAACATGTAAACCTCTTTTCTTTAAATCCTTTAAAAATTGTTCATAATCTTTAAATAACTTTTTATTCCAAGTATATCCTGTCCAACCAAGACTCCAAGGATTAGAATCATGCCAAGCTTTACAGTAATATTTATTATCTGGATCATCAGCATTTTTAATAAATTCTTCTTCTGGAATACCTAAATCTTTAATTAAATTTCTACCATTAGATGGAGAATAATGCCAATCCATATCCACAGTTGCAATAGTAAGAGGAACATTATTGTATGCAAACTCATCCATTAAATATAAATATTTTTCTTGTGAGTAAGCATAAAATCTACTCCACCAGTTACCAAATACATATTTAGGTAATTTAGGAGGATATAAAGAAATTTCAAAGAAATCTTTTACAGCTTGTTTATAGTTATTTGGATAAAAGAAAATATAAACATCAAGCAAAGATTTATTAATGTGACTGAAATTTAAATTTTCATCAAAACAATAAGACTCGCTATCATCTAATACTGCAACACCATTTTTAGAACATATACCTTCTTTTATTTCATTATTAGAATATGGATTAGTTTTAACATCTCCATCCATACCATCTACTGTTTCATATGTTCCACCTAAATTAAAATCATTATTCAGTGCTAATTTATTTTCACCATATAAAATATATGATTCTTCTAATTTACTATTAAAATATAAAGAATAATCTTTCATTTTAATAACAATATAATCATTTTCAAGAAAATACTTAAAATCTACTTTCTTAAAATATCTATTCATTACTTTTTGAGTAGGATAATCATTAAAACCAACATCACTTTTTTCGATTCTAATAATTCCCTTTTTTAAAACACCAATTCTAAAACCATTAAATAATATAATAGAATTAGGATTCATAAACTGATTGAACTTCATATATATACCTCACTCATCTATAGAATACTTCTATTTATTATTTTATATCTAAAAATAAAGACTTGTCAATGCTAGTTTTTATATATATTTTTTATATTCAATCGAGTAGAGTAGAAAATTATTAATTATTCTTAAATTAATAACTTTCATCCCCTCTCACACCACCACATCGTGCCGTTCGGCAATGGGCGGTTCAATTTATAAGTTTAAATTCAAGCTAAATAATAATCTAGAGCGAAG
>JBGVRA010000125.1:0-9135 GCA_045127955.1 Anaeroplasmataceae bacterium
GATAATCCAGTAGATTTAGGAGATGCAGATTTTAGCATTTTAACAAATACTGACCTTATGCCAGATCCAGTATATGATCCACTAGCTGGATATTCTTGGTGGGATAGGAACTGGAAAAATGTTATAAGGTATGGATTATTTTCACTTGTGTTAATCATTTCTATAGTCCTCATATTTATACCAGGTACACAAGCATTTGGTATTGGAATGTTTAAAGCAGGACTTGGCTCGGCATTATCAGGAATGATAGTTGGTGGAATAATCAGTGGTATTATTTCGGCTGCTCAGGGTAATGGCTTCTTTACTGGATTTGCTGATGGAGCTATAACAGGATTTGTAGATGGATTTACATCAGGTGCAATATTACATTGTATATCTTCAGCAATCAGTGCAATATCCAAAACAATTAAAGCTGCAAATCAAACGATTATTAAAGTTGATGGTAAAGAAATCATAATAAAAAAAGCTAAAAGATCTGACTTCACAAAAGAATCATGGAAAAAAATACGATCATTATCTAAGAATCAAGCTGGGGAAACAATCTCAAGTATGTCGAGTGGTTTCGAGATTCATCAGGGATATAAGTTTGGAATACTAGGAAAAGAAACCAAAATTTTAAATGAGGCACAAAGAATAATTGCTAGAATGGATTTTTATGATGCTGCCAAAAATATTATTTATGAATTAAAACCTAATAACGCTAAATCGATAGCTAAGGGGATACAGCAGTTGTTGAGATATCAAGAATTATTAGGAGAAAGTTGTAAATTAATTTTAGTTGTATATTAGTTATACGATGAAAATTTGGAGGGTTTATGGAATTTAAAGAATTTAAACAATATGTAATTAATTATCTTGTGGAAAAAAATGATTTTATATTTGAAAAAAATTTATTATATAAAGAGTTTAATGATTTTTTCTTTGTAATAAATATTGTTTATTCCAAATTTGATTATTATACAATAATTTATAACTATTCTCTAAAAAACCTTCATAAAGAAAAGGCGTTAATTGATTTTGATGTGCAAATTAGTAGAGATTTACAAACGCCAGTAAATGTGTTTAATAAAGAATATTTAAGCGGAATAAGTGAAAAAGATTTGAAAAAGAAATTAGATAAGACATTTAATATAGTATTATTGTTAGAAAAAAAAGGTATTAATTATATTTACAAACATGATAAAGGAATTATATTCAAAAAAAGTCGTGAATATTTGGAAAGTATAATAAAAATATAGATGGAGATGTAATTACTATGATTTAGAAACAGGTATGTACTATATTAATGGTAGATACTATGATCCTGAGTTATTTAGTTATATAGGTTTACTAGATATTGAAACAGTAGTATCATCTGCAAGTACAATTGGTGGATTAAATCCATATGCTATATGTACAGATAATCCAGTTAATTTAGGAGATGCAGATTTTAGTATTTTAACAAATACTGATCTTATGCCAGATCCAGTATATGATCCACTATCTGGTTATTCTTGGTGGGATAGAAACTGGAAAAATGTTATAAGGTACGGACTATTTACATTAACGTTTATAGTCTCGATTGTCCTCATGTGTATACCAGGTACCCAATTATTTGGAATAAAAATGTTTGCAGCTGGACTTGGTTTAGCATTATCAGGAATGATTGTTGGTGGAATAATAAGTGGTATTATTTCAGCGATTCAAGGTAATGGATTCTTTACAGGATTTGCTGATGGAGCTATAACAGGATTTGTTGATGGATTTACATCAGGTGCAATATTATTTTGTATATCTAGTGCAGTAAGTGCATTATTAGTCAAAATAAAACCATCAAATCAACCGAAAGTAAAGAAAACCAGTGGTTTAACCCAAAAACAAATAGACAAAATAAAAGAAGTTTCTCAGAATATGCCTAGAGGTGAATATTCAGTATATTTGTCTGTTACAGACGATTATGTTGGTATTACTAAAGATTTTGGTAGAAGAGCTGCTGAGCATTTGAGGAATTCAAATAGAGTAATTAAAGAAATCGTTCCAGGTGTTAATAAAGAAAGTGCTAGGATTATTGAACAAACTATCATTGAATATGTTGGAAGAACATGTAAAAATACTGGACCCTTGGTTAATATTATTAATAGCATTGCAACATCTAATCCATTATATTTATATGTTCAAATATTTAAAGAAGTATGTGGGCTTCTATAAATTATATAAAATAATAAAAAAGTGAGAAGGTTAATTATGGATATAAATTTCGAATTAATGAATAAAAATGATAAAAAAAATTATTTCAAAAACATAAAACATATAGGAGAAGTGTATGCCATAAAAACAAATAAAGGTTGTGCTCTTGCTCAAATTGCAGGAGTAGAATCTAGTCACGGATTGCAAGTGTGTAGAATTTTTTCTAAATTATATGCTGATATACCATCAAATATTGAAGATGTCATAATGCAAAAGGAAGATTATGTTATCGTTATTCAATTATCATCGATGGCACATTATAAGGTAAATATGGCAATTAAATTAGGAACTTACAATATACCTAGTTTTTTTGAAATTCCTAAATATACAAGATGGTGTTCTGCTTTTAATACTGCTGGAAATGCGCCTTTTGAATATTGGATAATTAATGAAGGATATTCATGTGAGATTGTAGATCTTAAGTATTTTATAGAAGAGGTTCTTAAAAAGAGCATTTCTGATGAAACATGGAAAGATGATTTTTTGAAATTGAATTCTTCATGTATATATAATGGTCTCGCATTAATTGACATGCTTGAAAATGGATTTTCATTATTAAATTGGAAACCATCTAATATTAAACAAAAAACCAAGAAAATCTTAAATAAACTAGAAGACTGATAGTGCTGGTTAAAATTATTTGCAAGAAGCAAGACTTGTTCTTTAATTGGAGATGACATTGTATGAATAAAAGATTAAAATTGAATAGTTTATTAAAAGAATACAAGAATACAAAAGATATAACAAAAGTTATTGAGGCAATAAAATTAAGACCAGAAATATTTATTGGAACTAAATCCTATACAAGATTGATATTTTTCTTAAAAGGATTTGAATATAATTATAATAATTTAAGTAAATCATTATTTGATGGCTTTGAATTATTTATAAAGAAATATTATAAGAATGAGTACATAAATTCTTACAAAGCCATTTTATTATATTCAGGATTTAATGAATATCTTGCATTTGATAATTTTTTTAGAATATTTGATGTGTATAAAAAAAGTAAATATTTTAATAATATATCTTTGGAATGTGATTTGAAAGTCTTAGATGTTGGGTCATTATTAAGATTATTAAAAAAAGATTATAATAAACATATTTATGTTAAATCATTTGAAAGATTAATGGTATTTATATATGGATATGAATGTTTTTTAACATTAAATGATTTAAAAATAGAAGAGTTTCATTTTGATGTTATAACAAAATATCTTTTGAGTAAAAATTATTTTAATATTAATATGACTTTAAATTGTGAATCAATAATAAGATATATGATTGATAATGATGAACATGCTTTTGATTATTTCTGTGGTATTATTGAACAATTAAAATTAATATAAAACTAGAGCCAAATGTCAATTCATTTGGCTCTCTTTATAAAGGAGGAATATGAAAACATATTGTCCCTATAGAATAGCCCCACTTGGCGCTCATATTGATCATCAATATGGAGTAGTATGTGGTTGTTCTATTAATTTAGGAATTTATTTTAATTATGAAGAATTAAATTCTACTGAAATAATTTTGACTAGTAATAATTATAATAGTGAAATTATATTTAATATAAATGATTATTTAAATATAAATAATGATTGGGCAGATTATTTTAGAGGAATTATTAAATATATAAAGAATAAATATAGAATTAATAAAGGATTAAAAGGCTATTTTAAGGGTGATTTACCACCTGGTGGTATATCATCCTCATCAAGTAGTCAAATAGCCTTTTTATTAGCTATTTGTAATATTAATAATATTAAATTAACAAGAAATGAAATAATTGATACAGTATATAAAGTAGAAAGAGAATATATGAATTTATCTGTTGGTATATTAGATCCTTCATGTGAGGTGTTATCTAAAGCTAATTCATTATTATTTTTAGATACATTAACTAATTATCAATTAATAATTGAAAATAAAGAATTTAATAACAAATACCAATTTGTTGTTATATACTCAGGAGTTAAAAGACATTTAATTAATTCTAAATATAATGAAAGAGTTAATGAATTAAAAAGCTGTTATGATAAATTAGATATTGATAATAAATATTGTAATAGATTAAGAGATATACCAGATTATTATTTCATTAACAACAAGGATAAATTAAATGAAATAGAACTTAAAAGAGGAACTCATTATTTTACTGAAATGGATAGAGTGAAAAAAGGATTGCAAGCTTGGAGAAATAATGATATAAATACATTTGGTAAATTAATGAATGAATCATGTTTGTCTAGTATATATAATTATGAAAGTGGATCTAATTATTTGATTGATTTATTTAATATTACTAAAGAAATTAATGGAGTATTAGGGATAAGATTCTTAGGTGCTGGATTTAATGGGAGTAGTTTAGCTTTGGTTGAACAAGATAAAATAGAATATATAGAAAATATATTAAGAGATAAATATCTTTCTATTTATCCTGAATTAAAGAATTCATTTAGATTTATTCCAGTAGAAATGACTGATGGAGTAGATATATGAAAGTAGTAATATTAGCTGCTGGTTATGCTACAAGATTATATCCTATAACCTTAAATATACCTAAATGCTTATTAGAATATAATAATAAAAAAATACTTGATTATATATTAGATGATTTACATCATCCTAAAATTGATGAAATAATAATAGTAACAAATAATAAATTCTATAATCAATTATTAGATTATAAAAATAATAGATTTGAAAATATGAAAATAATCAATGATAAATCTACAGATAATTCTAATAGATTAGGTTGTATTAAGGATTTATTATTAGCTATTAATAATATAGATGATGATATATTGATAATGGCAAGTGATAATATATTAGAATTTTCAATTAATAATTTTATTGATTATTTTTATATAAAGAGTGTATCTTCAATTATGTATTACGAAGAGTTTAATATGGATAAATTAAGAAAGACTGGTCAAGCAATAATAGAAAACAATAAATTGATAGCTTTTAAAGAAAAACCTCAGGTTAATATATCTAATAATGCTTGTCCACCATTTTATATAATAAATAAAAATGATTTAGGATATATAAAAAATATAGATGTATATTATGAATCATTAGGTGATTTAATAGAATACTTATCAGATAAAATAGAAATTAAATGTTATAAAATGATAGGTAAGAGAATTGATATAGGAAGTTAGAAACTTCAGTATATAAATTTTGACTTCTATGATGAAAATTTAGTGTGGTTTTTTTATGGTAGTGTGGAGACGGTTACGACTTTATTAAGAGTAGAAGATAAGATAAAAAAAATGAAATAAAGACACTAAAATATATTAAATAATGTTATATGGCAATATCCAATAAAGATATTGCTTTTAATTTGTTTTATAACTAAACTAACATTTTAGTTCACAACAATGAATTGATAATTGATAAAGTGTTGAAATTAAAATAAAATAGTGTTGTAAGCTTACCAAACTAGTATGAAAGAAGGAATGATATTATGAATATTAGAATCGGAGAAGTAATTAAACAATTAAGAAATAAAAATAAATATACACAAAAATCATTAGCAGTTTATTTAGGAGTAACTGAACAAGCAATTTCGAGATGGGAATCAGGAACAGGCTATCCAGATATTGAATTATTACCTGCAATTGCACAAGTGTTTTCTGTAACAGTTGATTATCTTTTAGGAGTAGATAAAACTGAAAAAGATAAAAGATTAGAAGAAATCTATAATGAAATTAAAAACATTAATTTCTACGGTAATAGCAATGAAGAAACATTACAAAACGCAAGAAAATTTGCTGCTGAATTTCCATCAAATGAAACTATCTTATGTCATTTAGCAAATGAAATATGTAGATTACATCAATGGAACGAAAAAACTAATCTAGCTATTTTAAATGAAGCAGAAAAAATATATATAACGTTAATTGAAAATACAAAAGATGTAGATATTAAAAATGATGTTATTACTAGATTAGCTTCACTATATGCCATTGGATATAAAAATTCAGCTAAATGTGATGAGGTTTTAGAAAAATTATCAAAATTATCATTATGTAGAGAATTAGTAGCAGCAAGAATTTATTCTTCAACTCCTAATGGTTTATTGAAAAAACAAATATTAATTAAAGAAATGCTAGATCAATTAATGGTAAATTTAACTAACTATATTATTTGGCCTAAAGAAAATGAAGATGTTGAAGAAAAAATTATAGCATTTGAAAAAATGATAGAATTATACAAATTCATCATTGGAGATAATCTAGTTGACTTCAATGGTGATGTAGCATATTTATATAGAGTAATAAGTACATACAAAATTGCACAAGGAAAAAAAGAAGAAACATTAGATGCATTAGAAAAAATGTGTTATTATATTGAACTAGGTTCTAAAGTCAAAGATGTAGAGCATTATACAGGATATTTTACAAATCTTTTAACATATGAGAATCATAACGATAGACCTATAACATTAGCACAAGAAACTTTAAATGATAGATTAACTCAAGATAGATACGACTCTATTAGAGAAGATGCTAGATTTAAGCAAATTGAAGAAAGATTAAAAGAATTAATATAGTAACTAACGGTTAACTTCCTATTAAGCGAGCAATTACATATATTAAAAATTAAACATCTATTTATATTACGCTTAGAGTGGTGCTTGCAAATAGATGAAATACTCATCTGTTAATTATGCGACCACCTAGGTGTTATTTTAGGTAATAGATGAGATGAAAATTGGTAATCTGTTAATTATTATATAGCGACCAGCTTTATCGATGTTAATTATTAAAGTATCCCACATGATGAGTGTGTATCGGATATATTAATAAAAGATAATAATTTGATTATTATTTATGATAATATAGATGAAAAAATATATAAATATAAGAAATTAATAATCACTTATGAGTTAGATTCATATTGTGATGTTCTTATATTTTATAAAAATTATAAATATTTATTTATTGATATGATAAGTAACTATGAAAAGTTTAAAAAATTAATTAACAAATCTCAGTATAGAACATATAAATATTTAATAAGTAATTTTAAAGAAATTGAATTAGAATTAACAAGCATATTAAAAAGTAAATATTATTCTTTACGCATCTTACTAGATCCAATAACAATAACTTACCATTATGAATAATTCAAATTAAACTAGAAAAAGTTCTAATTTCTAGTTATGGGATATTTATAGAAGATAATATATAATCAAAATGTAGCTACAAAAATTATTTTGGAGGACAACATGAACAATATAGGATTATATATAAAAAAATTAAGAAAAGAAAAATCATTAACTCAACAACAATTAGCAGACAAATTAAATCTATCATTTCAAGCAGTCAGTAAATGGGAAACTGGTGAAACATTACCTGATACAGGCATATTATTACCACTGTGTGAAATTTTAGATACTACCGTCGATAAATTATTAAATGGTGGAGTAATAATAAATAGAAATAAAAAACTTATTAAAGTTGAAAATATAGTATTAGGTTTTTCATATATTCAAGCATTAAAAGATTGTTTTGGCCAAGATAGCACCTTTTATAAAGGAATAATAGAAGGAATATCTAATAATATGAATTTTAATTTTGAAGAAGTATTAAAAACAAATCTTGAAATACTATATACAGAAGTAATTATTCAATATATATTAAATGGATATATAGTAGACATAGAAGAAGTTAAATTATATATCAAAAATGAAAAATATATAAATGAAATAATTAAACGAATGAAATAATTAAATCATATGATACTTTCAAAGTAGACTAATATAATAATTAAAAGGATTTTTAACTTTTGGATTATTAGTTCATTTTGAAAGTATTTTTTTTTATGAATAATACAAAATAATTGATTTATACACGACAGATATAGTATTATTATATTATGATAATGATGGTAAATTTTAACCTGGAATATGATATGGTTGGTGGGGATGGTCTGTGTCAATAGATTTCATTGAATTATTTAAATTGTTGTTTGGAGGAGAATAAAGTGGGTTGGAGAGGTTATAAAGCAACTATAGATGTTGGTATGTTATTTAAAAGAATGTATTGTAGAATTTGTGGTACAAAATTAAAAATTAAAAAAAATACTAAAATCGTCAAAAAAGGTGATGAAGGTTATTCTAGCAAAATGCCTGGTAAAGGCAATGCTTTAGGTATGAGTTCTTATTATGATGTTACGCACATATATTGTTGTCCTAATTGTGGTCTAGAAATAACTTATGATGAACAATGTGTTATTGCCCAAAAACAAAAACTTTTAAAAAAGAAAGTTTTAGATGATACGGATTTATAGTTAAATCTCCATGAATATTTTACTAAAATGAAATATTTAAAATTGATTCATGATTTGTATTGGTAGATTTTGGGATTTCAATCGATATTGCTGCTATTATAGAATATTTGAAAGGAAATGGGTGCTGCTTATGATTTATTCTTATGAAATTGATTTAAGAATATTGTTTAAAAATTTTTACTGTCCTATTTGCGGAAAAAAATTAGAAATAATAAAAGAAGTTAATAAACTTACTGATGAACAAAAAAAGATTTATTACAAACAATTATACCCTTATGGAGTTCCAATCAATTTAGAAGTTGGTAAAGTTAAGCAAATGTTTAAGTGTTATAATTGTAATTATTATAACTCGACTGACAATCAATTACTAATTCGCAAAAAACAAAAGTTATTAAAAAAGAAAGTTTTAGATGATACGGATTTATAGTTAAATCTCCATGAATATTTTACTAAAAGGAAATATTTAAAATTGATTCATGATTTGTATGGGTGATTTTGGAATTTCAGTTGATATTGACACTATTATAGAATAAAAGAAAGGAAAATTAATATGAAGAAATATCATTTTGAATCAGTTTTTAGAAGTTTAATTTATTTATTCATAGC
>JBGVRA010000126.1:0-16551 GCA_045127955.1 Anaeroplasmataceae bacterium
ACCAGCTGGTCGTTGGTTAGAAGCTGATGAATTAGCTGCACCTGCAGTATTCTTAGCATCTGATGCATCTAATGCTGTTAATGGACATATTTTATATGTTGATGGTGGTATTAGAGCTTATATTGGTAAACAACCTAAGTAGTATTTAATTATTTAATTTATGTTATAGTAGTAAGGGAGATGTTGAAAATGAATAATGTGACTATCTATGATGTTGCAGGGAAAGCAAAATGCTCACTTGCTACAGTAAGTAGGGTTATTAATAATCCAGAAAATGTCAAATTTGAAACTAGAGAAAAAGTTTTAAAAGTTATAAATGAGTTAGGATATAAGCCAAATGCAATCGCAAGAGGTTTAGCAGCAAGAAAGAGTATGACAATCGGTGTTGTAATGTCTGAAGATATGCATCAATCAACAGCTCAATTACTTGCTGGTATTTCAAAAGTTGCAAAGGGTTATAATTATTCTATTCGTATATTTTCAATTGATAGAAATAATTTATTAGATGAATTAAATTTAGTATTATCTAATTATGTTGATGGTATTATATTTTTAAATGATCAATTAAATAAAGAACAAATGACTATTGTAATAGATTATTTAAAATCAAAATTTACTCCATTTGTTTTGACAAACGTTGATTTTGATGATGAAACAGTACCATCAGTAAATATTGATTATGAAGAAGCTACATATCATGTAACTAAAGAGATGATTTTAAAGGGGAGAAAAAATATTTGTTTATTTTCATCTAAAAATCAAAATTTTAATAATAGAAAAAAAGAAGCAGGTTATACTAGAGCTATTAATGAAGCTTCATTAAAATTAAATATATTTAGAGATTTTAATGAGGTGAAAAATAATGATGAAATATACGCTGATTTTATTGATAAAATTGACATTGATGGTGTTATAGCTTTTAAAGATGCTATTGCTATTGATTTTATGAATTTTGTTTATCAAAATGGTAAAAGTGTACCAAATGATATATCTATTATTGGATTACAAAATACAAATTATGCTTTACTTGCTAGACCAATGCTTACATGTATTGATACACCAACATATAATATTGGTGCTGAATCAATGACATTATTAACAAAATTAATTGCAAAAGAAAATACTAATAATAAGGTTATATTGTCTTATAAAGTCATTAGTAGATTTTCAATTTAAATTAAAAGGCCTTTTGGCCTTTTTTTTCTTTAGTCTATATTGTTAAATTAAATCATATTATATAGTAGGTGATATAAGTGAAAAAAATTTTTATATTAGTATTTATAACAATATTAAGTTTATTTAATATTTCTATTTCTGCACAAACTATTACTGATGGTAATTTAGATGTTTCAGTAGAAGAAAAAAATATTTGTCCAAATGCTAAATCAGCAATATTATTTGAAGGGAAGACTAATTCATTACTTTATGAACAAGATATGAATCTAAGACTTCCACCAGCTTCTATGACTAAAATTATGACTTTACTTTTAATTTATGAAGCTTTAGAGAAAAATGTAGTAAGTATGGAAACTGTTGTTACAATATCAGAAGAGGCTAAATCTCAAGAAGGATCAAAAGCTTTCTTATCCGTTGGAGAACAAATAACAGTTGAAGAATTAATTAAATGTATTTGTATTGCATCAGCTAATGATGCGGCAGTTGCTATGGCAGAAACAATTTATGGTAGTGAAGAAGAATTTGTAATAAAGATGAATTCTAAAGTTAAAGAACTTGGACTTAATAATACATATTTTAGTGATTGTACAGGACTTTCTAGTAAAAATCATTATACATCTGCATATGATATGGCAATTATTTCTGATTATTTGTTAGATAAATATCCATCTGTTTTAGAATACACTAATTTAAAAGAAGATTACATTAGAAAAGATACAAATAAACCATTTTGGCTTGTTAATACTAATAAATTATTAGGTAAAGTAGATGGTATTAATGGATTAAAAACAGGCTATACTTCATTTAGTGGGTATTGTATTACTTTACATATGGAGAAGAATAATTTAAAACTTATTAGTGTTGTTATGGGATATAAAGATAGTAAAGTAAGAAATGGTGAATCTGTTAAATTACTACAGTTTGGTGCTAATAATTATAAATTAGAAACTATTGTTAAAAAAGAAGATGTTATAAAATCAATTGATTCATTACTTTATAAAACTAAAATAAATATTACTGTAGAAGAAGATGTTTGTGTTTTAGTTAAGAAAGGTGAAAAAATAAATTATAATTATATTGTTAATTATGAATTAAGTGATAAATTTAACGGATAT
The DNA here is from genome assembly GCA_045127955.1 of Anaeroplasmataceae bacterium. Classification (GTDB taxonomy): domain Bacteria; phylum Bacillota_I; class Bacilli_A; order Acholeplasmatales; family Anaeroplasmataceae; genus Pelethenecus. Next base: position 2,292 of record JBGVRA010000126.1, read on the forward strand.
ATTGAATTATATGTAAATGATAATTTGATTAAAAAATATCCTTTAGTCATTAAAGAAAATCTTGAAAAAAGAAATATATTTGAGATAACAATGTATTTATTTAAGAAGATATTTGTATGCTAGAAAGTAATTGATAATCTGATGAATGAAAATCTCTTTTAAATAAGAGATTTTTTCTTATAGATTCTTTTAAATTAATGTTTGATGATGTATAATGTTACACTAAAGAGGTGAAAAAATATGAGATATGAAGATTTAGTAAATAATGAAGATTATTCATTTTTATTTAATGATGTGCATTTAAAAGATAATATCTTATTTTTATGCTTAGGTGGTTCTTTTTCTTATGGAACTAATGTTGAAACATCTGATATTGATATAAGAGGCGTATGTTTACCATCATTAAGTGATGTAATAGGCGTTACTAATTTTGAACAATATGTAGATAATAAAACTGATACTGTTATTTATTCACTTCCTAAATTTATAAATTTGGTAAGTAGTTGTAATCCTAATGTTATTGAAATGTTATTTTGTAAAGAAGAACATTATTTATATGTTTCACCACTTGGGAAAAAATTGTTAGAAAATAGACATTTATTTTTATCTAAAAGAGCTTTTTATACATTTGGTGGTTATGCAAATGCTCAACTTAATAGATTAGAAAATGCTATAGCAAGAGATGGTAATATATTAAATAATCATCAGATGTGTGAACATATTAATAGGTCTGTTGAAAACTGTGTTAGTTCTTTTATTAAGTATGATATAAAAGAAGATGATATTAAAACATATGTTGGATGTTATAAAGAAGGATTAGATGAAGAAATCTTATGTGATTTTAATTTAAAAGGTTACCCACTTTCTAAATTAAAAAGTGTTGTTGAAGAAATGTCTAACGTTTTAAGAACATATAAAGATACAGTTGGTCAAAGAAATAAGAAAAAAGATGATGTTCATCTAAATAAACATATGATGCATTTAATTAGATTATATTTAATGTGTTATGAAATATTATCTACAAATGATCTTCATACATATAGAGAATTTGATCATGAACTATTAATGAATATTAGAAATGGATTTTATCGTGATGATGATGGTAAAGTTAAAAATGAATTTTATGAAATGCTTCATGAGTTAGAATATAAGTGTAAAATAGCATATAAAAATTCAACATTAAATAATAATGTTGATAAAACTAAGATATATAATTTATTAGAAGAAATATATAAAGAAAGTATATTTAAATAAATATATAGTTTCTATTTGTCGTTTATGGTATAATACTATTAGGAGAGTGATGGTAATGACAATTATATATTTGTTGTTGTTTTTTATTTCTTTGTTATTACCTATATACAGTTTAATTAATAAGAAGTATAAAGAAGAAATATGGTTATTTATTTTCTATGTTTCAGTTAGTATAGTTAATTTAGGTTATTGTTTAATATCTATATCAAGTACTTTAGATTTTGCGTTATTGGCTAATAAAATTTCATATCTTGGTAATATTATAGTAATTATGAGTATGTTATTTTTAATTACTAAGATTAGTGGATATGATTTATCTAAAAGACTTAAAATAATTACTGTTATAGTTGGCATTTTAATTTTTTCTTTAGTTGGAACTTCAGGATATTTAGATTGGTATTATAAAAGTGTAGATTTAGTTAATATAAATGGTAGTTATAAGCTTGTTAAAGAATATGGAGTTTTACATCCTGTTTATTTAATTTATGTAATAATTAATTTTATATTAATGATAGTATTTATTAGTTTTTCAACTAAGAAAAAGAAAGATAAATCTTTTAAACTTTTAGGTTTGATGATAACTATAATTTGTTGTAATATTGGTATGTGGATTATTGAGAAGAATGTTCCGTTTGATTTTGAGTTTTTAGCAGTTTCTTATATTTTAAGTGAATTTGTATTTTTCTTTATATATTGGATATTAGAAGATTATGTACATATTGATGAAATATCTAAAACAAAGACTATGCTTGATACTCGTCTATGTATAGATGTGTTATCTATGTCTAATGAAGAAAAAGTTAAAGTTATTTTAAATTCAGTAAAAGAAGATATTAGTATATCTAATCGAGAGATGGATATTTTAAAATTATTATTAGAAAATAAGAAAAGAAAAGATATAGCCACAGAGTTAAATTTATCAGAAAATACCATTAAAACTTATACTAGATCACTATATAATAAGCTTGAAATTAATAATAGAGAAGAATTATTTTTAATATTAGATAATAATAAACAATCATTAGATTTATAAGAAAATGATTGTTTTTTCTTTTTACACCCTTGAGGGGTGTATTTTATTTTATTCATATTTGATATATTTTTAATATAAAAATATATAAGCTGGTGATACAATGAACAAAAAATTAATAAATAGAATATTATATTCTTCCTTTTTTATGATCTTAAATATATTCTTATTATCTTTTGGATTATTTACAGAAGTTAATAATTTAATAATGGATTCATTATATCAAAAAGAACAAACAACAAATCCTGATATTAAAATTATTGCGATTGATGATAAGAGCTTAGATGAATTAGGTAAATTTAATAATTGGAGTAGATCATATTATACTAAGCTTATTGAAGTATTAAATAAAGAAGAACATAAACCAGCTGTTATTGGTTTTGATATTTTATTTACTGGAAAACAAGATGAAGTTGTTGATCAAGAATTTGCTGATATCTGTAAAGAAAGTGGTAATGTTGTTGTTGCGATGAACTTACTATTTAAATCTAGCGTTACAGTTACAGATGATTTAATTAGTTCTAATATGGAAGTAAAAGATGTATCTATTGCTTATGATGCGTTATATCAAAATACAGAATCAGGTTATGTTAATACTGTTTTAGATAAAACTGACGGATATGTTAGAAGATGTGTACCGGTTATTGAGGCAAATGGGAAAAGATATGAAAGTTTTTCTTATCAAATTTATAAAAAATATCAAGAATATAATGATGATATAGTTAATGAATTTATGCCAAATCAAAAATATAGATTTAAATATTCTTCTAAACCAGAAGAACAATATTCTATTTTATCATTTTGTGATGTTATTAATGGTAAAATTCCTTTATCTGATTTTGAAGGTTCAATTGTCCTTGTTGGTGCTTTTGCTGAAGGATTACAAGATAGTTTTTCAGTTCCAATATCTAGAGGCGAAAAGATGTTTGGGATTCAAGTTCATGCAAATATAATTGAGGCGTATTCAAATAATTATTTTATATCTGATGTAAGTAATTTATTAATTTTAATTGTTTCATCAATTTTAGTTTTCTTAATCGCATTTATAACATATAAAACTAAAATTATAAGATGTAGTATTATTTTAGTTTTATCAATCATTTTATTATTTATTGGTCAGTCTATATTGTTTAATAACAAAATATATTTTCCTTTTGTAAATGTGATAATTTTTATTTTCTTAATATATGTTACGCAAATAGTTTATCAATATGTATATGAGAAGAATATAAAAATGAAAGCATTAAAAGCATTTAAAAAATATGTTGATCCACATGTGGTTGATGATGTTATAAAAAAAGGAGATTTTAATATTGAACTTGGTGGAAAGAAAGTAGATATTGCTTGTTTATTTGTTGATATTAGAGGATTTACTACTATTTCTGAATCATTAGATCCAACTGATGTTGTTGTTATTATTAATGAATATTTATCTTTAACATCAAAAGCTATTTTAAATAATAAAGGAACATTAGATAAATATATAGGCGATGCAACTATGGCTATATTTAATGCACCATTTGAAACAGAAGATTATATATATAACGCTGTATTAGCTGGTATTGAGATAGCTTTAGGTTCAGAAGAAATAGAAAAGAAATTCTTAGAAAAATATGGCAAAAAAGTTAGTTATGGAATTGGTATAAATGCTGGTAAGGCAGTTGTGGGTAATATTGGGTCAAGTTTTAGAATGGATTATACTGCAATTGGTGATACAGTAAATACTGCAGCTAGACTTGAATCAAACGCAAAAGCTGGTGAAATTTTGATTAGTGAAGCTGTTTATGAAGCTGTTAAAGATAGAATCGATGCTGAATTTGCAGGTAGTTATCAGTTTAAGGGTAAAAAAGAATTAGTTAATACATATAAAGTTATTGGAAAGAAGTGATTAAAATGAAGATATATGTAATTCCTAATTTAAAGGAAATAGATAAATGGGTTTGTTTATCAAAAGATAATGATTTAGGATTTGAGTATAATGAATTTTATAATCCACATCTTTTAGATGATGAGAAATTATTAAATGAGTTGATTAATAAGTATGACATACTTAATAGAAATAATGACACATTACATGGTGTATTTTTTGATATTAATTTTGCAAGTAATGATCCTCTTATTAAAGAGATTAGTATTAAACGTGCGAAAACTTCACTTTTAATTGCTAGAAAATTAAGATGTAAAGGGGTTATTTTCCATACTAATTATGAAACTTGGATTAAATCAAAAGCTTATAAAGATTGTTGGATTAATGAATCTTGTAAAGTATATAAGCAATTATTAAATGAATTTAATGATATTAACATATATGTTGAAAATATGTTTGATGATGATCCATATATGTTAAAAGAACTTGCAAATAAATTAAAAGATGAACAAAATTTTGGTGTATGTTTAGATGTTGGACATGCTTATATTTCGAATACCAGTCTTGATGTTTGGTTTAAAGAATTGATGCCATTTATTAAACATATTCATTTTAATGATAATGATAAATATAATGATTCTCATCTTGCTATATCTAAGGGAAGTATTGATTATAAATATGTAATTAATATGATAAGTAAGATGGGGGATATTTCTGTATTACTTGAGATGAATAATTATGATGATGTTGTTAGTAGTTTAGATGTAATTAAGGATGTGATTTTATGATTCTAAATAACGATTTAAAACAGATATTAGATTTAGGTATTATTATGAGTAGTGAAAAAAATCACATGATATTACTTGAAAAAATATTAAACGAAAGTATGATGATTTCTAATTGTGATGGTGGTACTTTATATGTTTGTAAAGATAATATGCTTAATTTCTTTTTATTTAAAACAATTTCAAAAAATGTATTATCAGGTGGAGTTCATGAAAAACTAAATCTACCTCCATTACCTATTAATGAAAATTCAGTTGCAGGATATTGTGCATTTCACAAGAAGAGTATTAATGTTAGTGATGTATATAACGATGAGAGTTTTGATTGGACCGGACCTAAAAAATATGACAAAATAAATAACTATCATACTAAAAGTATTTTAGTTATTCCACTTATTGATAATGAAGGTGAATTAATTGGTGTCATGCAATTAATTAATGCGATGGATAATGGTGATATTATTCCATTTACTAAAGATATTGAATATGTTATTACATCTTTAGCTTCACAGTGTGCTATTTTATTATCAAATATGTTATTGTTAGATAATATTCAAAAAATGCTTGATTCTTTTGTTAATGCAATGACAACCGCAATTGAGTCTCGTACTCCATATAATGCTAATCATACTAAAAATGTTAGTAAATTATGTTATGATTTTATTGATTTTTTAACTGATAATAATTATTATGAAATTTCTAAAAATGACAAAGAACAATTAGTTATGGCAGCAATGCTACATGATGTTGGGAAGATGATTGTTCCATTAAATGTTTTAAATAAATCATCTAGGTTAGAAGGAAAAATTGAACAAATGAGACTTAGATGGAATGTAATTAGATTAGATATTGAAAATAAATATTTAAAAAACATTTATTCAGTTGATGAATTTAATAAAAAAATAAATGAACTTAATGAAGCTTGCGAGTTTATTGAAATGATTAATAAAATTGGATATGTTGATGAGTTGAAACAAAACAGAATTAAAGAAATTATTAATTTAGAATATGAAACAGAGTTTGGTATTTTAAAAATAGTAGAAAAAGAAGAAGAAAATGATGTACTTATTGTTAAGGGTACATTAACAGCATTAGAAAGAAATGAAATTGAAAAACATGCTGTATATACTAAGTATATATTAAAAGAAATTCAGTTTGGTAAAAAATATAATAATGTAGAATTTATTGCTGGAGCTCACCATGAATATATCGATGGTAGTGGTTATCCTAATCATATGCATAATGAAGAACTATCATTACTTGTAAGAATACTTACAATTATGGATGTATATGAATCATTAACTTCAACAGATAGGCCATATAAAAAGCCTATGCCTAAAGAAAGAGCTTATAGTATTTTAGAAGAAATGGTTAAAGAAGGAAAACTAGATTCTACACTCGTTTGTTATATGAAAAAATTCTTAAAGATAGGAGAGTAATTATGAAGAAGAAATTATTATTTATTATATCTGGTATTATTTTACTAGGTGTTGTTATTTCTGTTATCTTTTTATTACCTAAGGGCGAAGAGTCATATCGTAGTATAAAAGTATTTGATGCTAATGGTACGCAAGAAGTTATCAGAAATGATAAAGTATTAGAAGTTTACGAAGAAATGGTTTTAAGAAATAATGATGAAATTTATGTTCATAATGATTCTAACATGATTTTAAAGTTAGATAGTGATAAGTTTATTTATCTTGAAGAGGCAACAAGAATTAAACTAATTTCATCAGAAAAAGATAGCAGTAAAACTGTTATTAGATTATTAGAAGGGAAAATTATTACAGAAGTTAAAGAAAAATTAGGTGATGATTCTTTTGAAGTTGAAACACCAAATTCTGTAATGGCAATAAGGGGTACTACTTTTTCAGTTGAAGTAAATAAAACTGATAAAGAGTATGAAGTAGAATATCAACTTATCGAAGGTAAAATAGATTTATTAATAGTTGATAAGGTTAATAATGAAGTGGTTGTAAATTCATTAGCTTTAAACCCTGAAGAAGCTGTTAAAATTTATGTAGACTTATTATCATTTATTAGTTATGAAGAATTAAATAAAATAAAAGAAGAAGTTTTAACTAATGAACAAGAAGTTAATGAATATGAGTCAATTGATGATTATATTAATTCGTCTGATAAAGTTAAAATAGAAAAAAGTGAATACAATGAAGATGATTTTGACGTTGTTTTAGATCTAACCGAAGCAAACTATAGAATCATTACAATTCTTGCAAGTTTTGATATTATAGAATTTAAGATTGAAAATGAACATCTATATGAACATACTTCTCCATTTACTGTTGTTATTACAGCTGATGTTATCGAAAATATGGAAGTAGATTATTGGTTAATTAATGATGAAGTATATAAAGTTAATGATGAAAAAGTATCATCAAATTCATTTGAATTATTAGTTGATAATAAAATAGTAGTTGTTCCTGTTTATAAAGATATAGATGAGGCATGTAATCATGATTATCAAACTACGATCACTGATCCTACATGCCAAGTAGAAGGTCTTAAAGAAACTAAATGTAGTAAATGTGGAGATATATTAGAACATGAAGTACTTCCAGTTGATAAAACAAACGGTCATGCATTTAGTAGTTGGGCACCAAGCCTAGAACATGAAGATAAACATGTAAGAGTATGTAACTGTGGTGAGACTGAAATAGATGATTGTACATATGATGAAGGTGTAGTTACTAAAGAAGCAACCCACTTTGAAGAAGGTATAAAAACATACACATGTACAGTATGTGGAAGAACAAAAGAAGAAAGTATTGATAAAACTGCTGATCATGTATTTAGTAGTTGGGCACCAAGCCTAGAAAATGAAGATAAACATGTAAGAGTATGTAACTGTGGAAAGACTGAAACATCTGATTGTACATATGATGAAGGTATAGTTACTAAAGAAGCAACACACTTTGAAGAGGGTATAAAAACATATACATGTACAGTATGTGGAAGAACAAAAGAAGAAAGTATTGATAAAACTGTTGATCATGTATTTAGTAGTTGGGTACCAAGCCTAGAACATGAAGATAAACATGTAAGAGTATGTAACTGTGGTGCAACTGAAACAGATGATTGTACATATGATGAAGGTCATGTAACAAAAGAACCATCACATATTGAAGAAGGTATAAAAACATATACATGTACAGTTTGTGAAAGAACTAAAGAAGAAAGTATTGATAAAACTGTTGAACATGTATTTAGTAGTTGGGCAGCAAGCCTAGAACATGAAGATAAACATGTAAGAGTATGTAACTGTGGTGCAACTGAAACAGGTGATTGTACATATGATGAAGGTCATGTAACAAAAGAACCATCACATATTGAAGAAGGTATAAAAACATACACATGTACAATATGTGGAAGAACAAAAGAAGAAAGTATTGATAAAACAAATGGACATGAGTATGGTAATTGGATACCGGATCAAATTAATTTAGAAAAACATTATAAAGAGTGTCAATGTGGTGAATTAATAATAGAAAATTGTACATTTGATGATGGAGTTACTGATGATAACACCGGAGCAGTTGTATATACATGTACAGTATGTGGAAGAACTAAAGAAAAAGATTCAGGTATCATTATTGTAATATCTGGTGGTACTGCAGTATTTGAAGGAACTGAAACAGTTACTTCTAATTCTAAATTATATGGTGAAAATGCTAATGTATATATTGCTCAAGAAAACTATGTATTAAATGTTTCTTTAATTGCTCAAGAAGGTAGAACATTTAAACATTGGGTTTCTGCAACCGGTACAGTTATTCCTGATGCAGATTTCTCTATGCTTGTATTTAGAAGTGGTTATTATTATCCAATATTTGAAGATATGGATACTAATAATTTTACAAATCGTACATTAATTAATAAAGGAAATTGTGAAGAAGGCGATCTTTATATTTCGACAAATGCTTTAGGCGATGTTAAATATGAATTAGAATTCTTAAGTGGTGGCCAACATTATTTTGATGAAATAGTAAATTATAATAGTCAATATCATATGCAAGTATGTATTAATTGTGGTGAAGTTATTTATGATTTACATGAAGAAATGAATAGTGAGATAATAAAAGAAGCTGGTCATACAGAAGAAGGTCAAATTAAACATGAATGTTATTGTGGTCATGAATGGTTTGAAAGTATTCCTGTCACAGATGAACACACAATAGATTATGATAACTGGGATATTATTGAACCTAGTCAAAATGGTCAATATGGCAAGTATAGGGTTTATTGTAAATTCTGTGATTACTATGAAGAATATTGGTATTTAGATAACTTAGACCTTGTTGGTTTTATGGATAATAAGATGATTCATTACCAATACACTTATGGTGGAAAGGTATGTAACGATGAATACTACTATAGTTATCGAAACGAAGAAGGTAAAAAAGTATATATTTGGGCTATTCAATATGAATATGCATATTCATCAAATGCAGATTATCATGATACTTATATTTTTATGTATATAGATGATGAGGATTCAACTACAATCGAGCCTATTTATTTATCTAAATCAAAAGGTGATCGAAGAGATGAATACTTATGGGCAGTTTATGGATATGCATATGATGTAAATGATTGGATTAAAACTTTAGATTCTCCTGATTATAATATTGGATGTGGAGATGGCATGTTATTAAGTAATAGTATGAGCGCAAGATCATCAGTACTTGAAAGTTATTATAATGAATGGGCTGAAACTTATAATAATTTCCGCATTCCTACTACTAAGGAATATAATGATTTATCAGGCACATATTGGGAAATTTACTATGAAGGTAAAGCATTCGAAGGTGGTTATTATGATGAAAATGATGAGTATGTTTCAACAGGTGGTAGAGATATAATTAGCTATGTTAAAGATAAAAATGAATCATATAAAAAATATATTCACGTTGATAAAGAAACAGGAATCACATATGGTTATGAAGATTTTGGCACATATTATAGAACTACATTTATTATGAGAAAATACAAAGAAATCGTATCTCCTGAAGAATACGAAGCAATGGACGAAGCTGATAAATCAGTTGTATATTCATATGGTAATATTGAACAAGATATTAAATCTTTATGTTCTAAGCGTAATTCATTTAGTAACTTTACACTAACTGTTCCAGAAAATATTAATGCATTTAGATTATTATTAAGTGATCCTTCAGGTTGTGTTGAATTAAGCGGAAGTGATGTAAACGTATATAATAATTCAGCTTATGTATATGATAGTGGAAATAATTTAACATTAACTTGGAATGATGAAGAAAGTCTTGTATTTGATTGTTATGAAATTTGGGACTTTGAAAACCAAAAATGGGTATTATTATCTAATAGTTCGACTTATACATTTAATACTTCTGATAATCCATGTAGGGATGCAGTTTACATTAGAGTTGTTTACCACAAAGTTGAAGTTCCAGTAGAACCAGGGGTAATTTATACAATTACAGTTGAAAATGGATATTTCGAAATTGATGGTGAATTTTATCGAGGTAGTGTAGAAGTAGAAGCTAATACACAAGTGTATGTATATTCTGATTATATAAGTGGTAAAACATTTGATTACTGGGTAGATCAAAATGGAGATGAATTCTATGATAATAGTTTTGAAGTTACTTCTAATATGACATTAACACCTGTTTATGTAGACGCAGTATATAGAGTATATTGTGAAGGATGGAATTATGATTCATATGTTAGTGTTAACGGTGGAGAAATGCATTATTCTAATGAAATTGAAGGTAAAGCAGGAGAAAGTTTTGAATTGAACACTACTTATAATCCTGAATATGGATGTGATGTATTCTTGGGTTGGTATATGGAAACTTACGGTGTTAATGGTCGAGAATTTATTTTATTAAGTGAAAGTCAAATCTTTACATACAAAATAACAGGTGAGGAAAGTGGCTGCTTATATGCTGTATGGACTACTGGTGAAAATCCATTTGTTAAGAAATATGTTGATATTAGGATGACAGGTGGTTTTGTTTCATACGCTGGTGGTGAAGTTGGTGGAATGCTTGATAATGCATATTCGGTTATTAGTTTATCAAGTGAAGGAAGAGTTAATTTCTTTGACTATCCAACTGATGATATAGTTTATAATGCTTGGGATATTGCATATAGATATGAACTTGAAGGCGAAATAATGCATGATATAGCAGAATCATATCAAGATGAATATGAATTCCATCCTGCTGAATACTGGATTGATAATCCTGAATATAGTTATCCTGATGGTGTGATCAATGTAACTGGTACTATAGTGGTACATCATGACTATATATATGTTGAAGAAATACCAGCAACATGTCTTGAAACTGGTATTATGGAACATTACTATTGTAGTGTTTGTGAAAAAATATTTGATATGTATTATGAAGAAATAGAAGATTTAACTTTACCAATTGGTGATCATGACTATATATATGTTGAAGAAATACCAAATACTTGTCTTGAAACTGGTATTATGGAACATTACTATTGTAGTGTTTGTGAAAAAATATTTGATATGAATTATGAAGAAACAGAAGATTTAACTTTACCAATTGGTGATCATACATATGAAATGCATCCTCAAAAACAACCTACGTTCTTTGAGGAAGGAAATATTTGTTATTATCTATGTGGTGTTTGTGGTAAGTATTTTGATGAGGAACATCAAGAAATAGAATCAATAAGTATTCCTAAACTTTCTACTGACTTATCGATTAATGTAAATGGCACATATTATGAGCTTAATTTAGTAGAAACAAAAGAAAATGAAATAACTTTGTCTAAAGAAAACATCAGTGTTGTTGAAGGTGATCCTATTAGTATCTGTCAAACTAGTGATTCATCTATAGTTTATGATTATTTAGGTAGTGGTAATTTGGATGAAAATGGTTTCATCCTTACCACTGCGGTATCTAATGTTACTTTAACTGCAACTTTAAATGGATTAATGTTATTTATTGATGGAAATAAATATGAAGGCGTTGTTATTAAGATTAATGATACTGAATATCCAATGAATTATGTTTCATATCCTGATGGAACAATGACATATATTTATGGATATGTTCCACTTGAAGTAAATGATACTTTTGTTATTATTGATAATGTAAATAATATAGTTTATGATTATAGCGATTTATCAGAGGAATATTTATGGAATACATGGGATTATCATGCTGGTAGCAATAATGAATTTGTTATTGATTATAGTTGTAGATACGCGATTGAATTTGATCAAGATGGTAATAAACAAATTTATATTAATAAGGTGTTTGCTCCAAACGATGGAAATTCTTTTGATGTTGTATTTGAGGATGAAACAGAAAGTATTTCATTAGTAGAAATAAATATACCATTAAATGAAGAAACTTCTAATGAATTATTATGGCATATTACTCATGAAAAAGTTACTAATAATGAAGATATAGTTTCATATATTAATGAACATGGATTATATGTATATACTGATACTATTTATTTAGAAGCAGGTATGAAATTTAATCTAAGAAATAATAGCTCAAATTCTATAATTGATGCTACTAGATTATGTGAAGCATATACATCAAGTAGTAATTTTACAAAAGATGGCGACTATATTAAGATTTTAACTAGTGGCAATTATATGATTAGTTACATGCCATGTTATGATGGATTTATGCTTGAAGATACTTATGTAGAAGAAACTGCTGATTTATATATGTATTTAAACGGAGAATTTATTCCACTTATAAAAAATGAAGATAATACTATATCATATGAAGGATTAGTTGCTGATACTAGCACAAATATATCTTTTATAAGCAACACTTATACCCAATATTATCCTATTACTATTGATCCTAATTCAAATAGTTCTATTGCTCATATAATTGAATCAAATGGTATGGATATCGTATTCTTTGATAAAGCTGGAACTTATGATTTAGTATATAATGTAGAAACAGGTGTTCTTACTATTACAGGATTAAATAATTAATTAAGATAAGGAGTATTTTTGGAAATGAAAAAAATATTTATCTATTTGTTAGTTATTTTAGGAATGTTATTTTTATCAAGTTGTGATATTTTTGGAGATGATATTAAATTAAATGAAAATGGATTTCCAATTATTGATAATACATTAGATTTAGAAGAATACACACCTAAAGTTGATGATGATTTATTTCATGATAAATCATATTATACTTCTAAGCATTTAAATTTAGTTACTTATGTAAATGGTAATTATACTATTAATAGACCATTTACTATCGATAAAGATGATGAAAATAAAAGAATTTACCATAATATTTATTTTTATGTTGAAGATTATTTTCAATTAATTTACTATAAAAATGAGAATTCACTTGGTAATGTTTATGCAATCTTAAGCGATGATTCTGATTTAGAATACGCAAGTATTTTATATACAGAAAAACAAAATGCATATGAAATAGATATAGTAAAAGAAGGCATATATGATTTGATATTAGATTTAGATACATTTGGAATAGATATGGTAAGAGTCAGTGATATTGATGTACCTGTATATGAAACTATTAGAAGTTGTCAATTAAATATTCATGTATCAATGGATGATCATACATATCATAATATGGAATATAATAGCGAGACTAATGAATACTATATTGAAAAAGAAATCCCTCTAGATGCAGCAATTACATTTTATAGTGATTCACATAATAGTAACTATAAAATAAATGTTGAAGATGAAGTCATTGATAAGATAATACATTGGGATGATATACTTAATCGTGCAAGAGTACATGTTGGTGGTGTATATAAAATATATTTACATGCAAAAACATATAAAATGCGTATTGAATTGGTTAATCCAGATACTGCTTCATATTACTGTCAAGTTGAATTTAATAAAGGAAACGAATTAAATCCAGTTGACCCTAATATTCCATATATATTTGAATATGAATTTGTCGCAGAAGGTAAACCTAATGACCCTTATGTTTTAATTCCAGCATTGTATCCAACATTAGGTTTTAAATATAAGTTATCTATAATTGATGAAGATGATTTGGTTTTTATAGATGAATATGTAAAAGAATCTGGTACTTATAAATTAACAATAAATTTAAAAGATTTCACTCTTAAGGTAAAAAAAATTAAATAATTTGTAAAAGTCCTATAGTTATTATAGGACTTTTATTAGTATGACGGGCATGCCATATCTCTAAGGTGAAAGTCCTAAGAGGCGTATTTGTCGCGAACTCGATAGCAACTTGCAAAGTGTAAACCAGTGATGGAACGTGAAAAGAAGCAATAGCGAAATCGTGGCCCAAC
>JBGVRA010000127.1:0-1945 GCA_045127955.1 Anaeroplasmataceae bacterium
GAGAAGAAATGGACACAACCTATTCATAATTGGGGCTTGATTATGAACCAATTTATTCTTATATTTGAAAACAGAATCCAGATATAGGAGATTATAGCTGAATCCTGTTTTCTCATTTACACAATATTTTGGACACTGCCCTAAATACCAAAAGGCTTATTATATGGTTTTAATTCCAATTTTATAACAATCGTCTACAAATTTATCATATACTCGTTTAATATCTTCTATTGATTTTCCGTTTGCCTTAGATACATATTTATAAAATTCTTCATTACGGCAATCTTTATTTTTATCATTAATTCTTATGAAAGGAGATAAAATTTTCTGGAAACTGAATTTGTTTTTTATCCAGATATCTGTATCATAAGTAATTCTATCATCAGTAAATGTAGCAGGTATCATTATTTCATCATATCCACTGATATAATGTATAAAGTTTCTTTGCGAATTTATTCTACATATATCATTAATGTCGTTGATAGATAATTCGGTAAATCTATCAATTTCATCAGTAAACAAAAATTCTTTATTAAGAAAACCATTATTCTTGGATAATTTATAGCAAAATGAATTTTTCTTCTTATCAGATAAAACATCAAATAAAAACATTGCATATTCATAGAAAAATCTTATTTGCATTATAGCTAAAGAATTAACTGAAATTATAATGTTCTCATTTTCTTTTTTTATAGAAAAAATCTGAATTTCATTTGTAGTTAAAAAGTAAATATATTTACTATCTATTATTTCCTTGAATGATATATCTGATAAAAATTTGAAAGAATCTAATTGAGGTAAAGGTGTTTTCACCTTATTGTTTAATTTTTTTTGATTAACATAGAAGGAGAATAATATTTTAGAAATATCGTTATATTTTTTTTCTGTAAAAATTGGACTATTGATATAGTTGGCAATAGAACTAATAATTCTGTTTTCTACAAAAAATAATTCAGATTTGTTAATTTTATCTCTGCTTAAAGTTAGTAATGATTTGGCATTTCCAAAATGTATATTAATAGATGGATGCAAAAACATAACAGCAAGTGAATCTATTCCTATATTTGCGTTTCTATATCTGTATTCAACTTTTGTCGAATATTTAGCCAATATCTCCAAATTTTCAAATTTAAGCTCAATCTTATTTTCAGAATCGAAATAATCATACTGAGTCCTTTCGATTATATTACCATTAATTTTTATTGGAATCATAGAACTTTTAGCATAAGCGCTAATATGTTCAATAATTTGTTCAACAGCAGTAATTCTTTGTATTGCACCAAATGGATCTGTATAATTATCTTCAAAATTATGATTAGATATCTTAAAACTAATAGAAAATCCGGTAGTTATATTTTCATTTAATTGTTTAAGAAAAATTTCTCCTTTCATACCTGAATTTGGGCTATGTAGTTCTAATGACAATTTTTCGTCCGTAACATAATCCTTTGTTTGTATATATACTTTAGAGGTTAATAAAAATACACTTTGAAAACCAATACCAAAGATTCCTGAAGGACGCATCCATTCTGGCATATTGTTTATTATTAATTGTTTGTCTATGTCATTAGATGAACTTCCTGTGTGAGTTAAATACTTCATGCGATTTTTAGACAATCCAATGCCATAATCTTTGATACTTATTTCTATTGCATTTTCTATTTGTTTTACATTTACTTCAATACAATAATTTGAAAGCGATTCATTATAAAGTTCTTGAGGTGAATTGGGTAATGGCTTGTTTTTATAATCAACAAAAAACTTAACTAATGATGAATCTACAGCATTTTGTAATAATTCTCTTATAGAATCAAATTTGCTTGCATAGAAATTTTTACCTTGAAGGAGTTCCAAAGCCTTAGGGGTGTCTATAGTAAAACATTCTTTAAAATTTTTATTTATTGAGATATATCCTTCAATATTTGTTTTAAGATAGTTTATGTTA